>JAZNZK010000001.1:0-19809 GCA_045594905.1 Ruminococcus sp.
CTGCATTTATTATATTGTGTAATTATAAAATATGTAAAATATGGGGATCCAAAAGGGTGAACCCCTTTACCAGAGTCCAGAGACAGCGTCTCTGGTGGGTGCAGGGCAAAGCCCTGCGTAGCGTTCAGGCGTTCTGCAAGGGGTGAATTTCAAAACAGTCCAGTGGACTGTTTTGAAAGAGGGGACGCTCTGCAAGAGAGAGCGTCCCCTCAATGATACGTATAAAATAATATAGAAATATATTATTATAAAATTATCTTGCCGTTGGCACTGACGGCAGAAAATGGAGGGAAAAACAATGACAAACGTAAAAGGAAAATGGGCGCTTCTCACAGGTGCCAGCAGAGGAATCGGCTATCTTTCGGCTATTTTTATGGCGAAACAGGGCTGTAATCTGGTACTCCACAGCAGAAAGGCAGAGCATTGCGAAAAGGTTCTTGCCGAGGTAAAGGCTCTTGGAGTTGAGGCTTACGTGGTTGAGGCAGAGCTTTCCGATCTTGATTCCGTTGAGAAAATGCTGAAAGAAATCGACGCAAAGGGAACTCAGATTGACATTATTCTCAACAATGCAGGCTTGCAGATTGCATACCGCACAGAGTATCTCACAACTCCCGTGTCCGACTACGACATCAGCTTCAAAGTAAACACAACTGCTCCAATGATGATTTGCTACCACTTCTTACCAGGTATGCAGGAGAGAGGTTTCGGCAGAATTGTCAACACAACAAGCGGTATTGCTCTTGAACCCGAACAGGCAGGCTATTCAGCTGCAAAAGCTGCTCTTAACAAGGTAACAATCGACCTTGGCTCTAAGTATCAGAACAGCGATATCGTTCTCAATCTTGCTGACCCGGGCTGGTGCAGAACTGAACTTGGCGGCCCTAACGCTCCAAATTCTCCCGAAAGCGCACTCCCAGGCGTACTTGTAGGCGCATTTGTAGACGATAAGAAATCGGGACGTATCTTCTCTGCTCAGGAATTTGCAGGAATGAGCCTTGAAGATGCCGTTGCAAAGGCTGAATCTCAGGCATCTCCATATTAATCCATGAATTACAATGAAGCAATGAGCTTCGTGAACTCCTACAGCAAATCGGGAAAGGCAGTTACTGACCTTTCCCGAGCAAAGGAGCTGATGAAGCGTATAGGAAATCCTGAAAAACAGCTGAAATTCGTACACGTTGCAGGCACAAACGGCAAAGGCTCAACAGTTGAATATATCTCAAATGCGCTGATTTATTCGGGGTATAAAACAGGACAGTTCACATCCCCGTATATTACCCATTATGCCGACAGAATCCGCATAAACGGTGTAGAAATTGATGAAAAATCCCTCTGCGAAATTGCGGAAAAGGTGAAAAATTCCGTTGCAGATGCGGAGTATTCCCAGTTTGAAATCACAATGGCAATTGCTCTGCTGTGGTATGTCCGTGAAAAATGCGATATTGTGGTGCTTGAAGCTGGAATTGGCGGACTTCTTGACTGTACAAATGTAATACCGCCCCCTGTGGCTGCCGTAATTACGTCAATTTCCCTTGACCATACAGCGATTTTAGGCGATACCGTTGAAAAAATTGCACGTCAGAAAGCAGGAATAATCAAAAAAGGTTCAGCAGTTGTGCTGTCAAACGATAACAGCTACGAAACATATAAAATTGTAAAAAAAGCGGCAGATAAAGTAGGTTCTGAGTTAATTACAATGGGGCATTTTGATTTTGAAATGCTTCCTGTTGAACCTGACGGTCAGCCTTTTATGTATTTAAGGAAAAAGTATAAAACAGCAATGTTCGGCAATGCACAGCCAATAAATGCAGTTACGGCTATTCAGGTTTGTCATTTTCTGCGCGAAAACGGATTTGACATTTCGGAAGAAAATGTTAAAAAATCGATTGAAACTTCGCAGATAAAGGCAAGATGTCAGTATATCGACGGTGAGCCGCCATTTATTATAGACGGCGGACATAATCCCGAGGGTATCGCAAATTTTGTCGGTGTTCTTGACAAGATTAACCGACCTGTATACGCTGTTCTTGGTATGGTTGATACAAAGGATTATCAACAAGGAGTGACACGTATTGCTCAGTATGCCGAAAAAATATTCACTGTTGACGGTTTTGCATACAATGCGGTAAGTGCCGATAAATTGGCTGAAATCGCATCTGAATTCGCATATGCGGAGTCCTGCGACTCCCTTGAAGAAGCAGTTAGGAAAGCGAAATTGCTCGCTCTTGAAAATGACGGTATAGTTGTCGTGTGCGGCTCGTTATACCTTGCAAGCGAGTATCTCAACAACTGTGAAAATTAATGAAAAATAATGAAGATGTCGGGTAGGATTGTGTAAACATACAAATCTGCCCGATTTTTAAATTTCCGTGTTCTAACCCCTTGAAAAAGTTGTCAGAAATTGGTATAATTTATTTAGCTGCAAAAGATGTTCAGCAAGTAAAGCTAAAGTATTCAAGGCTTAGTTGTGGAACAATTGCAGAAATATTTTGAAGGAGGTTTTTTAACAATGGCGTTAAAGAATCAGTATCTTATCGACTTACTTGAAAGAGTTAAACAGAGAAATCAGGGCGAGCCTGAGTTCATTCAGACTGTAACAGAGGTTCTTGAAACTCTTGAGCCTGTTGCTGAAAAGAGACAGGATTATATTGATGCAGGCGTATTCGAGAGAATCGTTGAGCCTGAGAGACAGATTATCTTCCGCGTTCCGTGGGTTGACGATAACGGTAAAACACAGGTAAACAGAGGTTTCAGAGTACAGTTCAACTCTGCAATCGGACCATACAAGGGCGGTCTCAGATTCCACCCATCCGTATACCTCGGAATCATCAAGTTCCTCGGCTTTGAGCAGACATTCAAGAACAGCCTTACATCACTCCCAATGGGCGGCGGTAAGGGCGGTTCCGACTTCGACCCCCAGGGCAAGTCAGACGCTGAGGTTATGCGTTTCTGCCAGAGCTTCATGACAGAGCTTTCAAGACACATCGGTCCCGACCTCGACGTTCCCGCTGGTGATATCGGCGTTGGTGCACGTGAAGTTGGTTACTTATTCGGTCAGTATAAGAGACTCCGCAACGAGTTCACAGGCGTACTTACAGGTAAGGGTATCCAGTTCGGCGGTTCACTTATCCGTCCTGAAGCTACAGGTTACGGCGCAGTATACTACACAGTAGAAATGCTCAAGCACTTCGGTGACAGCATTGAGGGCAAGACATTTGCTATTTCAGGTTTCGGTAACGTTGCTTGGGGTACTGTAAAGAAGGTAAACGAGCTTGGCGGTAAGGTTGTAACAATTTCCGGTCCTGACGGATATATCTACGATCCCGACGGTATCAGCACACCTGAAAAGGTTGATTACCTCCTCGAGATGCGTGCTTCATGCCGCAACAGAGTACAGGATTACGCTGATAAGTTCGGCGTTGAGTTCTTCCCAGGTCAGAAGCCATGGGGAACAAAGGCTGACATCATTATGCCTTGTGCTACACAGAACGAGGTTGATGTTAAGGAAGCTGAGCAGATTGTTGCTAACGGCGTTAAGTACTACGTTGAAGTATCCAACATGCCTACAACAAACGAAGCTGTTGCATACCTCAAGGAGAACGGCGTAATCGTTGCTCCTTCTAAGGCTGTAAACGCTGGCGGTGTTGCTGTATCCGGACTTGAAATGTCACAGAACTCCATGAGATATTCTTGGACAGAAGAAGAAGTTGACAACAAGCTCAAGGGCATCATGAAGAATATTTTCGATGCTTCACTTGCTGCTGCTAATGAGTACGGCTTTGGCGATGACCTCGTTGCAGGTGCAAACATTGCAGGCTTCCTCAAGGTTGCAGAGGCTATGAAGGCTCAGGGCTGCGTTTGATTAAAGCGTATTTCTGATAAATAGAAAAACTAAGCACAGTTTCTTCGGGAGCTGTGCTTTTTTGTCATTTCATGGTTGACTTGTTTGATAAAATGTGGTATAATTATAATGATTGTTCACATGTTTTGTGAATGTTACACTATATTTCGAAGGAGTTTTTTATGCTAAACAACCTTGTTTCAGCTGTAAACGATGCGCTTTACAGCTACATTCTCATTATTCTGCTTGTGGCATGCGGAATATACTTCACTGTACGGACAAAATTTGCGCCGTTCAGATTATTTAAAGAACAGCTGCGCGCTGTAATGGATAAGCCTGCTGAAAATGGCGGTGTATCGTCATTTCAAGCGCTTATGGTATCTACAGCATCCAGAGTAGGAACAGGAAATATCATAGGAGTTTCAACGGCTCTTTGTCTTGGTGGTTTCGGTTCGGTATTCTGGATGTGGGTAATAGCAATAATCGGCAGTGCCTCGGCATTTGTGGAGAGTACACTTGCCCAGATTTATAAGAAAAAAGGACCAGAGGGAAGCTATGGTGGACCTGCTTATTACATTGAAACGGGTTTGAAGTGCAAACCTCTTGCAATAGTTTTTTCAGTACTTCTTATACTTACATACGGCTTTGGTTTCAATATGCTTGCATCTTATAATCTGCAATCAACATTTTCAGCATACAGCTTTTACGATGAAACATCATCCCCATGGATAATTGGCTTTATTATTGCCGCTGTAGTATGTTATTGCCTTATCGGCGGCGGTGCACGTATAATCAAGACAACTACATTTCTTGTGCCTTTTATGGGGGTTGCGTACATCCTTGTGGCAGTAGTGATAATTATTATGAACATCACATCTCTGCCCTCTGTAATTGCAGAAATTTTCAAGCGAGCATTTGATTTTGAGGCTATTTTCGGCGGTTTTGGCGGTTCATGCGTTATGTATGGCATTAAGAGAGGATTGTTCAGCAACGAAGCAGGCGTAGGCTCTGCGCCAAATGCATCAGCTTCAGCGGAAGTATCACATCCGGCAAAACAGGGACTTGTGCAGGTGCTTTCTGTATTTATTGATACTCTTCTTGTGTGCAGTGCCACAGCATTTATGTGTATGTGTTCAGGGGTTGAACCGACAAAGGAGCTTTCAGGTGCGGCATACGTACAGGCTTCATTACGAGAAACACTTGGAGATTTCGGACCTATATTTATAACAGCAGCAATGATGCTTTTTGCATTTACAACACTTCTGGGAAATCTTTTCTATGTGGATAAATGTCTTATATTCATTATGGGCAAAGTTCCGTCAAAGACATTCATGCATGTATATCATGTTATAGCGTCACTTGTAATTCTTATCGGTTCAGGACTAAGCGCAGATTTCCTCTGGAATGTAGCCGATGTTACAATGGGAGGCATGACGCTTATAAATATTCCTGTTATACTTATTTTAGGCAAATATGCGCTTCGTGCACTTGCTGATTATGAAAGTCAGCGTAAGGAGGGCAGAGAACCTGTTTTCCATGCAAAAGATATTGACCTGCCTCATACAGTTGATTATTGGGAATAAAACAAGAAAGGACGGAATAAAATCCGTCCTTTGTGTATTATTTAGCAAGATATTCCTCAATTGTACCCTTTCCGCCTGTCATAGTGTAAGCGTAGTAAGCAAGAATAACAGAAGCGTCAGAAGCGTCAATTGCACCGTCACGGTTTACATCGGGGGTGAGAGGACCTTCAAAATTTTCAGCACCGAAATGGATTGTAGAATTTTCGAATATTTCTCTGCCGCTTTCATTTATTATTTCCCACTGTTCTGGTGAGCCTGCATAGTAAACCTCTTTTACAGAGCCGTCTAAAAATGCGTCAGAAGGGATATATGTAACACTTTTAGGCAGATATAATGTGGTTATATTACATTTCTCAAAATCCCAGCTATAAAATTTACTAATACCGTCATTAATTTTAACTGTTCGGAGATTTGCACAGCCTGAGAAAACAGAACCCTCAAATTCTTTTACACTTTTCGGAATTTCAATTTCTTCAAGGCTTATACAATTATAAAATACAGCTCTATCAATAGATTTTAATGTAGAGGGCAAAGAAACACTTTTTAATGAAGTACACATTTCAAATGCTTCTGCACCTATTTCACTTATTCCTTCTGAAATAACAACGCTTTCCAACGCTGTAGAACCTTCAAAAGCACTATCTCTGATAGCTGTTACTGGCAATCCCTCAATTTCAGCGGGTATTACAAGTGAAGTAACTGAATCATCAAAATCACAAATTTCAATCTTACCGTCATAAGCATAATAAGTGAGTGATTCATAAGTTCCATTTCCTTCAATAGCTGCATTAGCAGCAATAACTGTATCTGCCACAGTGAAAGTTGTTGTTATACCTGCGCCCATAATTATTGCTGCGGCGAGTACGCCAGCCATGATTTTTTTCATAAATTTAATCCTCCATATCATTTATTATTCAACTTTGATTAATTTGTTGAATATATTGTATTATATCATGAATATATGTAAATTGCAATAGCTTATTTCCAAAATTTCATAAATTCTCTTTTATATCTAAAAAGATATCTATTTTTATAATATATTATATATTTTTGAACATTGGCTTATTTTGAAAAGTTGCGGAAATTTTTATTTCAGCTATTGCATTAAATATTAAAAAGTGTTATAATATAATTTGATATTAATTCAAGAAAGAAGTGGTCTTAATGACAAAAATTACAATATTTTCTGGTTTCCTCGGTGCAGGAAAAACCACACTCATAAAGAAGCTTATCCAAGAGGGCTATAACGGTGAAAAGCTTGTCCTTATCGAAAACGAGTTCGGACAGATAGGCATTGACGGCGGATTCCTCAAAGATGCAGGAATTGAGATTACCGAAATGAACTCAGGCTGTATCTGCTGTAGTCTTGTAGGCGATTTCGGCAAGGCACTTGTTCAGGTCCTTGAAGAATACAAGCCCGACCGTATAATTATTGAGCCCTCAGGCGTAGGCAAGCTCAGCGATGTTATCGCCGCTGTACGCAAAATTGACAGCCACGACGTAGAGCTTGACGGCTTTACAACTGTTGTTGACGCGAAAAAATGCAGAATGTATCAGAAGAATTTCGGCGAATTTTTCAATAACCAGATTGAGCATGCAAGCTGTGTAATCCTCAGCCATACCGCTGGACTTTCACAGGAGAAAATCAGCGAGGCAATAGAAATTGTCCGCAAATTCAACGAGACAGCTCCCATAGTTACAACCGATTGGGACGAACTTGACGGCAAGCAGATTGTTGCGGCTATGGTGCAGAAAAATACTCTTGAAAACGAGCTCAAAGAGATGATTGAGCATCAGCACGAGCATCACCACCACGACCACGAGGACGGCCACTGCTGCTGCGGTCACGACCATGACCATGAACATCACCACCACGACCATGAGGACGGACACTGCTGCTGCGGTCACGACCACGACCATGAACATCACCACCATGACCACGAGGACGGACACTGCTGCTGCGGTCACGACCATGAACATGAGCATCACCACCACGACCACGAGGACGGACATTGCTGCTGCGGTCACGACCACGACCATGAACATCATCATGCTGATGAAGTATTTACAAGCTGGGGCGCAGAAACTCCCAGACCTTACACCGTAGAGGCTATAACAGCGGCTCTGGAGGCTCTTGCAGATGAAGAAAAGTTCGGTATTGTATTAAGAGCAAAGGGCATTGTTGCCGCAGAGGACGGAAAGTGGATTCACTTTGACTATATTCCGGGAACTCCCGATGTCCGCTATGGAAGCGCAGAAACTACAGGCAGACTTTGTGTAATCGGCTCAAAGCTTAACGAAGAAGCTGTTGCAAAGCTTTTCTGCCTTTGATAAGGAGATAAATTATGCCTAATTTCAATCAGGAACCAATTCCCGTATTTCTATTTCTTGGATTCCTTGAAGCAGGAAAAACCCGTTTTATACAGGAAACCATGGAGGATAAACGCTTCAATTCGGGAGAAAAGACGCTCATACTCTCTTTTGAGGAGGGCATTGAGGAGCTTGATATATCACGCTTTCCGCACAAGGGCAAGAATGTGACAGTAAAGACAATTGAGGATAAAGAAGAAATGAATATCCCAAATCTTGCCCGTATTGCCTATGAATCAAGAGCTGAAAAAATCGTTATTGAGTATAACGGTATGTGGCAGGTAAACGAGCTTCTTGCGAATATGCCTGACAACTGGGGCGTATATCAGGTTATGTTTTTCGCTGACGGTTCTACATTCCTCAACTATAACGCAAATATGAGAAGTCTTGTTGTGGATAAGCTGAACTTTGCGGAATTGACAGTATTCAATCGCTTTGATAAATCCTTTGATGTACAGGAATTCCACAAAATTGTCAGAGGCGTAAGCCGCAGAAGCGAAATCTGCTACGAATATACTGACGGACAGGTTGCTTATGACGATATAGAAGACCCTCTGCCCTTTGATATCAACGCAGACCATATCGTAATTGATGACCGCGACTACGCTATCTGGTACAGGGATATCATGGACGAGCCTGAAAAATACGACGGTAAGCGTATCACATTCAAGGGACTTGCGGCAATTAACAAGAAATTCCCCGAAAATTCTTTTGCATTCGGCAGACATATCATGACCTGCTGTGTTGACGATATCCAGTATTGCTGGGCGGCGGCTGTGTGGGATAAGCCTGTGGATTTTGACCCGAAAAAGTGGCAGATTCTCACAGCTGATATAAAGGTACAGAAGCACAAGGTATACAAGGGAGAGGGACCTGTTCTCTATGTAACTTCTCTTGAACCAGCAGAAGCTCCTGTACAGGAAGTTGCTACATTCTATTAAAAACAGGTGATATAAATGGAAAAGATTAAAATTGGATTTATCGGCGCAGGAAATATGGGCGCCGCAATTATGAAAGGAATTTCTGCCAGTGAAGCAGGAAAAGACATTGAGCTTTATGCTGCTGACCAAAATCTTGAAAAGCTTGAGGCTCTTGCTGAATATGGTGTTATAGCCTGTGCAGACGCTGTTGAGGTTACAGAAAAATGCGGATATGTTTTCCTTGCTGTAAAGCCTCAGGTAATTGAGGGTGTACTTGAAACAATCGCACCTGCTGTTACAGCGAATAAGGTGATTGTATCAATTGCCGCAGGAATTTCTGATGAATTTATAGCTTCAAAAACAATTCCCGAAGCTAAGGTTATACTGGTTATGCCGAATACTCCCTTGCTTTTAGGGGAGGGTGCGTCGGCACTTTCAAGAAATGAAAGCGTAACAGACGAGGAATTTGAGGTTATTCTCAATGTATTCCGTGCCTGCGGAAAGGCTTCTGTAGTACCCAAGGACAAGATGAAAGAGATTATTGCAATAAACGGCAGCAGCCCTGCGTTTATTTATCTCTTTGCAAAGGGATTCGTGGAATATGCCGATACTGTGGGAATTTCTCCCGATGCCGCACTGGAGCTTTTCAGCCAGAGCCTTATTGGTTCGGCAAAAATGCTGACAGATTCGGGATATACCATTGATGAGCTTATTAAAATGGTATCATCTCCCGGTGGTACAACTCTTGCAGGACTTGACAGACTTTACGAGGGCAAGCTCACAGATACCGTAAAGAACTGCTGTGAAAGCTGTACAAAGAGAGCATACGAATTATCAAAGTAAGGGAATTTCCCAGTAATAAAACCTGTCCTTTCGGCATATGATTTTGTAGAACATGCGAAAGGGTGGATATGCTTGAAAAAATCGGTATATATATCAGGCGGAAATAGTGGAAAGTGGCTTTTGCTGCTTCTGCTCACTGAACTGGCAGGAATTGCCGTCGGCTCATTTGCGGCACTGCATTTCCGAAACAGCGGAATATTGCAGAAATACATATGTCCCGAATTATTCGGCGGAGGCTTTTTTGAAGTATTCACAGGAACACTTCTGACGCTTGCTGTATTTCTTGTATTGGCGTTTTTCTTCGGTTTATCCGTGTTCGGACAGCCTGTGGGTGCGGCACTGCTTATGTGTCTCGGCGCGGAATTGAGCTGTTCAGCGGCACTTATTTACGCTGAAAAAGGAATAGCCGCACTGCCTGCTGTTTTGCTGATGTATATGCCTAAAATGACGGTAATATCGGCTGTTGGCTTATTATCCGTAAGGGAGCTTATGCGCACCTCAACGGGACTTTTAAAAAGTATGACATCGGCAGGAGATACGCCGAATCTCAGAAGCTACTGCATGAGATATGCTGTACTTTTTTCAGCCGCGGTTATAATTTCATTGGCGGACGCTCTGGTGAATAATTTTTTCAGTGTCAGCTTATAGAGTAATTTACTAATTGGAGGAAGTTTAATTTGGGTTTATTTAAAGGTTATGAAAGTTCGGGACCAGGTATTTCAAAATATGCCCCGAAGAAAACAGGAATTGCACTGTTTTTTGATATCTTTTTCAGAAAAATCTGGCAGATTACAGGACTGAATATGCTGTTTTTCATATTTTTACTGCCGCCTTATGTGTCGTTTTTTTTGTTCAGCTTTATGAAGAATTATAAGCTGCTGCTGGGTCTGCTCATTGCGCTTTTTGTTGTATTTGCAGTGCTTATTGGTCCTGCTATGGCGGGACTTACAAAGGTAACGCGGTTATTTGTAATCCAGAAGCATACTTATGTTTTCAGAGATTTTTTCAGCGGCTTCCGCGAAAACTTCAAAAAGGCTGTTGTTGTGGGAATCTTTGATGTTATCGTTGCTTTGTCGGTATTTTCGGGTTATAATCTATATCCCGACTGGGCGGAGTTTTACAATAATAAGCTGTTTTATATACCGCTGTTTTTAACTATGACTGTGGGACTTGTAGTATTCCTCATGAATTACTATATTTTCCTCATGATGACGGCAACAGATTTATCGCTGAAAAATCTGTTTAAAAATTCCTTTGCCCTTGCTTTTGCCGCATTGAAGCAGAATGTGATTTCAACAATATTTGTGGTATTCTTTGCTACACTTATGATTGTATTCTTTATTGCTATGCCTCCATTTGCGCTTCTGGTAATTCCGTTTTTCCCAATGGCTTTGAGCTGGTTTATTGTATGCTTCAACTGCTATCCTGTGATACAGAAATATGTAATAAATCCTTTCTATGAAAGCCGCGGAGAGATTAATCCTGAGCTTACAGACGGTACTGAAGATATTGACGAGGAAACAATATTTGAGGATATGGGCGGCAAGGAAAAGCCCATTGAAAAACGTAAAAAAGGCAAAGGAAAAAGAATTTCTTAAATGGAACATCTAAAAATTTTAACCGCGCGGAGCATATAACTTCGGGCGGTTTTTCCTTATAGGAGCTGATTTTTTATGAAAATATTTCATCTTTCCGATTTGCATATCGGAAAAAGACTAAAAGAATACTCCATGCTGGAGGATCAGAAATACATACTGGAGCAGATTTGCCATATCTGCGATACTGAAAAAATTGACTGCGTTGTCATTGCAGGGGATATCTACGATAAAACTGTTCCTCCTGCGGAGGCTGTGCAGGTATTTGATGAATTCCTGTACAATCTTTCGCAGAAAAAAATCCCCGTTCTTATTATAAGCGGAAATCACGATTCCGCTGAGCGCGTTTCCTTTGGCGGCCGTGTTATGGCGGCTGGGGGAGTGCATATCGCTCCAGTTTACAGCGGAAAAATTGTGCCTGTTACCCTTTGCGATGAATACGGCGATGTCAATTTCTATCTGTTACCCTTTGTAAAGCCTGCAAATGTGCGGCAGTTTTATCCCGAAAGGAAAATTGAAAGCTATACCGACGCTGTATCTGCTGTTCTGGAGGATATTCCTATTGATACGTCAAAGAGAAATATCCTTGTGACACATCAGTTTGTAACGGGAGCAAAGCTGAGCAAATCTGAGGAATTTTTTATCGGAGGAACTGAAAACGTTGACGGCGGCATTTTTGAAGCCTTTGACTACACGGCTTTAGGTCATATCCACTGTCCGCAATTTGTGGGAAGCAAAAAAATCCGCTATTGCGGCAGTCAGCTAAAATATCACTTCGATGAAACAGCGGCGAAAAAAACGTATACCATTGTTGAAATCGGGGAAAAAGGCTGTCTTGAAATAACAGAAATTCCTGTCAAGCCGAGAAAGGAAGTCCGCGAATACAAGGGTACATATGAAAAACTGACGGATAAGGAATTTTATAAAAATATCGATACAGAGGATTATATCTACATAACTCTTACCGATGAGCAGGATATTCCTGATGCGGCACGAAAGCTGAAAAAAATTTATCCCTATATGTTACAGCTTTTCTATGACAACAGCCGCACACAATCGGTATCTGTTATCCGCAGTGAAATCAGAAATGAATCCCTGCCGCCTATAAGCATATTTACGGAGTTTTATGAGGCGCAGTGCAATCACAAAATGACAGAGGAGCAGGCAAGCTTTATGGAATCCGTTATAAAATCAGTGTGGGAGGAGGAACTGCCATGAGACCTCTTAAACTTACTATGAGTGCATTTGGTCCATATGCCGATGTTACTGAGCTTGACATGACGGCTCTCGGAGAAAGGGGGCTTTATCTTATAACAGGCGATACAGGCTCGGGAAAAACAACCATATTCGACGCTATAACATTTGCTCTTTACGGAAAAGCAAGCGGAAGTTCCCGAAATTCTAATATGTTCCGTTCAAAATATGCCGATGACAAAACAGATACATATGTTGAACTGGAATTTGCCTATGGTGACAGAGTGTACAAAATCCGCAGAAATCCAACCTATGAGAGAGTGAAAAAGCGCGGTATCGGCATGGTGGAGGAAAAAGCTGACGCGGAGATGATTTTTCCTGACGGACATGTTGTAACCAAAAGCGTTGATGTTACAAATGAAGTGAAAAAGCTGCTGGGAATTGACAGGGAACAGTTCACACAGATTGTCATGCTTGCTCAGGGTGAATTTATGAAGCTTCTTCTGTCCGAGGCTACTGAGCGCCGCGAAATTTTCAGACGGATTTTCAAAACCGATTATTTCATGCGCTTACAAGAGAGACTTAAAGCAGAAGTGAAAGCAACTGACAGCCGCTATAAAGCGTCAGCGGCTGGAATTGCTCAGTATATCGGTGGTATAAGATGCCCTGAAAATTCAGAATACAGCGAAATGCTTGAAAAGGCGAAAGAGGGGCTTATCTCAAATGACGCAGTTCTTGAACTTATCAGCGGTATTCTTGAAAAGGATGAAAATGCTGTTTCCGAATATAACGAGCAGGCGGATTTGATATCGGCTGAACTGGAAAAAATCAATAACGAACTGGGAAAATACGAGTCAGCGTTAAAGCAGTACGAAGAACTTAAAAACAGCGAAAAGGAATTTACCAATGTTTCTGCGGAGCTTGAAAAGCTGAAAAAAATCTGTGAAAATGCTGTTTTGACTAAGCCTGAAATAGAAAAGGCTGAACGTGAAATTACGCTTATTGAGGCGGAATCCGAGAATTATGACAGACTTGAAAAATTGAAATCAGAACTAAAATCTACAGAAAAAGCCTGCACTGATACCGAGCAGAAAAGTAAAAAGCTTATTGATAATGCCGAAAAAACAAAAAAAGCCCTTGAGGATTACAAATCAGAGTATAAAACTCTTGAATTCGCAGGCATTGACAGGCAGAAAACAGAATATGAAATTAAAGAGACAGAAAAACGCATAAACGACGGCAGACAGCTTGCGGAAAATGCAGATAAGCTTTTAAAGGAAATGAAAAAGCTGCAAAAGGCTCAGCAGGAATATACTGTTTCAGCCGACGCTGTAAAACTCCGAAGCGTACAGCTCGAGGAAATGAAACGTCTCTTTGATGATTGCCGTGCAGGTATATTTGCGGCATCTCTGAAAAGTGGTGAGCCTTGTCCCGTGTGCGGTTCTACGGAGCATCCGAATCCTGCTAAAATGTGCGGAAATCCGCCTGAGGAAAAGGAAATCAAGGCTGCCGAATCGGAGCTGAATAGTCTGCGCGATGAAACGGCAAATCTGAACACAAAGGCGGCTGAACTTAATACAAGAGTTAAGGGTATAAAGGAAGTTGTTGAAAAATCTGCGGCGGAATTTTTCGGCTGTGACATTGCTGTTTCAGATGTCGGAAAAAAAGCTAAGCAGGCGGTTAAAGCGGCAGAAGTTGAAAATCTGGAACTCTGCAAAAAGCTTGAAGCCGAAAATAAACGGATTCAGCGGAAAAATCAGCTTGATGAGCTTATTCCGCAGACTGAGGAATTGTACAAATCCGCTGATACTTCGCTGAGGGAAACAGAAGTGGAATTGTCTGCACTTCGTACACGACGGGAGGAAGCGGAGAAAAATCTGAAATCTGCGGAATCGCAGCTTCGTTTTCGAAGCCGCAGGGAAGCGGAGGAATATATTACTTCTCTTGTGCTGAAAAGGGATAGCCTGAAAAATGCCCTTGAAAGTGCGGAGAAGAATCTGCGAAAGGGCGAAGAAATTCACAATAATCTGAAAAGTAAAATTGAATATCTGCGCAGTCAGCTTCCTGAGGATGTGATTGAAAAAGCCAAGAAAACAGAGGAAAAAAAGCAGATATATCGGGAAAAACAGGAGAAAATCAACGGTATTTCCAAATGTGCGGAATCACGAATAACTGCTAACAGGTACGCTCTGAAAGGAATTGCAGAAGAATCCGCGGCTATGGTTGAAACGGAAAAAAGGCTTACTATGCTGAAAGATTTGTCTGATACTGCAAATGGAAATGTTCAGGGCAAAGAAAAAATCATGCTTGAAACTTATGTACAGATGAGCTATTTTGACAGGGTTATTGCCCGCGCCAACAGTCGATTTATTGTTATGACTGACGGTAGATATGACCTTACACGCCGCGAAATTGCTGTTGACAACAGAAGCAAAAGCGGTCTTGAACTGAATGTAATTGACCATTACAACGGCACTGAGAGAAGTGTGCGAACTTTATCGGGCGGTGAGGCGTTTCTCGCTTCTCTTGCTCTTGCGCTGGGACTTTCCGAAGAGGTTCAGAGCAGCGCAGGAGGTATCGTTCTTGATACCATGTTTGTTGATGAGGGTTTTGGTTCTCTCGATGAAGAAACGCTGAATCAGGCTATGAAATCAATTCAGGGGCTTGCGGAGGGTAATCGCCTTGTAGGAATTATTTCTCATGTGGGTGAACTTAGAAACAGAATTGACAGGCAGATTGTTGTAACAAAAGATAAAACAGGCGGCAGTAGTATAGATATAAAAACAGGATTCTAAAGGGTAAACCCTTTAGAATCCTGTTTTATTCCTTATAATTTAGTGAAGCTTTGAATTCCTCTGTCAGCAGTATAATTAAATCTTTGTTTTTCATTCGGCGCAGTTCCAGCTTGTTATTGATAATAACGCCTTTTCTAAATGCAGAACTCAGCATGACACGCAGTCCTCGTTCCACGTTGTCATATGTACTGTTTATAAGTTTTGCTATTTCGGTATAAAGTTCTGTTGAGGTATACTTTATTGTATTAGGATTCTCTATCATTATTTTAACGGCTGCACACAGAAAATAGAATCCCACCAGTGTTGAGGGAAATTTCTTTTTAAACAGGAAACCTGCTATTTCGGGCAAATGTTTTAGTTCGGGGTAGAAATCCACTGCTATTTCTGCGCAGGCAATGCAGTTTATATAAGGCATAACAATGCAGCCGTCTACGCCTTTGTTCAACAAATCAAGACGGACTGAATCCGATGCGGTTGAGATTACAGCATAAAGTTTAAGCTGTGGATAATTCTTTTTGCAGTTCTCTATAAATTTACGTATATTTTCATTCAGAGTCAAGGCATAGAAAATACAGCCGTCAAAATGCTCACTGCTAAGCATTTTTTCCAGAATATCCGGATAATTGGAACAATATACCGTTTCAAATCCCAGATATTTAATTGTATTTGCCATGTTTTTACCAAGATTATCTATGGTATCTCCAATTAACAGTTTGTACTTCAATTTTTCCCTCTCTTTTTTAGAATGTGTGAATGTCAAAATGACATATTTCTCTAATTATATAATATTATATTGTCGGAAAAAAGTCAAGTAAATTATTGGCATCGAATCGAAAAGGCTATATATAGCCATTTTGAATGTGATTGGTATTTGAGAAATATAGAAAGTTGTGGCGGAAACAGCTTGAATTTTAGTTAAAAAATAAAAAAATACAAAAAATTTCAAAAATGTTATTGCATTTATAGTTGCAATGTGGTATAATAAATATTGGTATATTTCGTAACCAAAATTTAAACTAAGGAGTGAGTTCCAATGAACGAAAAAGTACAGAAGATTATGGACCTGATCCGTGAAAAAGACATAAAAATGGTTGACTTTACAATGGTTGATATTAATGGACAGTTCCGCCATGTTACAATTCCTGCTGAAGATTTCAACGAGGATGTTATGAAGAATGGTATCGGATTTGACGCTTCAAACTATGGCTATGCTGTTGTTGAAAAGAGCGATATGGTATTTATCCCAGACCCTGATACAGCTTCTATTGACCCTTTCTGCCAGATTCCTACTCTCTCAATGATGGGTAATGCTATGATTATCGACTATCCTGAGAATCGCCCGCTGGCACAGTATCCAAGAAATATTGTTGCAGCTGCTGAACAGTACATGAAGGACTGCGGTGTTGCTGATACTATGTATATTCTCCCTGAATTTGAGTTCTACCTCTTTGATAATGTGGGCTGGGAAGTAGGCGCACAGTCTGTGGGATATTCCGTTGATGCTGTTCAGGCTCATTGGAATAGTGCTGTTGAGGGTATGGGTAACGTTGTTCCAAAGCAGAAGAATTACCATATTGCAAAGCCCTTTGATGTATCTTATGAGGCAAGAAGCGAAATGTGTCTGCTTATGGAAGAAGCTGGAATTGGTATCAACTACCACCATCCCGAAGTTGGTGCGGCAGGACAGTTTGAAATTGAGCCTAAGCTTGGCGTGATGTCAAAAATGGCTGACGCTACAATGACTATAAAATATATCATTCATAACACAGCAAGAAAATACGGAAAGTCCGCTACATTCATGCCTAAGCCTGTTATGGGCGAGGCAGGAAATGGTATGCACGTTCATATGCTTCTCATGAAGGACGGACAGCCTGTATTCTCAGATGATAACGGATATGCACATCTCAGCAAGGAAGCTCATTACTTCATGGGCGGTCTTCTCAAGCATATCAATTCACTTTGCGCTATTACAAATCCCAGCACAAACTCATTCAAGAGACTTGTTCCCGGATTTGAGGCTCCTGTTACTGTTGGTTATGCAACTTCAAACAGAAGTGCGGTTATCCGTATTCCTGCATATGCCAAGACACCTGACCGCAGACGCTTTGAGTTGAGAAATCCCGACGCTACATGTAATCCGTATTTCTGCTATGCTGCTATCCTTATGGCAGGTCTTGACGGTATCAAGAATCAGATTGACCCTCATGAGAACGGCTGGGGTCCTTACGATATGAACCTTTTCCACCTCAGTGATGAAGAAAAGGCAAAGCTTTCACATCTTCCCACATCTCTTGAACAGGCTCTTGACGCTCTTGAAGCTGACCATGATTATCTCCTTGCAGGCGGAGTATTCCCCGAGGAGCTTATCAATAACTTTATCCGCTCCAAGCGTGAGGAGTGCCGTGCATTAGCAGCAATTCCTCATCCTGCTGAGTTTGACCGTTATTACAACCTTTAATATCAATAATGCCGATTACCTGCTTTGTCGGGTATCGGCATTTTTTGTTGATTTCTTGTGAAAAATATGTTATAATATTTGTAACAAAATTATGGGAACCTCTAAAAACCTCCTACATGGCTTGATTTTTGCTCGTATTCCGTTTTTAGAGAATCTCTTAAGGAGAAAACTAATGGAAAAATCATTTGAACCAATAAAATACAGTAAGGACTATCAGTTGCTGCTTTTTGAATTTCTGGAGAAGTGTCTGCCAGAATCAAACAGGGTATTGGATATAGACGGTCGTCACGGTTTTTATAAGGATATCGAACACAATTTCAAAGGCTTCTGGTGTATGTTCGACGGCGGAAAAATTATCGGTGCGGTTGCAGTTCATGAACTCAATTCAAAGGATTGTGAGTTAAAATCACTGTATCTTCTGGAAAAATATCACGGCAGGGGATATGGTAAAAATCTGCTTCAAAAAGCTATATTATTTGCCAAAGAATATGGATATGAAAAAATGTATCTGGATTCTCTGTCTACAAGCGAAAAGGCTGTTGCACTGTACAGAAAAACAGGTTTTGTTGATACTGAAAAATACAATGACAGCGTGCGTTCAGATGTGTTTATGGTACTGAATCTGAAAGGAGAATAATAATGCCATTTGATTTCAAAAAGGAATACAAGGAATACTATATGCCAAAGCGTAAGCCCGTTATAGTAAATATTCCTAAGATGAATTATATTGCAGTAAGAGGAAAAGGCGATCCAAATGAGGTGAATGGAGCGTATCAGCAGGCAATCAGCGTGCTGTATGCTGTTGCTTATACTCTTAAAATGAGCTATAAAACCGATTATAAAATAGAGGGGTTTTTTGAATATGTTGTGCCGCCTCTTGAAAGCTTCTGGTGGCAGGAGGGTATTGACGGTGTAGATTATACAGATAAATCCTCATTTAACTGGATTTCTGTTATCCGTTTGCCAGATTTTATCTCAAAGAAGAATTTTGACTGGGCTGTGGAAACTGCTGCAAAAAAGAAAAAGCTGGATTGCTCCACTGCTGAATTTTTAACAATAGACGAGGGCTTGTGCGTTCAGATAATGCATCATGGTTCATATGATGATGAGCCTTCAACAATAGCTTTAATGGATGAATTTCTTGCTGAAAATGGTTATGAAAATGATATGACTTCCGAGCGTTTGCATCATGAAATATATCTTTCAGATCCAAGAAAAACTGTTCCTGAAAAGTGGAAAACGGTTATACGTCATCCTGTAAAAAATGGAACATCTAAATGAGGTGAAATTATGATAAAAGAATTAGTTCACGATTCCATTTTCCTTGCCTGTAAATCCGAGGAAGCAACCGAAAATGATGCGGACATTGCGCAGGATTTGCTTGATACCCTTATCGCTCACAAGGAAAGCTGTGTTGGTATGGCGGCAAATATGATAGGCGTTCGAAAAAAAATAATTGCTTTTTCCTGCGATAAAGGAAAGTTTATGACAATGCTGAATCCGGTTATTCTGAAACAGGAAAAGCCGTACGAAACAGAGGAATCATGCCTTTCACTGCTGGGCGGACCGCGGAAATGTACTCGATATAAAACAATAAAGGTTCAGTATCAGACTGTTGATATGCAGAACCGCATAAAAGCTTTCAGCGGTTGGACTGCACAGATTATTCAGCATGAAATTGATCATTGCAATGGAGTGTTGATATAATATAGATCAAATAAAAATTCTGTAACTGCTGTACTGAATAGCAGGCGGTTTTATTTGTCTGCAATTCTCATGAGGCACATCAAACTGGTACTTTGATGTGCCTTTTTATTTATGTGCGCGTGTGCATTTCCGTGTGCATTGAGTATTAAAAATACTTGTTTTTGCGTTAAATAATCTTAACGCTGTGTCAAGTTTATGTATAATAAAAACCGCTATAATTCGGAAGATCCAATTTATAGCGGCTCATTTTTATGGTGGAGGCGAACCAGAGGAAAATTCTGTCATGGTTTTTGAGGATGTGAAAGATCTGAAGCACCTTCCGCCCATGTATGCAGTGGGAGATGATATGCTCACGGGCGTGTATCTGTACCCGCCAAATAATCCCGTGTCCCATCAACTCCAACCAACTCCATAGAGCAGATTAGACAAAAACGCCATGACCTGAATCAGTCATGGCGTTTGATATATTCAATTATGGCAATAATCAGGCAAGACGTTTGACC
>JAZNZK010000002.1:0-103003 GCA_045594905.1 Ruminococcus sp.
CATAAATATAGAGCTCCTTTATGTTTCTGAATATAGTATATCACAGATTTTACCATTTGTCAATACCTTTTTATTGAAAAACGATAATTATTTTTTGAGAATTAATATTAGAAATGGGATTCTAAAGGGCGAAGCCCTTTACCAGAGTCCAGAGACGGCGCCTCTGGTGGGTGCAGGGCAAAGCCCTGCGTAGCGTTCAAGCGCTCTGCAAGGGGTGAATTTTAAAACAGTCCTTTGGACTGTTTTAAAAGAGGGGACGCTCTGCAAGTGAGAGCGTCCCCTTAATATGTACTAAATTGACTTTTCTACAGAAAAGGTATCAGGTTTTTCGCCTGATACCTTTTTTCATTGACTTTATCCTTTTTATATGCTATAATTTTAGTATCAAACAGGAAAGCGGTGTATACCATGATTAAAAAATTGCTTGAAAATTCTACCTGCGCTCAGTGCCGTATGTGCTGTATCTTCGACAGATATGATGTCTGGGAAACTCCGCTTTTTGACGAAATTACAATGAATCGCGTGAAATCTGCCGTCCCCGATGCTGAATTTGCGAAAAAAGGTAACGGCTATGTTCTAAATGTCGGAAAAATTACCGGCGAGGAGCTTTTCTCATGCCCTGCATTAGCGGAAAATGGCTGTATTCTCGGTGATAACAAGCCTTTTGACTGCCGTATATGGCCTTTCCGTATTATGTATTTCGACGGATGTCGCGTAATCGCCGTTTCATCTCTCTGCGAAAGTGTTCACGGACAATCCCATGATAAATTACGCGCTTTTCTCAAAGAGGGACTTGCCAAAGAAATTTTTGCCTATGCCGATAAATTTCCCGAGGCTGTTCACGAATATTATGATAATTACTCCATACTTTTGTATGAAAACGAAATCGCCAAATAGTACGATTAGTATATAATAATCCCTAACATGAAAGGAGCGTGAACCGATGAAAGTTGGTGTTTCTACTGCCTGCCTTTTCCCGAAACCTGTGGAGGAAAGCCTCTATGAACTTGCTGTAAATGGCGTTGGCTGTGCTGAAATTTTCCTGAATACCCATTCAGAGCTGAAAAAAAGCTTTGCTCACAATATGGCAAAGCTTCTACAGAGATTTGAAATGTGCTGTCCTTCGGTTCACCCTTTTACCTGCGAAATTGAACCTCTTATGTTCTTTTCCGAGTATGAACGGCGAATGAATGATATCCTCGAATATTACAAGCTGTATTTTCAGTTTATGAATATCGTAGGTGCTGATATCTTCGTCTTTCACGGCGGAAAGGCTGACAAGGGCAAGGAATTTTACTGTGAAAGATACTCCAGACTTTACCGTCTCGGTAAGGAATTCGGCGTTACCGTTGCTGTGGAAAATGTCACCCGATGTCAAAGCCGTTCATCTGCGTTTATCCGCGATATATCGTCGATTTTGGGCAGTGAATTTGCCTTTGTTCTCGATACGAAACAGGCTATCCGCGCCGGTGAAACTCCCTTTGCATTTCTCGACGCGGCAGGCAAAAGCGTCGTTCATGTTCATATAAGTGATTCAGGAGAACTGGGAGACTGCCTCCCCATTGGTAAGGGAAATTTCCGATTCAAGCCATTTTTCGAGAAGCTTAATACTCTGAATCCCGATGCAAGCATTATTCTTGAACTCTACCGCAGCGGTTTCGGCAGTATTTCTGATTTGATTTCAAGCTATAATATACTGAATAAAATGACGCAGCAATACAACAACTGAAAGGAGTACATCAGTGATTTGTCCATATTGTAACTTTCCCGATTCAAAAGTTATAGATTCCAGACCTAAAAATGACCGCATAAAACGCCGCCGTGAATGTATAAAATGCGGTGCAAGATTCACAACCTTTGAAATTATGGAAAAGCCTATGCTTATGGTTGAAAAAAGAAGCGGCAGCTATGAAGCTTTTGACCGCAATAAGCTTATACAGGGCATTTTCAGCGCTATAAAAAAGCGTCCTGTCAGCATTGACGATGTGGAAAAAATCGCTGATTATATAGAAAATCACTACGCAAATCAGCTGAAATCCATTGCTCCATCAAAAGAAATCGGCGCTCTTGTTATGGAACAGCTACGGCTTATTGACCCCATTGCTTATATCCGTTTTGCCTCGGTATATGAGGATTTCACCGATGTTGAAAGTTTTATTGCCGCTATAGGCTCACTTGCTAAATCAGCTGACTGACAGCTTTGTTCCGTCGCCGTTGTCGCTGTACACAAGTGAGGCAATGGCGGTATCATCGCAGACAAGTAATTCCGCGAACATCTGATTGTCAGATGGGCTGTAATTCTTGACCTCGTAAACATAAAGTTTGCCTGATTCCCCCGCATATTCACGCAAAGGCATACCCTGTTTATCCTGCAAAGCCGCATACTGCTCATACTCCTCGGAGAAATCCGAGGGGATTATTATATCTTTCGACGAAATTTCTTCCACTTCCCAGCCGTGAAGTGCGAAATAATCGGCTCTTTTGTCTGCTGTTGATGCGTCTACAGGGGGATTATCCGGAATTTTCTGCTCACCCTTGAAATCGGGGTCCATTAAAATATATCCGCACATAACTGTACCTGCTATTACAGCTATTGAAATTATTTTCTTTGACATACTTTTACCTCCATGTATTCATTCTATTAATAGTATGTACTGAAAATGTTAATTTATACCATTTACTAATAATTTGTAGGGACTGATGCCTGCATTGCCCCCCTACATTTATAAGGAGTAACTATGCCACAGATTCGACTTGATAAATATATATCAGAACGCACCGACTATACCCGCAGTCAGATAAAATCCCTTGCCGCCGCTGGAAAAATCAACGTAAACGGCGAGGTTGTCAAAAAATCTGACGCTAAAATTGATTCTGATTCAGCAGAGGTTACAGTCTGCGGAAGCGCCGTTTCAGCTTCAAAATTCCGCTATATTCTGCTGAATAAGCCTGACGGATATGTAAGCTCTACAACTGATGACGACGGTATAAGCGTTATGAAGCTTATTCCCCCAGAAATGCGGAAAAAGGGACTTTTCCCCGCAGGCAGACTTGACAAGGATTCCCTCGGCGCATTGCTTATTACCGATGACGGCGAGCTTGCTCATCGTATGCTTTCACCAAAGAGCCATGTACCGAAAATTTATATTGTGAAACTTGCCAGAAGTTTTGAAAGTAAATATGTTGACATATTTGCGCAAGGTATTACACTTTCCAATGGCGAAAAGTGTCTTCCAGCTAAGGTGAAAGCTGTTGAAAACTGCGATAAATTGGCTTTTATAGAACTTTATGAGGGAAAATATCATCAGGTTAAGCGAATGTTTGCCGCTGTTGAAAACCATGTTGAAAAGTTGATGAGATTAACCGTTGGAGGTCTGATTTTACCCGAAAATCTGGGGTTTGGACAGTGTATGGAATTATTGCACAAAGATGTTGAAAACTTATTTAAACCGACCGATTTTTACGATTTTTCCCCCGATTTCGTTGGCTATTTTTCGGCATTTATGCTAAACAACTAATTGTAAGTTTGTCAATTTAGTATCTTGAAATTTTTCTTAAAAAGTGGTATTATATTATTATAGCTGATATTGTGCTGAATTAATAATGGTATCGGTATAAAGAAAAAATGAACTGGAGGACAGGAATAAATGGCAGGCTTAACACTTAAAAATATTTATAAGAAATACCCCGGCGGTGTTGTTGCTGTTACAGACGTCAACTTGGAAATCAGAGATAAGGAGTTTATCGTTCTTGTTGGACCTTCCGGATGCGGTAAGTCCACAACTCTCCGTATGATTGCAGGTCTTGAGGAAATCTCAGAGGGTGAGCTGTACATCGGCGACCGTCTTGTAAATGATATTGCTCCTAAGGACAGAGATATTGCAATGGTTTTCCAGAACTACGCTCTCTATCCACATATGACTGTATTCGATAACATGGCTTTCGGACTTAAGCTCCGTAAGGTTCCCAAGGATGAAATTGAGAGAAAGGTAAACGAGGCTGCTAAGATCCTCGACCTTACACACCTCCTCGACAGAAAGCCTAAGGCTATGTCAGGTGGTCAGCGTCAGAGAGTTGCTCTCGGTCGTTGTATCGTTCGTTCACCTAAGGTATTCCTTCTCGACGAGCCTCTCTCAAACCTCGATGCTAAGCTCCGTGCACAGATGAGAACCGAGATTTCAAAGATTCACAAGAAGCTCGGTACAACATTTATCTACGTAACTCATGACCAGACTGAGGCTATGACAATGGGTGACAGAATCGTTTGTATGAAGGACGGTTTCGTTCAGCAGGTTGATACTCCTCAGAACCTTTACGAGAACCCCGTAAACAAGTTCGTTGCTGGATTCCTTGGATCTCCTCAGATGAACTTCATCGATGCTGTTCTCAAGGAAGAGTACGGTCAGTTTATCGTTGAATTCGGCTCAAAGGATTCAAGAATGTCATCAGGTAAGAGATATCAGATTATCGTTCCTGAGTCTAAGGTAAACGACGAGCTCCCCAACTACGTTGGCAGAGAGATTACTCTCGGTGTTCGTCCTGAGTCTATCCACGATGAAGAAATGTATCTCTCAAATGCAACTACAGGCGTTATCGACGCTTATGTTGAAATCACTGAAATGATGGGTGCTGAGACTTATCTCTACCTTACTTGCGAGGGCAACAGCCTTACAGCAAGAGTTAGCCCCAGAACTACTGCTAAGTCAGGCGATGATATCAGAGTTGCTATTGATCCTAACAGAATTCATCTTTTCGACAAGGAAACAGAGAGAGCTATTGTAAACTGATATATTCACTTTTCATATTTATCCTTTCTTTCTACTGTTTGTGTTTAACACATCAGGCAAGGAACCGCAGTTTACTGCGGTTTTTTTGCTATTATAACTATTTATAAGGAGTTCACTATGACTGAAATAAGAAATTATCTTGAAAATCACAAAGAAGAAATGATTGAATTTCTTGCTGAACTCATTTCTATCAGAAGTGTTCAGGAAGACGCTGTGGAGAACTGCCCATTCGGCAGAAATTCCGCAAAAGCTCTTGAAATTATGCTGAATAAATGCGCTGGATATGGTTTTTCTGTGGAAAATGTTGAAAACTACGCAGGCTCCGCAGATTTCAATAATCTCGAACCTGCCCTTGCTATTCTTTCGCATCTCGACGTAGTCCCTGAGGGTATCGGCTGGAGCAGCGACCCTTACGTTTTAAAGCGCGAGAACGGCATTTTAACGGGCAGAGGCACTATTGACGATAAGGGGCCTGCTGTTGCTTCTTTGTTCGCTCTGAGAGCGCTTAGAGAGCTTAATATCCCCCTTAAAAAAGGTGTGCGCCTCGTTTTCGGTACAAATGAGGAAAACGGTGGTAATGATATTGAACAGTACTCAAAAAAATTCCCTCTGCCGCCTATGGTTTTCACTCCCGACGGTGAATATCCCGTTATAAACGGCGAAAAGGGTATGCTGCGAATCTATTTTTCCGCTGCGCTTGGTGAAAAAATGGAGATAGAAGCAGGGGAGGTCATCAATGCTGTGCCCATGTCTTGCTCTGTGAAATCATCCTCATCCGCAATTCTTTATGAGGGAAAATCTGCTCATGCTTCAACCCCTGAAAAAGGTGAAAACGCAATTACAAAATTCCTTGCAGACTACAGCGGAAACTCTGCTGCTCTCAACAGCCTTAAACAACTCTTTCAACACGGCGATGTTGAGGGAAGTACAATTTTTGGCGAAAATTCGGCAGATTTCACCTGTGTAATCTCTTTGTTGAAAACTGTTGAAAAGTCTGAAAAGACATATATCGAGGGTGGAATCGATGTGCGTTTCCCCTTTGGCAGAACAAAGGATGAAGTCAGCGGAATTATCTGCGGCAAACTTGAAAGCGCTGGTATCACTATTGATTCCCTCATTGGAGTAAATCCCCATTATACCGACGAAAACAGCGATTTTGTACAGTCCTTGCTCCGCGTATATGAGCGCGTAACAGGCGAAAATGGACGCTGTATAACTATCGGCGGCGGCACATACGTCCACGATATCGAAGGCGGCGTTGCTTTCGGTGCTGAATACGAGGGCGGAAGCGGTAATATGCACGGTCCTGACGAATTTATCACCGAAGAAAGCCTGCTGCTAAATGCTGAAATTATGGCTGAGGCAATAAAAGAAATCTGCGGTTAATACACAATGTATAAAATAAAATCCCCTCTGTTTCTGAAAATTCAGATTCAGAAGGGATTTTTCATTATTGTTTTGAATTATCAGCCTGAATCGACTGACTTTTCAACATTTGCGTATCGAGATGTTGAAAAGTCTTATCTGTCGTGCTTTTCAACTGTTACAGTTGTATTTGTTGAATCGTCGGTTTTTGTCGATGTTACGCCAGTTTCACGCTCGCCGTCAAGACCGTCAACAATATCGTTTGCAGCGTCGCCTGCGCCGTCAATTACGTCCTCTGCTGCGGATTCTGCACCGTCAATTGCGTCATGTGCAAAATCTTCAACGTCATTATCATCTCTGTCATCATCGTATGCACTGCCGTCGGCATGATTTCCGTAGTCGTATTCTTCAAAATGTCCACTTTCAGAGGACATATCATCTCTTCCCTCACCGCATCCTGTAAAAAGCATAGGCAGGGTTAAAAAAAGTGCTGTAGTTGATAAAATTTTTTTCATACAAAATCAAGTCCTTTTTCTGATGTTATTGCGGAGAGTTTTCCACAATACATTTTTATTGTTTCCACCCTTTCCCCGATTATCCAACAAGTTTTCAAGATTTTTGACCTCGTAGAACTGGGGTTTTACATTGTTTTTCCACACTCTCCACAGAGTTTTCAACAATTAGTGTGAATTTCAACGGCTGTTTCAACAGTGTGTTGAAAGTTTCTCGACAGTTTCTGTGGAAAAAAATTGCACTTTCTTGCTTTTTCGACATGTGTCACTATCATTTTACACGGCATATCATATTTACGAGGTGATTTTTTGTGCTTCGTGAAATTATACTATCAGTTATTATAAGTATTGATACATTTCTTGCCGCCGCCGCATATCGTTCATGCGGAATTAAAATTCCTGTTTCCTCTGCTGTTGTAATTAATGCAATTGGAGCGTTTTTTCTTGGGTTATCCCTTGTTTTTTCGCGTCTTATGGGTAATATTGTTCCCGAAAAGCTATGCGAAATATGCGGTTTTATAATTCTCACTTCAATGGGAATTATTACCATTTTTAAAAGTCTGATACGCAATCTTGTACGCCGCCTTTCTGAGCGCGGTGAGCTTTCTCTGCCTACGGGAAACAGCGGAATTGTGGTAAAACTTTATCTGGATGATACGGCGGCTGACTTTGACTGCTCAAAAATTCTTTCTCCCAAAGAGGCGGCGGCACTGGCAATTGCGGCATCTCTTGATTCAATTTCAATCGGACTTGGTGTTGGATATGAAATAAATCCCGCAATATCGGCAATTTTTGCCTTTATTGCGGGGGCTCTTGCTATATTTTTCGGCAGTCTTGCAGGGCAGAAAATAGCCACTCTAAACTGCGATTTTTCATGGGTTGGCGGCGCAGCACTGATAATTTTCGGTATATGGGAATTTATTAAATAACACCGTTTCCGCCTGTTGAAACGCTTGCATAATGCGCAAGTACCATACTTGCGTCAGAGGAATCAATAACTCCGTCGTTGTTTACATCTGCGGCATCTTTCTGATTTGGCCAAAATATTGTCGGTCTGCCTGTGGATAATGCCGCATATTCCGCAAGAATATTGCTGGCATCTGAGGCATCAACTACGTTATTTCCGTCGATATCACCACTGTCTAACTCTGTATCTGTATTGAATTCAGCTATAATAACATTAGGATAATCCGACTCATCAATTTTAAAACTAAACGGCGGAGAATATATCTCCTCATCATAAATTGATTTCAACTCCAAAGTATACTGACCAGCCGGAATATTATCAATAAGCATGCCCACATCTGAAAAATCCTCAGGAGTTTTAATTATTATTTCATGTACTTTTCCTCCATATCCCTCTGTTGTGAAATAAGTACCATAGTCACTATCAGCATAATATTTTATTCTTATTTCAGAGGAAATTTTTCTTGAGTTTTTTTCAACATAGAACTCAACATTTCCGGATTTATCAGGCATAGCAACAGTCACACACGCACCGCTTACAATTGTTAGAAATGCCGCAGTACTCTCAGTTGCTTTCCTAAGCCTGAATTCATTTCCGTTGTGTATTATTATACCATTCTCATGAACTTGATAATTTTTCCACTCTTCATTAGGAAACAATTCTGTAACCTTCATTTTGCATTTTACATATTCTGTTTTTTTACTCTGATATTTTGGATAAGAATCCATTTTTCCTGCTGTATTGCAACTGAGTACTTTTGTGATTCCAAATCTCAGCTCACTTGGATCTTTTTTGGGTGCAAAAACTTTAAGATTTCCATACATATCGTTGTTATCAAAAAATTTTTTTGAACCATCTTTTCCCATTTGATAATATCCTCTGCCATTATAACTGCTCCATTTCTTATCTACAAATATACCGATTTTATTTGCAGGTATAGTAAAAGCTGTAGTTTCATCAGAGGGATAAGCAAATACACGATAAATATTATACCATGGGTGACCAAACATATCGCTGTCCGGTCTTATATAGTCCATAGTAACTTTATTGTCAGCAGAATAATCATGAAGATTACACACTGTCGAAGTTGGTATACCTGTATCATATTCGTACATAGATTCTGCAATGTAGCGTGGTATATCCGGTGCTATAAGGTCTGCAAAATATTTTTCTGATATACTCCAATATCCACCGTCATCAATACCTGATGAATTTGACATTTTAAATTTATCATTATAATTATCGTAAAATCTTCCTACTTCAACTCCTGCGGAATTTTTCATTATAATTTCATAACGAGATAATTCCTGACCTTTTTCATCCAAAAACTCAAAATATACAGCATTGCCATGTTTCAGAAATATCTCTTTCTGTACAGGCGTTTTATATGTTTCAAATGCACTTGTTTGACATATAGGATTTACTGCAATAATAGCCGCTACTGCAACGGAAAAAACTGCTGAAATAAATTTTTTAATCATATTTACCTTCCTTGAAAAAGGGACACGTTTTTCGTGTCCCTTTATTGTTAAATTTTATATACCACAATCTCAGGCGGATTGAATAATCTCAATTTGCCCAATCCTGCGGATACAAGAATTTTTTTCCCATTTATATCATATATCCCTTTGGAATATTTAGGGAAAAAACGACGCTCAGGGGAGAGTATGCCTATTCCGAAAAGCCGCACAATTCCGCCGTGAATATGTCCGCTGAATGTGTAATCCGCACCCCATTCTGCATATACCTCGGCAAATAGAGGATTATGAGCAAGGAGAAGTACTTTTTCTTTTGGACTTTCTCCCATAAGCTCTTTCATCTCCGATATTGTGAAATCATCGAGATTTTTGTAGCTGTCGCCTTTTTTATACACAGAATAATTCTGCATAACTCCGCAGATATAAAATCTTCTGCCTTTGATTTCCGCATCTTCACCGCTGTTTATAAGCATTTTTGCATTGTTACACTCAACGGCATCGAGAAATTCTTGCTGATTATCATTAATAAAGCTCTGCTCATGATTGCCCATGCACATATACACAGGAGATATTGCACAGAGCCTTTTCAGAAGCTCCTCAGAGGGTTTGAAATCCGTTTCTGTACGTGATACTAAATCTCCTGTTATCAGTATTATATCAGGCTTTTCACGCTCTGCAACGGCTGATATCCGCTTGTTGAAATCGGGATTATTTCGCTTGTGGCAATCTGAAATGTGAAGAATTTTGACATCACCGCCGAAATCTTTACGTCGTGTAACAAGAAAAATCCTGCTTTCAATGATTGAATAAATGGCGGCGATGAAAATCAAAATCAAAACCCAAAGTATAAATTTCATTTACAGCTTTTTATTCCTCATCTTCTGTATCGTCAGGGTCAGCCTCAATGATTACCTCATTTTTCTCCTCCTCAGCAGCCTCAGCCTCTGCGGCTCTTATCTGCTCTTCGGTGAGCTGTTCAACCTTTTCGGTTTCAACGGAATCATCGCGTTCAGTACGTGTAAAGGCAACGACCTTTGCACCCTCGCCTACACGCATAACACGCACACCCTTGGCAATTCTGCCCATGATTCGAACATCTTCGGCGTGAATACGGATAATTACACCGTCACTGGAAACGAGAATTACATCGTCTGTATCGTCAACTATCTTGATTCCGCAGACATGACCGCGGATATCATCAACCTTGTAGTTTGTAAGTCCGTAGCCGCCTCTGTTCTGGATTCTGTAGCTGTCTATTTCGGTACGCTTTCCGTAGCCGTTTTCGGTAACTGTAAGCAGCGAAGCACCCTCGCGCACTCTTGCCATTCCTACAACGTAATCGCCCTCACGAAGCTTTATAGCCTTTACGCCGTGAGCTGAACGTGACAACGCTCTGCCCTTTTCTTCTTCAATTCGTATAGCCATACCATTGCGTGTAGCTACGAAAATCTGCTCGTGACCGTTTGTCATGCGGCAGCCTGCAATTTCATCGCCCTCGTCAAGACCGATTGCGATAAGTCCGTTTTTGCGGACATTCTTATAGAATGAAAGATTTGTACGCTTAATTTTTCCGTTTTTCGTCACGATAGTTATAAATCTGTCGTCGCCGAAATCGGAAGTCTTAATCATAGCCGTTACCTTTTCATTTTCGGTAAGAGGCAGCAGATTTATAAGATTAAAGCCTCGTGAAGCCTTTGAACCGTCGGGAATCTCGTAGCATTTCAGCTTGTACATAATACCCTTGTTGGTGATAAAGAGGATATTATCATGAGTTCCGCAGATGAACATTTCCTCTACGAAGTCCTCCTCACGCTGTTTCATGCCTGTTATACCGCGTCCGCCGCGTCGCTGTGTCTTGTACTCTGCAACGGGCATACGCTTAATATAACCGTTATTTGTGAGTGTCACAACGCAATCCTCAACGGGAATTAAATCCTCGATATCAACCTCACCGCTTACAGATTCAATATCTGTACGGCGATTGTCGTTGAACTTTCTGCGGATTTCGTTAAGATCGTTCATGATAATATCGTAAACACGGTTAATATTAGCAAGAATATCTTCAAGGTCAGTAATTTTAGTCAACAGACCATACAATTCGTCTGTTATCTTCTGACGCTCCAGACCTGTGAGAGCACCGAGACGCATCTGAACGATAGCCTCAGCCTGTTCCTCTGAAAGTCCCATCTGATGTTCAAGGATATGAATATTTGACATATCGTATTGTGCGCGGTCAAGAAGTGCGCTCATATCAACATCTTTGAAACGCTCAATCATTCTCTCCTTAGCTTCGGGAATTGTCTTGCTGCTGCGGAGAATAGCCACAACCTCGTCGATATAATCAGCGGCAAGAATAAAGCCCTGTAAGAGATGAGCACGCTCCAAAGCCTTGCGGAGGTCAAAGCGTGTACGGCGCTGTATAACATCAACCTGGAAATCGAGGTAGTGATTGAGCATCTGTTTCAGCGTAAGCACCTTAGGCTCGCCGTTTACAAGAGCAAGCATAATGATACCGACCGTATCCTGTAACTTTGTCAGAGCAAACAGCTTATTCAGCACGATTTCAGGTATAGCGTCCTTTTTCAGCTCGATAACGATACGCATACCGTCCTTATCGGACTCGTCGCGGAGATAGTATATACCCTCCAGTCTCTTATCCTTGCAGAGCTGATTTATATTTTTAAGTATCAGAGTTTTATTAATCATATATGGGATTTCGTCAACTATGATACAATTTCTGCCATTTATTTCCTCGAAATGAGTACGGCTGCGGAGAATAATCTTACCGCGTCCCGTACCGTAAGCAGCGCGAATACCTGCCTTGCCCATAACTATACCTCCCGTGGGGAAGTCAGGTCCTTTGATATGCTCCATAAGCTGTTCAAGAGTACAGTCAGGGTCGTCTATAAGAAGCTGTAAAGCGTCTATAACCTCACCTAAGTTATGGGGTGGAATATTTGTAGCCATACCTACAGCGATACCTGTAGAGCCGTTTACCAACAGATTCGGGAATCTTGAGGGGAGTACAACAGGCTCTTTCAGACGATCGTCATAGTTAGGCATATAATCAACAGTTTCCTTGTTGATATCCTGTAACATTTCAAGGGTAAGTTTTTTCATCTTCGCTTCGGTATAACGGTAGGCAGCCGCCTTATCGCCGTCGATAGAACCGAAGTTTCCGTGACCGTCAACAAGAGGGTAACGGAGGGAGAAATCTTGAGCAAGTCTTACAAGAGCGTCATATACAGATGCGTCGCCGTGTGGGTGATATCTACCCAGAACAGCACCAACAGTATCGGCACATTTTCTGTATGCCTTATCAGGTGTAAGTCCGTTTTCATGGAGCGTATATAGTATACGTCTGTGAACAGGCTTTAAACCGTCCCTTACATCAGGCAGGGCTCTTGATACTATAACCGACATTGCATATTGCAGCATGGAATTTTCCATTTCATTCACAAGGTCGGAATGTATAATTTTTGAATTGTCGTTATATAACACGCTGAACCTCCTTGTTATTATTCAGATTTTTTCAACGTTTTTAAATGCGGGCGGATAATATCCGCCTCTACAGATTTATTTTGCAATACTGCGCATAATTTCCAGTTCTTCGGGGGAAAAATCTGCCTTTGGAATGATATAATATATCATATTTGAATAAGCAGAAATAAGAAAGAATTCATCTTCTTCGATTAATTTTAAGCTGCTGTCAATGGGGATAACAGTATCTTCGGTATCACAACTTTCATCGCTTTCAACGTCTATATCGTCCTCAGATAAATCCTCAAAATCTGCTTCATCTTCAATGGTAGAGATTTCAACAGTCTTTTCCTTAACTGTTAGTCTGTAAATCGGATTGAATTCGTTTTCCGCACTTGCCTGCACAATATTTTCCCTCTGCTTCAGGGGATTGAACAATTCACGGAAAATCAGGAAAATCAATCCCACAAAGACGATATATCCTAAACTCTTAAAGCTTTCGCTCAAATTTCCCGAAAGAATAAGTGCAACAACTCCCACTATCATAAGCAGGTAGACAGCGCATTTTAATATTGCCTTTGGATAGACAAACTTTTTCTGATACGCTTTTACACCGTTTCGGAGAATTTCAGGTGTATGGCTGAATTTTTTTACAAGCTTTATATTTTCTTCCATAATCTGCCCTTTATATATCGAGGTTCTGGACGAATTTCGCATTTTCTTCAATGAATTTTCTTCTTGGCTCAACCTTGTCGCCCATAAGGATTGAGAATGTTTCGTCAGCCTTCAAAGCGTCCTCCATGCCGATTTTAACGATAGTACGGCGCTCAGGGTCCATAGTTGTCTCCCAGAGCTGTTCGGGGTGCATTTCACCAAGACCTTTATAACGCTGAACGTCAACCTTATACTTACCCTCCTCGGAAAGCTCAGCAATGAAAGCGTCACGTTCCTCGTCAGAGAAAGCGTATCTCTCCTTTTTGCCTCGCCATACTTTGAAAAGAGGCGGCTGTGCGATGTATACATTTCCGTTTGAAATAAGGGGGCGCATATAACGGAAGAAGAATGTCAGAAGAAGTGTTCTGATGTGCATACCGTCAACGTCGGCATCGGCCATAATGATAACTTTGCCGTAACGAAGCTTTTCAATATCGAAATCCTCGCCGATACCTGTACCAAGAGCAGTTACAACAGGAGATAGCTTATCGTTTCCATAAATCTTGTCGATACGTGCCTTTTCTACGTTGAGCATTTTTCCCCAGAGAGAGAGAATAGCCTGATATTTTCTGTCACGTCCCTGCTTTGCAGAACCGCCCGCAGAATCTCCCTCTACGATGTAAATTTCAGTATATCTTGCATCACGCTCGGAGCAATCTGCCAGCTTTTCTGGCATTGAAGCGTTTCCGAATGCATTTTTCTTACGCTCTGCGTCTCTTGCACGCTTTGCGGCCTCACGAGCTTTCAGAGCTGAAAGTGCCTTATCGAAAATAACCTTTGCAACATCGGGATTTTCTTCAAGGTAATTCATCAGCTTTTCCTGTACAAGCTTTTCGATAAATGGCTTGACTTCGGGATTTCCCAGTCGTCCCTTTGTCTGTCCCTCAAATTCACACTCGGTAAGCTTTACAGAAATAATTGCTGTAATTCCCTCACGGACATCATCACCGCTGAGCTTCTCTTTATCTTTGAGAAGTCCCATTTTCTTGCCGTAGTCGTTGATAACTTTCTGGAGCGAATTTTTAAAAGCTGTTTCGTGATATCCGCCGTCTTTTGTGTGGATATTATTTGCAAATGAGAGTATAACCTCATTGTAGCTGTCGTTGTACTGGAGGGCGATTTCAGCAAAGGAATCACCCTGCATACCCGAAACGTAAATAACTTCATTGCTGAGAGGAACATGACCTCTTGTTTCGTGGATATGCTCCACAAACTGACGGATACCGCCCTCATAGTGAAGTGTTTCGGATTTAGTTTCGTTTTCATCTCTCAAATCTGAGAAAGTAATTTTTATGCCTGCGTTAAGGAATGCCTGCTCACGAAGTCTTTTCAGCAGGATATTGTAGTCGTATACTGTCTGTTCAAAGATTTCAGCATCAGCCTTGAACATAACGCTTGTACCAGTTTCAGAGGTTTGGTCGATAACTTTAAGCTGTTCTTCATAGTGACCACGCTCAAAACGCTGGAACCACACATTTTCGCCGTCCTTGACGGTAAGCTCCAGCCACTCCGAAAGGGCATTAACAACAGACGCACCAACGCCGTGAAGTCCTCCTGATACCTTATATCCGCCGCCGCCGAATTTTCCGCCTGCGTGGAGAATTGTATAAACGACGGTAGCCGCTGAAATACCCTCCTTTGGATGAATACCAACAGGGATACCACGACCGTTATCAGATACTCTTATAACATCGCCGGGGAGAATATCCACCTTAATTTCGGTACAAAAGCCTGCAAGTGCCTCGTCAATAGAGTTATCGACGATTTCATATACAAGGTGGTGCAGACCGCTTGGTCCTGTAGAACCGATGTACATACCCGGTCTTTTTCTTACAGCTTCAAGTCCTTCCAGAATTTGTATGTCATTTTCGTCGTAATTATTATTCTGCTGACTCATTAATTTACCTCCATTTATTGAGTACCTGCAAAAACCGCATAAAATGCAATTCTTACAGAAATTTTTTACCGTCCAAATATATGACGACCGCAACCATAATTACGCATTAATTCTAAATCCACCGCCTCTATCGCTAAAGGCTGACGGCTAACAGCTAAAGGCTTTATAATTACGCATTACGAATTACGAATTACGCATTAACAATACCCTCCGCCGCTTTCAAGACGCTTTTTAAGTGTACTTGCCGCAAGCTGTGAGAGATATACACGCTTTTTTGTGATAATATATGTTTTCGGCAGTTCATATGTGGCTAAAAACAGCCGTTTTTCTTTCTGAGCCTTGTCAAGCAGTGCTTTTGTACAGCTTGTTACTGTTGTATTGTCCATATCGAATATACCGATGATTTCACGTACATCTACGGAATAATTATTGCCGATATGAAGATAAATAGTTTTATTCATCTGCTTTTTCCTCTGTAAGCCTGCCGCCGCTGATACGCAGGATTTTTCCCTTTATATCGGGAAGAAGTGCGCTTTCATTTGGAGTTGTGATAAATACCTGCATATCCTTGATAATATCAAAAATAAAACGCTGACGATTTTCGTCAAGCTCACCCATAACATCGTCAAGGAATATTACGGGAGCTTCCTTGCTCCGCTTCATAAAAATTTCAGCCTGAGCAAGTTTTATAACAAGTGCCGCAGATTTTATCTGCCCTTGAGAGCCGTACTCTTTAGCGCTTATACCGTTGATTTTTATAATAAGCTCATCGCGGTTTACTCCCGAATGAGTTATACCTGTGCGGATATCATATTCTGCGGATTCACGGAGCTTTCTATAATATTTTTCAAAAGCCGCCTCGCCGCAGGGTTCGCTGAAATCTTCCGGCTTGTAGACATTTGACCTGTATTCAAGTTCAAGCTTTTCACTTCCGCCCGAAATAGCATAGTATAGCTCGCCGCAGATTTCATTTATTTTTTTTACATATCCGTCGCGCATATAAGATATCAGCGCCCCCTCGTGAGCCGCCTGTTTATCCCATATTTCAAGAATTGCCGAATCTGAGCTGCCCTGCATAATTGATTTCAGCAGAGCATTGCGCTGATTCATTACAGCATTATTTTTTGTTATATGAGCCACAAAGACAGGATTCAGCTGAGAAGCCGCCATATCAATGAAATTCCGTCGCTTTTCGGGCGCGCCTTTTATAATCTCTACGTCATCGGGGATAAAGGCAATGCATTTGAAAACGTCGAAAAGATTCCGCGTGCCTTTCTGCTTTACGCCGTTAATTGTTATATTTTTCGTTATATTTGCACCCTTTGTCATTTCAAAGGTGATTTTCTGCTCACGGACTATGTCTCTGATTTTCATTTCAGAGGTAAATCTGCTTTTGTCAAGTGCAATATAATCCCTTTCCTTAGAGCCGCGGAAGCTTTTACATCCGGACATAACCCACAGTGCTTCAAGAAGATTTGTTTTTCCCTGCGCATTTGCGCCAACTATGATATTATAGCAGGAATCGGGAACAAAGGAGATATCCGACAAATTTCTGAAACCGTCGATGTCTATGTGAGTTATCAGCACACAGTTACCTCATCGCCGCCAATAATTTTAACAGTGTCGCCGGAGCGGATTTTTTTTCCGCGCATAGTGCAGACCTCGCCGTTTACGAGAACCTGACCGTCCTGTATGAGCATTTTTGCTTCTCCTCCTGAACCAACCATTGAGGCGAATTTCAAAAGAGCGTCAAGCTTTATAAATTCTGTTGTTATTTTAATTTCAGGCATTTTTATACCTCGCTTTAACATTATCATTGTAGGAACAGGTAGTGTTATATCCCTACATAAAGATGAATTACAATCAAATCAATTTTTCAATTGAATAGGCATAACAAGGAAAATATAGCTTTCTCCCATTGGCGGAAGAAGCTCAATAACTTTCATTGCGCCGTTAAGACGAATTCTCACCTTATCGCCCTCGGCTGCTTTAAGAGCTTCCAACATAAGTCTGTTATTGAAACCGATAGTAACAGCTTCTCCAGAAATATCGGCGGAAATCGCATCGTTTACCTTTCCGATAGCTGTTTTACAGTTGATTTTCATAACGCCGCCGCTGATTTCACAGCGGATAGGGCATTTGTTTTTTTCGTCGACAATAAGTGAGCATCTCTCCAGACAAGCTGTGAAATCCTTTTTGCTTACAAAAACTTCTGTCTTGTAGCTGGTGGGGATACTCATTTTGTAGTTGTGGAAAGCACCCTCCAAAAGTCTGGATATAACGTAAAATTTATTAATTCTGAAAATAATATGTCTGTCGTTTATACTTACAGAACAGTTATCTGAACAGTCATCACGAATAAGTGTTGAAACTTCCTGCAATGCTTTCTTAGGAACAACAAAACTGAATTTTTCACTATTGCTGATAGTTTCATTTCTGATAGCAAGACGGAATCCGTCAATTGCTACCATTGTGAAGCTTTCGCCGTCTATGTCGAAAAGCTCTCCTGTGAAAATCGGTTTATTTTCATTCTGAGCAACGGCATATCCCGTCATATTTATCATAGAACGGAGAATATTCTGAGGTACTTCAAAGCTTTTGTTTGCGTCAACTACAGGTAAATCGGGATATTCCTCCGCTGACATTGCCGAGAATGTACAATCGGAAGCTTCGGAGGTTATATTGATAATGTTGTTTTCATCAATTGTGAATACAACTTCATCACCTGCCATTTTCTTTGTAAATTCACTGAAAAGTCTGGTATTTACTACAAATTCACCATTATCGCTTGTATCAGCTTCAATTGTTGTTCTTATACCCATTTCCAGATTATAACCTGTAAGTTCTACACAACCCGGTGTGATTTTTACTTTTATACCTTCAAGTGCCTGTATTGTTGATTTCTGAGGTACAGCTCTTGAAATGTTACTGATAGCCTCGCTTAATTCTATTTTCTTGCATATGAATTTCATTTATATAAAAGCCTCCTGTTAAGCTTTATTTAATCAGCTCTTTAAGCTGATGTCATGCCACAATGTGTTATCAAAATATGATTAAAATATGAAAGACTAAAATTTAAAGTAAGTTAAGATAAAATAAGTATAATAAATTTAGTAGTAGTATTAGGGGGTGTTGAAAAGTCAGTATGTCCGTTTTTTCTCAATATACAGCCGAAAGCTCGTCCACAATAGAGTGTTGTAAAAATGTTTGATATGTTGGATGTGTGGTAGGGAAAGTTTTTTTGTGTTTAGTAAGTTGATAGATGTGGAGTTGAAGTTGATGAAAAGTGGAAAATTCTGTGGAATCAGTGTTTTTTGTTATTTGTTTTTTTATATTTCCTGACAGCTTGTGAAATGTTGAAAAGTTCATCAAGTTGAAAATCAAAGTGACATAATTTTAAAAAATCAGATTCTACCGCCTGATACTGCGGAATTAAAGTAGGTGGGTTTTTCAACTGGGTTTTCAACAGAGTGTTTAAAACTCGGTTGAAAATCTGTTCATCAACATTTTCAACCTGTAAACTGTGTGGGAAAAATGTTAGATAGGTTTTAAAGATTATCTTAATTATGCTTTGCTCTTATCACGGATATTTTTGATAATATCGTTTACAAGATTATTGAGGTTTGAATCTTTCTGAATTGCTGCAACTACGCTGTTTACGGAGTATACAATTGTTGAGTGGTCACGTCCTCCGAATTCTGTACCGATTGAAGCGAGAGGCATATCTGTAATTTCGCGTACAACATAAATAGCAACCTTACGTGCAATTGAAATCTGCTGTGAACGTTTTGTGGAACGAAGGTCATCAGGTGAAACGCCATATACAGTAGAGACTTCATTGATGATTTTTTCTACTGTAATCGGAATTGGCTGTTCATCAGTAAGTACATCGCGGATAACACTCTGAGCCATAGATATTGTAATAGGGCTGCCTGCGAAATGATTCAGCGCTTTAAGGCGAAGAACTGCTCCTTCAAGCTGACGGATATTGGACTTCAGGCGATTTGCCATGAATTCAGATACTTCGGCAGGCATTTTAAGTTCAAGAAGCTCGCTTTTTCTTGTAATAATAGCAAGTCTTGTTTCAAAGTCAGGTGCGGAAATATCCGCAATAAGTCCGCCTTCAAAACGAGTTCTCAGTCTTGCTTCAAGGGTGATGAGCTCCTTTGGAGGCTTATCGGAGGTGATAACAATCTGCTTTCCCTCCTGATGAAGCTTATAGAATGTATGGAAGAATTCTTCTTGCATACGTTCTTTTCCTGCAAAGAACTGGATATCGTCAATAAGCAGCATATCTGCATTTCTGTATTTTTCATGGAAATCTGAGATTTGGTTTTTCTGGATTGCTGCGATAAGGTCGTTTCCGAATGTCTCGCTGGTGATATATACAATATTGTAATTTGGACGGGTATTTCTTACTTCATTTGCTATAGCTGTAATGAGGTGTGTTTTTCCCATACCGGACGGGCCGTAGATAAACAGCGGATTATAGCCTGAAACGTCACTTTCACCGCAGTTTTTTGCTACCGATTTACTGCAGGCAAGGGCAAAGCTGTTTGACGGACCCTCGATAAATGTATCAAATGTATAGTCATAATTTGCAAATTTATATGACTGTTCGAGCTCTGCATTTTTCTTTTCAAGCTCTTCTTCAGTAGGAATTGGAGCGGAAGGTTCGCTGTCATTTGAATTGACATTGATTATAATATTTACATTAAGACCGAGAAGGTCGAAAAAGGCTTCTTTTAGAATTTTGTCATAATTGTTAATAACGATATTTTTCTGGAAATCCGTAAGAACACTAAAAACAGCGTTTTCGCCGTCAAAATCAACGGGTGTCATAGGATCAAGCCATGTTTTTATGGCGGTACTGGGCATTTTTTCATTTTCAAGACAGTAATTCTTTACACTGTCGAATAATTCTTTAAATGAATTCATTTTTAACCTCCATTAATTGAAATTTGAAAGGAACATACCGCTTGTGTGGCGGAAATTTGCAAAATAACGATACTCTCCTATAATAATATACTACCATTATACCATACTCCTGTTGAAAATGCAAGGGATATAGTATAAAAAAACAGAGAAAAAAAGAATGATTTCCACATCTCTTTTGACACATTGTTGAAAAGACTGTTGAATCAACGGTGCTTTGTTGAAAAAATGGTGGTATCAGCTTACAGAAACGATAAAAAAGCTGTTGAAATTCAAAATTTCGACACGAATCCGACAGGTTTTCCACATAGTTTTTCAACTTTTCAACAGATGTCGAAAGATTCCAATGTGGAAAATAATGCGTTAGCAATATGTGAAAACATATGTTTTCCTAATATCAGTCAGTTTTATCAGAGGATTATAGATGCTGATAAAAACCAACCAAAATACGTTTCGTATGGCTGTTGAAATTTATCAAAATTCATCATTTTCAAAAAAAATTTCAAAACCCCTTGACATATTGCGGCTTTTGAGGTATAATTCTAAAGTGTAATATGTAATTAAGGGCATAATGCTCTTTTATAGTACAAATCGAGAGGAGGATTTTAAAATGAAAAGAACATATCAGCCTAAGAAGCTCCACAGAAAGAAGGAGCACGGCTTCATGAAGAGAATGGCTACTAAGAACGGCAGAAAGGTTTTAGCTCGTAGAAGATCTAAGGGCAGAGCTAGATTAACTCACTGACGACGCTGACCACAAAAATACGTTTTTGTGGTCTTTTTTATTAGGGGCTTACGGGAGGTTGTTATGCTTTATACCGTTATCATGAGGGAAAATAAAGATTTCCTCACGCTGTATAAAAAAGGCAGATATATCACTTCAAAATATTCTGTGATATACATAAAACCGAATAATCGCCCGTATAACCGCTTCGGAATTACAGCAGGAAAAAAAATCGGAAATGCTGTTGCCCGTAACCGCGCAAAGCGTCTTATCCGTTTGGCATATCGAAATTCAGAGGTTAAACTGCCTGTTGGAATTGATATTGTCATTGTGGCAAGAAGCGGAATTCTCGATATAAAATCTGACGAATACTGCGGATATTTCGATAAATACGGCGTTATGGAGATAAATAAGGCTGTGAAAAAGCTGGTAAATCATTAAGCTATGAAATTTGTTGTAATTGCTCTGATAAGGTTTTATCAGAAGTTTATCTCACCGCTTTTTCCGCCTAAATGCAAGTATTATCCTACCTGCAGCTGTTACGCTCTCACTGCTGTAAAAAAATTCGGCGCTGTAAGAGGTTCGGCTCTGGCTGTATGGAGAATCCTGCGATGCAATCCGTGGTCACTTGGCGGTATTGACTATGTCCCTGAAAAGTTCACTTTTAAAGTGAAAAAAATTGATTATTCCAAGCTTCACAGTGAAGCTGACACAGCAGAAGAAAAGAACGGTACGGAGGATAGCTCCGAAGATGTACTGATATAGGAGAATTGAAATTGAACGCACTTTATGATCTTATTGGTATCCCTCTTGGATATCTTATGAGCGGAATTTATAAGCTCATACCTAATTATGCCATTGCTATTATTGTGTTTACTCTTGTAACAAAGATTTTACTCTTCCCAATGAATTATAAAACTCAGAAGAGTGCTGCAAGAATGCAGCTTCTCCAGCCTAAACTCCAGAAGCTGCAGAAAAGCTTTTCAAATAATCCCACACGTTTGCAGGAGGAACAGCAGAAGCTTTATCAGGAGGAGGGACTCAACCCTATGGGTTCATGTCTCCCTGCTTTTATCCAGATGTTTCTGCTTTTCGGAGTTATTGACGTTGTATACAAGCCTATAACTCATATCCTCCATATATCCAAGCCTGTAAGAAAGGCTGCTATTGAAAAGGCTTCCGAGCTTGCTGTACAGTTCAAGGATGTAAACGGCGGTAATCCTATTCAGTCAAATAACCTGAGAAATGAGCTTCTCACAATGGAGGCTCTTGATAAGCACTCCGCTGATTTTTCAAGTATTGGTGAAAATTTCAGACAGGTTGTAACTGAGTTTACAGAAAATTTCACTATTTTCGGCGCAAACCTCGGAAAAGTTCCCACGCTTCATCCAGAAACATGGAACTTTGAGGCTGTTGTTCTCTGTGCTATTCCTTTCCTTGCAGGTCTTGCACAATTACTCACAAGCTTCTATTCAATGCATCACCAGAAAAAGACTAATCCCACTGCTCAGGCAGGCGGCGGATGCATGACAGCTATGATGCTTCTTTCTCCTCTTATGTCAATCTGGTTTGCTTTTGAACTCCCAGCAGGTATCGGTTTCTATTGGATTTGGTCAGCTCTTTTCTCTTTCCTTGTAACTTTTGGTCTTAATCTCTACTTCACACATGACAAAGTTGTGGCTATTAATGAAAAGGAAAAGGAAAAAGCACGTATCTACGCTGAAAAGCACCCAGAAAAGAAAACTTTTATGCAGAGAATGTTAGAGCAGCAGGCTGCTCTTGAAGCTCAGAATGGTGGAGCAGCTAATGTATCAGGTGAAAAGCTTTCACGTTCAGAGCTGAATAAGGTAAATCGTGACGCTATTAACGAGGCAAGAAAAAGAATGGCTGATAAGTATGGCGATTTATATGACGATTCAAATGATAATGATGATTAATAATAAGGAGGTATTGAAATGACAGAGTTATTTACTGCGAAAACCGTTGAAGAAGCTAAGGCAATGGCGGTTAAGAAGTTTGGTAAGAATGAAAGCGAAATCAAGTTTGAAGTAATCAGCGAGGGTAAAAAAGGATTTTTAGGACTTGGTGCTGTTGACGCACAGGTTAAAGCTACCTATAATGAGGTGGTTGAGGAAGTAAAGACTGTTGTTACTGATGAGAAAGTTGAAGCTGTAGAAGTTCCTGCACCTGTTGAAGAAACTGTTGATGTTGAGGCAGAGCCTGTTGTTGTTCCCGACGAAGTTGTTGAAACTATTCCTGTAGCTGAATCTGCTCCTGTTGAGGAAGCAGTTGCTGAGGAAAAAGCTGCGGAGACTAAGGAAGATGATATGGAGTTCTCTCTTGATGATTTTACTCTTATCGAGGATGAGGCTCTTATGAATCCTAAGGTTAAGATTGCAAGAGATTACATCATCAGTATTTTTAAGGCTATGGAAATCGATGCAAACTTTGTTGTATACCAAAACGATACAGGCGCTGTTATCAATATTGAAAGTGATAACAACGGTACAATCATCGGCAGACGCGGAGAAACTCTTGATTCCATTCAGTACCTCTGTTCAATTATTGCTAACAAAGGCGATAAGGATTATTTCCGCATTACAATTGATTGTCTCGGATACAGAAGCAAGAGAAAGGAAACTCTCGAACAGCTTGCCGCTAAGGTTGCAAAGTCTGTAATCAGAACAGGTCGTTCACAGCAGCTTGAGCCTATGAATCCTTACGAAAGACGCGTTATTCACTCTGCTGTTGCAAATATTGAGGGCGTTGCTTCACGTTCTGTTGGTGAGGAGCCTTACAGAAAGATTATTATTTCTTCTACAAATCCCAGAAATAATCGTAATAACACCAGAGGAAGAGGTCCTCGCCGTGACGACAGACGCGGCAGACAGGGCGGACGTGACCGCCGTCGTGAGAATTTCGAGGCAAAGGCAATTGACCTTTCAACATCTTTTGAAAAGGATTACAAAAAGCCAAAGCCAGAGGATTCCATGGAAGTTGGACTTTACGGAAAAATTGAATTTTAATTAAGAAAAGGGCTGTTGCAGGTTGACTTGTGACAGCCCTTTATGGAGAAAATTATGTCTACTATTGCTGCAATTTCAACTCCCAATGCAGTGGGCGGGATCGCTGTGATTCGTATTTCCGGCGAAAATGCCCTTTCTGTTGCTAAGGAGATTTTCAATCCCTTCGGGGAAAAAAAGATTGAGGATATGGCTGGATATACCTGCGCTTATGGTATTGCTCATGAAAACGGACAGCGGATTGATGACTGTATACTCACAGTTTTTCGAGCTCCTCACAGCTATACAGGTGAGGATACCGTGGAGATTTCCTGTCACGGCGGACTTTTTGTTTCAAGGAAAATTCTCCGTGCCGCTTTAAAAAGTGGCGCGATTACTGCGGAGGCTGGCGAGTTTACCAAACGTGCATTTCTCAACGGTAAGCTTGATTTAACGCAGGCAGAGGCGGTTATGGATGTTATTTCCGCTAAGGGTGAATTGGAGTTAAAAATGGCTGAAAATCTTCGTGAGGGAGCTGTTTTCAAGGCTGCTAAAAAGTGTTCCAATCGCCTTTTGAAGCTTCTCAGCGGACTTGCGGCATGGACTGATTATCCCGATGAGGATATTCCCGAAGTCGAGCCTGAGGCTATTTTATCGGAGCTTGAAGCTGTGCGCAATGATTTATCAGCTCTTACCGCCGATTACGACCGTGGAAGAATTGTCCGCGAGGGTGTTGCTACTGCCATTGTTGGCAGGCCAAACGTTGGAAAATCTACACTTTTTAATTGTCTTAGCGGATGTGAAAGAAGCATTGTTACAAACATTGCAGGCACAACCCGTGACGTTGTTGAGGAATCTGTGCGTTTGGGTGATATAACACTATGCCTTTCTGATACAGCAGGAATCCGCGAGACAGATGATATAATCGAGGGAATCGGTGTGGATATTGCATGGAAAACAGTTGATTCCTCTGAGCTTGTGCTTGCCGTATTTGACGGTAGTTGTCCACTGACTGCGGACGATTTTGAATTGATTAATAAAATTAAACATAAAAAATGCGTAGCTGTAATCAATAAATCCGATGAAAAAATGATTATTGATGAGAAATACTTGAAAGAACATTTTCTACATTTAGTATATATTTCCGCTAAAGAAAATCAGGGAATTGATGACCTCGAAAATGCTGTCAAGAGTATTTTTGAGATTAATTCCGATAGTTTTTCATCAGTAACTGCTGCCAATGAACGTCAGAAGTTATGTATTGAAAAAGCGGTGGAATCTATTGAAAATGCCATAGAAGCAATTAATTTTGGAGAAATGCTTGATGCTGTCAATGTGTTAGTTGATGAAGCGGAACAGAATTTATTGGAGCTTACAGGAGAACGGATTACTGATGCAGTTGTCGACGAGGTATTCTCTCGATTCTGTGTAGGAAAGTAATAATGTTTCACGTGGAACATTTAAAGAGGTAGTTTTATGTCATATAAAATGGGTGAATTTGATGTTATAGTTGTGGGGGGCGGTCACGCAGGTGTTGAAGCGGCTCTTGCCTCCGCGCGACTTGGTGTAAAAACTGCAATGTTTACAATTTCCCTTGACCAGATTGCAAATATGCCCTGTAATCCGTCAATTGGCGGCACAGCAAAAGGACATCTTGTAAGGGAAATCGATGCTCTCGGCGGTGAAATGGGCAAGGCTGCGGATAAATGCTTTATTCAAAGCCGTATGCTTAATCGCGGAAAAGGCCCTGCGGTGCACAGTTTGAGAGTACAAGCGGACAGAGTTCTGTATCATAATTATATGAAACAGGTCTGCGAAAATCAGGAAAATCTTTTTGTAAAACAAGGTGAAGTATCACAGATCCTCACTGAGAAAGGCTGTATTACGGGAATTGTAACATCTCTTGGTGCGGAATACTCCGCTAAATGTGTTATTATTGCAACAGGAACTTATCTGAAAGGTAAGATTCATATCGGCGAATCTTCATATGAAAGTGGTCCTGATGCCGCATTGCCAAGCATTGGTCTTTCTCAAAGTTTGATTGACAATGGAATTGAATTGCGACGTTTCAAAACAGGTACGCCCTGTCGTGTTCACAGAAGAAGCATTGATTTTTCAGTAATGGAAAAGCAGGACGGAGACGAGGAGATTGTTCCACTATCTTTTGAAACTCCTGTTGAAAACTTAAAAAACCAAGTAAGTTGTTATGTTACATATACAAATAGTAATACTCATGAAGTAATACTTTCAAACCTTAATAGGTCGCCTTTATACAGCGGTAGAATTGAAGGCGTTGGGCCCAGATACTGTCCGTCTATTGAGGACAAGATTGTGAGATTCTCTGACAAGCCAAGGCATCAGCTTTTTGTTGAACCAATGGGATTATCAACAGATGAGTTTTATTTACAAGGAATGTCATCATCACTGCCCGAAGATGTTCAGCTTGCATTTTTACGTACAATTAAGGGACTTGAAAATGTAGAGATTATGCGACCTGCATATGCTATCGAGTATGATTGTTGTGACCCTTTGCAACTTTTACCTACTCTTGAATTTAAAAAAGTACGTGGATTATATGGTGCCGGGCAATTCAACGGAAGTTCAGGTTATGAGGAAGCAGCTGCACAAGGACTTGTTGCAGGTGTAAATGCAGCAATAACAATTCTCGGCAAAGAGCCAATGATATTAGAACGTTCTGGTTCTTATATTGGTACTCTTATAGATGACCTTGTAACGAAAGGGTGTATGGATCCTTACCGTATGATGACTTCACGAAGTGAATATCGTTTGATTTTGCGACAGGATAATGCTGATCAGCGATTAATTCCTATAGGTTACAAAATAGGTCTTGTATCTCAGGAAAGACTTGATAAGTTACATGAAAAAATAAGACTTACAGATCAGGAAATTCAACGTGTTTCACGTGAAACAATTAAGCCAACAGATGAGTTAAATTCAATGCTTGAGGAAAAAGGAACTGCTCAAATTAAAAATGGTTGTAAAATCATTGATTTGATTCGTCGTCCTCAGTTAAAATATAACGATCTTGCTGCTTTTGATATAAATCGTCCAAAGCTTCCATGTGATGTATGTGAACAAGTAGAATTGCAGATTAAGTATAAGGGATATATTGAAAAGCAGTTGGCTCAAATTGAACAAGCTCAAAAGCTTGAAAAGAAGTTACTGCCTGAAAACACGGATTATAGCCAAATTCACGGATTAAGACTTGAAGCCGCAGAGAAGCTTAATAAGGTAAAACCAGTATCGATTGGTCAGGCATCCAGAATATCTGGTGTTTCTCCTGCTGATGTGTCAATGCTTATCGTATGGCTGAAAAAGGAACAGGGGTGAATGTATGCTGCCAAATTTTGAATTATGTTGCTCTGAATTTGAGAAATACTCTCTTGAATTGACTAAGGAAAAATACGATAAATTTGATAAGTATGCCGACTTTCTTGTAAAATATAATGAAAATGTAAATCTTACTGCAATAACTGAACCGAAAGAAATCTTAATAAAACATTTTATAGATAGTTGCTTAATTCTCAAATATGTCGATATACCGAATAATTCGTCGATTATTGATGTTGGAACTGGGGCAGGTTTTCCTTCCGTACCGCTTAAAATTATGCGTCCTGATATAAAACTTACGCTTCTTGATAGTCTTGCAAAAAGAATTACTTTTCTTCATCAACTTTCTGACATAATAGAGATTGATGTTGAATGTATTCACGGTCGAGCAGAAGATATTGCAAAAATGTCTGAATACAGAGAAAAATTTGATTTTTCATGTGCCAGAGCTGTTGCAAATCTTTCTGTTCTTTCTGAGTATTGCATCCCATTTGTAAAAGTTGGAGGTAGTTTTATATCCATGAAAGGACCAAATGAGCATCCTTCCGATTCAAATAATGCTATTGAACTTCTTGGTGGTAACATTGGAGCAGTTCATAGTTATTCACTTGAAAATGATGCAAGAATAATTGTCGAAATTAAAAAAATATCGCATACACCGACAAAGTATCCCAGAAATAGCAGTCAAATTAAGAAAAAAAGTCTTTAATAATAACTTATTTTATTTTATATTCCGCTTATTTGTCGAAAATTAGCGGAATTTTTTTATAGATTTTATTTCCCGATTATGTTAAAATAGATTTAACACCGAAAATGGTGAAATAAAGAAATGTGAGGACAACAAAATGACAGGAGTATTTAACGCTGCTACTGAAAAAAAAATGAGAAAAATTGTTGATATTGAGATAGGAAAAATTATTTTAAATCAACAAAAAATTGATGTGTTGCAATCAGATGTTGCAATTCTCGCTCAGTCGTACACGGATATTTCATGTGTAAAACCGCTTTCAGTTAGAAAAATAGGTGAAAGTTATGAATTAATTACAGGAGAATATCAGTATTATGCTGCTAAATTGTGTGAATTTCATTCTGTTCCATGTTACATATATGAAATAAATGATAGAGATTCCGCCATATTAGCTTTAGTTGAACATATTCAGAATAACTGTTTATCATTTTTTGATGAGGCTTTAGCAATTGAATCTCTTTTAAAGGATTATGGATTAACCCAAGAAGAAGGTGCAGCTAAGCTTGGAAAAGCGCAAAGCACCATTGCGAATAAGCTTAGATTGCTTCGTTTAAGCGATAAAGAAAGAAGAATAATTGCTCAGAATAATCTTACAGAGCGTCATGCACGAGCTTTATTAAGAATTGGAAGCGTTGATGACCGACTTAATATTCTTTCAAGGGTAATAAAAAATAATCTTAATGTTGAGAAAACAGAACTTTTAATTGAAAATTATATAGGTAAATGCAGAAAAATTAGTGAAACTCATAATAAACGTAATGACTTTCCAAATGCTTCCCCATTCATATCAACTCTGTATAAGGCTGTTTCTGCTATGCAGACAGCAGGGATTAAAGCTGAATCAAAAAAAATTATTTGTGATGATTATGTTGAATACAGAGTTAAAATTCCAATGATGTATTAAAAAGTAATTACCAATGTTTCACGTGGAACACTTCATGACCTCCAATTGTTTTGTTTCACGTGAAACAATTTTGTAAAAAGACGATTTATGTTCCATGTGAAACAGATATAAAAGTTTCACGTGGAACATTTTTTAAACATATGAAATTTATGCAAATTATGTATTTACATTTGTGCTATAATGTGGTATAATAAATATAAATTCGTAACTATGCGAATGTATCCCAAAAGAAAGGATGATTCTATGGGCAAAATAATTGCCGTTGCCAATCAAAAGGGCGGCGTAGGCAAGTCAACAACTGTTGTTAATCTTGCCGCATTTCTTGGTTCCCGTGGAAAAAAAGTGCTCTGTATCGATTTTGATCCTCAAGGTAACGCGACTACAGGCTTTGGAATAAAAAAACGTGGTACTGAAATAACTTCGTATAATGTACTTATAGGAAAAAATCGGGTGCAGGATGCAATAATACAGACTGATTTTGAAAATGTCTCTGTAATACCTGCAACTGAAAGTCTTGCAGGAGCAGAATTTGAGCTTATAAACATGGAGAACCGCGTAAACAGGCTGAAGATGCAGATTCTTACTATCAAAAATGAATATGATTACATTATGATTGATTGTCCGCCTGCTCTTGGTTCGCTGACTATTAATGCACTTGTTGCAAGCGATAGCATAATTGTGCCGATGCTTGCTGAATTTTACGCTTTAGAGGGACTTTCTCAGCTTGTTAATACGATAAAAATTGTAAAAAACAACTATAATCCAAATCTTGATATTGAGGGCATACTTTTTACAATGTTTGACGGTAGACTTAATGTTGCAAATGATGTTGTGGCAGAGGTTGAAAAATACTTTCCAAATAAGGTTTTTGAAACAAAAATTCCGAGAAATGTACGTATATCTGAGGCTCCAAGCCATGGTAAGCCTGTTATGTACTATGACAAATCCTCAAAGGGTACAGAATCTTATACTCTTTTAGGTCTTGAATTGTTAGGAGAGCCTTTGGAACTGCCGCAGAAAAAAAGACGAGGAATCTTCAATTTTAAAAAGGAAAGGCAGTGATTAATATGGCAATTGGCGGATTAGGTGCAGGTCTGGACTCCCTTTTCAGTGAAAACGCAAGTGATGTTCAGATTAAAGCTACTTTGAGAACATCCGAAATTGAACCAAATCGTGACCAGCCACGTAAACATTTTTCTACGGAATCTATTTCCACACTTGCGGATTCTATACGTGAGCATGGAATTTTACAGCCAATTCTTGTACGACCAATGGAATCAGGCGGATATCAGATTGTTGCCGGTGAGCGCAGGTGGCGTGCAGCTCGTATGCTTGGTCTTGATGAGGTTCCAGTAAATATCAAGGAACTTTCAGATGTGGAAACCATGCAGATTGCTATTATTGAGAATTTACAGCGTGAAAATCTGAATCCGGTGGAAGAAGCAAGTGGTTACAATGAGCTTATTGAAAATTACGGCATGACGCAGGAACAAGTAGGAAAAATGGTTGGAAAATCCCGTTCAGCAGTTGCAAATGCAGTACGTCTGCTTTCACTTCCGCAAAGAGTGCTAAAAATGCTTGAAAATGGCGAGTTATCGTCAGGTCATGCAAAGGCTTTACTCGGTTTTGAAGATGAAGAAATGATGCTTGCTATAGCAAATAGAGCGGCTGATGGCGGTATGACTGTTCGTCAGGTGGAAAAGCTTGCGCAAAAATCAACAGTCGAGATTCATACCCCTCCAACAGATGATAAAAAAATTGATAATTATTTTACTGAAATGGAAATATCGCTGAAAGAGCGTCTTGGTCGTAAAGTAAAAGTAGATTACGGCAAGAATAAGGGCGTTCTGATTCTCGAATTTTATGATAAAGATGACCTCGCAGCAATTGCAGAAAAACTTGTTGACGAGGAGTAAGGAGTAAAAAAATGATAGATATTAAATTTTTAAGAGCAAATCCTGATGTTGTAAAGGAAAATATCAAGAAAAAGTTTCAGGATTCAAAGATTGAGCTGGTTGATAAGGTAATCGAGCTGGACGAGCAGTATCGTAAAACTAAAGTTGAGTGTGATAATCTTCGTAATCAGCGCAAGGTAAAGAGCAAGGAAATCGGCGGATTCATGGCTAAGGGCATGAAAGAAGAGGCTGAGGCTGCAAAGGCTGAGGTTGCTGAGCTTGGTAATAAGCTTACAGAGATGGAAGAGCTTGAAGTAAAACTTGAAGCTGATATCCGCGAAATCATGCTTGTTATCCCTAATATAATCGACGATTCAGTGCCAATAGGCAAGGATGACAGCGAAAATGTTGAAGTTGAGCGTTTTGGCGATCCTTTTGTTCCTGAGTTTGAGGTGCCTTATCACGTTGATATCATGGAAAAAGTAAACGGAATTGACCTTGACAGCGCAAGAAAGACAAGCGGAAACGGTTTCTACTACCTCTGCGGAGACATTGCACAGCTTCAGAGTTGTATTCTTTCTTATGCACGCGACTTCATGATTGACAAGGGATTCACATATTATATCCCTCCATTCATGATAAGAAGCGATGTTGTTACGGGCGTTATGAGTTTTGCTGAAATGGAAGGCATGATGTACAAGATTGAGGGTGAGGATTTATACCTCATCGGCACATCTGAGCACTCAATGATTGGTAAATTTATCGACACAATCGTTCCCGAAGCCGAACTTCCTAAGACTTTGACAAGTTATTCACCATGTTTCCGTAAGGAAGTTGGAGCTCACGGTATTGAGGAGCGCGGTGTATACCGTATTCACCAGTTTGAAAAGCAGGAAATGATTGTTGTCTGCAAGCCTGAGGAGTCAATGGATTGGTTCCACAAGCTTTACAGCTATACTGTTGAATTCTTCCGCACACTTGATATTCCGGTACGTACTCTCGAGTGCTGTTCAGGAGACCTTGCAGACCTTAAAGTTAAGAGTATCGACGTTGAGGCATGGTCACCCCGTCAGAAGAAGTATTTCGAGGTTGGAAGCTGTTCAAATCTTGGCGATGCACAGGCGCGCCGTCTGAAAATTCGTGTTAAGGGTGAGGACGGAAACAAATATTTTGCCCACACCCTTAACAATACAGTTGTAGCTCCTCCCAGAATGTTGATTGCATTCCTTGAAAACAATCTCAACGAGGACGGAAGCATCAGAATTCCTGAGGCATTAAGACCTTACATGCGCAAAGACGTAATTGCAGTGCCTGAAAAGTAAATAGTAAATCTAAGCGGAATGGCTGCAAACGGTCATTCCGCTTTTTCATCGGCAGCTTTTGCAATTGAACAAAGGCTCATAGTAATAACGCCTACAGAGCCGCCTACAACAGTTCCAAGTATAAATCCGAGCAAAAAATCACCTCCCCTTATAGTATGCACCATTCGGGGAGGTGTAATCATTATATTTCAAGCATTTTCAGAATATCGTCTTTTTCCTTGTAGCCTACAATTATATTATGAATCGCGCCGTCTTTTACAGCTACAAGCATTGGAATACTTTCACAGCGGAAAGCGGCGGCAAGTTCAGGCTGTTCATCAACGTTTATCTTGCCTACCTTGACTTTTCCAGCCATTTCCTCTGCAATTTCCGCAACAGCAGGGGCAATCATCATGCAAGGACTGCACCAGCTTGCCCACAGGTCAAGGAGCACAACTCCTTTATAGTTGCGGACTTCATCGTCAAAATTTTCTTTAGTAATTGTAATTTCAGCCATATCATTTCTCCTTATAGTAAAGCATACAGTGGCAGAATCCCTCGAAATCAGGGTCAGCAATCTGGTCACGGAATTCCTTGCACATACATTTATTTTCGGGTGTTTTTGCAAGTCTGCATGGACAATAGCCGTCCTTTTTTTCAAGTCCTTCTTTGATTCTTGCAACAACAGCCTCATCGGGATTTAATTTTACTTTCATAATGTCACCTTATTTCAGAAGTTCGTCAGCCATAGCCTCAATCTGAGCAATATTTTCAGGTTTTAAAGCGGATTTGATAGAAACAATTGAATTTGTAAAAGTTATATTTTTTGATTTTTCGAATTTGGATTTGATAACTTTAGCAGCCATAGGAGCCCATGAACCATTTTCGATAATTCCAATTGTACGATTTTGGTAATTTCTTTCAACTAATGAGTCAATAAACTGATTCATAAATGGGAAGATTTCAGCGTTATATGTTGTAGTTGCAAGTACAATTTTTCCATAACGGAAGCCGTCCTCTACACATTCAGCCATATCTTCCCGAGCAAGGTCAGCAATAGCTACTTTAGGACAACCCTTTTCAATGAGCTTATCGCGGAGCATTTCAGCCGCTGCTTTAGTGTTGCCGTAAACGGAAGTATAAGCGATGAAAACGCCCTCAGATTCAACGCCATAACTTGACCATGTATTATAGAGATCAAGATAATAGCCGAGATTTTCTTTAAGAATCGGACCATGGAGGGGACAGATAGTCTCAATATCCAGCGCAGAAGCTTTTTTCAGAAGAGCCTGCACCTGCACGCCGTATTTTCCGACAATGCCGAAATAGTAGCGGCGAGCCTCACAAGCCCAATCCTCATCAACATCAAGAGCACCGAATTTTCCGAATGCATCAGCGGAGAAAAGAACCTTTTCCGCGCTGTCATATGTCAGCATAACCTCAGGCCAGTGAACCATAGGAGCGGTGACAAATGTCAGTTCATGGCTGCCGAGGGAGAGTTTCTCGCCGTCTTTTACAGTAAGTGTGTTAGGGAGTTCAAGATTCGGGAAGAATGCGCGGAGCATATCAAAGGTTTTAGCATTTCCAACAACGATAGCATATGGGTATTTGCTGATAAATTTATCAATGCAAGCAGAGTGGTCAGGCTCCATATGCTGAATAATAAGATAGTCAGGATTTTTCTCACCAAGAACCTCATTAATATTTTCCAGCCATTTGTCACCGAACTTTATATCAACAGAATCAAGTACGGCAACTTTTTCATCAGCGATGATATAAGAATTATATGCCATACCATTTGGAACAATGTACTGTCCTTCGAACAAGTCGATTTTGTGGTCATTTACGCCCACATAGAAAATATTATTTTTGACGCTATTCATTTAAACTACCTCGCTTTTTAATAAGAACTTTATATTTAAATTATAGCATAAAAGCTGAAAAAATAAAAGTGACAAATGCAACAAATTTAAAAATAATATTTTAGCATATTTTTTAATATATAATACAATTATTTCTCTTGACATCACTTTTATACTGTGATAAAATTAAAAAGGCAAATCTGAAAAGAGGTGAGAGCATGAATCGCATTTTTTACATAATGGGTAAGAGTTCCAGCGGCAAGGATACTATTTATAAAACGCTGCTGAATGATATGGAGCTTACACCAATTGTTCTGCATACAACGCGTCCGATGAGAGAAAATGAAAAGCAGGGCAGAGAGTATCACTTTGTAGACCGTCAATGTTATGAAGAAATGAAATCGATAGGCAAGGTTGTAGAGGCTCGGATATACAACACTGTTCACGGAGAGTGGATTTATTTTACATCACGAGACAGTATAGAACTTGAAAAAGGAAATTGTCTTGGAATCGGCACACTTGAAAGTTATGTAAAAATCAGGGAGACTTTAGGTGATACAGTAGTACCCATATATATCGAAGTTGAGGACGGAATTCGGCTTATGCGAGCGATTCAGCGTGAACAGCTTGAGCCGTCGCCGCGATACGCAGAGTTATGCAGAAGATTTCTTGCAGATTCCGAAGATTTTTCAGATGAAAAACTTGAATCCGCAGGCATAAAAAAGCGATTTTCAAATAACGGAGATATTGGGGATTGCATAAGTGAAATAAAATCGGAGATGAAAATTTGGAACGAATAAAAAAATTCATAAAGGCACAGCCTGTTCTTGTCATATCTTTTGCGATTGCATTGATAACAGTATTTATAATACCTCCCGACAGCGCATACGGAGGATACATAAACCGAGCTGTACTGATACAGCTTTTTTGTCTTATGACAGCAGTTGGCGGATTCAGAAGCATTGGAATATTTGAAAAAGCAACATCCCTGTTGCTAAAAAAAGCGGGGAATATCCGCCGCCTTGGAATAATATTCACACTGATATGCTACTTTTCATCAATGCTTGTAACAAATGATGTGGCACTTATCACCTTTGTTCCGCTGACGCTCATGGTATATGAAAAAATCAGGGATGAAAAAAGCCGCATACTGACAATTGTACTTGAAACAGCAGCGGCAAATCTGGGAAGCATGGTCACTCCATTCGGAAATCCGCAGAATCTTTTTATATATGACAAATACAAGTTGACATTAGTGGATTTTTTCACAACAATGCTGCCAACAGCTGCAGTAAGTCTGGCGGCATTGCTGATATTGTGTTTATTCCTGCCGAAAACGGAATGTAAAGCTGAATCAGCGGCAGTGAATGAGATTTCAAAATTCAGAATGGTTGTATATATCGGATTATTTGCGGTATGTCTGATGTCAGTATTCAGAGTAGTTCCAGATTGGGCATGCCTTATAATCGCCGTTGCAGTTGCGCTGATATGCGACAGCAGACTATTATTAAAAGTAGATTATGGACTTCTTGCAACATTTGTATGCTTTTTTGTTTTTGTAGGAAATATAGCGCGTATTGAAGCAGTAAGCGGATTTGTATCTGAGATTTTACAGAACAGAGAAGTTATAGTATCAGTTGCGTTATCGCAGGTAATAAGCAATGTTCCTGCGGCAGTAATGCTTTCTGGATTCACTGAAAACGGCAAAGCATTATTGCTTGGAGTAAATACAGGCGGACTGGGAACAATAATAGCATCACTGGCAAGTCTGATATCGTTTCAGTATTACAGAGCGTCAGAGGGTGCAAAAACGGGAAAGTATATGGCAGTATTTTCGGTGATAAACTTCGGATTATTGGGAGTACTGTTGATTTTTCAGGCAATATTAAGCTAAAGCTTCACAAATAAACAGGCGGTCATTTACAATTTGAAATGACCGCCTGAGTTTGTCGAAAAAGCCGTAACAAGAAATTTATTAAGGGGACGCTCTCACTTGCAGAGCGTCTCCTCTTTTCAATTCAATCGCAGTCAAATCCAAGTGCGATATACCCTCACGTTCAAACAGCATCCTGCCTCACGTTCGGGCAACCACTTGCAGAGCGCTTAAAGGCATCGCAGAGCTTTGCTCTGCATGGGACGCTGTCCCACACCCTGCATGATGCCCGCGGAGGCTCTCCGCCTAAAGGGCTTCGCCCTTTAGAATCCCACCTTTTTTCGTTTGTGATTTTATCTTCTCGCATTAACCAGCATAAGCTTTATGCGGTTCTCCTGATTTACTCTTGTAGCGCCGGGGTCGTAGTCGATAGCAACAATATTTGCATTGGGATTGTCGTCTTTGATAGCGCGTGACATACCTTTTGCAACGATATGATTAGGCAGACAACCGAAAGGCTGAGCGCAGATGATGTTTTCAACTCCTGATTTTGCAAGAGCTGCCATTTCTGCAGGAATAAGCCAGCCCTCGCCCATAACAACGCCCTGATTTATGTATTTATCAGCTAATTTGCGGAGATGCTCAAAATCGTGAAGAGGCTCAAATTTTCCATGCTGTTTCATAATATTGATAAGCTCTTTTTGTTTAGCATAAATCAGCTTATATCCCAGTTTGAAAACCATGGATTTCATATTTTTGCTGTCGTAAAGCGCCGCATTGTTAAAGTTGCTGACAGCGCAGTACATGACGAATTCCAGAAGCGACGGCACAACAGGCTCACAGCCCTCGGATATGAGAAAATCTTCAAGATGATTATTGGCAAGAGGTGAATATTTAACATAAATTTCGCCCACAATGCCGACTTTAATTTTCTTTTCACCGCTGAGCTTTATAGCTCCGAAATCATTCATAATATCGCGGTAAAGCTTTTTAGTTTTGGTGTATCCCTTACCCTGACGGAACATTTCGCCTAAAGCGTCCTGCCATTTTTCAAGAGTAGCTTTAGATTCGCCTTTGTTTATCTCGTATGTACGGCACTTATTGTAACAAGTCATAAGCAAATCGCCGTAGAGAACAGCATAGAGGAACTTGAAGAACATCGGAGCCGTGATTTTGAAACCGCTGTCTTTTTCAAGTCCGCTGAAATTGAGGGACACAACAGGCACCTGCGGAAAATTCTTGTCAACAGCCTTTCTCAGCAGGTGAATGTAGTTGGAAGCACGACAGCCGCCGCCTGTCTGGGTAATAAGCAGAGCCGTCTTGTCAATGTCGTATTTACCGCTTTTAAGAGCGTCCATAAACTGACCGATAACAAGCAGGGCAGGATAACAAGCGTCATTGTGAACGTTTTTCAATCCCTCATCAACGACAGCACGGGAATCGTTCTGCAAAAGCTCCATGTGGTAGCCCTTGCTTTCAAATATAGCGATAAGCAGCTTGAAATGAATCGGCAGCATATCGGGAACGAGGATAGTATGGGTTTTTATCATATCCTCAGTAAATTTTGCATATTCAGGCATATTAATCTCCTATACAATTTAAAATTAAGAGCTGTTAGCCTTTAGCCATTAGCTTTTAGCTTTGTAAATCATCAGCTAACGGCTAACGGCTAATGGCTAATAGCTGCAAAGCAAAGCTTTAAAGCTTTGCTTAATCAGATTGTTCCATAGCGGCAACAAGGCTTCTCAGTCTTATTCTTGCCGCACCTAAATTATTTATCTCATCAATTTTCAGCTGAGTGTACAGCTTTCCGCCGCTTTCAAGGATATTGCGCACTTCATCACTTGTTACAGCGTCGATTCCACAACCGAAAGATACAAGCTGAATAAGCTGCATATCAGGCTGAGTTGTAACATACTGTGCAGCGCGGTAAAGTCTTGAATGGTAAGTCCACTGATTCAGAACTCCAAGTTTAGGAGTTTCCCCAAGAGCCGCAACGCTGTCCTCAGTTACAACAGCCATACCAAGACTTGTAATAAGCTTGTGTATGCCGTGATTGATTTCACGGTCGATGTGGTATGGTCTGCCTGCAAGAACGATAATTTTGCGGTTCTCGGCTCTTGCCTGTGCAATTATGTCCTCAGCTTTTTTGGAAATATCCGCCTGCTGTTTATGGTAAGCCTCGAAAGCCTTATCCACAGCTGCGGCAATTTTTCCGCTGATGTTATAGTGTTTCAGTGTCTGCTTCATAACACGGACGATATTTTTCTTATTGTTCATATCCATGTAAGGACGGAAGAAATTCTTGTCATTGAGCCTTAGATTATTAGCCGCAAGAAGCTCGGGATAATAGGCAACAACAGGGCAGTTGAAGTGGTTATCGCTGCCGCCCTCGTCAATGTTGTAACTCATACAAGGGTAGAAAATGAAGTCCACGCCCTTATCAAGCAGATATTCGATATGTCCGTGAGCAAGCTTTGCTGGATAGCATACAGTATCAGAGGGGATAGTATGCTGACCAAGATAGTAAACTTCACGGGAACTTTCGTCGCTTATTACTGTTTCAAATCCCAGTTCATTGAAGAAAGTCTGCCAGAACTTCATCTGCTCATAGAAGCTTAAAGTCATTGGCAATCCCACTTTAGCAACGGGATTTTTCGGCTGTTCAGCAGTTTTCAGAGCGAGCACGCTGTTATATTTGTATTCATAAAGATTGGGTATATTATTCTTTTTCGCCTTGCCGTTGCCTTTTTCACAGCGATTTCCCGATATAAAATTACGTCCCTTACCGAAATTGATTATGTTAAGACGGCAGTTTGCAGTACAGCCGCCGCAGTTTGCAGATTTTGAAGTGTAACTGAAATTTTCCAGTTCCTCAGCGGAAATAAGAGTTGAAGTTCCCTCCGTGCGCTCCTTAGCGTACAGCGCACAGCCGAGCGCTCCCATAAGTCCCGAAACAGCAGGACGGATAACGTTTCTGCCAAGTTCCTTTTCAAAGGAGCGCAAAACAGCGTCATTTAGGAAAGTACCGCCTTGAACAACGATATTTTTTCCAAGCTCATCGGGAGAATTTGCACGAATAACCTTATATATGGCATTTTTGATAATAGATGAGGACAAGCCTGCGGAAATATCCTCAACAGTAGCGCCGTCCTTTTGCGCCTGTTTAACGGAGCTGTTCATAAATACTGTACAGCGTGAGCCGAGGTCAACAGGGTGCTGAGCGAAAAGTCCCAGCTGAGAAAATTCGGAAATATCATATCCAAGAGCCATAGCAAAAGTCTGTATAAACGAGCCGCATCCGGAAGAACAAGCCTCGTTGAGCATAATGCTGTCGATACTATGATTTTTTATGCGGAAGCACTTGATATCCTGACCGCCTATGTCAATGATAAAGTCAACATCAGGGCAGAAATGAGCCGCCGCCTTGAAGTGAGCAACAGTTTCAACAATGCCATGGTCAACGGAAAGACCTGCCTTTATCAAATCCTCGCCGTAGCCTGTAACAGCCGAGCCTTTAATGGTGATATCGGGATTCATTGCCTCACGGATAGCCTTTACCTGCGCAGCGATTTTGTCAAGAGGCTGACCCATATTTGAGGAATAATGGTGATAGAGAATACGGCAATCGTCGGTAATCAGCACAAGCTTTGTAGTAGTAGAACCTGCGTCGATTCCGAGGTAAGCATCACCCTTGTATGTACGAATATCAGCATATCCCAAGTCGCATTTTTTATGGCGGTCGATGAATTCCTCATATTCAGCCTGCGAAGCAAAGAGGGGATCACCTGTAATGATATCGTCAGAGGCTTTTGCATTTCTGACCATATCAATCATTTCATCAACAGTATAACGTTCTTCAAGCTGAGCGCCATGGAGGGAACAGCCGTAAGCCACAAAAACAGGGCCGTCCTCTGGAAATACAGCATGTTCATCATCAAGACCAAGAGTTTTAACAAAGGCATTTTTCAATCCCTGCAGGAAGTGGAGCGGACCGCCGAGGAAAAGCACTTTTCCCTCAATAGTACGTCCCTGAGCAAGACCTGAAACAGTCTGGTCAACAACTGCCTGAAAGATACTTGCAGCGATATCCTCACAGAGCGCGCCCTGGTTGAGCAGGGGCTGAATATCAGATTTTGCAAAAACTCCGCATCGTGAAGCAATGGGATATACTTTCTGAGCGTTGAGGGAAAGAGCGTCAAGCTCATCTGCGGTAATACCGAGAAGTGTTGCCATTTGGTCAATGAAAGCGCCTGTACCGCCTGCACAAGAGCCGTTCATACGCTGTTCAACTCCGCCTGTAAGGAAGATAATCTTAGCGTCCTCGCCGCCAAGTTCGATAACAGCGTCAGCGTCGGGAGCTTTTTCTTTTACCGCAAGGAAAGCCGCGTGAACCTCCTGCACAAAGGGGAGATTTGCTGAATTTGCCAGTCCCAGACCTGCGGAGCCTGTAATGCAGACCGTGAAATCATCATCGGGGTAAGCTTCGCGGATAAGTTCCAGCTGTTCCGTTACAGTTTCCTTGACCTTGGAGAAATGTCGCTGATAGCGGGAATATATGATATTTTTTGCCATATCGGTAATGACGGTTTTAACGGTAGTAGAGCCTACGTCAATGCCGAGAGAATAATTTTTCGCCATAATATGCAATGCCTCTTAAAATCAGATTTGGTGAATTCACGGATATATTAAATCCGTAAAATCGTATACATAATTATTATACACTATTTTATAAAAAAAGTAAAGCGGAATTAAACGACAAATATAACAAAAATATCTATTTTGAGCTGTTAGCTTGTAGATTTCAAGACAAAAAAGGCAATACCACAAAACGTGATATTGCCTTTAAATCAAGAGGTTATCTCAATATATTTCCCGTCTGTGACCTACAGAAAGAGCAAGAATAATAAGTTCTTCGTCCTTAATAAGACAGATCAGCCTGTAGTCGCCTATACGGTATCGCCATTGACCGCTTCTGTTAGCAGTTAGCCCTTTACCTTTAGCCCGAGGATCATCACAGCCAATGAGATTTTTTACAATCCATGATTTCAGAACCTTTTGGGTGAATTTATCAAGCTTTTTAAATTGCTTGTCAAATTCAGGGGTAGTTTCAATTCTGTATTTCATATATCAAGTTCCTGCCATAATTCCTCGATAGGACGGGATTTTTCACCGCTGTTAATATAATCGGCATAGGCTGAATTGAATACAGCAATGTCATATTCATCCTCAATTTTTTCAAACAAAGCCTGTTTGAAAGCTTCGCCTATAGATATTGAATGGATACGCGCATAATTTTCTGCCAACTGTCTTTCCTGTTCAGTTAATCTGATTGAGAATGCCATAAAATCAACTCCCTTCTATAGTACATTGTACTACATTTTTTCGGATTTGTCAATAGTATAGCCTTAAAAATAAAATATATCCTCAAATTTTTTATCAAGAGCAATGCAAAGAATAAGCGCTAATTTAGCAGTAGGGCTGAACTGACCTGTTTCAATGGAGCTTATAGTATTTCGTGAAACCCCCACCATTTTCGCAAGCTCCGCCTGCGATATCTTTCTTTCGGAGCGTATCTCTTTCAGGCGGTTTTTTAAAACTAAACTGTCTTCCATTATGCACCTCGCCTATCTAACAAATATTGCCATTACAGAGCCTATAACAGTAAATACAGCGGCAATAATCCAGCATATCATAGCAAATTTGTTTGCTTTTTTATGTTCTTCTGAATATTTGTATTTTATCGAATATTGAATAGCACTAAAAATTGCCACAGGTGCATATAATTCAATTTTAAATCCATTTCCTGCAAAAATATTCAGAACATAAAGTAAAGTACAGAAAATAACAATTGCAAGTAATGCAAGACTTTCACCTAATTTATTAATTTCGAGTGCATATAAATCCTTGTCCTTATTTTCTTGTCTGCTCATTTCTAAAATTTTTTCTTTTTCCATAGTGTTTTCCTCCATATTATTTTATGATTTATTTATATGTCCAAACATCTTGCCAAGTTTTCTTGACAAGATTAGTATATCATAGCCAAGCAAACTTGTCAAGAATTTTACCAACAAAACTGTGCGAATCTATATTTTGCACAGTGTACTTGTCATTTTGTGCCAAGTTTATTGTGCAAAAACAACACAGTCAACAAATGAGTTGACACATCAGATGCATAATGATATAATAAAGTATAACAATATAAGGAGTGATTTGATGCCACGATTTTTTGCGGATAATATAAATGAAAGCGATATTGTTTTAAGCGGTGAAAATGCCCGTCATATTGGACGTTCACTGCGTATGAAAAGCGGAGAAAAAGCAACGGTGTGCTGCTACGGAACTGACTACGACTGCGAAATACGGCAGATAACAGAGGATTCCGTATATCTTGACCTTCTTGAAAAACATCCCTGTTATGCAGAACCAACGGTGGAAGTTACGCTGTTTCAGGCTGTTCCAAAGCTTGACAAGCTTGAATATATCATACAGAAATCCACGGAATTAGGCGTATCAAAGGTAGTTCCAGTACTTACAAGGCGTTGTATCTCGCGACCAAATGAAAAAGATTTTGCAAAAAAACTGCCTCGACTTTCAAAAATTGCGGAGGAAGCCGCAAAGCAGTCAGGACGCGGAATAATTCCTGAAATATTGCCGATTGTCAGCTATAAACAATGCCTTGAAATGATGAAAAATCTTGATAAGAATGTTATTCTCTATGAGGGCGAGGGCGGCAAGCCTTTCAGTGAGGTAAATGTTGAGGGCATAAAAACAGCAGGAATCCTTATCGGCAGCGAGGGCGGATTTGAATCATCAGAGGTTGAAGAAGCAGTTTCCGCAGGTGCGGAACGTGTCTGGCTTGGAAAAAGAATCCTTCGTTGTGAAACTGCACCAATTTCTGCATTGACAATTTTGATGTTTTTAACAAAAAATATGTAAGTACTTGAAATTATAGGAAAAATGTGTTATAATAACAAATGTGATTATCGAGGTTTCCGCAAGCTTCCGATAATGTATTCTGACAGGTGAATAAGCCTTGCAGATGATATTAAAACAGCGGAGAAATGAGGATTTTTACTATGAGCAAATTATTAACAGGTCTTCTTATCGCAGGTGCAGCAGCTTTCGCAGGTGTTGTAGTAACAAAAATTCTTAAGGATAAGAATGTAGATGACGATTTCGACGATATCTATGATTTCGACGATTCCGCTGAATTCGACAGCGAAGAAATCATTGACGACGCTGAAAAGGTAGCTGAGGATGCTGAAGAAGCTATCGAGGATGTTAAGGAAGCAGTTGAAGAAGTTGCTGAAGATGCAGCAAATGTCGTAGAGGACGTTGTTGAGGAAATCAAGGACGCTATCGAGGACTAATTTGAGAATTAAGCGGACGGTTTATGCCGTCCGTTTTTTGTATTGCGTTAAAAAATGGATTTTTATTCTGCTTTTTTTGTGCATATATACAAAACTTTGAAAATAGGCTTGACTTTTCTAAGAATCTTTGGTATAATATAAAAGCTGTCAAGGACAGTTCGAAAAAAGTCCGAGGCGTAGCTCAGTTTGGTAGAGTGCTTGGTTTGGGACCAAGATGCCGCAGGTTCGAGTCCTGTCGCCTCGACCAATTACCACAAAAATCAACCGAAAAAATTTTTTTGAAAAATTTCAAAAAAGGGGTTGACAAATCGAAAAAGATGTGGTATAATAAATAAGTCAGTTAAGCTGGTGTAGCTCAGTTGGTAGAGCAGCTGATTTGTAATCAGCAGGTCGGGGGTTCGAGTCCGTCCACCAGCTCCATTTTATCGGCAATAGTCGGTAAATATCAGAAATTGTTAAGGGAGAGTTCCCGAGTGGCCAAAGGGGGCAGACTGTAAATCTGTTGCTTTTCAGCTTCGGTGGTCCGAATCCACCCTCTCCCACCAATTTCCCTTAAATATCCTCAGTAACTCCGCTACAATGAAAGCGGATTTTTTTATGCCCTGAAAAAAAGCGGATTTGTACGGAAATGCTTATTCATTGTGCAGAAATATATTTATTCTGCAATAGGAGAAATTATGATAAAAGCTGAAGTAAGGTATACCCTTCAACACTTTGAAGAATTTTCAAAAACCTTTCAAATGGTGAACTTTACGAAAAATCAGAAAATATACTGGATATTGTTTACAATTATTTGCCATATTCTTGCATTTATTATTGCAATAGAAAGTCACGCTTATTTTAATCTTTTTACCCTATTTTCTATTTTTATATGGATTTGCATTATAGCAAATATTCTTTTTAAAAAAGTTATGTTTAATCCGGCAAGAAATTTTCGTAAATTCAACGAAGCCAATCCGGATAATGAAATGTGGTTTGAGTTTAACGAAAAATCTTTAATTTTAATATCTAAAACAACAATTTCTAATACTACAAATGAATATGATTATGTTTTAATTCAAGAAATAATCGAAACAGAGACTTTTTTTTTACTTAACTTAAAAAATATCGGTAGTTTTGCAATAGGAAAAAATGAAATAACTCAGGGTTCATCCCAAAAATTAGCGGAATTACTTAAATTGAGTTGTAATGCAAATTATGTAATCAAATAAAAGCTTAATAGCTATAAATATAAGGAGAGAAAAATATGATTAGAGAAGATTTGAGAAACATTGCCATTATCGCCCACGTTGACCACGGTAAAACTACCCTCGTTGACGAAATGCTCAAACAGGGCGGCGTTTTCCGTGAAAATCAGGCTGTTGCAGAGAGAGTTATGGACTCCAACGACATTGAGCGTGAACGTGGTATCACTATTCTCGCTAAAAACACTTCCGTTATGTACAACGGCACAAAAATAAATATCATTGACACTCCCGGACATGCTGACTTCGGCGGCGAGGTTGAGCGAGTTCTCGAAATGGTTGACGGCGTTCTTCTTCTCGTTGATGCCGCTGAGGGTCCTATGCCCCAGACTCGTTTCGTGCTTTCAAAGGCTCTTGAAATGGGACACAAAATCATTGTTGTTGTAAATAAGATTGACCGTCCCGATGCTCGTCTTGACGAAATCGGCGACGAAGTTCTTGAACTTCTCCTTGACCTTGACGCTAACGAGGAACAGCTTGAATCTCCCCTCCTTTTCTGCTCAGGCAGAAGCGGTACAGCTTCAATCAGCCAGTACGAAGCAGGTACAGACTTAAAGCCTCTTTTCGATACTATCATTAACTATATTGAGCCTCCAAAGGGTGAGGAAGAAGAACCTTTACAGATGCTTATTTCCTCTATCGACTATAACGAATATGTTGGAAGAATCGGTATCGGACGTATCGTCCGCGGAAATATCAAGGTAAATCAGCAGGTTACTGTCTGCGATTACACAGGCTCAAAGAAGAATTACAACTCCAAAATCGTTTCACTTTTACAGATTCAGGGCTTGCAGAGAGTTCCTGTAGAATCTGCTATGGCAGGTGATATCGTATGGATTTCAGGTATTGAGGGTATAACAATCGGCGACACTATCTGCGCTGTTGATACTCCTGAGCCACTCCCATTTGTTAAGATTTCTGAACCTACTGTTGAAATGACATTTGCTGTAAACGACAGCCCATTTGCAGGAAAAGAGGGTAAGTTCGTAACTTCCCGTCAGCTCCGTGAGCGACTTTTCAAGGAGCTTCTGAAAGACGTTTCCCTCAGAGTTGAAGAAACAGAGAATACAGATGCATTTAGAGTTGCTGGACGCGGAGAAATGCACCTTTCAATCCTCATTGAGAATATGCGTCGTGAGGGCTATGAGTTGTCCGTTTCAACTCCCCGTGTACTTCTCAAAGAAGGTGAGGACGGCAGAAAGCTTGAACCTATCGAGCGACTTGTAGTCGATGTTCCTGAGGATAGCGTTGGTTCTGTTATGGAGAAAATGGGCAGCCGTAAGGGTGAACTTGTTTCAATGCACCCACAGGGCAGCCGTATGAGAATTGAATTCCTTGTTCCTGCACGTGGACTTTTCGGCTATAAGAGCGAATTCCTTACCGATACAAAGGGCGAGGGAATTATGAGCCACGTATTCGAGGAATATCAGCCATACAAGGGCGATATCGACCGCAGAAGCATGGGCTCACTTGTATCCTTTGAATCCGGCGAAGCTGTAACATACGGACTTTTCAACGCACAAGAGAGAGGACAGCTGTTTATCCCGGCAGGTACTCCTGTATACGAGGGTATGGTTGTTGGTATGTCTCCTAAGAGCGATGATCTTGTTGTAAATGTGTGCAAGAGAAAGCACCTTACCAATACACGTGCAAGCGGAAGTGATGACGCACTCCGTCTTGTTCCTCATCGTATTCTCAGCCTTGAAGATTGCCTTGAATTCCTTGCTGATGACGAGCTTCTTGAAGTAACTCCCGAAAGCCTGAGAATCCGTAAGAGAATCCTCAGCAACAGCCAGCGTGCTAAGGTAAGAGCTAAGCAGTAAGTTATGGATATTATAGATTTATGTGAAATTCTTCAAAAAAATTGGGAACGCTATACCTATAAAAGCAGAGATGATATGTTTCGTGAATTGTTGGATATTAACGACGATACAAGCTTAAATGCATCTCGCATTTATCAGAAAAGAAAGCCTTCGAAAACAATCATAGAAACGCTTTCCCGTTCCGGAAGCGACAATCTTGCAGCATTATATCAAAATAAAACTTTATGCCCTGTTTTAAGTTCTCCTCCGACAAAAAAAGAAGAAATAAAAATCAGGCAAGCAATAATACAACTATGTAATGATAGTAAATTGAATAATATTGCAGATTTTTATAAATTTCTTGCTGCTTCTGTAATTATTGCTATAAATACTTCCGCTAAAAAAATCGAAACCAATAATAAAATAGAAATAGTTGAACAGAAAATTAAAGAATACTATCTCGAACTATTTAACACTTCAAATATAAATTATATTTGTATAATAACGCAAATTGGCATGATTTTAACAGATGACGAAGATATCACAAACGCGATTATTTCCTACCTTAATCAAGGTAAAGAACTAAAGGTAATTATAAATACTAATGAAGTCAGGTCTCAGATAGGAAAATATATGCGCAATTCCCGCGCTGACCACCAGACATCTACAGCTGATGTTTTGAAAAAATGGGAAAATATAAAAACCCACACAAAATCTCAGCTTCTTTGGGTTGGTCTTACCGAAATACCTTTGCTTCATCAGATTATTTATTCTGAAAAAAGAAGATATACCAATGCGAATTTTACCGCATTTGAATCTGAAAACGAAAAAATGAGGATTCAATTTTACGCTTATTGCGTAGGTGATAAAAATAATAATCTGACTTTAGATTTTACTCCAGACAATCCAAAATACAGTATTTTCAAAAATGAATATGAATTTATTCAGCATAATATTATGTTTTAAGAAATTCCCGCTTTAAAAGCGGGAATTTTTTGTTTTTCTCTGTATTTTTGTGTATTTAAACTGTATTTTATAGTACAAAAACGAATGGAAATTTTGTTTATTTCAAAGTATAATATATACATAAGATAAAAACCGTTGATATATTAAATATAAATACGGTAAAATTCACACATAAGATGAGTATGCAATTTCTATGCATAACATCAAACTTGAATTTAATCAGAAAGGAGGTAAGAGTATGAAAAAAATGGCTACAGAAGCTATGATGAGCACAAATGGCGGTAAAAAGTATTTTTGCACATGGTGTGATAAAACTCTTGACACTACTTGGTTTAAATTTTTAGTGCACAGAGCAAAAAAACATTGGTTTGCATAATTTAAGTTAGTAAAATAACAGTCTATCAAAGTTTCGATTTTATGTATCTTTGATAGACTGTTATTTTTTTGTAATATATTATATAACAAAGCTGTATGCGGTGGGTGTTTATCTTTATTTCATCTTTCTGCAAAGATTTGCATTCATTACCAGAAGAACACATTCAAATATCAGCATTGAAACCGATATCAGCACAGTTATTGCACTTGCAAGCGATGACATAGCTTTCGGCGTATTGAGAAAAATATTAATAATTTCGATTAACACAATTATTATCGCAGAAGTTATGTAAGCAATAGAAAATATACTCCATTTTTCACATAAGCTGTAATTTTCAGCGCCAATCAGTTCTTTGTGAGCTTTACAGCAGAAATAAACAGATACTGCTTTAAGAGTATTTGATACAATAGATTCCAGAATTATGGCAATTACCAATATAGTTGTTAATCCTCTGCCTATATCAATAGCGGTGAGTAAAATCAATGCAGTAACAGTGAAAACAAATTTAAATATGCAGTAAGCTACAAGCCATACAGCAGTTTTTCTGTAATCGTATTCATAACTGCTGAGCTTAAATAATCTTATAGTGTTTATCACTGCAATAATGCTGAGAATTATATTTGTAAGTGTGGAATTCAAGCTGTCCCCGTTCATGCTGGGAAGCATACATATAAGTCTTGCCACTGTCAGACCGAAAAGCCACCACATATGTTCATTCAGCTTAAGCCCCGTAATTGACGGAACATCGTTGTTCATTTTGTAATAGTTATTATTCATTTTAAAATCCCCTATAAAATTATTTTGATGTTGTTTTCTGATATACCTTTGCGGCTTTATCAATTGCGTTGAAATGCTTCATCGTCATATAGAACATTACAACTTCAGCTATTGATAATATAACTGAAAAAATAACAAAGACGACTGATTGAACTATTACAGGAGCAATTGATACAAATGCGAAATATTTTTTAAATAATTCCCACTGTTCTGAAAGTCCTCTGTCCGAACTGCGTGTTGCTTCGGCACAGGCTCTGAATTTATAGAACTTATTTGCTATAACAAGTATCACCGCAATCAAATAGGCTATATTAGATATTAATATGAAATCAGTGTACTGTGCAAGAAACTTAGAAATAATCGACAATCCCATTCCAATTATAAGTATAATCGCTGATGTCTTAAAATCGTCGCTGAATTTGTTCAGAACAAAACATATAGCAGCATACACAATGGTACATACCAATGAAATTGCCAATACAACAAAATCAGGCACGGATAAAAATTTCTTAACAAACTCCACATCAAGTATTGAACATATAAGCTGTCCAAGACATATAAAAAACAGTATGGTAAACCATTTTCCAAGCCCTTTTGATGTAACAACAAGCTTTGACGCAAGTCCGCCTCTTTCAAGCCCGTAAAGCTTATCGTTGTTGTAAATCATACTGCACGAAAGCTTGTTTCCGCAGTCTGAACATTTATCAAGTCCCCTTGATGTAACGCAGTCAACAATTTTGCAGTCGCCCTGTCCGAAAGCCTTGCCGCCTTTGCACCCCTCGCAGCCGTGATCGTTTTCGGCACGGCATTTTTCACAATCTTTTCCACAATAACCTGTATTCATTTTTAATCCCCTATAAATTTATTCTATATCTTTAACTTTCTTTGCCATACGGTAAAGTAAAAAAGTCTGGAATGCATATTCTGCCAGAATTACAGCCTCTGCCAGTCCGTTTACAGCTTTATAAAGAAACATTGAAAAATCCGTATGATAGGGCGGGAAATATAATTTATATACTAAATAAATCTCCGATAAAAGAAATATAGCAATATACGCTATTAAGGCAATTTTCCAACCCTTGCTGATTTTTTCATCCATAGGCTTTGAAAATTTCATATGGGCAATACCTACAAGTACAGAGGCAATTATAGGAAGCCATGTACTTATTTGGCTGAGCAATTTATATATCGGGCCTGCTTGTGTCAAGCCATTTAACATTTCTAAAAAATTATCTGCATCAGCATTAGGAATGGAATTTGAAAATAACCCCCGTGTAAAAGGCAATATCAGCTTTGTAACACATGATGCCGTCGCAAGTATACCGCAGATTTTATATAATTTACCGTATTTGCCAAGGGAAATAAGAACAAATGTCGCAACAACAGAGAAAAGCAGATATACAGCCTGATTTCCCATATTCGGCACAGGCACATAACCGCCTGTTAATTCGTATATATGGAATACTAATCTTGCCGCTGTAAGACCTATCAGCCACCATAAAAGCTTGCTTATGCTTTCGCCTTTTGTTTCCTGATAATCAGTTTCATTTGTACTGATTGTTTTTGAATTGTTTTCATTCATGATAAATACCCCTTTTCTTGCATTTTCAATGCATTTATATTATACTATAAATATACCAATATGTCAAATTATATGGAATTTATAGGCTTCTATAGGTAACACACCTGAGAAATAAAAAAAGTTGCATTTATAATAAAATTTCAGAAAAAATTTTTTTCGCTGTCCACTTTTATCTTTTGAAACGATTGTTATAGCAGGAGGTGATAATATGGCGGACAAACTTGAAATGCTTGTTGAAAAATTCGGCGGATATGTTAATGCTATAATTGTAAATAAAATCGGAAGTGTTGCCTCTCATGAGGATATCGAAGATTGTATCAGCGATGTCTTTTTCGAGGTCTGCAAAAATCCCGATAATCTTCCAAAGTCCGATAATGAAGTAAAATACTTCATCGGCACTATTGCCAAACGTCGTGCTGTGGACTATTTCCGCCGTATTTCCTGCAAAAACAACAACTGCGGCGGTACTGATGAGGATATAATGCTTACCCCAGATAAAACAAATATTGAAGAAGAATCAGACAAAAAGGCTCTTAATACAGCCCTTTGGAATGCAGTGAAATCCTTGGGTGAACCTGATTCAGCTATTATCATATACCGCTATTTCTACCGCAGAAAAGCCCATGAAATCGGGAAAATCCTTAGTTTATCCCCTGCCGCCGTACATAAAAGAGCTCAGCGTGCGGAAAAGAAAATCAGGGATATTCTTGTAAAACAGGGCTTTAATGAATAATTTAACAGGAGGTATGACAAATGAAAAAAAAGTTATTCGATTTTTCGAATTTTGACGACAATATTGTTAATTCTATCGCCGATAATTATCCCGATATGAACAAATCTCAGCAGAAAGCAATCTGCCGTAAGACTCGCAAAAAGTTGATTCTTTCTGATGATTCGGCTATGGGAGATGTTGTTAGCGGCATTGAGATTGCAAGAAAGCGTAATCCGTGGTATATCTGCGGAACAGTGGCGGCGGCTGTGTTTGCTGTTGCTCTTATCCCCACAGCTTTTAAGGCGCTGAAAAACGCTCCCAACGGTCCTGAAAATATACAGGAACCGCCTGCTGTGGATATGGCAACTGCGCCTGTAGAAGATGAAGAAAAGTCAATGACGGCTGTTACTACTAAAATCGGGGAATCCGATATAATTACGGTGGTTACAACTTCTGTGAATAATACAGAAGTACCTGCACCCACTCAGCCTACAACTGCCAAAACAGAGGAGAAAGAAGAAACAAATGATACTGTTCCACCCCTTCCGCCTGTTACTGAGGGCAAAAAGACTACATCAAAGACTTTGCGTACAACTGTACCGCAAACTCCGCCAGCACCTACATCTGCACCTGCTGTCAGCACACCTGTAATGACAACTAAGCCTGTTACAGTCCCACCTGCACCGCCTGCTATAGCAGAGGACGGTATCTTCGATATACTGGCAAATCTCAGCTATCGTCAGGAAACTTGCGACGGTATAGCGGACTATATTCTCCAAGCTAACGACGGCACAACATATCAGATTCTTACAGGCTGTAATCATGTATGGCGTAGAGGTCGCAGTGGATATCAAGAGGCTGATTTAACTCCGGAAATCCTTGAATGGATTAAGAAATACGGTGAGCCTTACAAGGTTAAGGCTCATAGCGCAACAGCTGAAGTTGATTGGTGCATGAACGAATTTAGCGGTGACGTATGGAATGTTATAAGAAAAGGATATTCTGCGGTAGTAAGAAACACTGGCGAACTCCGTGAATATCTTGCAAAAATTTATCCCGAAACAAAAGTTGAAGCTTATCTTGAGCAATACAACGACAGCTATTTCAAGGATTATGTCCTTGCCCTCAACGCTGTTACACAGGGCAGAGGAACCGAAAATAAGCTGTATATCAGCGATTTGAATATGTCCGACAGTGAAATTAATATTACTACTGAATGGCATTGGAACGAAGTAGAGGCAGAGGTTTTGTCAATCTGTCTTGTAAAGGTAAATATTCCTAAACATATGTACGGTAATCAAGATATAAACTGGAATATCACTAAAGAAAGTTCAGTGGTAAATAATCAGGCAACAGCTGAAATTGACTGGCGTTATTATGACTTTATTAATTCTAACGACTATGACGACGGCTTGGTAAATGGCATTTGGGAAAATGAATACAGCGATAACTGGATAATTACCAATACCGAAGAATTGCAGAATGTTTTCTCTAATATTTATGATGAAAACGTAATTGAGGAATACAGAGAAAAGTATAACGATGAATTTTTTGATAATAATGTGCTTTTATCATACTTATATTGTGTTCCTAATGGCAGAGATGATAAAATCTATATGAAAGATATAGAAATTTCAGACAGTGAAATAAACATTAACGCAATATACAAAATAACAGGTCGCGGGTTATTTTCTCCCTATGTATGTGTAATTTATGTTACTGTTCCTAAAGAAATTTATATCGACCAGAACATATACTGGAATATTTCAGAACAATTTAAAATTCAATAATCAATCACGGGCGGTCATTGACCGCCCGAATTTTTATATATACTCCATTGTTCTCATAAGAAACAGCCACAAAGTCATTGTAAAAGCTGAACATATAGTGGTAAGCATTACTGAAAATGCGGTAATTGCTCCCTTATGTCCGTAATTTTTTGCCATAACAAAACAACTGCTTGTTGTTGCACTTCCAAGCATTACAAGAATTGCCACAAGTTTTTCACCGCGGAATCCCAGTGAAATCGCAACGGGCAGAAATATCGCGCATAACAGTACAAGCTTTATAAGGCATATCCCAACAGTGACTTTAACGCGGCTTCCTGCCTCACTTGTGCGGAATGATGCGCCTAATGCTATCAGTGAAAGGGGAGTTGCCATATTTCCAAGATATGACACGGTTTTCACCATAATCACAGGCTGAGGAAGTGCAAGGAGCGACCATGCTAATCCCACAGCTATACCTATTATAATTGGATTTGTTACAATTCCTTTCAGCGTATCGAGGAACAGTTTTTTTCGGTCTGATTCTGATTTTTTAGGGGATGTCGCCGCAAGTACCGCCACGGCTATTATATTATATATAGGTACAGTGCCCACAATCATCATTGCTGCCATTGTGGATTCTCCGTAAATATTCTTGATAAAAGCTATACCAAGGATTGCCGCAGAGCTTCTGTATGCCGCCTGAATTATCTCTCCGCGCTCTGCCTTATCCTTGTGGAAAAGGGAATATATAATGGCAATTCCCACGCTGAGCAGGGTGACGATTATGCAGAAAAGTACCATTTTTCCGTCCCATACGCCGCTGAAATCCGCTGTTGAAAGGTCGTTGAAAAGAAGCGCGGGAAGTGCGGCTCGGAATGTGAATTTGTTCAGCTGAGCGGTTGTGTGGTCGTCCAAAAGATTAATTTTTCTGCATATGTAGCCGAATATCATCATCAGTACCACAGGTACAGTGGCGTTGAGACTGAATTGAAGATTATCTATAAACATTTTTACACCTTATATTCAATATTTACACAAAAGGATGTTCCGCGTGAACAACAGCCTTATATGTGGGATTTTTTTCGCGGATTTTTTCAGCTACAAGCTCTGCCGCTTCTTCGTCTCTGTATTTTGAATCTACAGGAATACAAAGGTCAAACAGCAGAGTTGTGAAGCTTTCGCCGGTTACGATTCTGAAATCGTGGAGAGTAAATGATTTGTCAACTTCTGCCAGACATTCCTCTGCCAGTTTTTTCAGCGTGTTTACCTGTTCATTGTTTACGGCTATAGGGTCAAGGTGTATTGTGACGATTGCCCCGAAATGCCCGTTCATATCCCTTTCAAGTATGTCGATTACCTCATGGGCATGATTGAATTCACAATCCTCGGATACTTCAGCATGAAGTGTAATAATAAATCGTCCGGGACCGTAGTCGTGTATCATAAGGTCGTGAACGCCCTGCACATCAGGATATTTTTTCACAAATTCGTAAACGCTTTCCACAAATTCAGGCGAGGGAGCTGTTCCGAGAAGCAAATCCACTGTTTCCTTTGCCGCCTTGAAGCCTGCAAATATAATCAGACCTGCAACAATCAGCGTTGCCCAGCCATCAAGACTTATGTCAATGAATTTTGCGGAAAGAGTTGTGAAAAATACAAGTGAGGTTGCTACGGTATCGGATATACTGTCAAGAGCCGCCGCCTTTATTGCCGCAGAATCTATGGTATTTCCGATTTTTCGGTAAAAAAGATACAGCCACAGCTTGACGAGAATTGCAACTCCGAGAAGTATCAGCGTAATGGGGTGAAATTCGGGCTTATCGGGGTGGAGAATTTTATCTACAGCCGTTCTGAAAAGTTCAACTCCCACAATCATTATCATTATATCAACGATAAATGCGGTGATATATTCCATTCTGCCGTGTCCCAGAGGGTGTTCTTTATCCGCGTGCTTTGATGACATACGGAATCCCAGCATGGTAACAACTGATGAACCTGCGTCGGAGATGTTATTGAATGCGTCGGCAATAATTGCAACAGTTCCCGAAAATATACCCGTAAGGAGTTTGAGAATAAAAAGCGCAATGTTGGCAATTATTCCCGTTGTTCCCGACAGCATGGCGTATCTTTCACGTACTTCGGTTTTTTCTGTTTTTTCATAGTCCTTTACAAATGATTTTATAAGAAGATTTGTTAGCAATGTTTTCAGCCTTTCTGTAATTATTTTTTCGCTGTTCGCTGCCTTTTTCATTGGCTTTGCCAATATGGAACGCTGCCCCATACCCTACTTTGATGCCAGCGGGGGCTCCCCGCCTCTGCTAAAGGGCTTTGCCCTTTAGAATCCCATTTAAATAAGTTCAGCTTTTCTGTATCCGTTAGGACTGATTCCCGTCTGCTGTCGGAATTGGCGCAGAAAATATTTATCGTCCTCATATCCGCATTTCAGTGCTATGGCAGGTAGGCTTAGCGCCGTCGTCATAAGCAGATACTTTGCAAGGGAAATTCTGCTTTGTATCAAATCCTGATGAAAGCTTATACCAAACAGATTCTTGTATGCCGCGCGGAAATGTCCGCAACTAAGGTGCAGGTCACGACATTCATTTTCAGCGTCCCATTTTCTTTCGGGAAAATTGTACATCTCTGTTCTGATAGCGGAAAATTCGTGAAATCCCGAAGTCTTGCGCTGTTTACTGAAATTTTCTGTCTTTCTGTTTGTTTCCTCTATAAGTGACTTGAGTATTTCTTCTGCTGTTGTATCGCAGACATCAAGTGTAATTCCGCTTGTTATGATGTTGTCGGTTTTGTTCATAAGCTTGTGATACGGTGCGTGGTCAATGAGGATTTTAAGCCTGTCTGCAAGGAGTTCATGGAAATTCTCGGGATTTTCTCCCACAGTGGCATAAATGAATTGTTTATCAGCAAGCTTTGCGCAAATTACATTGCCTGCGGGATTCAGCTTTTTCATTGCCTCAGCTTCTTCCATATCCAGTTTTACGGATATGCCCTTTTCATCGATTCTGCTTTCGTCGCTGAATGTACGGGTTTTAAGTAATACTGCTGATATTCTGTCATTTTTGCCCGCTTTGGCAAGAGCGTTTCTGACTTCGCGGATAAAGCCTGCTTTATTATATATGCCTGTTGCCGTATCTCTGAATGCGGAAAGATTGTTGTATTCCAGCAGTTCATTTATATCATTCTTCATTCGCAGTACATTCAGTGCATTGACAGCGGAATTTATCCATTTTACTGCAAGGGAATCATAACTGTCGGGCTTGGTGTACTGGAATATAAAGTAACCGATTTCTATACCGCTTATGAACATTGGGACAAAGTAAAGATATTTCTTATCTCCGGAACCGGGCAGTTCAGAGGGATACAGCATCTTTCTTATATAATAGTGGGGCTCGCTGAGAACTTCCACAGGACTGATTATACGATAAAGAGTCATCATTTCATCATTGGAATCAACGTAGAGGTCGGATTTTTCCTTTAAATCCGACCAGTTTTCATAAAGGCAGAGATAAAGTCCGCTGAGATCTCTTATAAGATAGCAATAGTCCTGTAAAACGCGGATATAGTCGCTCAATGAACGGCACATTGCAAGCTGATGTTCAAAGTTTCCGCAGGTTGTCATACTTGCATAGAACTGCACGCTGCGGATATTCTGCAATTCTGTCATAAGGAATTGCTTGTCGCTTCCGCAGGGACAGGTGCCTCCTGTTACCATACAGCCTTTAACTGAAATATTCTCCACAGGTGCTCCTGTAATCATACTGTTGAGTATACTTACAGCCTTTGCGCCTACATTATATCTGTTTCTTGAATAGGTGGTAAGAATAGGATAGTGGTAATATCTCTCCCCTACGTATTCATATCCTATAACGGAGATATCCTTTCCGACTTTTATGCCATTTTCAATCATTTTGTCGATGAATCCGTAAGCCATAAAGTCATTGCAGCAGATAAGCGCCTGAGGCATGCGTCTGCTGCCGTTTATGTACTCCATGGCAAGCTCCTCGCCTGAATTTGTCCAGTAGTTGCCATAAATTATATTGTCATCACTGAAAGGTATACCTTTTTCTGTCAGAATATCCTTTACCCCCTCAACACGTTCATGAGATGTGGGGATTTCATATTGTCCCGTAAGAACATCGATATCCGTAAAGCTGTGAATATCCGTAAGATGCCGCGTAATTTCGTGAAAATCATCTCTTATATCATTATTTACGCAGATATACCCCTCAATATTCTCGCCTGCAACAACAATGGGAATATCAATTGTTTTTAGCTTTTCGAGTATCGTGGGGCGGAGGTCAGCTTCCGACAGCGTTTCAGCCATTACAACAATTCCGTCAAGGCGCGGGGAGGCGATAAGTTCATAAATTTTGTTTTCGACTTCGATATTTGCAAAGTATTCCATATAAGAAAGATTATGAATATTAGAAATAACTGCCGTATCAAGACCGCATTTTTCTGCCTGAGAAATTATACCTTCAAGCATGATTTTCTGAACGCCCTCGGAAGCGCGCCCGACAATGATTCCAATAATTTTTTTCTCTTTCATAATTAATATCTCCCAAAATATATTTCGTTACCGAAAATTAATCAAATTAATCACTTTTTGCCATAATTCAGTCATATATTGTCAACATCTAACCATATATTGCTTTTTTCTTTTTTATTATATCATAAATTAATGAAAAAAGCAAGAAAAATATCTTCAAAATATCCACCATTTCTGCAAATTGTGGGTTGTGAATAAATCATGGATGTTGTATAATTATATCAAAGGATACGAAATTAACAAAAAGCGTCTGCAATACGGAAGTTTTTTATAGGGTTCTCTGAAAAATGTTACACAAGCAGGATTTCTGAGATTTCCTATATCCTTTCGGTTCAGACACATCAATTTATGAAGGGATGATTTACGTGAACAAGAAAAAACTGATTTCAGCCGCGGTTTCAGCCGCAGTCTTTGTAAGCAACTTCGCTGTTATGCCTCAGCTTGCAGGTATGCAGTCCTGCACAGTGAAAGCTGTATGCGATACCTTTGATGAAAACTATGATGGTTGGCATCACACAGAAGCAGAAGAAATACTTGTTCCGTCCGAAGGTATGAACGGCACAAGAGGTTTGCTTGTAACAGGAAGAAATACTTCCGCAGAGGGTGCTGCTTCATCTAAAGGTTTTTACCTTATCGGCGGTGAAAAGTACCGATACAGTATAAATGTAAAGGCTGACACAGCTGAAACATTCCACCTTTCGCTTACTTATTTAGATGATGAAACTCATGAGGAAACAACAGTTGAGCTTGATTCAGCAAAAGCAAAAGCAGGCGAATGGACAGAGCTTTCAGCGGAATTTAAAGCTCCAAAGGGTTCATATGAGTTTGAAATGAAAATCACAACAGACAGCACCGCAGATTTTGTAATTGATGAGTGCGTCGTTACAGGTAAGGAGACTGCAGCTGTAAAAGCTGCCGGAAATGGTCTGAAAGAGGCTTTCGCAGGCTATGGTTTCCGTGTAGGTAATATCCTTAACTATAAAACAGTAAATGATTCTGCTATCAAGGCAAATTACATCAAGGATTTCAATGCAATTGAGGGCGAGAACGAAACAAAGCCCGATGCTACACTTGTTAAAAACGGTTCTACAAATACAGATGTTAAAGTATCTCTTAACAGTTCAGCCGCAATTGCTGACTTCTGTATAAAGAATGGTATGGGATTCCGTGGTCATACTCTTGCTTGGCATAGCCAGACTCCACAGTGGTTCTTCAAGGATAACTGGCAGGATGGAGGAAACTGGGTAAGCGAAAGTGTTATGAAACAGCGTCTTGAAAGCTATATCAAGAATATATTTGCTGCATTCAAATCACAGTATCCTACCCTTGACCTTTACGCATATGACGTTGTAAACGAGGCTGTATCAGACGATTCAAACAGAACAGCGAACAACGGCGGTGCAAGAGTTCCGGGTTACGGCAATGGTGCATCACCATGGGTACAGGTTTACGGTGACAACGGATTTATTGAGGACGCATTCACATTTGCAAGAAAATATGCTCCTTCAACTTGTAAGCTTTTCTACAACGACTATAACGAATACTGGGATCACAAGCGTGATTGTATTATCAATACAATTCTGAAACCTCTTAAAGCAAAGAATCTTATTGACGGTATGGGAATGCAGTCGCATATTCCAGCAAATGCAACAGGTTTTGCTGGAACTGATTCCTACTTACAGGCAATGGATATGTATCTTGCTCTCGGTCTCGAGGTTCACGTTACAGAGCTTGATATTTCTGTTGAAAGCGGAAAATACAGCTATACAGATCAGGCTAACAAGTACAAGGCTATTTTCCAGCACGCTATGGAAGTCAACACAAGCGGCAGCACTCCCGGAAAGGTTACACTTATTCAGATGTGGGGACCAAACGACGCTAACTCATGGCTTAGTGCAGGTTCAAACGCTCTCCTTTACGATTCAAGCAATCAGCCCAAGGAAGCTTATACAGCACTTATGAATCTCGGCGACGGAAACGGACCTATTGAAGGCGTTGACGGCGGTCCTGTTGAAATTAAGCCTAATGAGTTCGGCTGGTACTATCAGTGCGGATTCGAGGACGGCACAAGCAGCTGGACAGAGCGCGGCGGAAATACTGTAGCTCAGAGCTCAGCTGAGCATTATACAGAGTGGGGCAGCAATTCACTTTATGTTTCTGATAGAACAGAAACATGGCAGGGTGCAATTTATACCCTCAATTCCGGTGCTTTCAAGGCTGGTGAGGCATATAGCTTCAGCGCTCACGTAAAGCAGAACTCAGGCGAGAACGTTAAGTTCATGATGAAGATTGAGTATACTGACGGAAGCGGTGAAACAGCTTATGATGAAGTTGCAACAGTAATCGCTCCTAACGATACATGGGCTCAGCTTGTAAATACATCATACACAATCCCTGCTGACGCTTCAGGCGTAAAAATCTACATTGAAACAGAAGAATCACTCACAGATTTCTATATTGACGAGGCAATCGGCGCAGTTGATAAAACAGGAATTCAGGGCGAAGGACAGCCTGAGATTCCGAATCAGCCAAGTACTCCCGGAAATCCCTCAACATCAATGATTCTCGGCGATACAGACGGCGACGGAATCATCACAGTATTTGACATGATTTACGCTCGTAAGGTAATTATTGGCGAGGAAAAAGATTCCACAATCGTAAAGTGCACTGACGTTGACCAGAGCGGAAAGGTTGAAGTAAATGACCTCGTTCTCTTACAGCAGTTCCTCTTAGGTGCGATTGACGAATTCCCCAACAACAGACCTCCTGTTGATACAGCGGCTATGGAAGCAGTTTTCAAGAATCTTTCAATAAACAGCAGCTGGAAGAATGACGGAGAAAATAACGTGCTCTGGACACATCGTTTCGGAGCTGACCCCGGATTTATGGTATACAAGGACAGACTTTATGTATACACAACAAATGACGCTCCCGAATACAGAAGTGACGGAAAAATTCAGGTCAACACATACAACTCAGGAACAATCAACTGTTTCTCATCTGCTGACCTCGTAAACTGGACTGACCACGGTCCAATTCCCGTAGCAGGCAGAAACAGCAGAACAACAAACGGTGCAGCTAAGTGGGCAAGCTTTGCATGGGCTCCCGATGCAGCATGGAAAACAATCAACGGCAAGGATAAATTCTTCCTTTACTTTGCAGACAGCGCAGGCGGTATCGGCGTACTTACAGCTGACAGCCCCGAAGGACCTTACACAGATCCAATCGGAAAGGCACTTATCAACAAGAGTACATCCGGTTTCGGCGATGTAACATGGCTCTTTGACCCTGCTGTTCTCGTTGACGACGACGGTACAGGCTACCTCTATGTAGGCGGCGGTGTGCCTGACGGCAAGGCAGCTGATCCCGGTACAGCAAGAGCAGTTAAGCTTGGTGCTGATATGACATCACTTTCAGGTTCAGCTGTAAAAATGAATCCTCCTTATCTCTTTGAGGATTCAAGTATACTCAAGGTTGGCGATACATACTATTATTCATACTGCACAAACTGGAATACAGGCGGAAATCCCTATGGCTTTGGCAATGCTGAAATCGGTGTTATGACTTCCACAAATCCCCTTGGACCTTTCACATACAAGGGAATCGCATTAAAGAATCCTGCTTCCTATAAGCTTGACGGCGGCGGAAATAACCACCACTCAATCGTTGAGTTCAAGGGCAAGTATTATATGCTTTACCACAGCCGTAACCTTTCAAGAGAAATGAATATTCAGGCTCTCAATTCCGACGGCACAGTTGACCTTGGCGGTAACTATCGTTCACCTCATATTGACGAGGCTACATTCTCAAATGGTATGTTCTCTGCAACAGGTACAATGAAGGGCGTTTCACAGATTGAAACTCTCAATCCATACACAACAGTTCAGGCTGAGACAATGTCAAATCAGTCCAAGGGAATTACAACAAACGGTCTTTGCGATACAAAGGTTATCGGTAAGAAGGGCGAATGGACTAAGGTAAGCGGCGTTAATTTCAAGAACGGCACAGATTCTCTTACAATCAAGGCTTCCTCTTCAAACGGCGGCGCTATAAAGGTTTGTGTTGGCTCACCTACAGGCGATGTTATCGGTTATGCTGAGCTTTCATCAACAATGGAGAACGTAACAGTTCCCACAGTAACAAATATGACAGGCACAAAGGACGTTTATTTCGTATTCAGCGGTGATGTTGAATTCGATTCATGGAGTGTCAAGTAAAAAGAATACAACTTATTATCCCTCATAAAAAGTTCATCGGGGGGGAACTCCCGATGAACACTCTTCCTCATCGTATGAACGATGAACCTCTCAACAGATTGTAGCTTGTCTGCTATCAGCACAATTGCAGACAGGATATAATAAAAAAATATAATGTAAGGGCAAGACAAATCAGAAAACCGGTCGTTTGGGTTACGACCGGCTTTTTGCTTTTAGGGATTAGTATTATTTTTCATATTTTGTAGATGCGGCAATGCGTAAAGCTGTGTCCTTGTCCTCAGCCTTTACCATGAAGCAGTATTCAAAATTTTCACTTGGCATTATATTTATCCAGTAGTTTGAATCATCTCCATACTGATGAATAAATATATGCGCTGTATCGCTTTCAAGAAGATATGCATTCTGATATGGCAATAAGGAAACGCCCTTTGCAAAGCGAATTGTATTTGCGGTGATTTCGTCAAGTCCTGCAAGGTCAGCTTCGGTAATACTCAGCAAGCCTTTAATACGTCCGTATCTTGTGCCCTTTGTTTCGATTCCAAGTTCAGCAAGGGGCTTGTCGTAAAGATTTGCGTCATCTTTGCTTTCTTCATAGGAAATCATATTCATCGCTTCAAACCATTTGATCATCACTTCCTTTTCTTCGGGAGTCTCCTCCGTAGTATTAACCTCTGACCAATCATTCTGGAACACAGAGCTAATCTTTATTGTTTCTTTTTTGTTTTCATCGGGTATTTCATTGGTGTATTTTTCAATAATTGTTGATTTTTCATGGTTGTTGACATCAGCAGGGACTTTCATAGAAACGCCGTTTTCAAAATTCACTGTTTTCCAATCCTCTGGAACTGTGAAGTATTCTTCGGGAATTTCCTGCGCAGTTTCGTCCATTGGGAAAAATCCTTTTTCTAATTCTTCAATATCTGCAATCATTTCATCTTCGGTATAACTTGCATCGGTTTCGTCATCTGTCGGGGCTGTATCAATTGTTTCAGATAAAACCTCAGAAGCGTTTTCAGAGGAAATTTCAGGGTCATGTCCGCAGCCCGCAAGACACAGCATAGTTACGGTTAAAATTGTAAATAACTTTTTCATGATAAACTCCTTTATTATTTGCTTTTCAACTCAGCCGATGCGGCAATGCGTAAAGCTGTGTCCTTATCCTCGGCTTTAATCATGCCTCCATATTCAAGGCTATCCGTAGGCATAACGCTTATCCAGTATTTTCCAACTTTTTCGCCATACTTATGAATGAAAATATGTGCGTTTTCTTTTTCAATAATGTAAGCATTCGTAAAATCCATTAAAGAAACGCCCTTGGCAAAGCGGATTGTATTTGCAGTGACTTCGTCAAGTCCTGCGATGTCGGCTTCGGTAATACTCAGCAGTCCCTTGATACGTCCGTATCTTGTGCCCTTTGTTTCAATTCCCAGTTCGGCAAGGGGAGCATCATAGAGATTCTTATTCAGCTTTTTCATTTTTCTGTCAAAAGGAATTATATTGTAATGTTCAAAAATAGCTCGTTCTGCCTTGGCTTCCTCATATGTGTATACGTATTTTTCGTCTTCTGCCCAATCGGTCATGGATAAAAATCCGACTGATGTAGTAGCTTTTTTCTTTTCTTCTTCGTTCTTGTTACTGTAAATTTCATATGTGAGAAGCTGTCCATTATTTTCATCAGATTCCTTATGATAATCAAGTCCCGGTGGAACTTTCATGGAAACGCCGTTGTTAAACTCAATTTCCACCCAATCATCTGGAGTTGTGAAATAATCTTCGGGGATTTCCTGCAAAGTTTCGTTAATCGGGAAAAACTGCTTCTCCAGCTTTTTAAATTCTTCAACAATTTCTTCTTTGGTTTTCAAGTCAGTAATAATAGAATATCCGGTATATATTCCATCCGGCTTATAATATCCGCTTGTGAAAGATACTGCATATAAAACAAGACAGCCTAAAATCAGCTTCTTTATAATATTTTTCAAATTTTACACCTCACAATGTAAATTCTTTGTTTTATTATACAACGAATTAACATTAAAGTCAAGTTGGGATTTAATAAATCTTCAAAATGTCCACCAAATCTTCAAATTGTATGTTGCGAAAATATGTTTAATATGATATAATGTTAATATGGGAAAAACGTTAATAAATTCATAGAAAGGGATGATTGCAATGAATTTAAAATCAATTATCAGCAGAGCAGTATCTGCAGTAACAGCCTCAGCTATGCTTGTTACAGCATTTGCTGTAATGCCTGCGGAGGATAATCTCCTCGAAACATCAGCGGCGGAAAGAGTTGTAATTGATACCACTACTGAGTATCAGACAATCCGTGGATTCGGCGGCATCAACCACCCCGAATGGACAGGTCAGGACCTTACAGAAGCACAGAGAAAAACTGCTTTCGGAAACGGCGATAATCAGCTTGGTATGTCCGTTCTCCGAGTGTTCGTAAATCCCGATAAAAACCAGTGGAACAAGGCGGTTGCAACTGCAAAATATGCGCAGTCGCAGGGAGCAACAATCTTCGCTTCACCATGGGAGCCGCCGTCGAATCTTGCTGAAAAAGGCTCAGGCGGCGCAAGAGGAGGAAAACTCCACTTGCCGAAATCAAACTATGCGGCATACGCTCAGCATCTTAATGATTTCGGTACATACATGAAAAGTCAGGGCGTTGAGCTCTATTCTATCTCAGTTCAGAATGAGCCTGACTATGCGGACGAGTGGACAGCATGGTCATCGGACGAAACAACCGATTTCCTTGCAAACTATGCGGATAAAATCACAAGTACCCGCGTAATGTCACCCGAAACTTTCCAGTATACAAACAAGGATTACTATTCAAAAATCCTCAATAACTCAAAGGCTATGGCAAACTGTGACCTTTTCGGTACACATTTCTACGGCACACAGAGAAGCCAAATGGATTTCCCTGCACTTGAAAACTGCGGTAAGGAAATCTGGATGACAGAGGTGTATGTTCCCAACAGCCATGCAGATTCAAACAATATCTGGTCTGAGGCTATTCAGGTATCTGAGAATATCCACAACGGCCTTGTTGTAGGAAATATGAGCGCTTATGTATGGTGGTACATCAGAAGAAGCTACGGTCCAATGAGCGAGGACGGTACAATCTCAAAGCGCGGATACAATATGGCACACTATTCCAAGTGGGTACGTCCCGGTGATATCCGAATTGCAGCAACTGAACAGCCTGCAAGCGGTGTTCTCGTTTCCGCTTATAAAAACGACAACAAGCAGGTAACAATTGTTGCTATCAATAAGGGCACAGAGGGCTATGCACAGGAATTCACAATCGGCAGCGGTGAAAAGATTATTGATGTTGACCGCTGGAGAACAACTGCAAATGAAAATCTTGCACTTACAGAAAATCTTGAAAATGACGGCAGCAGCTTCTTCGCACAGCTTCCTGCAAGCAGTGTTACAACATTCGTTGTAAGCCTTGAGGGCAGCGGAGTTACTCCAGGTTCGCAGCCTGACGAAAACGGCTACTACTATCATGATACATTTGAAGGTGATGTTTCCGACTGGGCAGGCAGAGGTGCCGCAACAGTTATGACAAGCGGCAGAACGTTCTATGACGGTGCAGAGGCACTTCTCGTTCAGGAAAGAACTGCCACATGGAACGGTACAGCAAAATCCCTCAATTCCAAAGTATTCAAGCCCGGCGAGACTTACAGTTTCAGCACCCTTGCAACATATTTTGACGGCGAAGCTTCCACAAAGTTCTTCATGAAGTTACAGTATGTAGGCTCCGACGGTGAAACTCATTATGACTCCATTGCAGAGGGTGAGACAATCCCCGGTTCATGGGTACAGCTTGCAAATGCAAATTATACTATCCCTGCTGACGCAACAGAAATGCAGATTTATGTTGAAACAGAAGCAGGAACAGAGAATTTCTATATCGACGAGGCAATAGGTGCTGTTGCAGGTACAAAGATAAGCGGTCCCGAGGCTCCTGTGATTCCAGAACCTACAGTTCCCGTTACTCCTCCCTCAGCAGATGATTTCTATGCTGGAGACGTTGACCTTGACGGCGTTGTTGATGTGTTCGACCTTATTGCTATGAGAAAGGGCGTTGTAGGCAGCTTTGGCAGCGATATTGCAAAATCTGCTGCTGATGTAAATGCTGACGGCGAAAATAATGTATCTGACCTTGTACTTCTTAGTAAGTATCTCCTTGGTCAGAAAGTTGAACTGAAAAAAGCAGAACTTTCAATGTCAGAGATGAAAACTATTTCCGTTTATACTCCTGAGGTTGCTAAGCTTGTTTCAGAGTTTGAACCTAACGATTCCAAAACTGAAAAGTCAGGAGTACAGTACGGTACACTCGTATCAAAGAAATATTATTCAGATTTCTGCAAGCGCGAGAAGCCTTACAACGTGCTTCTCCCCGCAGGCTACACAGAGAGCAAGAAATATCCTGTAATGTACGTAATGCACGGTTACTGGGAGAATCAGGACAGAATGATTATCAAGGGCAACAGTACAATGTATACCCGTCAGATTATCGGTAATGCTATTGCAGAAGGTGCGGCGGAAGATATGATTGTTGTATTCCCATACATCTATTCAAGTCAGACGCAGGATGACTGCTCAGGAATGGACGATGCAAACAATATCGCATATGATAATTTTGGAACGGTTCTCACAACAGAGCTTATGCCCCTTATTGAAAAGGAATACAGCGTAGCTACAGGCAGAGAAAATACAGCTATTACAGGCTTCTCCATGGGCGGCAGAGAGTCGCTTCTCATTGGTATGAAGTATCCCGATAAGTTCGGCTATGTAGGTGCAATATGTGCAGCTCCCGGAGTAACAGGTTCATTCAGCTTTGCTTCCGAAGAAGCAGCTCCCTCACTTATTTTCCTTACAGCAGGAAGCAACGACGAGGTAGTTTATACAACTCCTGAGGGCTATCACAATAACTTCACAAAGAACAACGTTCCTCACATCTGGCACTATGTAAACGGCGGATACCACGGTGAGAACTGTATTCACGCCCACATTTACAACTTTGCAAGATTTGCTTTCAAGGCAGATAATTAAGCAATCCAATTTATCCCTTAGCGAGAGCCTCGCAGGCAATTCGCGTTGTAATTTCTGCAAAAGGTAGAATAGCTCCGCGATTCATAAAAATGAAATCCTCTAATTTATCCCTCAGCGAGAGCCTCGCAGGCAATTCGCGCTGTAATTTCTGCAAAAAGGCAGAATAACTCCGCGATTCATAAATATGAAATCCTCTAATTTATCCCTCATAATGCGGTTGCACAGAAAGTGCGGCCGCAATTTATTTATGTGTGTATTTTTTGCTATTTAGAAAATTTTCAAAATACCTCTTGACAAACTCACGAAAATATGATATTATGTATTTAGAGAAAATTCTAAATAGAAAATTCTCTAAATAGTACGTACTAAAATTATAAAAGGAGGGATTATATGGGTTTCCCTGAAACATTTAAAGCCTTGTCAGATCCCGCAAGGCGTGAAATACTGACAATGCTCCGTGAGGGGCGAAAATCTGCAGGGGAAATAGCTGCACAGTTTGATATGACAGGCGCAACTGTTTCGTATCATCTGAAACAGCTGAAAAATGCGGAGCTTGTACACGAAACAAGAGAAAAAAATTTTATTTATTACACGCTTAATACCTCGGTGTTTGAAGAAATAATGATGTGGACGGCACAGTTCATATCCCATTCAGAGGGCAAAGAGGAAGAATTGGAGGACAATTATGAAAAAGATGTTGACTAAAACCGATATATTTGCAGCTGTTCTGACACTCTGTGCAGTAATTCCCGGATTTGTGGTATACAACAAACTGCCTGAAAAAGTTGCAACTCATTTTAATATGACAAACGAGCCTGACAGCTATATGCCGAAACTGGCGGCTATTGTGGCATTGCCTGTATTTCTGGCAGTTATGGAGATTATATGCTGTCTGATTACAAGCACCGACAAACGCACGGAAAACAACAGAAAAGCCAACACAATGGTACGTTTTATTATGCCTGTGCTTGCATTTGCAATTGAGGGAATGATAATCCTCTATGCACTTGAAAAGCTGACGAATGTCGGAGCTGTTGTAGGACTTCTTATTTCTGTTTTTCTCATTGTAATCGGCAATTATATGCCTAAAACAAGACAGAACAAATTCCTTGGAATAAAAACGCCCCGTACCCTTTCAGATGAAAGAATATGGGACAAGACACATCGTTTTGCAGGCTTTGTCTGGACAATCGGCGGAATTGCACTCCTGCCCGTTTTCCTCCTCGGTCTGTATATTCCTGCGTTAATTTTAATGTCCGTTGTTGTAATGATTCCTGTTGTTTATTCATTCGTTGTGAAATAGTAAAAATCCCCCGAAAAATCGGGGGATTTTTGTTTATGTAAAAAAATTCCCCTCATACAAGGACGAGGGGAGAAAACAAGGTGGTTTAAACAAATGAAAGATATTTCGAGGTATATTCTTCATACTTGTTTCTGTAGAAATCGTTGTCGCTGCGGAGCTGTTTAAGCGATTCATGGAGATTCATATTCTGCTCCTTAACGTCAATCACACATCCTGCGATATTTGAGCAGTGGTCGGAAACTCGCTCCATATTTGTGATAAGGTCATTCCATACAAATCCCGCTTCTATACCGCATCCTCCTACACGGAGTCGTTCAATATGTCTTGAACGGAGAAGTTCTTTCATTCTGTCGATAACCTGTTCGAGAGGCTCTACACGCATTGCCTGTTCAGTGTCAGATTTTTTGAATGATGTGTATGAAAGTTCAACGATTTCTGATACAGCAAGTGAAAGGGAATTCATTTCAATCTGAGCTTCGGGAGTGAAGTTAATGCTCTTATCGCGCATTTCTTCAGCAGATTCAAGGATATTTACGGCATGGTCGCTGATACGCTCAAAATCTCCGATAGCTTTAAGGAGCATTGAAGCTGTAGCACCTTCTGTTTCGTTAAGCTGATGTGTGCTGAGCTTTACAAGATATGTGCCGATTATATCTTCGTAGTGGTCTGTTTTGTCCTCTGCCTCACGTATAGCAGAAGCTGTGTCTTTATCATAGGATGCAAGGCATGAAATACTTGATTTGAGGGCGTTTGCGGCAATTTCAGCCATTTCATGTGTGAGGTTGTAAGCACATTCAAGGGCAATTGCAGGGGTTGCAAGAAGTCTTTCATCAAGAATTGTTGTATCTTCCTGTGTATCTGTATCTGTATCTGGAACAAGCTTATATGCAAGCTTTTCAAGAAGTCCTGACATTGGCAAAAGTATTGCTGTACAGGCAATGTTAAAGATTGAGTGGCATATAGCGATACCTGCAAGACTTGCAGATTCATCGAATATTGCAGGAGAAATCAAAAGATTTACTATAGAAAATACGCTGAGGCAGATAACAGTGCCGATTATATTGAACGAGAGGTGTACAAGAGCAGCACGACGGGCATTTTTAGCTGTTCCTACTGAGGAGAGAAGCGCTGTAACGCAAGTACCGATATTCTGTCCCATGATAATCGGAAAAGCCGCGCCATAGGAAACAGCTCCTGTAGCTGCAAGAGCCTGTAATATACCAACAGATGCGGAACTTGACTGGATAATACCTGTGAGAATTGCACCTGCAAGAACTCCAAGTATTGGATTCTTGAACATAATGAATAACTGCTGGAATGCAGGAACTTCTTTAAGTCCCGATACAGCATCTGTCATAGTGTCCATACCGAACATAAGCGTTGCAAATCCAAGGAGAATCATACCAATATCCTTTTTCTTTGCCCCTTTTGTAAACATATACAGAATGATTCCCACAAGGGCGAGAACAGGGGTAAAAGATGTAGGTTTCAGCAGCTGCAAAACGATATTATCTCCCGAAATTCCGCCGAGACTGAGAATCCACGCTGTTACAGTAGTGCCGACATTCGCACCCATGATAACGTGGATAGCTTGTTTAAGGCTCATAAGACCTGAGTTTACAAAACCGACAACCATAACTGTTGTTGCAGATGAACTCTGAATAATTGCGGTTACACCAAGACCTGTAAGAAATCCTGTAAGCTTTCCTGTGGTGAGTTTAGCAATCATAGTTTCAAGCTTACTGCCTGCACTTCTTTCAAGGGATTCACCCATGATATTCATTCCGAAAAGGAACAGGCACAAACCGCCGATAAGGGTTAGGACGTTAAAAATATCCATACATTTTCCTCCGTTTCATTTTTCATACAGATTATATCATAGCAATGTTAAATCTGAAACGGTCAAGATGTAAAATCTATGTAAAATTATGGCGAAAAAACAAGTCTCCCTCGCTAACCAACAAACGAGGGAGACTTTATAATTAAGAAGGATAGTAAAAATTCAAAATAATAGAGAGGGTTTGTTAAGGAAACTCTGAATAATTCAGGTGTTTCCTTAACAATTTAACTTGAAATCATAAATTAAAGATTGAACATAATGTTGTTCAGAACAGCTTCCAGCATTTCCTGTCTGCCGCTGGAGAGGGAATCAGTAACCTCGCCCTTTTCAAGAGCGTATTTTTCAAGGTCAGCAAGATTAACTTTGCCGTCGATGATATCCTTACCGATGCCTGTTGTCCATGAAGCATAACGGTCATCAACGAACTTGTCAATACGTCCGTCAGAGATAAGCTTATCAGCAATTCTCAGACCGAGTGCAAATGTATCCATACCAGCAATATAGCTGTGGAAGATATCTTCAGGTGTGAAGCTTCCGCGTCTTGCCTTTGAATCAAAGTTAAGACCGCCGTTTGTGAAACCGCCTGCCTTGAGAACCTCGTACATACAGAGAGCAGCCTCATATACGTTTGTGGGGAACTGGTCAGTATCCCAACCCAGAAGTGTATCGCCCTGGTTAGCGTCGATAGAACCGAATGCACCGTTCTCACGAGCAACACGGAGCTCATGCTGGAATGTGTGCTGAGCAAGTGTTGCGTGGTTAGCCTCAATGTTCATCTTGAAATCCTTGTCAAGACCGTACTTGCGGAGGAAGCCGAGAACAGTAGCTGTATCGAAATCGTACTGGTGCTTTGTAGGCTCCTTGGGCTTGGGCTCAATGTAGAAATCGCCTGTATAACCGATAGAACGAGCGTACTCAACAGCCATTTTCATAAGACGAGCCATGTTGTCAAGCTCAAGACCCATATTTGTGTTGAGGAGAGTCTCATAACCCTCACGTCCGCCCCAGAATACATAGCCGTTACCGCCAAGCTTTACAGTAGCGTCAATAGCTTTTTTAATCTGTGCGCCTGCGTATGCAAAAACGTCAGCAGAGGGAGAAGTGCCTGCACCGTGCATGAAGCGTGGGTGATCGAAGCACTTAGCTGTACCCCAGAGAAGCTTCTTTGAAGGGTCAGCAGCCATTTTGTCTGCGATATAATCAACGATAGCGTCGAACTTCTCATTTGTCTCAGCAAGTGAGCCGTATTCGGGAGAGAGGTCACGGTCGTGGAAGCAGAAATAATCAATGGAAAGCTTATCCATAATCTCAAAAGCAGCATCAACCTTAGCCTTAGCGCGTGCCTCGGGATCGGATTCGCCCCATGTCTTATCTGTTGTGCCGCAGCCGAACATATCAGTACCGTCGCCGCCCATTGTATGCCACCATGAGAGAGCGAACTTGAGCTGCTCTTTCATAGTTTTGCCGCCGATAACCTCATCGGGATTGTAATATTTGAAAGCAAGTGGATTTGTGCTGTCCTTTCCCTCGTAGGGAATCTTGCCTATATTGCTGAAAAATTCACTCATTTTAAAAACCTCCGTAAAATAAATTTTAATTTGAACAGCAATTTTCGGTCATTGCTGTCATAAATTTGAGAGCTTTATTTCCTGTGCTGATGAAGAAATTGAGCATCTCTAAGATAACTAAATTATAACGCTTTCTGTAAAAAACGACTAATCATTTATTGCTTTCTTAAAAACAAAATTTGCTAACTTGTTCAGAAAAGTTTAAAATGATTTTTTTAGTAAGCTTTAAACCACGTATTATCGCGGTTTTTTGACGTTAATCAGAGCTGTCGGAAATTTTAAAAAGCTTGCGAAACTCTGACGGTGTACAGTTTTTGTGCGCTTTGAATATACGATTAAAGGTTGTCAGACTTGAAAATCCTGAACGCATAGCAATATCTGTTATGGATATTGCCGGGTCGCAGAGAAGCTGTTCTGCCATTTTTATACGTTTGCAGCTTATGTAGTGAACGCAGGACATGTTATTATACTTCTTAAATAGACGAGAAAAATGGAATTTGCTGTAGCCTGCAATAGCAGCAAGGGTATCAAGTGAGAGCTCTTCAGTGAAATTATGGTTGATATAATTCATAACATATTTCAGCTTTGCACTGTCGTCTGAACTTATATTTTCGCCTATTTCGCTGTTTCCTGCCTGTCTCAGCTGTGATTCTCGAACAGCTGTAAGTATATTCAGCAGATTCATATAAATACGAGCATCTGCTACAGGGGATTTTGAGTAGTAATCGGAATAGATATCGAGAATTCCCTTTCTTGCTATGAGATAAAGCTCCCTGTCGGGTTCCGGTGTGATATATACAGATGAACTGAACACAGGCAGCAGGGAATCGAGTATAGAATTGCCGCCAAGCTGAGAATTATCGCACTGGAAAAAGATTCGCCTTCCCTCCCTTGCGGGCATGGAATGAAGCTCTCCGGGAGGAATAATCAGTATTTCTTTTTCTTTTAGGATATACTCCTTATCCCCCGAAATTACGGTGAAATCGTTGGTGAGAGGGATAATGATTTCCACGGCGTTGTGCCAGTGGATAGGATATGCCTCCGTTTCAACATTGTCGTGGAGCATAACGACACGCTTGTTTTCGTATTCAACGGTTTCGTAAACTCCTGTGAGATTTTTAATCATAGTATTACCACCTTTGCTGTTGCTATAGTGATTTTGACGAAAAAGGTCTGTAACTGCGATTTAACCTTTTTATTTCTCTTTATATTATACACCAAAATGATATAATTTGTAAATACTGTTTGAATAATTTGTGAAAATTCAGCAATTCATGAACAGAGTACCGCAATTTTTGGTTAGTGATAAACATGAAAAAGATATATAATAAATTCATAAGATAGAACAAAAAGCAATCTTGACGATTTTGGTTTTGATTTGCAAAAGTAGGTGCGAAAATGTCGGTAAAATTTTCCGAGATAATATATGGCAGTTTCGGAAACTGCGTTTGCCTTGAGAATGGTATAATAAAGCTGATAGCAACTGCGGAAGCAGGTCCGAGAATAGTTTATTTTGGAGCTGTGGACGGCGAAAATATGCTTTTTGAGGATAACGACCGTAATTTTTATGAGATAAACCGTGGATATGGTGTGTGGTATGCTTACGGCGGACACAGAGTATGGACTGCTCCGGAGAAAATGCCTGAAACCTATCTTCCTGATAATTCGGGAGTTGCATACAATTTTTGCAAAAATACTCTTACGCTTACTGCTCCTGTAACAACATTTGGTAAGCAGATAAGCATGGAAATAACCATGGACGATGCCAACTGTGTAACGATTCTGAATAAAATTGAGAATTGTTCAGGTAAACCTGCAATTTTTGCTCCGTGGTCAATTACGGGACTTGCGGCAGGGGGTACTGAATACATACCTTTGTGTAAGGAAGATAAGGGTTTTCTTCCAAATAGAACAATGGCTCTGTGGAGTTATTCCGATATCAAAGATGAACGCTTTACTCTGACAAACGGATATGCAAAGCTTCGTCAGGACCCAAATAATAAAAAAGCTTTCAAGGTCGGTTTTAACGTAACCGATGGATATATAGAGTATGAAAAGGGAGACTGTATTTTCAGACTTACCTTTGATGACTACAAAAATATGGAATATCCCGATTTTAGCTGCAACTTCGAGACATATACCAATCATCTGTTTCTCGAATGTGAATTGCTGGGCGAGATGAAAAGCTACGCTCCCAATGAAACAGCGGTTATCCGTGAGAAATGGGAAATCATAAAAGGGAATTCCGAAAAATAAGGATTTAATAAATCCGAAAGAAAGGACGGTTAGAGTGGAAAAATATAAAAATGAAGCATTAACCGCACAGGAGAGAGCCGAAGATATAGTAGAAAGGCTTTCAGTAACAGAAGCAGCATCACAGCTTAAATATGACGCGCCTTCAGTGGAAAGTCTCGGGATTCCCGCATACAACTGGTGGAGTGAAGGTCTTCACGGTGTTGCAAGAGCAGGAGTCGCTACAATGTTTCCACAGGCGATAGGTCTTGCGGCAATGTTCGATGATGAGCTTCTTGAAAAGGCAGCAGACGTAATTTCCGATGAAGCGAGAGCAAAATATAATGAGTATTCTGCTCACGGTGATAGAGACATATATAAGGGACTTACCCTCTGGTCACCGAATATAAATATATTTCGCGACCCGCGTTGGGGCAGAGGGCAGGAGACCTATGGCGAAGACCCTTATCTTACAACGCGTCTCGGAGTTGCTTTCACAAAAGGACTTCAGGGAAATGGAAAGGTTCTGAAAACTGCCGCCTGTGCAAAGCATTTTGCGGTTCACAGCGGTCCTGAGGCTTGCCGTCATGAATTTGACGCAATTGCCAACAAAAAGGACATGGCTGAAACTTATCTCCCGGCTTTCGAGGCTCTTGTAAAAGAGGCTAAGGTAGAAAGCATAATGGGTGCATACAATCGAGTGAACGGAGAGCCTGCCTGTGCAAGCAAGGAGCTTATGGGCAAGCTTGCAGAATGGGAATTTGACGGTCACTTCGTTTCAGATTGCTGGGCGATACGTGACTTCCACCTTAATCATAAGGTTACGAAAACAGCTCCCGAATCAGCGGCATTGGCATTGAAAACAGGCTGCGACCTCAATTGCGGCAATACTTATATTCATCTGCTGATTGCTTTAAGAGAGGGACTTATTACCGAGGAGGATATCCGCAAAGCTTGTGTAAAGCTTATGAGAACAAGAGTTCGCCTTGGTATGTTTGATGAATCAACAGAATTTGACAGTCTTGACAACGAAATTGTTGCCTGTGAAAAGCATAAGGCGCTGTCCCTTGAATGTGCAAGACGTTCAATGGTTCTGTTGAAAAATAACGGTATACTTCCTCTTGATAAGAGCAAAATAAAAACAATCGGCGTTATTGGCCCGAATGCAGACAGCCGTGCGGCTCTGGAGGGCAACTATAACGGCACAGCGGACAGATACATAACTTTCCTTGAAGGAATACAGGACGAGTTTGAGGGCAGAGTAATGTACTCACAGGGCTGTCATCTCTACAAGGACAGATGCATGAATCTGGGTATGGCTGATGACCGTATAGCAGAAGCTGAAATTGTCGCTGACCATTCAGATGTGGTTATACTTTGCCTTGGTCTTGACGCTACAATCGAGGGTGAGGAGGGAGATACAGGAAATGAGTTCTCCTCAGGAGATAAAAACGACCTCTATCTTCCCGAAAGTCAGCGTAAGCTTGTGAAAGCGGTTATGGAGCGCGGAAAACCCGTTATAATCGTAACAGCAGCAGGAAGCTCAATTAATGTTGATGCAGACTGCGATGCTGAAATTCATGCATGGTATCCCGGACAAAGCGGCGGTAAAGCACTTGCGGAAATTCTTTTCGGCAAGGTTTCGCCCTCTGGAAAGCTTCCCGTAACATTCTACAAGAGTGCAGAAGGACTTCCCGATTTCGAGGATTACAGCATGAAAAACCGTACATACCGTTATGCTGAGAATAGTGAAAATATTCTCTATCCTTTCGGTTATGGACTGACTTATTCAAAGGTTGAATGTACCAATGTTGAATACAGCGACGGTACAGCAGCCGTAACAGTAACAAACAACGGCGAATATGATACGGAAGATGTTATACAGCTCTACATAAAGGGCTACAGCGAAAATGCAGTGCTGAATTACAGTCTTTGTGGATTCAAGAGAGTTTCTCTTGCCAAGGGAGAAACAAAAACAATTGAGCTGAAAATCGCGGAAAGCGCATTTGAGGCAATCAACAGCGACGGTGAAAGAGTCAGCGGAGGAGATAAATTTACTCTCTACGCAGGAACCATTCAGCCTGACGCATTAAGCGAGAATCTGACAGGTACAAAGTGCGTATCTGTTGATATTAAATTTTAAATTATAATGTATTTATGGAGGTTTTTAACTATGAAAAAGGTAGTATCTATGCTTGCAGCAATGTCTATGCTTCTTTCCATGACAGCTTGCGGTACTGAGAAGGAAGACGAAAAGGCAAACACAGGTAACGACACAAACGTTTCCGATGAGAAGAAGGAAGATTCTAAGAGTGACGGTAAGAAGGAAGTCCTCAATATCTGGGCATTTACAGAAGAAGTTCCCGGAATGGTAGATAAGTACATCGAGCTTAACCCTGAGTTTGGTCAGAAGTACGAAATCAAGAAGACAATCATTCCTACAACAGAAGGTGCTTATCAGCCTGCTCTTGACCAGGCTCTCATCGCTGGCGGAGAAGACGCTCCCGATCTTTACGCTGCTGAGGCTGCATTCATTCTTAAGTATACACAGGGCGAAGCTGCTAAGTATGCTGCTCCTTACGAGGATCTCGGCATTGATGTAGACAATGGTATCAAGGCTGCTGAAATTGCTCAGTACTCTGTAGATATCGGTACAAATCCTGACGGCAAGGTAGTAGGTCTTGGTTACCAGGCTACAGGCGGTGCTTTCATCTATCGTCGTTCAATCGCTAAGGATGTATTCGGAACAGATGATCCTGCAACAATCAAGGATAAGATCGGACCCGGCTGGGATAAGTTCTTCGAGGCTGCTGATGCTCTTAAGGCTAAGGGCTACGGTATCGTTTCCGGTGACGGCGATATGTGGCACGCTGTTGAGAACAGCTCTGAGTCAGGCTGGGTAGTAGATGACAAGCTCGTTATTGATGACAAGCGTGCTGAGTTTATGGACTTCTCCAAGAAGCTCATGGACAACGACTACCATAACAACACAGAAGACTGGCAGGACGGTTGGTTTGCTGATATGAAGGGCGAAGGCGAGAAGGGTATCTTCGGATTCTTTGGTCCTGCTTGGCTCATCAACTACACAATGGCTGACAACTGCGGCGGTAAGGCTGTAGGTGAAGGTACATATGGTGACTGGGCTGTTTGTGAGCCTACAGTTGGCTTCTTCTGGGGCGGTACATGGGTACTTGCTAACAAGGACAGCGATCAGAAGGAAGCTGTTGGCGATCTTATCGAGTGGATCACACTTGACACATCTGAGACAGGTCTCCAGTACATGTGGGCTAACGGAACATACAATCCTGAGAAGCCTACAAAGGACTGTGTTGCTTCTAACGTAGTTATGAAGAAGTCAGACGGTACAGTTGACTTCCTTGGCGGTCAGAATATGTTCGATGTATTCGTTCCTGCTAACGAGTTTGCAAATGGTAAGAACCTCACTCCTAACGATGAGACTATCAACAGCCTCTGGAGAGACCAGGTTCGTCAGTACTCATCCGGTCAGAAGACAAAGGAACAGGCTATTGAAGACTTCAAGAGCAATGTAAACGACAACCTTGCTATCGAAGCTGAATAATTAAAACTATTAAACAAAATAAAATAAAATAATGCAAGCCGCACAGGGCGCATGCTCTGTGCGGAATTGCCATAACTCAAGGTGGTGGCGAAAGCTTGAAAACTAAACTTAAGGGTGTCAGCTACGCTAAATGGGGTTATATTTTCAGTATTCCTTTTATTGTAATATTCCTTATCTTCTCGCTGTATCCCACGATTTACACAACAGTTCTCGGTTTTACTGATTGTGTAGGACTTAACAACACAGAATGGAAGTTCCTTGACGAACCATTCAAGAATTTTGATACTATTCTTCACAATAAGTCATTTATAACTTCTTTGAAGAATACTGTGCTTATCTGGGTGCTTAACTTTACACCTCAGATTACAATGGCTTTGCTTCTTTCAGCAATATTCACATCTCACAGAAATGAGATAAAGGGCAAGGGATTTTTCAAGGTAGTATTCTATATGCCCAATATTATTACAGCGGCATCAGTTGCTATCCTGTTCAACGCTATGTTTGCATACCCTGTAGGTCCTATCAATGACCTTCTTGTATCTCTGGGATTCCGCGATGAAGCATACAATTTCCTTGTGTACAAGACACCTTCACAGCTTATTGTTGCATTTATCCAGTTCCTTACATGGTACGGTAATACAATGATAGTTCTTATTTCCGGTATTCTCGGTATCAGCCCTGATATTTATGAGGCTGCTGAAATCGACGGTTCAAACGGCTGGCAGACATTCTGGAAAATTACAGTACCCAACCTCAAGACAGTTCTTCTGTACACACTTATTACCAGCCTTGTTGGTGGTCTTAATATGTACGATATTCCTAAGCTGTTCAACCAGGGCGGTCCTGATAACTCAACTCTGACAACCAGTGTATTTATTTACAATCAGGCATTCAGCGGAAAGTATCTCTACAACAGAGCTGCTGCTGCAAGTATGATTCTCTTTGTAATTATTGCCGCTCTCTCCGCTGTCCTTTTCTGGATTATGCGTGACAAAGATGAAGCAAAAATCAACAAGGAAAGAAAAGCAGCACTTCGTGAAGCTAAGAAGAAGGAGGCAATGAAAAAATGGCAGTAGTAGCAGGCAAAAGCTCGGGAAACATAATTTTCAAGGTATTTGCTTATACTCTCTGCATTTCCCTTGCAGTAATAAGCTTGTTTCCTTTTGTGATTATGATAATCAACTCTACACGAAGCACAACACAGATTCAGCAGCACGCTGTATCACTCATTCCCTCGACGTACTTTTTCAATAACCTTGATGTACTGACAGGAAAATCATTCGACCCTTTAAAAGGATTTTTCAACTCCCTTATCATTTCTTCAAGTTCAACAATATGTACAGTTTATTTCTCAACAATGACTGCATATGCGCTTGTAGCATATGATTGGAAATTGAGAAAACCTTTCTTCACACTTATTATGTGCGTACTTATGATACCTGCACAGGTAACAAGTATTGGTTTTTATCAGTTCGTATATAAGATTGGACTGACAAATAACTTCCTCGCACTTATACTTCCCTCAATTGCAGCACCGACGGTAGTATTCTTTATGAGACAGTATATGATACCTGCACTTCCTATGGAAATTCTCCAGTCGGCGCGAATTGACGGAGCGGGAGAAATCAGAATTTTCAACCAGATTGCTCTGCCGATGATGAAACCTGCTATGGCTACACAGGCTATTTTTGCCTTTGTTACAAGCTGGAATACATTGTTCCTCCCTCAGATTCTTCTCATCGATACAGAGAAGCACACACTTCCTATCATGGTAAGCCAGCTCAACGGTGATATTTACCGTACAGAGTATGGTGCAATCTATCTTGGACTTTTCCTGACAGTATTGCCTGTACTTGTGATATACTTCCTCCTTTCGAAGCATATCATTGCAGGTGTTGCCCTTGGTGGTGTAAAGGGTTAATTTATCGTTTCACAGGCGATATACACACACACTTTCAAATAAAAAAAGCGATGACCTTTAGTACTGAGGTCATCGCTTTTTTGTTTTATCCGAAGTAGTTGTATAGCGCTTTTTCAAGTTCGGGAGTGCAGTTATCAGTATAGACGTTTATTGTGTCTCTTTCGGGGGGAATAAAGCCGAGGTAATCGTAATATAGCCGTGTTGTCATAACAGCTTTGCCCTTTCGGTCAGAAGCTTCAACTGTTACGTCATAGTAGAGCATATTTTTTTCTTCGTCAAATGCGTAATTTGAAAAATAGAAATTATCAATTTTAAAGCCCTGTTTAAAGAATTTTTCTCTTTCATTGATAAAAGATTCTTGGTATTTCGCATTAAATCGATTTGCCAGTATTTCGTAGTTATCGCTGTCTTTCAGCATTATTCGTTCTAAAAGTCCTTTTAAGCCGAAATCATTTCTATTGGCATATGTGAGAGCGGATTCAAAATTTTTTACTTCTGCACCTGTAAATCCGTTTGAAATATATTTTCCGTCAACGTCTTTATGAAAGTCAAAGTTTAATTCTCTGCCGTCATTATAATAAATAGTTGCATAATTTGCAATCTGATATGAATCGTCGGCAAACATTTCTTCGTAATTAGATTTAACGTTGATTTTCTTTACTTCTGTATTTCCAAATTCTTCCTGATATATTTTTTCAAGAAGTTTTACATTGTTTTCATTTATCTTATCAAGCTGTTCTATTGATATATTAAAGTCATATCTCTCACCGTCTGAAATGGTATCAACATATGATTCAAAATCCCCTTCAGCTATATATTTAACAATTTTACGGACTTCAAAGGACTGAACTATTGTTTCAAAGCTGTGAAGTCCTTGCATTTTGGTAATCTGTCCGAATGTAAGATAGCCAAGACCGCCTAAAATAGCCAGCAGGGCAACACCGCATATCCAGAATTTCCACGTAAGCTTTTTCATTTTGCGGTTGACTTTTTTGAAAGTTTCCTTTATATCGGGGACAGGCGCAGATTTTTCTTTTAGCGGTATTTTCTCATATAGCATACGGCAGCTTTCGCAGTCCTTGATATGCTCCTCAATCATTGCTTTGCTTTCTTCGCTGCACAATCCCTCCTCAGAAAGTGGGATAAGGTCTTTTATAATTTTGCAGTTCATCTTCATTCCTCCGTTTCGTCTTTCAAAAGATGTATTATTTTTTCCTTTGCCCTGTAGAAAGTTACTCTTGCCCAGTTTTCGCTTTTGCCGAAAATATCGCCTATATCGGCAAATTTTAGCTCAGCAAAAACACGCAGGGTGAATATTTCCTTGTAAGGCTCGTCAAGGTTATGGAGAAGCTTGTGTATTTCAAGAGCTTGAAAGCGGTCACCGAAGCTATGCTCAATATTTTCATCAAGGGCATTTGCGGCATGGTCAAGGGGCAGATTATTATTATCAGCCCGCTTGGCATTATTGAGAAATTCATTTTTTGCTATGCCGAAAAGCCACGTTTTCACGGACGATTTCCCACGGAATTTATCGTAATGGGTGAAAGCTTTCAGCATAGTATTCTGTAGTATATCTTTTGCTGTGGCTTCATTCATACACAGGCTGAGGGCATAGCGATAGACATCGGCGGCATAAAGCTCGTATATTTTATCAAAGTTCTCCATTCATTCACCTCGATTCGTAAAAAATTAAGAGAATAACGCGTTACTATGTTCTCTGATAATTAGACAACTGTGGAATACAAAACGTTACAGGAATTTACAAAAAAATTTTTGAGGGCAGAAAATTGCCCTCAAACTGCGATTATTTCGTTTTCTCCGCAACAGAAATTTTATTTTTCACCGTCTGCATACGCTCGTCAAGCTCCGCGCTCATCTGAGAGCATATAAGCAGTTCATTTCCGAGAAGTTCAGCGTCCGCGTCGGAAATATTCTTTTTATAGCGGAGTTTATGTTCAAGGCTTGCCCAGAAATCCATAGCAATAGTGCGGAACTGCACCTCAGCTTTCATATGGCGGGTTTCATTCTGGAGAAAAATCGGCACTTCAACAATAAGATGCAGACTTCTGTAGCCGTTGGGCTTAGGATTCTTGATATAATCCTTTTTCTCGATAAGCTTTACATCATCCTGACGGAGAAAGCTGTCTGCAAGGCGGTAGATATCCTCCTGAAATGAGCATATAACACGGATTCCCGCAACATCGTATATATTTTCTTCAAGAGCAGAGAGGGTCATGGGGAGATTTTTGTTCCGCATTTTCTTGATAAGGCTTTCCCACGATTTAAGACGGGATTTTATTGTTTCAATAGGGTTGCGGTCGTATTCAAGGGAAAGCTCCTCATTCAAGACAAAAAATTTGGTTTCTATCTCCATAATCACGCAGCGGTAATAAGCCATGAGAGTTTCAAGCGGCAGAGATTTTTCTTTTGCAAGACTGATAAATTCATCTGACATCAGCTTGTCCAAATATTTTTCATGCTGTTCCGAGTTCTGTTGTGAATGTAAAGGTAATGACACAATAAATTCCCCCTTATTTTATAGTATATAATAATTATACTTTTTTTTGAAAAAATGTCAACCCAAAATGTGTTTTGATTACGGTAACACTCTGAAAATGTTGCGTGTTTTTGCAGTAAAAAACGCTGTGATAGCCTGCGGCTTTTGTGCAAAAAGTCAAAGTAATCGTATTTTTTTCAAATAGTGAATATTTCTTTATAAAAATTTGCTGAAATGCCTTTTTTCCCCTTGCATTTTTTTTCATTTTGTGGTATGATATAGGGTAGAATATTAGGAGCTAATCAGTGTAAAAACCATTATGCGCCTAAAAAAACAGCTGTTGGATTTACCTCCGCTGCTGCCAAAATACAACGTGCTGCCAGCACGGGTCAGGAGAAAAAAATGCCAAAGATTCAGGATATTAACAAAATCATGATTATCGGTTCGGGACCTATTATTATCGGTCAGGCCTGTGAGTTCGACTATTCGGGAACTCAGGCTTGTAAGGCCCTCAGAAATCTGGGTTATGAGATTGTTCTCGTAAACTCAAACCCAGCTACAATTATGACAGACCCCGATGTTGCTGATACTACTTACATTGAGCCTCTCAATGTGGAAAGACTTACACAGATAATCGAAAAGGAACGCCCCGACGCTCTTCTTCCTAACCTTGGCGGTCAGTCAGGACTTAACCTCTGCTCCGAGCTGGATGAGGCAGGAGTTCTGGAAAAGTATGGTGTTCGTGTAATCGGTGTTCAGGTTGACGCTATCGAAAGAGGCGAGGACCGTATTGAATTCAAGAACACAATGAATGCTCTCGGCATAGGCATGCCCAGAAGTGAGGTTGCATACAGCGTTGATGAGGCAGTTAAAATCGCTGAAAATCTTAAATATCCCGTTGTTCTCCGTCCTGCATACACCATGGGCGGCGTAGGCGGCGGTATGGTATACAACGTTGATGAGCTTAAAGTTGTATGCGAAAGAGGTTTGCAGGCTTCCCTCGTTGGTCAGGTTCTCGTTGAGGAATGTATCTTCGGTTGGGAAGAACTTGAGCTTGAGGTTGTCCGCGATATCAACAATAACAAGATTACTGTATGTTTCATTGAAAATATTGACCCTGTTGGCGTTCATACAGGTGATTCTTTCTGCTCAGCACCTATGCTTACAATTCCCGAGGATGTTCAGAAAGAACTTCAGGAAATGTCATACAAAATCATTGAGGCTATCGAGGTTATCGGCGGCTGTAACTGTCAGTTTGCCCGCGACCCCGAAACAGGACGTATTGCTGTTATCGAAATCAATCCCAGAACTTCACGTTCTTCTGCTCTTGCCTCAAAAGCAACAGGCTTCCCCATTGCACTTGTTTCCGCAATGCTTGCCTGCGGTCTTACACTTGATGAAATCCCCTGCGGAAAGTATGGCACACTTGATAAGTACGTTCCCGACGGCGATTATATCGTAATCAAGTTTGCTCGCTGGGCATTTGAGAAATTCAAGGGTTCAGAGGATAAGCTCGGAACTCAGATGCGCGCTGTAGGCGAGGTTATGAGTATCGGTAAGACATACAAAGAAGCATTCCAGAAAGCAATCCGCAGCCTCGAAACAGGCAGATACGGTCTTGGATTCGCTAAGAACTTCAACAGCATGACAAAGGAAGAACTTCTTGACCTGCTGAAATACCCCACAAGCGAAAGACAGTTTATTATATACGAAGCACTCCGCAAGGGCGCTGAGATTGACGAAATCTTTGAGCTTACAAAAATCAAGAAGTACTTCTTAGAGCAGATGCTTGAACTTGTTGAGGAAGAAGAAATGCTCCTCACATTAAAGGGAAGCGTTCCCGAGGAGGACATTCTCAGACAGGCTAAGCTTGACGGCTTCTCTGACCGTTACCTCAGCTCACTCCTTGAAGTTACAGAGGAAGAAGTAAGAAACGCACGTATCAGCTATGGTATCTGCGAGGCTTGGGAGGGCGTTCACGTAAGCTCCACAGAAAATGCGGCTTACTACTACTCCACATATCATCTTAAAGAGGATAAGAGCCCTGTTAGCACAGAAAAGCCAAAGATTATGATTCTCGGCGGCGGACCTAACAGAATCGGTCAGGGTATCGAGTTTGACTACTGCTGTGTACACGCTGCACTTGCTCTTAAAAAGCTTGGTTTCGAGTCAATTATCGTAAACTGTAACCCTGAGACAGTATCAACAGACTATGACACTTCCGATAAGCTTTATTTCGAGCCTCTTACACTTGAAGATGTTCTTGCTATTCATGACAAGGAAAAGCCCGTAGGAGTTATTGCTCAGTTCGGCGGACAGACACCCCTTAACCTTGCTAACGATCTTAAAAAGTACGGCGTAAACATCCTCGGTACAACTCCCGAGACTATTGACCTTGCAGAAGACAGAGACCACTTCCGCGCAATGATGGATAAGCTTGAAATCCCCATGCCCGAAGCTGGAATGGCTGTAAATGCAGACGAGGCAATTGAAATCGCAAACAGAATCGGCTATCCCGTAATGGTTCGTCCCTCTTACGTTCTCGGCGGACGCGGCATGGAAATCGTACACGATGATGAAATGATGCGCGTATATATGAATGCGGCTGTAGGCGTAACTCCCGACAGACCTATCCTCATTGACCGTTTCCTCAACCACGCAACAGAGTGCGAGGCTGACGCTATCTCCGACGGAAAGAGCTGTTTTGTTCCTGCTGTTATGGAGCATATCGAGCTTGCAGGCGTACACTCAGGCGACTCCGCTTGTATCCTCCCCTCAAAGAATCTTTCACCTGAAATCGTTGAGACAATCAAGGATTACACAAAGAGAATCGCTGTTGAGATGAACGTATGCGGACTTATGAATATGCAGTACGCTATCGAGGGTGATACAGTATATGTTCTTGAAGCAAATCCAAGAGCATCCAGAACAGTTCCCCTTGTTTCAAAGGTATGCAATATCAACATGGTTAAGATTGCTACAGAGATTATAACATCTTCTATCACAGGCAATCCCTCACCTGTTCCCGAACTGAAAGACCGTCAGATTGACCACTATGGCGTAAAGGAAGCTGTATTCCCATTCAATATGTTCCCTGAGGTTGACCCGGTTCTCGGACCTGAGATGCGTTCAACAGGTGAAGTTCTCGGTATCTCCGACAGCTTCGGCGAGGCTTACTACAAGGCACAGGAGGCTACAAAGAATCACCTGCCACAGAGCGGAACAGTTCTTCTCAGTATCTGCGACAGAGATAAGCCTGAGCTTATCGACATTGCAAAGGGCTTCCACGAGCTTGGCTTCAAGCTTCTTGCAACTCACAAATGCTACAAGCTTATTATTGAGGCTGGAATTCCCTGCGAGAGAATCTTCAAGATTTACGAGGGCAGACGACCTAACATTGCCGATGAAATTGCAAACGGAGAGATTCAGCTTATTATCAATACTCCCGCAGGCAAGACAAGTGTTCACGATGACAGCTATATCCGTAAGTCTGCTATCAAGCACCGCGTGACATATATCACAACTATGGCTGCTGCAAAGGCAAGTCTTGAGGGTATCAAGTATATCAAGTCCAACAAGGAAATCAGCGTGAAGTCCTTACAGGCACATCACAAGGATATTAAGTAATCATATTAAATACAGCACCGCACAGACTTTGTGCGGTGTTGTCATAATGATATAAGGAATAAGGAGAGAAAATATGCAGAAATGTAACAACTGTGGTTCGGAATTCGAGGGCAATTACTGCGACTACTGCGGAATGCCTGCCGACACTCAGACGCAAGGGTATACTGAGACTCCTCAGTACGACACAAATTTTATGAGAGGGGATTCTATAAATCAGAATTACTCATACACGACACCGAATAGTGAGCAGCCTACTACGACGCTTGGCTGGATTGGCTGGCAGCTGCTGGAAGCATTTTTGCCATTAATCGGACTTATAATAATGCTTATTTTTTCAGAAGATGAAACGGTGAAAAACTATGCAAAAGCAAGACTCATCCTGTCCCTTGTGGCAATTGTCATTGCATTAATAATATTTGCCTTATTTTCGGCATTGATATTCAGTCTTATCAGAAACATTGCATAAAAGAAAACTCCGCCATGCAGGCATTACAGCTTGCGGGCGGAGTTTTTTGTGCCTCGTATAGTTAATCCCTCTTCATAATTATCGAGGAAGTGGTGACGGTTTTCACCGATATGATATGAAATAAGTGTTTGCAGATTTACATTTTCAGCACTTCTGAAAATATTCATATCCACAGCAGGATTTGTTTTTCTCAGTTGTGCAAGAAGTGCTTTGATTTCTGCGCGTTTAGAGCCTTGCTCGGTTTTCTCAGACATTGAACAGGCACATCGAATAAATGAGAGATTATTGAAATCAGTCCATTCTATAATATCTGCTTCGCGTACAAGGTAGAGGGGGCGTATAAGCTCCATGTCGCTGTAGTTTTCGGAGTGAAGCTTCGGCATCATTGTTTGCATCTGTGAGCCGTAGAGCATACCCATTAGAATTGTTTCAATTACATCGTCAAAATGATGTCCCAATGCAATTTTATTGCAGTCCAGTTCCTGCGCCTTTTTATACAGCCAGCCTCTCCGAAGTTTCGAACAGAGAAAGCAAGGATTTTTCGGAGATTTTTCTGCGGATTCAAATATATTTGTTTTATAAAAGGAGACAGGCAGGTCAAGCATACTGCAATTCTCCTTTATTTTTTCAGCATTTTCGGGACTGTAACCCGGGTCCATAGCAATATATTCAGCCTCAAATGGAATTTCGCCGTTTCGTTGAAGCCGACGTATACACATCGCCATGAGAATGGAATCCTTGCCTCCTGAGATACACACAGCGATTTTGTCACCGCTGTTTATAAGCTTATAGTCTCGTACTCCCCGACGGAACTTTGTCCAGATTTTTTTGCCGAATTGGCAACAAATGGAGTTTTCAACGTGATTCAACATGATTGGCATTATAGTTTTATTGCCGTTTCAAGAGCAATTTCCATCATGTCACGGAATGATGTCTGGCGTTCCTCAGCAGTTGTGGAGAGGTTTCTCAGCGGACAATCGGAAACAGTGAGTATGCAAAGTGCATTTTTTCCTGCGCGAGCCGCGTTCATATAAAGCGCTGCAGATTCCATTTCAACCGCCATAACTCCCATTTTATTCCACTCAGCAAGACTGTTTGCATCGTCGTAAAATGTATCAGATGAAAGAATATTTCCTGCATGGAAGATACAGCCCTTTTCCTCTGCGGATTTTACTGCCGCGGATATAAGCTTCCATGAGGCTGTTGGGGCATATGTGCCCGGAAGTCTGTACTGTGCGGCATAGTTGGAATTTGTACTTGCACTTACTGCTATAAGTACCTCGCGGAGATTTATATTATCCGCAATTGCGCCTGCTGTGCCGATACGTATAATGTTTTCAACATCATATTCAGTGTAAAGCTCATGGGAGTATATACCCATTGAGGGCATACCCATGCCGCTTCCCTGAACGGATACGGGAACTCCTTTATAAGTTCCTGTAAATCCAAGCATACCGCGAACCTCGTTGTAGCACACTGGATTTTCAAGATAAGTTTCAGCAATGAATTTTGCTCTCAGAGGGTCTCCGGGCATAAGCACCGTTTTAGCGATATCTCCCTTTTTTGCGTTATTGTGTGGTGTAGGCATAATTTTTTCCTCCTTTTTATCGGTTTAATACTTTTTTGACTGTTGTCATCATAGGCTTGAAATTGTATACTGCTACGACAACAAATATCATAACCAGCCATAATGCCCAGAGCGGCGGTGCTTTTATAACAATAATGCTCATTACAATGAGAAGTCCTGTGTTGGCAAATGAACGGAGAGCATCAAATTTAAAGGGCACATAATATCTTGCGTCGATTATTCTTGCCCAGAAGCAGAGATAATAACTCATAAGCGTAGCAATTGCCGCGCCGTGTATGCCTATAACTGGAATCATAGCATAATTGAGTATGAGATTTGCTCCACATGCAGCAAGACTTGTCCAGAAACTGTTTTGGGTATGCTTTGTGGCAGAGTATATACCGCCCAGGAACTGGTTGAGTGCAGTAAACACTGCCGCAATTATGAGTACAGGTGTATAGACATATGCTATACTGTAGCCGTCATAGTTTTTATCCGAAACAATGAAATTTGTTATAGGTTTTGAAATCATTATAAGACCTGCTGACGCTATAAAGAGCATTGCCTCATATGCAGAGTAAACTCTTTCATAGAATTTACTCCTGTCAGCTGATTTATTTTCACTTATTGCAGACATATTCCATGCCTGAAAGAATATAGTTGATACCATTGAAATAAGATTGGGAATTTTATTGGCTACTCCGTATATTCCGGTAGCAGATTTTCCGAGTTCTACTTTGTCGCTGTGCATATATGTCAGGAAAATTCTGTCGGAAAGACTTGTAATAGTCCACATAACTATAGTGGGAATAAGAGGCAGTGCAAATTTCATCATCTTTCCCGCAAGTGACAGGCTGAAATGTTTTATACCAAAAAAACTGCCAAGACTTGCGGCATAATAGAGAAATAAAGCTGATAAAAGGTCAGAGCAGATAACGGATAGCAAAAAGCCCTTAACACCCATTTTAAATCCTGCTATGAAAAGGAAACTGAATATAAGCAGTGTGAGAGTTGCTATTATACCGTCAACAGCGTAAAGTCTTACCATATCTCTTGAACGGACAAACTGTGCACATAGCATTCGCAATGCCGAGGTACAGGTATATATGGCAAGCATCAGCGAATATCCCGTTATAAAATCCAGGAATGGTATAAACCGAAGTCCAGGTACTATCAGTATAACCGCAGCCATTCCCGTAAATGTAAGACAGGCTGAGGTTGAAAATACCTGTTTCTTATCGTAGCTTTCATCAAGTCCGAAGCGTATCAGGTATTCCTGCAATGCCAGAGTGAATATAGGCTGCAGGAAAAGTGCCATTGTTTCAAGATTTTCCTTTGTTCCCATATCCTCAGGACTAATAAAATTAGTATATAATGTGGTCAGAAATATGACAAGTATTTTTGAACCAAAATTTCCTATGGCGAAAATCAATGTATTTGATGCAAGCTTTTTGTATTTGTTCATTTCTCTCTCCTTATTCTGCATAAATTAGCTTCTCCCGATGTAAGCTTTTTTTCGCTTCCGTCGGGCAGCTTTAAAATGAGGTTTGCGTTGTCGTCAATTCCCACAGCAAGTCCCTCGATTTTTTCATTGCCAATATTTGCTGTTATATGATTTCCTGTGAGAAGCTCACGGCGGCGGTATTCGTCAAGATGCTCGTGATGTTCAATATTATCAAGATAATATTCAAGGCGGCTGAGAATTTTGCCGCACAATGTATTTCTGTTAATTATTTTTCCTGTTTCATCCTCAATCGATGTGGCAATATCTCTTAATTCTTCAGGAAATACACATTTTCCTACGTTTATGCCAATACCTATAACGGCATGGCTGAGATTTTTCATTTGTGGATTCATTAAGGCTTCCGTAAGTATACCACAGATTTTACGTCCGTTAATATACAAATCATTTACCCATTTTATGCGGATTTTCTCGCCGCAAAGCTTTTCCGCTGCCTCCGCGGCGGCTACTGCGGCGGCTGAGGTTATCAGCGGCGCGCAGGAAATATCAAATTGCGGGCGAATAATAACGCTCATGTAAAGTCCTGTTCCTGCTGGAGATTCAAAGCGTCTGCCAAGTCTGCCTTTGCCGTTGGTCTGGGATTCAGCGAGAATCACAGTACCATGTGCCGCGCCCTCTGCCGCAAGTTTTGCGGCGTAGGTGTTGGTGGAATCTGTTTCAGGCAGGATAATGATATTTTTCCCGATTTCGCAGGATTTATTTTTAGCTGATATCTTTTCTGCTGAAAGATAATTATTTTCATAAAGTGAATTCATGTAAAAAGTCCTATAATAATTATTTATAATTATTATATCACACAGGCAATAAAAATTCAAGAAAAATATCAAAAAAAGGAAAAAAATGTGGGCGGTTATTTTTCACCGCCCACTGAAATTTTACTTCTTGAACTTGTCAAAAAGGTCACCGATTTTATCGCCGATGTCATCAAGCTTGATTTTTGATTTTACACCGTCGATAATTTTTTCAATCTGTTCATCGGGAAGATTGATTCCGAGAACGCTTTCAACAGCTTTAACAGGGTCTTTTTTGAAATCATCGCCGAAGTCCTTATCATTTTTCACCTTATTGACTAATTCCTCAATTTTTTCTTTGATATCCATAGTGTAATACACTCCTTTTCGTATGGTATAATAATTATATCATACAGGAAATAATAAATCAATGAAAATCAAACAAGTTTGTAATAATTGTTAAAATATAGACATTCTATTTGTGCATATCAGAGAAAATTTAAAAAGTGGTGTTTCCCACAATAGGTTTTTATCTATTCTGCAATATATCTCTTGACATATATCACAAAATGTTATATAATTATAATAATAGTATTACAATGAAAGGAGTGTTTTTATGGAACACCTTGAAAATCGTGAGCTTTCATGGCTTAAATTCAATAAAAGGGTTATCGGTGAGGCGACCGATGAGAACAATCCTCTCCTTGAAAGACTGTCGTTTTCAGCTATATACCAAAGTAATCTTGACGAATTTTTTATGGTGCGTGTAGGTTCTCTTACTGATGAAGAAAAGGAGAATAACAAGAAAAAGGACAGCAAGTCAGGTATGACCCCCTCTCAGCAGCTGGATTCCATATTTACTACTGTCCGCCGCTTACAGCCAAGAGTTGAGGACGCATTCAGAAAAAATATGGAGGCGCTTGCTTCGTATGGCTTTGAGCATGTTTCCTTTGATACAGCTACCGATGAGGAAAAAGCTTTTCTGGAGCTTTTTTTCAAACGTGAAATAAAGCCGTTTATTACAGGTATACTTGTAAATGACGCACTTCCTTTCCCGTTTCTGAAAAATAAGGAGCTTTATGCCGCAGTTCATATCGCCTCTAAAAAAGGCGCAGTAGTGGGAATTATCCCCGTAGCCCACGAGCACGCAGACAGAATCATACCTCTTGGCAAGGACGGAAAGAGATTCATTCTTCATGAAGAAGTTGTTCTGCATTTTGCACACCTCATGTTCAAAGGCTGTAAGATACAGGACAGAGCAATTATAAGAGTTACAAGAAACGCCGATATTATGGTGAATAATAAGGGCGCAGACTTCCGTGAACGCATGGAGGAGCTTGTTGTAAAGCGCACTAAGCTTGCCGCAGTCCGCCTTGAAATCACAAACGAATTCAACCGCGAGGCATTGGACTATATCTGCAAAAAGCTGAAAATCAAGAATGTCCGCGTGTTCAACTCAAATATACCATTGGATTTGTCATATCTGTTCAGACTTCAGGAGCTTGACTTATCACCTGAGCTTCATTTTGAAAGCCGTCTGCCGAGAAAAACGGCAATGCTTGCAGATAACCGTTCTGTATTTTCTCAGGTGAAATCAAAGGACATACTTCTCAGCTATCCTTTTGAATCGATGACAACGTCGTTTATACGACTTTTAGAGGAATCAGCCGTTGACCCAAAGGTAACATCAATCAAGATAACTCTGTACCGTCTTGCGCGCAACAGTAAGGTTATCAGCGCACTTTGTACCGCCGCAGAAAACGGCAAGGAAGTCCTCGTTATGATTGAGCTCCGTGCAAGATTTGACGAGGCAAACAATATTGAATGGTCAAAGATACTCCAGAAAGCAGGAGTAAAGGTCATATACGGACCAAAGGAATTCAAGGCACACTCCAAGCTGCTTCTTATAAAGAGAAAGAGCACAGGAGATAAATTCGATTATGTAACACAGGTAGGCACAGGAAATTACAACGAAAAAACGGCTTCCCTGTATACTGACATGATGATACTCACCGCAGACAGAGCCATTGCCGAGGATGCAGAACAGGTATTTGACTGTCTTCTTAAAGGCACATTTGTAGAAAAAACAAACAAGCTTCTTGTATCGCCATATGCATTATTGCCGCAGGTACTTGCCATGATTGACGAGCAGATTGAAATTGCCAGAAATGGCGGCAGCGGATATTTTGCTGCAAAGGTAAATTCTCTCAACGATAATGCCATAATTGAAAAGCTTGTGGAGGCTTCACAGGCAGGCGTGAAAATCGAGCTTATTGTTAGAGGTATTTGCTGTATTATCCCCGGAATAGAGGGATATACCGAGAATATCATCGTGCGCAGTATTGTTGGAAGATTCCTTGAACATAGCCGTATATTCATTTTCGGCAAGGAAGGCGCAGGACAGAAAATTTACATTGGCTCAGCAGATTTCATGAGCAGAAACACAATCCGCCGCGTAGAAGTTGCCGCACCAATTGAGGACGAAAAGCTTAAAAAGCGTATCCGCAGTATGTTTGCAGTTATGCTTGCAGATAATGTAAAAGCAAGGGAATTGCAAAGTGACGGCAGATATGTCCGTGTAGAGCGTCAGGAGGGCGAAGAACCCCTCAATTCGCAGGAATATTTCTACGAGGAAGCATATCGCAGACTTGAAGAAAAAGCGAAGAAGCAGGAGCGCATGAAAGAAGTCCGTGCACAAAAGAAAGCAAAAAAGCCTGCTGCCAGAAAAAACAAAAGAAATCCAAAATAAACAACGAAACCGCCGTGTCAAAAATGATACGGCGGCTTTTTCATATTCCTTATATAAAGGCTAACAGCTTTTATTTAACATAAACTCCTACAATTTCCGCAATATAAGCGCGGTGATAAGGGTCTTTACCGAAAAACTGTGCAGGGATACCGTCATCAGTAAGGAATCCGCTTTCCTGCATATCGTATGAATAGAGCTTACGGCATACAAGAACCAGGTCAGCCTGTTCAATACCTACAGCACCCTGTAAATCAGCAGGGTAAAGACCGGTTTCAGCCATTTTATCGCAGTCGCGACCGGAGTGAGAGCCGCAGAAAGCCAAAGCCTTGCGGTATTCCTCACCCAAGAAAGAAGCAGTGAAAAGCTCGCCTTTTTCCACAAAATCGTATGTGTGGCGATTTGGACGGATATAGCAGGTCAGAACATTCTTGTTCCAAAGAACGCCAAGCTGTCCCCATGAAGCAGTCATAGTGTTGAAGCTGTCCATTGTACCGCCTGTGAGGAGCATCCATTCCTTGCCGATTTTTTCAAATGGATTAAAAGAAAGCTCTGATAATTCAATTTTTCTGAAAGACATAATAATTCTCCTTAATGGTTTCTTAATACTGATTTATAACGCAGTCGTAATTTGTCCGTGATAAGAGCAATAAATTCCGAATTGGTAGGCTTGCCCTTACAGGTGTCTACGGTGTAGCCAAAGAACGAGTTGAGAGTATCAACATTTCCTCTGTCCCATGCGATTTCAATAGCATGACGTATTGCTCGCTCGACTCGTGAGGAGGTAGTATCGTATGTATTGGCAACTGTTGGATAAAGCATTTTCGTGACGCTTTCAAGAAGCGCCTTGTCTTCGATTGAGTAGAGTATAGCCGATCTCAGATAGTGATATCCCTTGATATGAGCAGGAACACCAAGCTGATGAATGATATCGGTTATAACAATTTCCATATCGTCGCTTACGCTGTTGGCTCTGTCGCCAAGAGCAGAAGATATGGCGTTGAAAAGGTCATCTGCATCACAGGGTTTTAAAAGGAATTTAGAACAGCCGTTTTCCATAACCTGACGTTCGATAAATTCATTGTCAAACTCTGACGTTACGATGAATGCAGGGAATTTAACTCCAAGCTCTCTGACTTTTTTCATAATAGAAACAGCGTCACCGTTCTGCGCCGTAACATCAAGAACAGCAACATCAGGGGGATCATTTCGGATAGACTCAACAATCACGTTGAAGTCCTTTTTTCTGGTGTAAGCATACATCCCCTTTTCTCTGAGCTTGTTTGCCATGCTTACACCTGTGTTGGCTTGGTCGTCGCCGATTAGTACCTTTATTTTGTTGTTCATTGCTTTTTCCTCCGTAGTGAAAAATTTTAAATCATGTCAAATTTTCTGTTATCGTTAAAGAACACTGTAAATCTTATAAAGATTATAGCAAACATAATCTATAGGTTATTCAACGTGTCGCTTTAAATCGAAAAACCATTAATTCAACAAGTTAATTTTATCACAAACGGAGACCAAATACCAACGATAAAATTTGTATTTTTTTAGTAATGTAAATCGAAAAAATTTGTTTTTTTCAAAATGTGATTTTTGTCGTCATAACACGTATAAACGTTGGTATATAGCTATTTTTTCCTTTTTTTCATTTTAAAAAGCATACCGTCGGCTATATTACGTACTCTTGTACCGGGAGGGAACATTTTATCTGCAAATTTTTCAAGGCTGTTCTGTTCTGTAATGCGGTCAAATTTCGGAGCTGCCGGCGCGTCGGTAATTGCTTCTTTCCACGTATTATGGGCGTTTTTTTCCATATTGCCTTTCAGCAGTCCCACATCCATTGCGCCGCCGTGAGCAGTGAGCAGTTTCAAGGGCAGTTCAAATCCCTTATTATTGAGTTTTCCTGCAATATCCGCGGAATGACGGCGATATAGTTCAAGGAAATCCTCTCCGCCCCGACACATTTCGTCATTTTCGGCTATGGCGTTGAAAACCTCACGCTCTGTATCGGAAAATAGTGTAATATCAGCTATTTTGCAACAGCCGTACACTATAAATCCCAGTATATAGGCATTTCCGCAGAAATCGCTCTGTACTGCTTTATTTCGGGGAATGTCGAAAATGTAAGCTGAATAAATACCAAGCGCCATATGAAGTCCCAGATAATCGGCGGAATCGTAGTCAAAAATACGTTCGGACTGAACAAAACCTCGGATTCTGCCCGATTTTATCATATTCGCCCTGACATCTGCAAGAAGCAGAGCTTTTGCGCCTTTCATGATAGGAGTTTCCACATCTGCGGCAATATCGCCGCCGATATGAATATGCGCAGAGGGGGAAGCCTTGCCTTTTTTCAGAATTGTGCCGAAAATCGAATCATTTCTGTTTTCGCCGCTGTCGATTTCGTTGGAAATCAGCAGTTTTCCGCTGATTCCACATTTTTCCATAACAGCAAGAACAGTTTCGCGTGGATATATGGTATCCGCAATAATAACGATATTTTTCCCTTTTCCAACGGCAGTATCAAGGAGCTTTTTTCCGAAAGCTCTTGGAAATGCAAGTCTTTCCACAAGCTCACATTCACGTTTTATAAGGGAATCCCGAACATCGTCTGAGATTTTAGCTTTTTTCGCCAGAATGGTGTATATCTCGCTGATTGTAACAGAGCATTTGCCTGTATTACGTCGTTTTGCCTCAGCCTCAGCCTCGATTCGCAGGTCTGAAAATGTGTGCTTGGAAGTATTGATTTCGACATATTCCGACATCATCGTAAAAATTATATCGTTATTTTCTGAAAAGGGGAGAAGAACAAGGGTATCAAACAGCTTGAAGCTTACAGTTTTAATGGCGGAATCACTTACAGCAGAGGTCATCTTGTCGAAAATCTCGCGCTGTTCCCTCGCCATAGGGATATTTATTCTGAAATCATTGTTCAATATATCATCTCCTTTACCATACAGCAGCAGTAGTTTCGGTATAAGCTGTAGTATCAGATGTATTTGTGGAATCTGTTGAAATCTCCGTTGCTGCCGCTGTAGTTACACTTTCATCGTACTGAGGTACAAGCTTTTCGCCGCCGCGGAGTATAGTATACTCGTCAAGGGTAAGCACTCCGTCGGAATTGTAATTCTTGATAAAGGAATCCTTTTTGCTGTAAATCTCCGAGAAATTTCCCTCGTCGTCGTGGAGATACTTGCCATACCACAAGCCGAAGAAAGACCACACGGAATTATCTCGGAATGACATATCAGTATCTGGGAGGGTACTGCATTCGCTGAGAGCAATCAGCTTTTCTTTTCCTACTATATTCTGAAGCGCAAGGAACTGTTCATATCTGCTGCCGAATTCCTTTTCTGGTGAAAGGTAAATATCAAGTGAAGCGATATCAAAAGTATTCTTATCCACAAGAGTTTTTTCGCTTTGACCGTTCCATACCCAGATGAGATTATCAAGCTGGAAATATTCGGTATATCGGGTATACATCAAATTCCAGAGCCATTTATAGTCTCTGACAGAGCTTGCACCCCACCAGAACCAGTCACCCGAAGCCTCGTGGAGAGGTCTCCAGAGAACAGGCACGCCTTTATTTTTAAGGGACATAAGCTGACCTGCCATATTATCGAGGTCGAGAATAATGCCGTAGCACTGCTCGGAAATTTTACCCTCGCCGTAGAGACCGCGTATTTCTTCCTGAGAAAGCTTTGCAATGTCAATATCTGTTACAGCCTCAGAGAGCTTGAAATCCGTTTCCTTAGCGTATACCGAGGGCTTTTTGGAGGGAGCTTCCCAGTACCACATAAGACCGACTATACCACCGCGGAAATACCAGTCTGCACAAGCGTCGATATCCTTGAATGTGCTGTCGAAGCTGCTGCCTGAATTGTGCATAGCGGAAAAGCGTATAACTGGATATTTTCCTGTAGTCTGATAAATCAGGTCAAGCTCCTTGTTTGTCTCGTCGGAGGCATACTGTCCCGTAATGGTGTATTTTCCGTAATTTTCGCTGAGAAAGCTCATAAGCTCCTTTGCCGATTCACCAGCCTCTTTGTTGGAGAGGTTACTGTCAGCGTCGTATTTTATTGCGCTGAGGGAGGTGTTATTGGATAATTTAAGGTAGTCAAGCTTCATATCGCCGTCAAGAGCGCGAAGCTCAATAGAAGTTTTGCCCTTTGTGAGAAATACGCCGTAAAGGGTAATGAGCGTAAATTCGCTGTCTTTGACAGTACTGAATGCAGCCGTTTCCTTGTCGTTGACGGAAACTCGGCAGTTTACCGCTTTATCCGAAGCAATACTGAATGAAAGGTCATAATGCTGATTGCTTGGTGCGTCGATTTCAAAAACAACATATGAACTTCCATCATTTTTGAAGCCTCTTACATAGCCGTCACCGCTGTAGTGCTTGCCGCTTATTGCTATATTGTCGCTTTCTTCTGTTGTATCCTGTTTTTTCTCAGGAATTGTATCATCAAATATAAGTCCGTCTGTCATGAGGGCGTCCTCTGCCTCATAGACATTTCCCGTTCTCTTTTTCTCAATTACGGGGTATGTAACGGGATAGTCGGGATATGTCTCAACAGGTACAGTAGTAACAGCTGTTTCAGTTGCCACGGCAGTAGTTTTGGCATCAGCTACGGATATATCTCCGCTGGGAATTTTTTTGTTTTTACTGTCGCAGGCGGCAAGAACAGAGGTTGCAATAGCCGCCGCTGTACAGAACATCAGTGCTTTTTTTAATATCATGTCAATTTCCTCGCTGTTTCAGGTAATAATAGTGTATACTTCGTCCGCAACAGTATCAAATATAATAACGCCGTCCTCTATGCGTGAATTTACGGTATTTTCACCGCATATCACGCTTGCAGTGCAGTTTGTGCGGATACGACATTCAGAGCCGTTGAGGGAAGTAATTTCAGCGGTTTTCAGTTTATTTTTCTCCCAGCTTATGTTGATTTCAAATCCGCCCTTTGCCTTGATTCCGCGTATACAGCCCTCGCTCCATTCGTCAGGGAGAGCAGGGAGAAGCGTAATATTTCCGTTGGTGCATTGCATCAGAGCCTCGGTAATTGCGGCAGTACCGCCCAGATTTCCGTCAATGCGGAAATGAGGCTGTTTATTGAGCAGGTTGGGATATGTTGAGTGGGTAATAAGCTTTTTGATATTTTCATAAACCATATTACCGTCATAAAGTCGTGCCCACATATTTGTTATCCATGCACAGCTCCAGCCTGTATGACCGCCGCCGTGAACAAGTCGGCGGACGAGAGTTGCTCTTGCAGCGTCCGCAAGACGGGGAGTTTTCAAAGGAGTTATAAGGTCAGCAGGGTGCAGGGCGAAAAGCTGCGATACATGGCGGTGACCTGCCTCAACCTCGTCGTAGTCAACAGCCCATTCCTTAATCTGTCCGTATCTTCCTGTTTCAGGTTTCGGCAGACGTTCAATGAGAGCTTTCAGCTTATCTGAAAATGCGCTGTCTCTGCCGAGAATTTCGGCCGCCTTTATAACATTGCTGAAAAGCACGGTAATTATCTGGGAATCCATAGAGGGACCCATACAAAGAGAACCTATAACGCTTTTGTCGGTGCGGTATGTATTTTCGGGGGAAACTGAGGGTGCAGTTACAAGTCTGCCCTCGCTGTCCTCAATGAGAAATTCCGTGAAAAATTCCGCAGCCTCTTTCATGATGTGATACTTTTCTTCAAGAAATTCACGGTCAAGGGTATACTCATAATGCTCGAAGATATGGAGTGCAAGCCATGCGCCGCCTGTTACCCATATAGTTGAGGGAATCCACATATCCTGAGGCGCTGTATCGCCCCATATATCAGTGTTGTGATGACATACAAAGCCCTTTTCAATGCCGTACATTTCCTTTGCGGTAATACGTCCGTTTTCGCAGACGCGCTCAAGCAAATCAAATAAGGGGAGGTGACATTCAGAGAGATTACAGCTTTCAGCGCACCAGTAGTTCATTTCTGTGTCGATATTCAGAGCGTAACGGCTTCCAAGAAATGCCTGCATATCCTCATTCCAGATACCCTGCATATTGGCAGGCTGTGTACCTGCGCGGCTTGCAGATATCATGAGGTATCTGCCGTAGTTGAAATACAGCTCAATCAGCTTGTTATCGTGGATAAGCCGTTCACAATCGGTGCTGTCCATTATATCGCCTTTGAGGCGGTTAAGCCGTCTGTCTGTAGTAAAACCGCTGAGATTTTCGCCGCTGTTATCGTTGAGTGTAAGCTCTACGCGGTCGAAAAGCTCTTTATAGTCGGAAACATGGCGGTAATAAAGCTCATCGTAGGAGCAGTCAAGAGCCATTTCTGCGTCAACCTCTGCGGATTCTGCATAATTTTCGGTGTAGAAGCTTGTTCGCGCAGAGAGTACAAGCATAACTGAATTTGCGTTTTTAATGGAAATTTTATTGCCGATAGTGCACACTTCGCCGCCCTCAGCCTTTGCGCCAAGACAAGCTGCAAAGAATATTCCGTCGGAGCTGCCTGTTCCTCCCGTGAAAACCAGCATATTTTCTCCGCATGGGCGGTTTTCGTCGTAGTAGTCGTCACGTCCGTCAAGACCGCAGGTGAGGCTGATACTATTTGGGGTATCGCTGTGGATATCAATTACCATAACCTGATCGGGCGCAGAGCAGAAAACATTTCTGGTATACATCACGCCATTAGCTGTAAAGCTTACCCCTGTTACAGCGGTGGATATATCGAGAATACGGGAATAATCACGCACCTTGCCTCCGATATCCATAGATATCATCAGGTCGCAGAGGGGCATATACCTACGCATATTCTCGGGAACTCCCTGCAGCTTTTCAAAAGCTTTCTTTTCAGCGGCGGGAATATCTCCCTGCCGCAGAAGCTCGCGGACTTCTGTCAATCCCTCTTTTGCGTTGGGGTTGATACGGTGGCGCAGACCGCCTGACCAGACAGAATCCTCGTTAATGCGGATAAGCTCATCAGCGGCTTTTCCGTAGACCATACCGCCGATTCTGCCGTTTCCTACAGGAAGTGCCTCGCCGAAATCCGAAGCAGGTGATTTGTATTTGATTAAAATTTCTGACATAAAATTCTCCTGAACCGTAGTTCATCTGGTGGATATAGATATACACCATAATTATATCATATTTCACAATAAAATGCAACTGCGATTTTTCGTCAGAAAAACAAAAATCAACCCGTGAAACTGCACAATAATAATGTCTATGAATTGATAAATCTTCCAAAAATATCGGTTGTATGAATGTATACACAAAACGTTCACAAAATCACTGCTATTTTGTGATATAATGTTTACAATAGGATTAATATGGGATACCATTAAAAAATCTGCCTATTCGAAAGGATGATTTACTATGAAGATTACAAAGAAAATCGCGGCGGCAGCTGCTTCTGCTGTTGTTGCGGTATCATCAATTCCCGTGGCTGCGCTGAATACATCTGCGGCTGACCACAATTATATGGAAGCGCTGGCAATGTCACTGTACTTTTTCGATTCCAATGCTTGCGGTACAGGTATAACTGACGGTCCGCTCACATGGAGAGGCGATTGCCACACTTACGATGCAACGGCTTCTGTAGGCTCTCTTGATGGCTCTGCAAAATCTGTAGTTGACCCTGACGGCGACGGAAAAGTTGATGTATCCGGCGGCTGGCACGATGCAGGCGACCATATCAAATTCAACCTCACAATCGGATTTGCTCTTTCAAGTCTTGGTATATCAGATTATCTCAATCCCGGAATATACGAAAAGGCAAATTGCCGTGACCATTTTGAATACGAAATGCGCTGGGGTGCTGATTATCTTATGAAAACAACTTTCCTCGATGATTCGGGAAAAGTTGCGGCTGTTGCTCATACCGTTGCAGACGGCGGCACAGACCACTCATTCTGGTCAGCTCCCGAGGTTCAGACATATGACCGCCCGATTTTCTGGCTGACAGCTTCGGACAATAATTCCTCAGTAAGCTGTGAAATGGCGGCAGGTCTTGGTGCGGCGGCTTATGTATTCAAGGATTCTGACCCTGAATATTCCGCAAAATGTGCTAAATATGCAAAAGCACTCCTTGAATTCGGCACAAAGCACGTAGGAAACAATACAGGCGGTATCGGCGGATTCTACAGTACTGACGCTCAGTATCAGGACGAGGAAGCTATCGCACAGGCTTGGCTTTGGATTGTGGGCGAGGGCGATAAGCCTTCAAGAGTTCCTAAGAATAAGGATTACGGCGGAAGTCAGTATGACGGCTGGGTTTACTCATGGGATAAGGTATGGCAGGGCTATGCTGCTCTGATGTACAAAGCTACAGGTGATACAGCTTTCAAGGATGAACTGATCGTTGAAATTCAGGGACAGAACGGCATGAAAGTCGGCACATACAACACTAACGGCTGGGGTACTTCACGTATCAACTGCGCAATACAAATGGACGCTTATGTCGTTGCTGACGGCGACCCGAACAGTGAGTACGCACAGGGCGCTAAATGGCAGCTTGACTATATGCTTGGCGATAATAACCTCGGCTACAGCTTCTTGTTAGGCTTTGGCGATAAGTGGCCTGTACATATCCACCACCGTGCCGCTAATCCCGGCGGTGAGGGTATAACATCTGCTCAGAATCCTGCGGCTAAATATACTAACTATGGTATGCTTGTAGGCGGTATTGATGCTAACGGCTACGAGGACCATGCTGACAGATATCAGTATACCGAGGGCGCGCTTGATTACAATGGTTGTTTTGCAATTGCAAGTGCATGTGCGGCAACTCTTTTCGGCGGCGACGCCACAACTTTTGACGCTATAAAATCTTCTGCGGCTGAAATCAACGCTGATTTCAAGTTTGCTGATGAATCAACAAATCCTACAGAGCCTGTTGAGCCGCCCGCAGATATTCTCTATGGTGACGCCAACTGCGACGGAAAGGTTACTATAGCGGATGCTACCGCAATTCTCCAGTCTGTAGGAAATCCCGATAAATACGGACTTTCTGAGCAGGGGGCTATAAATGCAGATATCAATGGTGAAGTCGGCATAACTCCCGATGATGCCATTGTAATTAAGAAAATCGACGCAGGAATGATTTCTGCTTCCGACCTCCCACTTTAAAATTGGGAATACTTATTGCGCGAAAAGAAAATAATTCTTAATTTTAATGAATTTTTCTCTCGGTGTAAAAAAATATTGCGATAACGGTTGATATAAAGACAGAATGAAACTATATGTTTTTATTTATTTACACAAAATTCATAGTAATTGCCTTTTTGTATGATTGCATAATTCTTTTACCGTGATTATATACAAAGCTAACAAAGGTTTTATAGTCAATACAGAGAAATTGCTATAATTTAAGCTGTTTTAACCGAAATGTAACCGTGTTGTAACCGCTTTGTTACCAAAAGTTTGGGAAAATTATGTATAATATATGTACAAACATATTGTAGGCACAATTTATTTGAATTTTTAAGAAAGAAGTGTGATGTGAATGAATTTCAAGAAAATCAAGTCAGTCGTACTTAGTGGAATGCTCGCTGCTGCTTCTGTAGCAGGTTCATTCAGTGCAAATGCTCCCTCTCTCAAAGCAAATGCCGCAACTGACGACTACGCAAAGCTCCTCCAGTACTCCCTCTATCTTTACGACGCTAACATGTGTGGTACAGAAGTAGGCGAAAAGTCCGGTATTACATGGCGTGATGACTGCCATACAGACGATGAAGTACAGGGCGGTTTCCACGATGCAGGTGACCACGCAATGTTCGGTCTTCCTCAGGGCTATACAGCTTCATCTCTCGGCTGGAGCTACTATGAATTCAAGGACGCTTATGAGGCAACAGGTCAGGCTGACCACCTTAAAATGATTACAGACCATTTCTGTGATTTCTTCAAGAGATCCACAAAGCTCAGCGGTTCTTCCGTTTCTCAATTCCTTTATCAGAAGGGTGACGGTGATGAGGATCACAAGTACTGGGGACCTCCCGAGAAGCAGGCTGGCGGCAGAAAGATGTTCTGGACATCAGGCGGCGCTTCTGATATCGCTGCTGACTACGCTGCAGCTCTCGCACTGAACTATATCAACTTCGGCAACAAGGAGGACCTTACATACGCTGAGGCTCTCTACAACTTCTCAACACAGCACAACGCTGTTGCTACCGACGGACCTAACGGTTTCTACAAGTCAAGCGGATGTCAGGATGAGCAGGCTAACGCTGCTGGTTGGCTCTATATTGCTACAAACAACGAAAAGTACAAGAATGACTGTGCTTCCAAGCAGACACAGTATCTTGGCTGGGTTGACGGCTGGGATAACAGAGGTCTTGGTGCAGCTTGCGTTTACGCTCATATCACAGGCGACTGGGGTAAGGTAAACAGCTATATCGGCGGTCAGGCTTCGGGCAGCAATTATCTCTTTATGGATAAGTGGGGCAGCGCTCGTCTTAATACAACAATGCAGTTCTGTGCTCTCGCAGCTACAAAGAACTCAAATGCTGATTTCAAGAGCTGGGCTAAGGGTCAGATGGACTATATCACAGGTGATAACCCTGCAAATACTTGCTTCGTTATCGGATTTGCAAGCAACTCCGCTAAGAATCCTCACCACAGAGCAGCTTCAGGCTATCAGAGCTATGGCGAGTTCAATGGTGAAGCTCATCCTCAGGCAATCAGCCCCAACGGTCACTCTCTCGTAGGTGCGCTCGTTGGCGGTCCTACAGATGCAGGTGGTTCATACAGAGATGATATGAACGATTACATCTGTAACGAGGTTGCTATCGACTACAACGCTGGTTTCGTTGGTGCATCTGCTGGTCTCTACCACTTCTACAAGACAGGTAAGACAGTTTCTTCTATCGACGGCGTTGACAAGATTTACAGCGGTGGCGGTTCAACCACTCCCAGTGTAACAACAGAAAAGACTCAGGGCGGTACAACAACAAAGACAACTTCAAAAACTCCTTCTGATACAGTTACAACTCCCGTAGGCGGTGATAAGGTTCTTCTCCCCGATGACATGAAGGTTGGCGTAGAAGAGGGCGATGACGGCGAGATGAACAACTACGCTGAATTTAACGCAAAGGGCTATAAGACAGCTACTCTCTACTACACAGTAAACACAAACGATACTGAAAGCTCAGGCGGTTTCGGTACATGG
>JAZNZK010000003.1:0-20518 GCA_045594905.1 Ruminococcus sp.
GACGAAGGCAGAAAGGAAATTTATCAAGGAAGAAAAATGCAGGAATGCAGTCGCATTTCAAGTTTTTCTGACGCAGAGAAATTTTCTTTGTGCCGAGTAAGTCGGAGGCCAAGCGGTCTTAGGAAGACAACACCCACAGCCAACTCCTTGGCTCACAGAACGACATGGCTACGATCCGACTTGACGAAGGCAGAAAGGAAATTTATCAAGGAAGAAAAATGCAGGAATGCAGTCGCATTTCAAGTTTTTCTGACGCAGAGAAATTTTCTTTGTGCCGAGTATTTGACGGCAAGGTTTAGTTGGTGGAGCAATAAAATAGCTGTCCTTTGTAAAATTGAAAATTTTCTTCATTCGTTAAATCTTAGGATTTGACGTTTTTTATTTACACGTTGTTAAAAAAATATCAATGATTTAGTTGGATATACACAATTTTTGTCTATCGCATTTATTTAAAACGCCGAAAATAAAAAATATTATTTCTTATGCAACGTTTTTCCGTTGCATAAATGGCTGTTCCGGACCATTAGTGAGAGGAGGTGTAATTCTCGTGAGTGAAAAAAATATGGATAAAAGGAGGTACAATTTCTGCTGCTGTTATGCCGTATCGGGGAATCCCGAGGAAGCCGCAATAAAAGCAGGTGTTCCGCAGAACACGGCTTTTGAATTTGCCGCGGAATGTCTCAGAGATAACCAATGCCGTAAACTTATAACCGAAATGACAGGCGTTTTTTCTGATATATCATCAGTAAAAGCAGGTCTGCGGCGGTTGGCTTTCGGAAGCTGCAAGGACGCTGTTACTCTTGCGTTTGCCGAGGAGCTGCCCCCTGCCGATGTAATCGGGAAAATGGATTTGTTCAACGTTTCGGAAATAAAACGAGTAAAGGGCGGCGGTGTGGAAATCAGACTTTTCGACCGCATGAAAGCCCTTGAAAAGCTTTACGAGCTTGAATCGGAACAAGACAGCAGAAATACGGCGGCAGGCATTATAAAAGCACTATCTGCCACTGTAAATGAATACGAGAATGGAGATGTATAATTTTTCAAGGAAACAGCAAATTACGCTGAGCTGGTGGATGAGTAAAAAATATTCCCGCTATGACGCAGTAATATGCGACGGCGCTGTAAGAAGCGGCAAAACAACATCCATGTTTCTGGGCTACGTATTATGGGCAATGTGCAGTTTTAATGGCATGGCATTTGCGGTATGCGGTAAAACCGTAACATCCCTGCAAAGAAACGTTATAGCACCCTTATTGCCTGTATTGCGCAATATGGGCATGGTCTGTGAGGAGAAAATCAGCCGAAGCTATGTGGATATCAGGTTAGGCGAAACAAGCAACCGTTTCTACTATTTCGGCGGCAGGGATGAAGGCTCTGCTGCACTTATTCAGGGTATTACTCTTTCGGGAGTGTTTCTCGATGAAGTAGCATTAATGCCTCGCTCTTTTGTGGAACAGGCGCTTGCAAGGTGTTCTGTAAAAGGCTCTAAAATGTGGTTCAACTGTAATCCCGACAATCCCTCCCACTGGTTCTATAATGAATGGATCAGAAAGGCGGAAAGCAAAAAAGCGCTGTATATCCATTTTACAATGGACGATAATCCGTCGTTGTCGGAAGAATTGAAAAGTCGCTATAAGAGACTGTATTCAGGAACTTTTTATGACCGCTACGTGCTTGGAAAATGGACTGTCTCTGAGGGGTTGATTTACCCTATGTTTTCTAAGGAAAAGCATATATTTTCAGATTCTCCTCCTTGTGAAAGATTCGTAATTTCCTGCGATTACGGCACTGTTAATCCCTCCTCATTCGGTTTGTGGGGATTCTGCGGCGGAATATGGTACAGGCTTGAAGAATATTACTACGATTCGCGGAAACAGGGAAATCTCAGGACAGACGAGGAGCATTACAAGGCACTTGAAGCTCTTGCAGGAAACAGATTCATCGAAAAAGTTATCATCGACCCTTCCGCTGCAAGCTTTATTGAATGTATAAAACGTCACGGAAAATTTTACACTGTCAAGGCAGATAACAATGTTATTTACGGTATCCGCAAGGTTTCGGCAGTGCTTCAGGAGGGGCGAGTTAAAATTCACGAATCGTGCAGAGATATCATACGGGAATTTTCGCTTTACCGCTGGTCTTCTAAGGCAGGTATTGACGCTCCCATAAAGGAAAATGACCATGCTATGGACGATATGCGGTATTTTGTAACAGCGCTTTTCTGCGAAAAATCCGATGATTTCTTTGCAGTGTCCGTTACACGATGAAAAGGAGGTAAAATGAAGCTATTCAAAAAGAAAACACCAAGGGCAGCCCCAGAATTATATCAGGCGGCAAGAGAAAAAAATTCTGTGCTATCTCTTCCCGACGACACTTTCCCCTTTGAAAAGGAACTGTTCGACAGGCTGAGATTCGCCGTACCCATTATTGACGCGGCTATAATGAAAATTGTCCGTCTTACAGGGGGATTCAGACTTATATGCTCCGAAAAAAATTATCAGGAGGAACTGGACTGCTTCTGCGCGGAAGTTCCTGTTGGACTTCACGGAAAATCCCTTAACTGCTTCGCTGATAATTTTCTGGATAATCTTCTTACTTACGGTACTGCTGTGGGAGAAATTGTCCTTGACGAAAATGAACTTTCAATTGCGGGGCTCTGGAATGGCGACAGTTCAAAAATTACTGTATCTCAGGGGGGAAATCCCTTTGACCGCCGTTACAGCGTTTTATGCTCCGACGGCTCATACAAAGCTGTTAAACACCCTGAACGCATTGTCTATTCGCGGCTTACAGGTGGAAATTCACTTCTCCGCGGACTTCCTGCAATAAGCGCTGTGCTCCTTAGAATTTATCAGTGCATCGGGCAGAATTTCGACAGAGTCGGAAATGTTCGATATGCTGTAACCTATAAGCCACCTGAAAACTCCGGAGAATTCACTCATTCCAAAGAGCGCGTTATGCAGATTGCAAGAGAATGGGCAGACGGTATGAGCTCCGCAAAATACGGGCAGGTAAAGGACTTTGTTGCTGTGGGAGATGTTGACATAAAGGTTATCGGCGCTGAAAATCAGCTTATTGATACAAATATTCCTGTCCGTCAGCTTCTGGAGCAGATTGTGTCCAAACTTTCAATACCGCCTTTTCTGCTGGGACTTTCATGGAGCTCTACGGAGCGTATGTCATCTCAGCAGGTGGATATTCTCACCTCAGAGCTTGAATACTACCGCAGACTGCTTTCCCCTGCTCTTTGCAATATCGGTGACGCTTTTCTGAAATCCTGCGGTTATGACTGCAAATGCTATATTGAATGGGACAATATCAATTTACAGGACGAATCCGTTCTTGCTCAGACAAGGCTGAATAACGCAAGGGCGGCGGAAATTGAGGCAAGATTAAATATTAACTGATTTTATGGAGGAAAATAATATGTATAATAATGTGAAACTCGAAAAAGGTATGTATAATCTCAGCGGAAAAAGCTTTACTGCTGCTCTGGAGGAGCTTGACCCCTCTGCCGCTTATATGGGTACTGAACTTCAATCTCTGGACGCTTTCGAAAGACAGCTGAAACGCTATAATATCAAAGTCAGCGGCGGAAACTGCGACTGCGTGGAAAAATTCTTCACCTCTACCGATACTGCTGTGCTTTTCCCCGAATTCGTCAGAAGATGTATTGCAAAGGGCTTTGACGATACTGTGCTTTCTTCCGTTACTGCTGTAAATACCACTTGCGAAAGCAGTCAGTACCTCGGTTGTGTTCTCGATGACAGTGTGGAATATTCCACTACGGCTCAGGCGGTTTCTCTGCCTCAGTCTGTTGTCACTGAGGGCAAAAATGCCGTTATCCTCGAAAAATACGGCAGGCTTATCAATGCTTCCTATGAGGCTGTACGAAAACAGCGACTTGACGTTTTCGGCGTTATGCTCAGAGGTATAGGTATTAAACTTGCTGTCTCAGTCGCTAAAAAGGCTATGTCTATTCTTGCCGCCGATGCGGAAACTGTCAGCGCCTCTACCCTTTCTTACGCCTCTCTTACAGAGCTTTATGGCAAATTTGACTGCTTTGATATGACCACTGTTATTGCTAATCCTGCGGACGCTTCTAAAATTGTGGCTATGGAACAGCTTTCAGATACCAAAATTTCTGCTGAGGGCAAAATGCTCCTCCCATTTGGCTCGGAACTTCTGAAATCCTCCGCAGTTGAAAAAAATACCATTGTCGGTATCGACAAGAATTTTGCCCTTGAATTTATTTCAAGCTCCGGTCTTGTTATGGAGACTGACAAGCTTATCGACAGACAGCTTGACTGCATTTCCGTTTCTATTACCTGCGGTTTCCGCAAGCTTACTCCTGAAGCCGTCAAGAAAATTGTTGTGGCGTAAGGCGGAATGGTTAAGGCATAAATTCAGTTTTTGATAATTTCGGGCGGATAATATCCGCCCCTACACCATACAACAGAAAGGAGTTTTATGGAAAAAGAAATTCTTGATAAAATTAATAAATTTACCCGCAGGAAAATGTCTGCTGATGAGCTCTTTGTCTTTTCCGTTATCCTCTGCGATAACGATATAGACCGCGATTGCGAAAGATTTTCAGACAACGCTCTCAGCTCCCTCAAAAGCTTATTCATCGGCAAAACAGGCATTTTCGACCACAAACCAAGTATGTCAAATCAGACTGCCCGTATCTTCGATACCGAACTTGTTACCGATGAAAGCCGTACCACGAAAAACGGTGAGACTTACAAATACCTTAAGGCTTCCGCTTATATGGTGCGTACTGAGGAAAACAGAAATCTCATTGCGGAAATCGACGGCGGTATAAAAAAAGAAGTCAGTATTTCCTGCTCAGCCGCCAAGAGAATATGCTCTCTCTGCGGTAAGGACAGGACTAAGGGTAACTGCGGACATATCAGCGGAAAAAACTACGGCGGTCGTTTGTGCCATACCGTGCTTGATAATATCACTGACGCTTATGAGTGGAGCTTTGTCGCTGTTCCTGCGCAGATAAATGCCGGTGTTACAAAAAAATACCATGATTCTGCTGCGGAAAAGCTCTCCCCTGATACTCTGCCTCCGGATACCGCAGAGATTTGCCGCGAAATCCGTCAGCTTGCTTTTTTCTGCGGCGGTGCTAAGGCTGCGGAATATGCCGCCTCCGCTGTTAAAGGTCTGTCTTTCAATGAGCTGGAAAAGCTTAAAAAAGGCTATAAACAACGCATAAGACAGTGTAATACTGAGGTGCAGCTTATGCCTGACAAATCAGCTTCAAGCTGCGGACAATTCAAGATTTAAGGGGGATTTTATGAATATTCCAAAAATAAAATCGCTGTTCGCGCTCTTTTCGGGGAATGAGTGCACTGCGGAAATTGAACCTTTGGTGGATATTGCAGTAATCGAAATTCAAGATATGATTCTTGAAAATGCTGACGGCGATGACCCGAGACTTGATTATCTCTGCGCGGCTATTGCGAATTTTAGATATTATCAGGCTATGGCGGCACAGGACCGTTCACAATATACCTACGGCGGTAAAATGCTGGGTGAGGTCGGCGGAGATATACTCTCCTTTGCGGAGGGGCTTCTGAAAGGATATTTCACCCTATGCGCTGACCTACTGGACAGCTCGGATTTTATATTCGCCGGAATATAAAAGGAGGGGTTATGCTTACTATTATTTCACAAATCAAAGACTTACTTGCGCAGGAAAGCGGTGAAAATATCTTTACCGCTTTTGACGCTGTGCCTGTTAAGGATAAAGGGAAATATTTCACCATACTTTCCGTCAGCGGATATGAGGCTGTGAATCCCATTTATTCCGAAACTGCTGTTTATATGCCTGTAAAATGCAATCTGGAAATTACTGTTGCCGCACCTCTCAATACGACATATGAACAGATTTATGACTACTTCTACAGCAATTTCGATTCCGTGCTGAACAGAATCTGCGGTATCAGCAATCGGCTTAAATCTGTGGAAATTGCTCCCGACGGCAAGCTGGGCAGGCTTACTCTCAAAGCAGTTATGAAAATCAATGCCATGAAAACTATTCCGAGGTGAAATTAATGTCTGATATCAGCACAAAACAACCATTTTGCGTCAATATCAGCTCTGTTGAGCTGTACTGCGAAAAAATGACTATGTCTGCGGAAACTGCTGTTGCGGTAACACCTACTGTTTATGGCTCGCCTGTAAGAACTAACAAATGCCGTCAGCTTACGCGGCTTTCCTTTACAGGCAGAGTTTACAGCAAGGATACGCCTATGATTATGGCAGGATTGATGAATAACAAGAATGGCTCCGAGGGAATCGAAATCGTTTATAAAAATCTCCGTTTTGTAAACTGTATTATTACGGGATTCTCGGCTGTGGACGGCGGTGAGGACTACATTGAACTGACTGTCAACGCAGCTACGGGGGCTACCGTTTACTTCTGAGGTGAAGTTATGACGTTAAATATATACTACAAAAATTCTCAGGGGACGGAAAAATCCCTTGGAGGCTGTGTTTCCTTTTCCTTTGTCAAGGAGGCTTTTACCCCCTATACCCGATTTGACGGGGTGTTTTACTACGATTCCGCTCCCGATGATATGTCCGAAATCAAAGTGAGTATCAACGGAAAATATGTTCATCACGGCATTGTCGATAGTTTCAAGGTGATAAATGCCAACGGTGTGAAAAAATGCGTGGTTTCTTCAAGAGGATTTACTTCTCTGCTGACGGAAAATCAGCTTCCTCCCGGAATGTATACCGATATGAGTTTCAATAAACTCTTTGATGAATATTTTACTCTGCCAAATATTACCCATGAGGATAACGCTGTTTCAAGCTATATCTATGTAAACAAAGGCACTCCTATGTGGGACGGTGCGGCAAATCTTGCGTACAAGCTTACGGGAATGTATCCGTATATCCGCGATACAAACAAGGTTATGATGTCCTTGCCCTCAAATGCCGCCTATGTCTCCTACAGCGAGGAAAAGCTTGTCAGTTTCGGCTCGGATATCTCCACAGTCAGAATGGTCAGCCACTGCAATATGGCGGATATAAACGGGGATTACGAGGCTTTCAGTTCCGTTTCAGATGAAGCTATTGCAAGAAATATTATTCGCCACCGTAATTTTGAACTTGACCGTCGGTTTCTCAATAATCCCGAAAGTGCCTGCGATTTCCGCATTATGATGTCATTAAGGGGGCATAAACGCCGATTTTTCACCATTGAAGGCTACGGCGGCGAGGATATCAACGATTTTATAAGATTCGGGGATATGGAAGCACAACGAATCAAGGCTTTGAAAATTACGGGAAATAAAAATGGTGTGTTTACGGAATTCAGCGTTTATGATGAATTGCCCTCACAATAATCGGATTGCATGAATAAGATAATATGCGGCGTGATGTATAATGTGTAATGCGTAATTTTTTCGTTCTGAAATTGCGGGGGAGAAATCAATGGGACGTTGTCCCATACCCTGCATGATGCCTGCGGAGGCTCTCCGCCTAAAGGGCTTTGCCCTTTAGAATCCCAATTTAAGCTCCCTACGAATGTTTGTCATGCCGCGTAGAATCTGTACGGAGGTTCGTATGCAAGCCGAAAAAAATTTAAGCGCTCTCCGCGAGGGAGAACGCTGTATCATATCTTATATTATGCCTTCTGCTATGTCGGATAGGCTGAAAGAACTGGGGTTTACTTCCGGAACTCCTGTGATTTGCCTTTATCGCAGCTTTTCCGGAGACCCTGCCGCATATTACGTCAAGGGTACAGTCATTGCCCTGCGGAAAAATGACGCAATGAGAATTTTTGTTAATGCGTAATTTTTCGTGCCGAAATTGCGGCGAGAGAACCTGAGGGGACGCTCTCTCTTACAGAGCGTCCCCTCTTTTCAATTCAATCGCAGTCAAATCCAAGTGCGATATACCCTCACGTTCAAACAGCATCCTGCCTCACGTTCGGGCAACCCCTTGCAGAGCGCTTGAACGCTATGCAGGGCTTCGCCCTTTAGAATCCCGCGGTTTTATTCTACGGAAATAATGTAATAATATACGGGCTGTCCGCCGTTTACAAGCATTACTTCTATCTTGTCACTGAGCTTCGACTGGAGAAGCTGCTGTAATGCCTCTGCGTTTTCCTCCGTTACATCTGAACCGTATATAACTGTTACATATGACGCGCCGCTCTTTGCAAGCTTCTTTGTAAGCTTATATGCTGCCTTATTAATGTCCTTTTCCGTAAATGAAAGCTTTCCGTTATCAAGGGCAAGGATTTCGCCCTCCTTGATTGTATGCCCCTCAAATTCAGAATCTCTTGCGGCAAAGGTGATTAATCCTGTGGATATCTTCTCGAATGCCTTTGTCATATTTATACGATTCTCAGACAAATCAGCACATTCGTCAAATGCCATCATTGCGGCGATTCCCTGCGGAATTGTTCTTGTCTGGAGTACGCATACTGTGCGGTCTGTGAGCTTTACTGCCTGTTCTGCTGCCATAATGATATTCTTATTATTTGGAAGCACGAAAACAGTCTTTGCAGGTGTTGCAAGTATTGCTCTGAGCAGGTCATCTGTGGAGGGGTTCATGGTCTGTCCGCCCTTTACTACCACATCTACGCCTAAATCTTCGAAAAGTGCGGAAAGTCCGTGGCCTGCGGCTACTGCTACAAATCCGAATTCCTTTTCGGGCTCTGCGGGTGTAAGTCCTGCCTGTGCATCCTCAGCCTCTCTTACCTTTTCCTCATGCTGTATGCGCATATTTTCAATCTTAGGTCTTGGGTCGTTTACAAATACGCCGAATTCAAGAGCTTTCTGAAGCGCATTTCCGGGATTGTCGGTATGTACATGAACCTTGATTATCTTTTCATCATCAACAACTACAACGCAATCGCCGATTGTTTCAAGATATGCTCTGAGCATGAATACATCGGGACAATTGGGATTCTTGCGGAGCATGAACTCGGTACAATATGTAAATGTTATATCGTCGTCGTATTCGCTGACAGCGGTGCGGAATGAATCATCTGAACGCTCTGCTTTTTCTGCAAGCTCGGCTATATCTCCGCCTGCGAAAATGTCTTTCATTGCGCGGATTATGATTAAAAATCCCATGCCGCCTGCGTCTACTACTCCTGCTTTTTTAAGCTGCGGAAGCATTTCTGTTGTCTGGGCAAGAACTTTTTCTGCCTCGTCGCATACGTCCTGCCAGAAAAGTACGTCACTGCTTGTGGAAATTGCAGATTCCTTTGCCTTTTCTGCGGCAAGTCTTGATACTGTGAGGATTGTTCCCTCTACAGGCTTCATTACTGCCTTATATGCCGCTTTTACGCCTAAATCAAGGGCGTTTGCAAAATCCTCGCAGCCTGCTTCTGTAAGCCCTGCAAGTCCTTTTGACATTCCGCGGAAAAGCAGTGAAAGAATTACTCCCGAATTTCCTCTTGCACCTCTTAAAAGTGCAGATGCGGTTACTGACGCAACCTCGGAAATAGGCGTATTGTCGGGAAGTCTCTTTAACTCGTCTATTGCCTTGCCGATTGTCATTGACATATTTGTTCCTGTATCGCCATCGGGTACGGGATACACGTTGAGTTCGTCAACCTCGCGCTTCTTGTTGGTTAATGTAATTGCGGCGGAAATAACAGCGTTTTTGAATAAAGCACCGTTTATCAATATAAACCCTCCTAAGTTATAATAGATAGTACCGCCGAAAAATCAGCGGCACTGTGTTATTGTTTATGAATTCATGTCGTCAACGTAGACGTTTACTGCGTTTACCTGCATATCTGTTGCTTCTTCAACGGTAAATGCAACCTTATGAGTAATGCTCTTTACTGCGGCGGCTATGTTTGTTCCATATGTCACTTTTATGTGCAGGTCGATTGTCAATCCGCCGTTTTTGTCCGTGCGGACTGCCACGCCCTTACGCTTGAAAAGTCTGCCACCTGTAAGAGATGATACAGCGGAACGGAAAGTGTTGACATTGCATACATCGGCTACTCCGAAGCAATCGCAGACTGTATGACGGACAAGTTCGGTTATATAATTATCTGATACTGAAATTTTACCGATATGATTTTCAATGCTGACCATTCAGCACACCCCTTTTTCGTCTTTATTTTAAGCCCAAAATTGCGCTCATATTTATTATATCATATATTTACAACTTTTACAATAGATTTGCAGCAATACGTCATTATGCACAAAAAAATCACTCGTTTAATGGCGGATTTGATAGCGCATATTTGTTCGTTTTGCGATTTGTAATGACTGACTTTGCGAAAAAACTCTTGACCTTTCTTTTAAAATGTGATATGATGTATAATAGGAAGATATCGTTAAAAGAAAGAGATGACAAGTAAATATGAAATTTAATGAGCTTAATTTATCTCAGGATATCCTGAGCGCTGTGGAGGAGCTCGGCTTCTCCGAAATGACACAGATTCAACAGGAAAGTATTCCCCTGCTTATTCAGGGAATTGACGTAATAGGTCGTTCCAATACCGGTACGGGAAAAACCGCTGCTTTTGGTATCCCTGCTGTTGAATCAATCACCGATTCTGACAAAAAATCCGTGGCTGTCCTTATCCTCTGCCCCACCCGCGAGCTTGCTATGCAGGCTTGCGAGGAAATACGCAAATTCGCCAAATACAAGCGTTCTGTCAAGGCTTGCGCGGTGTACGGCGGTGCAAATATGGAACGTCAGATTATGGAGCTGAAACGCGGTGCGAACATCGTTATCGGTACTCCCGGACGCGTTATGGACCATATCCGCAGACGTACCCTTAAACTTGAAAATCTCCGCACTGTCATTCTCGATGAGGCTGACGAAATGCTGAATATGGGCTTCCGTGAGGATATCGAATCAATTCTTGCTGATGTCCCCGAGGAACGTCAGACGGTGCTTTTCTCCGCTACAATGCCTCCTGAGATACTGGCAATTACTGAGAAATATCAGCGTGAACCTGTGCAGATAAAAATAAAATCCGCACAGAAAACAGTTGAACTCATTGACCAGTTCTGGTTTATGACAGCAATGGGCAGAAAAACCGACGCTTTAAAGCTTCTTCTTGCGGCATATGCCCCTGAATCTGCAATGGTTTTCTGCAATACAAAGAAAATGGTTGATGAGCTTACTGAGGAACTTGTAAAAAGCGGAATCCGTGCCGCAGGTCTCCACGGCGATATGAAGCAGGCTCAGCGTACTCAGGTTATGAACAGCTTCAAAGCACGTACTACAGCCGTTCTCGTTGCTACTGACGTAGCCGCAAGAGGTATTGATGTAAGCGGTATCGACGCTGTTTTCAACTACGATTTGCCGCAGGATAACGAGTACTACATCCACCGTATCGGCAGAACGGGCAGAGCAGGCCGCAAAGGCGCGGCGTATACTCTTATCACAAGCCGCCGTCAGCAGTATGATTTAAAGGATATTGCGCGATACACAAAAGCGACTATAACTGAGCTTCCTCTCCCCGATAAAGAGGATATCATAACAGCCAAAACTGACGCTATAATCCGCGAAATTGAGGAAATGCCTGCCGCTTCCGTGGAGATAACAGATATCCTTGAACGCCTTGCCGCAAGGGGTATTGACTACCGCGAAGCCGCTGCGAGAATTATCGGCAGCCGACTTGCCAAGGAGATTGAAAGTCTCCCTGAATTCGATATGCCCAAGCCGCTGAAAAAGGGCGGACGTAAAGGCGCAGATACGGTAAAAATTGATTTAAATATCGGTCGAAGCAAGAAAATTGCTCCTAATTTCATTCTCGGCGCATTGGTTGACGCTACTGGAATGTCGGGGCAGGATTTCGGCAAGATTGATATTTTTGACTATCACACAACGGTTGAAGTCCCCGAAGCTGAATCGGATTATATCCTCGACAGCGTGAATCCTATACGCATTAACGGTCACAAGGTTGAGGTGAAGCTTTACAAGGGCGGTTCTAAGGAAAAGCCCGAGAAAAAGGGAAAATCCCGTGGATTTGACAAAAAGGGCAATAAGCCCGACCGCAGAAAATCTGCTTACGGAAACCGCAAAAAAGCGGATATATTCGGGGATTACACCCCCGACCGCCGCAAACGTACAAAAAAACGCCACTAAGGAGGGGTATTATGAATAAAACAAATAAACCAAAAAAATCAACGGCTATGAGAATTGTTGTTCTTGCTCTTGCAGGAATTATGACATTGGGTATTATTGTACTGCCGTTTTTACAGTAATAAAAAAGGACGATGCGCAGCATCGTCCTTTGTTTATTAGTGCGGACTGTACAAAGCATCCCTTACAAATAATATGCAATAATTACACATTAACTCGTAATATCTTTATTGAAAAATTTCAGCGTATCAATTTTTATTGCCTTGTGCTCAGGTTTGTCAAGAGTGGGGTCGTCATGTAATAGCTCCTCTGCGCATCTGCGGACTTCCTCCGAAAGCATTGATATATCATATGCTGACGCGATTTTCAGCGGAGGTAAACCATGCTGTGCACTGCCGAAAAAATCTCCCGGACCGCGCATGTTCAAATCCTCCTGCGCTATTTTAAAGCCGTCGGTAGTAGCCGAAATAATCTTCATTCGCTGTATGCAATCCTCGTTTTTGTTGTCCGTGATAAGTATGCACGTACTCTCAAACCGTCCGCGTCCTACTCGTCCGCGCAACTGGTGAAGCTGTGAAAGTCCGAATCGTTCTGCATTTTCGATAATCATTACTGCCGCATTTGGTACATCAACGCCAACCTCAACAACGGTGGTACAGATAAGCACCTGTAATTCTCCGCGGCTGAATTTTCCCATGACTTCTTCCTTTTCAGCGGCTTTCATGCGTCCGTGTAAAAGTGCCGTTGAATAGCCTTTCAGCGTTGTTTTTTCCGCATTTTCTGCGTAGGATTTCACGGCAAAAAGCTCGCTTTCGGAATCCTCTATCATGGGGCATACAACATATGCCTGTCGTCCCTCATCAAGCCGCGCACGGAGGAATGAAAACGCTCCTTCACGCTTTTTGCCTGTAACTGCATATGTTTTTACGGGGCTTCTACCTTTGGGTAGTTGGCGTATGCTTGTTACGTCTAAATCTCCGAAAATATTAAGTGCAAGTGTTCGGGGAATGGGTGTTGCGGACATAATCAAGCGGTGTGGTGAATCTCCCTTTTCTGCAAGGGCGGCACGCTGTGCTACTCCAAAGCGGTGCTGTTCATCGGTGATTACAAGTCCCAATGATTTATATTCAACGTCCTTTTGTATTATTGCGTGAGTTCCTGCCACAAGGTCGATTTCCCCTGTTTGCAGTTTTTCCCGTATTTCTGCCTTTTGCTTTGCAGGAGTTGAGCCTGTCAGCAGTGCTACTCTTATTCCCAGCGGTTCAAGAAATGAGCTGAATGTCTTGTAATGCTGTGACGCAAGTATCTCCGTAGGTGCCATAACGGCGGATTGTATGCCATTTTTCGCTGCAAAACAGCAGGCGGCGGCGGCTACGGCAGTTTTTCCGCTTCCCACATCGCCCTGCAATAGTCGATTCATAGGCGAACCGCTGCATAAATCGGCTATGATTTCATCAACAGCATGAGACTGTCCCTCGGTAAGCTGAAAAGGTAGTGCACTGTAGAAATCCGACATATCCGTTGATTTGTCCATAATGTAGGACGTTGTTTTCTTCTTGCGGATTTTCAGCATAAGCATACCAAGCTGTAATTTCAGCAATTCCTCAAAGGCTATGCGGCGGCGTGCAATTTCTGCGGCGTTGTTTGTTTCGGGAAAGTGGATATTTTTCAGTGACCATACAAGTTCGGGAAGCTCATATTTTTCGCGGATATACTGTGGAAGCGTTTCAAAAGGCATTTCCGCTAAAAGCGAAAGCGCCTGTTTCATATTCGTGCGGACTGTGTTTATGGGAAGTCCCTGCGTAAGCTTGTAGACGGGCTGTATCAGCACAGGGGATTCCGCAGATATATAAACAGGAGAATGTATTTCTTTCCGCGTAAAGCCGCCTGTAACCTTGCCGTACATATAATATGTGCCGTATTCTTTCAGCGCGTGAAATGCATACACATTATTGTAAACGACAACAAGAATATCGTCTATACCGTCCGTTGCGGCGGCATGGCAAATAACAAGTCCCTTTCGGATTGCTTTCGGCGGAAGCTTTTTGGTTATTGTCAGTTTCAGTACGCAGTATTCCTCATTTTCTGCCTGCGCTACGGGGATATGGGTGCGGAAATCCATGTAATCCCGTGGGATATGATAAAGCAAATCATATGGCGATGTTATGCCTAATTTGCGGTATTTTTCGCCCTTTGCCTTTCCTACTCCCTTTAAATATTCGATTTCCGAAAACAAGTTTGCTGCCATACTGCGCCCCCTTTTTTAATATATGTCTATTATATCATATTTTTGACCTTTCTTCAAGAGGATTTGGAAAATGCTTAATCGCTTTAAGTTTTTTATCGTATATATAATTCTTTAAGAAAATTTTTTCGAACAATTTGCAAAATATACTTGACATTTTGCAAATTGTATGCTATAATACAATTACAGTCAGATATCGATATGGACTTACTCGTTTAAAGGGGTGTATAAATGAAAAATAAAAAAATGAAAATTGCCCGTGTGGAAAAGGATATGAATCAGGAGGATCTTGCAAAAGCGGTAGGGGTTACAAGGCAGACAATCGGAATGATTGAATCCGGCAACTATAACCCTACTCTTAAACTCTGTCTCGCTATATGCAAGGCTCTTGACAAAACTCTCGACCAGCTTTTCTGGGACGAAACAGAAGAAAATTAAGCTAAGCAAATTTATTATTGGAGGATTTTATTATGAAAAACAATACAAATACATTTATTCAGGATGAACGTGAAATTCAGAATAACGATAAGGCTCTTGCAGGTGCGGCTGTTGTGTCAATGCTGTGCGATATAATTCTTTTAATTTTTGGATTTTTAAAAGATAATATGATAATTGCAGGAATTGGTACAATTCAGCTTATTATCATGGGTATTACAATTGCGATTATTAAAAACAAAAAGGACAGCCTCGAACTTCCTAAGACTATCTGTGGAAAAACCATAAGTACTGAAATGACCGCAAAGGGCAGGCTCAACCGCGTTGGTTACAGTTGTCTTGAATCTTTAATCTTCGCTGTAATTTTTTGCGTCATGGATATTATTGTTGGAAAAAATATGAATATCCCTGATATTGCCTCTCAGTTTGTAATACTCTTTATAGTAAGCTTTATTATTGAATTTATATATGCTGAATACATTTCAAAAAAATACAATAAGCTTATGGCGCAGTATGAGGCTGACGATGATGAATAACAATCATTGAAACCAAATAATTTCTCCGCACAAAGTACAATTCGACTTTGTGCGGATTTTTTGTATATATAGCGAAAAATCAGCCAAATCAATTGACAATCATAATTCTCCGTGATATAATAAATAATGTATACGTATAATTATATTAATAAGAAATCCAAGTGTAGTAAATGGAGATATACAGATGAACAGAACGATTAACGGTATAAATATAAATTATGAGGAAAAAGGCGAGGGTGAACTTATTGTCCTGCTCCACGGCTGGGGAAGCAATATAAAGCTTTTCGCCAATCTCATTGATTTGCTTTCAAAAAAATATAAAGTTGTGGCTATGGATATGCCCGGCTTTGGCGAGAGCCAAGAACCGCCAAGCGCATGGTGCGTTGATGATTACGCTGATTTTGTAATTGAATTCCACAAAGCATATAATACAGATAAGGTTATGCTTTTAGGTCATTCATTTGGCGGCAGAGTTATTATAAAACTCAACAGCCGTGAAAACTTGCCCTTTGAAATCACAAAAGTTATCCTTGTGGATAGTGCAGGCATACTTCCGCCTAAATCCAACAAGAAAAGTTTCCGCACACGCTGGTATAAATTTTGCAGAACAATTCTTTCAACTAAGCTTATGCAGAAAATCGCTCCCGAAGCCCTTGAAAAACTCCGTGTGAAGTACGGAAGTGCCGACTATGTTGCGGCATCTCCGCTTATGCGACAGGTGCTTGTAAAGACAGTAAACGAGGATTTAGAGCCGTTGCTGCCCAATATCAAATGCCCGACTTTGCTTGTATGGGGTGTAAATGACACGGCTACACCCCTTTCAGACGGTGAAAAAATGGAGAAACTTATCCCCGACGCTGGTCTTGTAAAGCTTGAAAATGCAGGACACTACTCATTCCTCGAACAGCAGTACACTTTCAACCGTGTAATGTGTTCGTTTATGAAAATTGAGGAATAATAATAAGGCGGATAATATCTGCCACACAAAATGCTAACGGCTAATGGCTAAAAGCTTTTTAAAATTATAAATATAGGAGATACAGATGAATATTGCTATTTTCTGCATATATGCAGTTATTGCACTTATTGCAATAATTTTTATGGGACTCCGTGAGTTCCATATGTTACAGCTTAACGGCTATAAAACTCCCGAACATTCATGGTGGATGAAGAAAAATTATAAAAGATATATTCTCCCCATTGTGCTTTTTGTTGCACAGTTTATAATGCTGTTGACAAGAGTTAATCTTCCGATTGTGATGATTTTTTCTCTGCTCAATGTGATATTTATTGTCGCCAACAAACCCGGCAAGAAATTCAAGAAACCTCTTGTTTATACTGCAAGAGTTAAGCGGATGATGATAACTTTCGGTATCCTTATTGCCATATTTTTCGTTCTGGCACTGCTTAAAGGCGAAAGTATTATTTATTTTAATCGTATATGGAACGAAGCACATACAGATTTCACATTTGATTCATCGGAAGTACGCTGGTTTAAAAATCCCTTATCGTATATTTTTATCGGCTCTGCACTCTACCTCACACCAATTCTTGTACCTCTTTCAAATCTTATCAATAAGCCTGTTGAAAAGGCTGTGCAGAACTGGTACATCAACGACGCTAAGAAAATCCTTGCCTCCTGCCCCGATTTGCACAAAGTCGGAATTACAGGAAGTTACGGCAAGACTTCTATGAAATTTTACCTCAGCGAGTTGCTCAGTTCTCAGTATGAAACGCTGAAAACTCCCGAAAGCTTCAATACTCCTATGGGTGTTACTATTACAATCCGCCGTGATTTAAAGCCTACACACCAGTATTTCATCTGCGAAATGGGTGCAAGACGAGTTCACGAAATCAAGGAACTTTGCGGCATTGCCAATCCCCATGACGGTATTATTACTTCTGTCGGCCCTCAGCACCTTGAAACTTTCGGTTCAATTGAAAATGTAGTAAATACAAAATTTGAACTTGCGGACAGCATTTCTGCTCTCGGCAAAGTTTATCTCAACGGCGATAACGAGCTTATCCGCAAAAAAGCTCCCGATTATCCCAACGCTATCACCTACGGCTTGCAGGAGGGCAATGACTGGAGAGCCACAGATGTTTCTGTTTCCGACAGAGGTACGGAATTTACTGTTACTGCTCCCGACGGAAAATCCTGCCGATACAGCACAAAGCTTCTCGGTGAGCATAATGTTCAGAATCTTCTCGGTGCAATTGCCTATGCCGCAGATACGGGCATACCCATGGAAAAGCTTGTACTCCCCGTTAAGCGTATTGCCGCAGTTCCACACCGTTTACAGCTTCTTGACAAGGGCAACGGCGTGACATTCATTGATGACGCTTACAACTCAAACCCCAGCGGATGCCGTGCGGCACTTGCTGTTCTGGGATTATTCGATGCCTGCCGAATCCTCGTTACTCCCGGTATGGTTGAACTTGGTGCAAAGCAGGAGGAGTTGAACTACGAATTCGGACAGGAGGCTTCAAAAGCCTGCGACTATATCGTTCTCGTAGGCAAAAAACAGACAGAGCCAATTTACAACGGCATTAAGGACAGCGGCTATGATATGTCAAAGGTTTATGTAGCTGACTCCCTCAATGATGCCCTTGCAAAAGTAAACGCTTACACTACAGACAAGAAAAAAATCGTTCTTCTTGAAAACGACTTGCCTGATAACTATTGATAAAATCCAAAAGAAAAAAGGAGATAACACATATGAAAATTAATCTTGCAGTCCTTTTCGGAGGCAGAAGCGTAGAACACGAGGTTTCCGTAATTTCCGCAGTTCAGGCTATGGCAAGCATGAATAAGGAAAAATACAACATCGTTCCCGTTTATATGACAAAAAAGAGCGAATTCTACACAGGCGAAAAGCTTATGGATATCAACAACTATAAAGATATCCCTGCACTTTTAAAGGAGTGTACTGAGTGCGTATTTGTACGCAGCGAGGGAAAAGTTCAGCTTATCCGCCAGAAAATGAAGAAATTCGGTTCAAATTTAATTTCAGATATTGATATTGCGTTTCCCATTGTACACGGTACAAACGTGGAGGACGGTGCATTACAGGGCTATTTGCAGACTCTCGACCTGCCATATGTTGGCTGTGATGTTCTTGCTTCAGCAGTTGGTATGGATAAGTATGTTATGAAAATTTTACTCAAAGAGGCTGGATTCCCTGTTCTCGACTGCTGCCGATTTGCAGCATTTGACCTTGACCGCATTGAAGAATGTGCTGACGAAGTTGAAAAGAAATTCGGCTACCCTGTAATTGTTAAGCCTATCAACCTCGGTTCAAGCGTTGGAATTTCAAAGGCTAAGGACAGAAGCGGACTTATCAAGTCTATGGAGGACGCTTTTGCATTCTCCGACAGAATTCTTGTTGAGCCTGCTGTTGTTCAGCTTAAAGAAATCAACTGCTCTGTTCTCGGTGACAGCGAATCCGCAGAAGCTTCCGTATGTGAAGAGCCTGTTCAGGCAAGCGATGAGGATATCCTCAGCTTTGAGCAGAAATACGTAGGCGGCGGTAAATCAGGCGGAAGCAAGGGTATGGCATCTCTGAAAAGAAAGATTCCTGCTGATATTTCTCCCGAACAGGAGGAAACTATCCGCAGACTTGCAGTTGACGCTTTCCGCTGTCTTGGCTGTAATGGTGTTACACGTATCGACTTTATGATTGATATGGCAACAGATAAAATTTACATCAACGAAATCAACACAATCCCAGGCTCACTTGCATTCTATCTCTGGGAGCCTAAGGGTGTTAAATATCCTGAACTCCTTGAAAGAATGATTCAGCTTGCATTAAAGCGTCACAGACAGGCATCAAAGATAAACTACACCTTTGACAGCAATATTCTCTCAATGGGCGGCAGTTTCGGCGCTAAGGGCAGCAAGCGGTAAGCTACCGCTGGCATCTGTCCTGCCTGAGATGCTATTGTTATCTGAGAGCGAGAGAAATATCAGATAATTTGCAATACTTAATTATTGTATAATGTAAATCTGGGGTTAAAGATAATTTCTGTAGAGGCGGATATTATCCGCCCGTGACGGACAAAAAGTGATATTGGGGTTTAAAAGGGGTTAAAATGGATAATGAAAGAGATTACAGAGCCGAATACGAGGCTTTGCTGAAACAATATGAGGAAGATAAAAAACAGGAACAGGAAGAGCCATACGACTTTGCTGCGGAATACGAAAAAGAAAAGATGGAAAAATACAATAACATTACTTCTTCTATTGTGCTTATTCTGTTCTTTTTAACGTTAGGTTTACTGATTATCGGAAAATCATTTTTTGGACCGCATACTATTTTTGGAATATTAATTCTTTTTTTCGGATTAACTTATTTCATTATTGGCATTACTAAAGACCCATTTTTTGCCATTACTATGCTCATTCTATTTTCGTGTTCGTCTATTATGGTATTCCGTGGCAATATAACGATGATGCTTCCGATTTTTCCGGGTACAATGGCTCTTTGTTCACTATCTGCGACAATCAAAAATACAAAGCCGTTAATACAGCTGCTCCGTAAAATGAAGCCGCTGAAAAAGTCCTGTACAGAAAAGGTAACTGCAATATGCATCAATCCAAATCAAAGAGACAGGGATGACTTATTAAAAGAAAATATTGAAGTAATCCCTCGTTGTATACTTGTAAAAAGACGCACAAGAAAAGGAACCAGAACCAAAACAACACCACTCTATGTGTTATTCAGCCCCGTATATGAGCTTGATTATTACGGCACTAAATATACTCTGTGTGATAATTACTATGGCATAACAAAAACAGAGGAGGGCGAAAGCCGAGAAATCCTCATAAATCCTGAAAATCCTCAGGAATTCTACGACAAAAATCGATATAAAAAAGATGTCGGGCAGATATTGAAAACAATACCTATTATTGATTTGCTAATTATGATGCCTGTCTTTATAGCTACTACCGCTGCTATTATATTATCAGCAATTATCACATCTGACTTAGGTTAATGCCAAAACGCACATTAACGTAACAAATTGGGAATTAAGGCTGCAATTCTTGATTCTTAATTCATAATTCATAATTAATAGAGATGAGCAAAACACTAAATCTTACAAGATAAAAAACTAAGAAGCAAAAACAAACAACAAATCAAGCGAAGAAAGGAGCAACGAAGCCTAAAAAATGGTATAGCAAAGCTGATCTTGACAAAAAATGTCAAAATCA
>JAZNZK010000004.1:0-16362 GCA_045594905.1 Ruminococcus sp.
GTGCGATTTTTTTTGCACGGTTTTTTCATTCCAGGCGTTGAGCTCTTAACGGCGGACGATCAAGCCCGCCGTGTGCTCATGTTCAGTGGTGGTGAACCAGGAACAAAGGGGTTGACTTAGCACGGGCGCTCGCGGCGCTCTGGCTCTCGTCAATTATTATTATACCACGTCGTGCAGCAGAAGTCAATACACACAAGGTGCATTATAGCATACAAGTGCAATGGCGATTATTGTGCATAGTGATATTGTGCAAAGTCGTGCAATTATTTTGTGCATTTTATATCCTCCTCAATACAGATTGCTGATCTTTACTATCTCAAAGCAAGCTGCTTTGATTGCCTGATTTTCAAAGAACACATTGCCAAGCTGGAATTGCTTTGAAAACCACCGGAACGGCGGCGACTGCTTCAAGGTCGAGAGCAGCAGCGTGTTCGGCGTGTGATCCTCTTTCGTCATGGCGTAGAATATGCGCCGTGATTTGTCGTAGTCCTCAGATACATATATTTTGCCTGCTTTCAGGTTGCTCCATACGCCGTATATTTTATCCTTATAAATGAACGAAAATTCAAATTGACACATACCGGATTTTTTCTCGATAAACTTCGGAGAATCTTTGACAAATTCATTTTTTATCGCATATCTGCCGTAGTCTGTATCTTTTATAATCGCGCCCATGCGCGTACTCTCTTTGAGCTTTTCCAGGTATGGATTCGTGTAGTACTGATACAGTATATCATTTTTCACAACTATGTCTTTGCCTTTAGGCATTTTAATGTCAAAGTAGATAAAATAAGGATTGGCGACGGTGATCGCATTACTTAGGAAAAAGCACTTCACATCACGGTGACGTGCGATCGTCTCGTAGAGATCGAGGAACACTTCGACCTCATTTTTAAGGTAATGTATGACGCCCTTATCAATAATGAACTCGTCGAATATGATCGTATCCACGTCCGGATATGCAGTAGACTTTTTCATTCTGGACGTAGACAACACGATACCCTGACCGGCGAGCTCGCCGTTGATATAAAACTTTTTGCCCTTGACTTTCAGCTCGTCGTCCGGAAAGTCCGGCGCGATCGCGTCGAAAAACTTTGCAGCGTCGTCAAATTCCGATTTGTACCGGCGTACATAAATAAACTGCTTTTTTGTTTTCTTGAAATGCTTCACGACGTAGGAAGCTGCGCCGTATGTCTTGCCTGCCCCTCGAGGTCCGGTGATAAAGTTCAGTAAAGCGTTGTAGCTGAGCACTCGGTTTATGTTCCAGAATATAACTTCCAGTGTCACAAATTCGCCGTCGAGCTCTATTCCTCGCACTCCCTTGCGCTCTATTATCTCAATACTCATGGTTTGCCCTCCTTGCAAAAAGGCTATACAGTTATATGATAACCCGTCACGGCAGCAGTCGCGCAGCAGCTCTCCGCTGTGACGCCTGCGCGATCATATCATATATTGACTGTATAGCCCTTTATATTTTTTATTATATCATAGATCATTGAATCTGTCAAGTTTCGGGGATTTAATAACTTGTGTTTCCTTGTGTGTGATATCTTTCTGGATAGTTTGAGCCATTGATATAAGTAGGATAGCAGCTTGTTCCTCGTTCATATTAGTGATCTTCTGCACTTTCCGGATCAGAAGCGCGGTAGATACCGCACAGTGTGTAATAATATCCCATGCTCCGCCGCTTGTAGCGAGTGAGTTTTGATTTTTGTCTATATCTATTTTTAATTCAAGCATTAATTTTCTTCATTCCTTTCTATTTCTTGCTCCTGATACATATTAATAGTATCTTCCAGTATGCGTATATGTTCCGCTTGCTGCTCGACTGTTTCCTCGAGCTCTTTAATATAACGATATTCTGCCAGATCGCCGCACGTATTCGAGCAGCCCATTGCAGGATCATCACATTTTTTGCAGGGATTTTCAATCATCGTTATCACCCTCCTTGAAACTGTATTCTACGTACAGTTTGCCTTTTCCATGATCTGTAAGCGAACCAGTTATTTTACATTCCCCGCTTATAAGCATTTTTAAAAGGTCATTTAATAGATAATCACCAAAAACAACCTTACCGCTTTTGTTTTTTTTATCCTGTTCCTTAACAAAGTTAAGCAAGTCTTTTTGCAGTTCAGCGTCTATTTGCGATAAAATTCCCATTGTTTGCCCTCCTGTTCATTTGTGAGCTCATAGAGTTTACATTTCAACCGGAATTGTAAATCAAATAAAGCTAACGCCTGTTCAATCTCGAACTGGTTTTGTCCCTCTCCGAGTAGTTCCAACGCTGTAAGCTGCAAATTGATTTCTTCTATCAATTCTTCTTTGCTTATCTTTATATTATTCATTTTCAGTCCTCCTCGCTTAAATTTTCCATAGTGATTGTTATATTCATCTTTTTTGTGCTGTTAATCTCCACGGATAAAGTTGCTTCGCCGCCCATTTCCTCATCATACGCAGTTTCATAAATCGCTCTGGCTATGTTTATGAAAGTATCAAACATTTGTCCACTGTTTGCAAATTTCATTTTTCACACCTCCTCATTTTAATTTATATACCTTTTCTCGTAGAATAATACCGCCTGTGACTGTCTGCATTTCCAGGCTGCCGGTGTAGATCGTGCCTACTCTGAAATTTTTGAAATTAACCTGACCGTGCAGGCGCTTCGGCATACCCGAGCATACTACCTTTAAGTGCGTGCTATAGCTGCCGTCCTCTTTCAGCAGTGGATTTTCCTTGTTGAGGTCCTCCGGCATATAGTCGATACATTCGAGCAGATATTTTTTAGCTTGCAGGAATTTCGCGCGAGTGCAGCGCGCTTCGATCTTATAAGCTCCGAGCTTTGTCGGATCTATCTCGAGCCAGGACGGGATCTCGTCGCCTGCAATGTATAGGCTGTCGGTGTTGGCATATACAAAGCGCGTATACTTGTACTGCGATAATACAATAGATTCCATGTGTACTTTCTGCGCATTATTGATTGCGACGTAGCGCCCCCATGCTGTCGTAAATACAGCGACAGGAATATACACAGAATCGCGCTGCTTTAGTATCGTGGTCAGGGGCTCGCCTGAATCATTTACAAGCACATTGCCGTGATCATCAGTCTTGACGAATTCCTGAAGCTCGTAATTTACGCAATCGGTATTCTTATTCAGGATCGGAAATATCGAATTGATAAGCGGATTTGTGCCGAATTTTCCATATAAATTTACAAGCATAAGTTTTGCGATCTCTCTCATGCCCTCGTCACCTTCCAGTGTCGAGCGCTCTTTTATCCCATTCCATTTGTCGATCCAGGGCGCGAAGAGTTTTTTGCTTGCCTGAAATTTGTAGCCGCCGAGGTATTCAAGATTATATACATTGTAGTGCTGTAAAAAGAGCTCGAGGTCAGGGCTCGCAAGTGTCATGGTGACGATCTCGAGCACGCCTGTTTTCGTGCTCTTGCTGTCGGTTAAGTACTCCGATTCCTGGAAAAATCTATTATTTTTGAGCTGAACTGTCGGCAAATAGAACGGTTTGAGCTCAAATTGGCAGCGGAGCGTTTGCACGTATAACGGGTATGCAGGATCATATTGATATTGCCCTGAGAATCTGATCGGCTCGCCGAATGGTAGCGGATAATCTCGCATTATATAGTAATATGCTCCGTTGCGATCAATACCGGTGATGTTCCGCAGAATTTTGTCTCTGTTCTTCGGGTGTGCGTAGGTGTACCCGCCTTTGTATGCGCACCTGATTGCAGAATCTGTGTCTATGTCAAGCTGCGGAAAATACTCGAAAAATCGCTTGATACCCATAGATTCGCGGTAGTCATTCAGAGCGCAGCCGCCTATAGTCAAATGCGAAAGACCTATATCGAACATCATTTTAAGCACGGTCGCTGGTATCAGCAGATCGTGGTGCAGATATTCACGCTCATCAGGTGTTACCGGCGCGCCGTTGTCGTGCAGCGTATAGTCAATCTGTAGCTTCTGGATCGGCAGCTTGAATTTGTGCGCCATAGCTTCAACGCTCATCGGCAGCAGCTTCAAGCTGTCGCGGAATGATATCTTGCTGATCTTCGAGCCATAGCGGAAATAATATACATCTATTGTATAGAATTGTCCCTCACCTGATATCATTGCTGTAAATTGATTCTCGTGCGCGTCGTCTGCGCTCTCGGCATAAGTGAAGCCGCTGTGCAGCAGCCAGTATATGAGAAAATTGCCGTCGAATTTTAAGTTGTGAAAGTATATGATCGGATTGTGCAGCGCTTTCGCACATTTGAAAAAGCTGCTCAGATCCTCGCCTGAGTACCACGTCTCCGGATCATTGATATCCATTATACCCCAGAGCCAGACGCGCGCCGGTGCTTTTGTAGTAGTCTCAAAATCTGCCATGTATCGCTTGCTCATATTTTACCCCTCGCTCAGAGCGTCCCACTTTGCTTTCAGCTCATCGTCTTTATTGATATAATTGTAAAGATCGTCCGGATATGTGATATTATACCCCTGTTTCCATGCGCTGTATAAGTGCTCATATCCGAGGAATTCCCATAAGTCTTGCAGCTCCGGATCTCCTGAAACGTTGGAGCGCGTGCCGATACCGTCGATGAATTTTTCCTGTGCACGTTTGCCCTCACGGTCGAGCACTATCGGGATCTCGAGCTTGACTTTCTCGATCTTGCTGTCGCTTTCGACGGCGGGATCATAAATGCTTTTGAGATTTGCGAAAAAGAATCCCTCTTTTTCATAGTCCGCAAGATTATTTTTTATTGATTCATAGAACGAGCGGACGATATCATCGTCAATGCCGCGACGGTCGAGGGCTTCAATGATCTTTTCCGCATATTCTTCCGGATCATCTTTGTATCGCTTCTTATCCGTGAGTGATTCTACATACTCTATGAATTTCTGCCAGTCCTCTTCATCTGAAATATCCTGGAAGTCCTTTTTTATAGTACGCGCTTCTGCTTCCTTTTGCTTTTCTTCCGGCGTGGTGATCTTCTTGCCGTTTACATACTCGCTGCGCTTTTTTGCGTCTTGAGCTCTGCGCGCATTCTCTCGCCTGATTTTCTTTTTGAGTTCGTTCGCCTGCCAGATCGACGTAGTGACGCCGTGCTGATTGGTGACGGGTGCAGCCGTCTCGGCAGTAAATTCAGAAAGGGATTTGAGCGCGCGCTTTAAGTCGTCGCGTGTGTAGATAGTCTCGCGGATCTTCTTGTATTCAAAGGCAGGCGGCAGCCAGTCAGCACCGCCGTACCTCTTGATCGCAGCGCGTCGGCGCTTATTGGCATTTCTTACAGCTCGTCTCAGATCCAGTTCGTCGGACAGTCTCCAAGAAATAGCATACTTTCGGGACACGTAAACTCCTCCCCTTTATTGGAATATGCCAAAAATCCGCGCTTCTCGATAGCTCGATAAAGCGAGAAATCGGCGATAATATCTACCCTGATATTAAGTTTGAATCTATTCGAGAGTGAATCTGCGAGCTTGATCCGGTGCAGATTGTACTTGCAGTCGAATTTATCACGATTCACCTTGCTTGAAAATACGAACGTATAGCCGTTGCCGGTCGTCAGGCGGTACGGCGATACGCTCAGATCATATTCAACTCCGCTTCGTGTCATGCTTTCTCCTCCGCTTCCGCACTTGATCTCATTTCATGAAGACAATACGGGCAATAGGGATAATCACATACTGTCCGCTTGCTTTTCTGACTGACAGTGGCGGCGAAAACTATCCCGCCGCATACAGAACAACTAAATTTCTGTGACTTTGTCCTGCCCTCCTCGGCTCGTTTCCAAAATCCCACAACTCGTGGTACTGCCATTTTACGCCCTCCTCTTTAAGAATAGGCGGCAGCTCGCGCTGCCGCCTGTCTTGCGTTTACCGCAAGTAATCGCGCAATTACTTGACGATCTCGAAAGTGAGAATGTTATTTGTTGCACTCTTTGAAATCTGCTTGATTTTAACCTTTATCGGAGCTGTCCAGGTGTGCGGCTCGCCGAATACTGCAAAGAGCTTGCGCAATGCGTTGAATATGCCCGAGCTGACTGCCTGATATCCGGTGCCGTTGCTGTCAATGAGGACGGTGCGCGGTACGGGAACCCGCTCACCTGTCTCAGTATTCGTACAGTGTACAACCTCTACGAATACGTCCTTGATCTCGATTGTCTCGTTTATGCACTCTTTCAGTCGCTTTGCGGGCGCGTTCATAGCATTGTAAAGATCTGCCTTTTCTGCCGCTGTAGTTGCTTTCATGGAGCAGTAGCTTGTTGTTCTCGATGTGAGATCTACAATAAACTTTGAATCATCGTCAAAGACTGCCGGTGCTGCCGGTGTGAGCTCTGCCGGAGCTGCCGGAGCTGCCGGTGTAAGATCAAATGCTGCTGCTTCTGTGTTGGTGATGTTCTGATTATCCATTATTTTTTCCTCCTGTTTTCTGCCTGCCATAAAGTCAAGCATTTTAAATGCAGCTTCGAGCTGCTTCTGCGTTGGCTTACGTGTGAAGTGTTTCATTGTGATACTTTCCATTCGTCCGCGCTCTGACCGTCGTCGATGATCGTTGCAAGCTCCATGAACTTTTCGAGATCCATGCCATAACAAACTTTTGACTGGATAATATCGGTAATTACTATAGTCTCATGCTTGTATGCTTTGCGGTCTTTGCACTCCCGCAGGAATACTTTCAGCGCGTTCTCTTTGCGTACTTTTGCGTAGGTAACGACTTTTTCCTCAACCGGTGTCTGTACTACGTTTCCGTCAATAACGGAAATATACGCTGCTTTCAGCAACGTTGTAGTGACCGTTTTCGTTATGGCTTTACTTTTCATTCTTGCTTACTCCGTTTCAGTGTCATATGCTGTTGATTCCAGTGCCATTGGCGGTGTGTTCACGTCTGCGTAGTCGAACGACGTCCGGAACACTTCTGCGTAGTCGCTGCCGTAGCCCCTGATCTCAAAGGCGGTGCGCGTGAGCTGAATACATAAGAGACTTGTTACCCCCTCTTTTTCTTCAACCCACATCTTGCTATACTTTACGCCGCACCATTTCAGGGACATATTTGTACATACATACCCGTTACTGGCGGCAAAGTTCACAAGTACCGACTGCGCAGAATAGAAAGTATTTGCCATGTTCTCACCTCCTCTCGGAACAATTGAAAGATAGTAAGGGCTTGCGCCCTGGTGGGCGGCGCGTTTAAAGCACGCGCCCCTGAGCTTTACACCTTTTCAAGCGACGTGATATAATTGCCGTTGTGGTAGATGTTCACCTTATGTACCCTTATGTTATCCATATGATAGTACGCATTTTCAAGTGCTTTCAGTAAGTTGTCGAAGTCCAGATAGTCGAGCTGCTCGCCGTCTCTGCTTATAAATGTAACTCTGTAGGCTTTCATTTGCGATCCTCCTCTCCGATCGTCGCTATACACGATACCGTGATAGTAAGAATAATGCCGAAAATCATACCCTGGAACATTGCTAACTCCTTTCTGCCGGAGATTTGCCGCTCCGGCGCGGCGTGGTTTATAATTTGTAAAATGCTTTGATACCCTTTAACAACTCTGTGTCGTCGGTGATATCAATATCATTTTCTTTCACATAGTCGAGCCAATCAAAGTGATTATTGATTCTTTCAATCACTCCATTGATAGTGTTGTTGATTGTGTTTACGAACATTTCAAGTCCGTTAAGCTGCTTTGTGAGCTGACCTTTATTGTCTATATACTTGTAGTCAATTGCTCTGATAATTCCGTCGTGCAATCCTTTTATGATTGCAAATTCATTACCTTTGTAGCTGTAAACCTTTACGAGCGTTTTATAATTTTCTTTCATTTTCTTACCCTCCGTTTAGTTGCGGGCGGCGGTTAAGGCGCCCGTTTGTTTATTAATACTGACCGTCGTAATTCCACTCATTTTTTACGGGCTTTACGTGGTCGATATAAATTGACGAACCGTCCGTCATATTTAATTCCAAACACGTATTTAAATCTGAAATCCAAGCGTTGACACCCCGCTCTGTGCTCCAATATATCGGATAACCCGCATTTGCGCTTGCTCTTTCGTCTCTTTTATAATCTGTCGGAAAAATTTTATTTGCTATAGACCACATTTCAGACCTTGATGAAGCTGTATAATGTTTATTCATTTTAATTTCCTCCATTTTCCAGGTTCGTTTCCGTTCCCCTTACTGTAATTATATTATATCACTCCTATGCATAAATGTCAAGAGTTTTTTGCATTTTTCTGCATTTTTTTCTATAAAAATCTGCACGATATTTTATAATATTTTTTGTACATATTGACAAATATACTATTATATGATATAATAAGATAGACTATAGTTGCAACCTGATTGCAACCTGATTGCAACGAGGTGATAATGTGGCTAAAAAATATCCTAATCTTTTTTGCGTAAAGTCGATATTGACTATCGTGCTTTCTGTCGGCTTTACTGTTCTGTGTTTTCTTTATCCGGAGACCTATTCTGATACTATGAAAACTATCATTGTATCAGTTATCACATTCTACTTCTCGCACCAGATCGGGAAGCAGACGAGCAGCGAGGAGGTGAAAAAAAATGAATAGTCCATATATGGGACGCTTTCGCATATCTCAGAAATTCACGCTTGGCGTGCATGACGGGCTCGACCTCGTCGGCATTGACAGCAAAGAAATACACGCGACAGTAAACGGCGTCGTGAAGTATGCAGGCTGGGAGAATCCGGCAGATCATAGCCAGGGCTTCGGGCAGTATGTGTGTATCTTTGCAAATAATAGATACTATTACTACGGGCATTTGAGCGAGCTGCGCGTCGAGACCGGTCAGGCTGTAAAGATCACTGATACTATCGGTATCGAGGGAAGCACCGGCAGGAGCACCGGCAGCCATTGCCATTATGAGATCCGTACAGAGTTCCAAAAAAATTCGCCTAACAACGTAATAAACGTGTGCGGCATATCCGGTATACCTAATTACGAGGGCGGCACATACGACGACGGCTACAGACCGCCGACAGAAAAAAAGCAAATAAAAATCTCACTGGATATCGACGATCATCGGTATTCGGGAGTGATAACGGAGGAGTAATCATGACTATTGATGAATTTAACACTATCAGCACCGACGCTCTGAGCGAGCTGCAAGCAGAATCACCGGACACCGGAAAAATATCCGGCTTCCTTAACTCGCTACGCGAGGGATTCACCGAGGAAGTCGCTCGAGCTGAGACGGCAGAAAAATCGAGCACCGAGCTCAAAGAAAAGAATAAGAGCTTGCAGGAAGCAAACATGGGCTTATTCTTAAAGCTCGGCGAGCAGGCAAAGCAGGAAAAAGGGCTTGACCTGTCGCCGAAAAAACCTGAACCGATAGACTTCAACTCGCTTTTCGACGAGAACGGCGAGCTGAAATAAATTAAAATCCTACAAGGAGGAAGAAAAAATGGCAGAAGTACAGACAAATGTCAACGCCCTTAACGCGATCAGATCGGCTGCAAGTCCGTCCTATCAGGATCTTGTTCCTCTTGCAACCGCTTCCAATCTTCAGGACGTCGGCAACCCTATTCTTCAGTATGCAGCAGTCAGAAATGAGTTCCTGACGCTACTCGTAAACAAGATCGCGCTGCCGATCGTACGCAGCAGAATGTTCCGCAACCCGCTCGCTATGCTCAGACGCGAGGGCTCGCCCCTGGCATACGACGAGGAGGAGATCGGTGTAAATCCTGCTCAGGCAGAGAACTTTGACGCGACAAGCACCGACCTGCTCGCGCAGGAGACACCGGACGTCAAGGTAGCATACCACAGAATGAACAGGCAGCAGCGATACAAATGTACCGTGCAGTTCGCCGTGCTCCGTTCCGGTTTCACGACCTGGGGAGGCTTCAATCGTCTCGTTGATGAGATCGTGCAGTCGCTCTATAACGGAAACTACATCGATGAATTCAATTATACAAAATCGCTGCTCGGTGCAGGCGCTATCGGTAATAACCCGACTATGAAAACAATTTCAGTCGCAGCTCCGAATACAGAAGCAAATGCGCGTTCATTCGTTGCAGCAGCTCGCAGCGCTTTCAATGCTTTCCTGTTCCCGTCAACTGAATTCAACTCCTGGCACAGAGCAGGCGGCAGCGGCGCAGCATATACCTCATGGAGCGACAAGAACAAGATCATGTTCTTTATTCGCTCTGATATCAGCGCATATATCGACGTAGAGGTACTGGCACGTGCGTTCAACCTTGATAAGTCGGATTTCATGGGACGTGTTGTGATCGTTCCGGACTTCGGCGACGCAGACGGTGCAGAGAACATATACGCTGTAATGTGCGACGAGCGCTATCCCGTTATCCTCAACAAGCTGATGACCGTTGAGGAGTTCCGCAACGGCAGCAACCTTAGCACAAACTACTATCTGCACGTATGGCAGACTTACTCAACCTCGCCGCTCGAGAACGCTGTAGCTTTCGTGGGCGCGACTGATCTTTCTGCTCTGACTGTCGGAGCTGTAGCGACTGACTTCGATTTCTGGGGCACTCCTGCAAGCGCTATCCAGGAGGATATCACAGTTACCGGCAGCAAGATCACCGGTACGCTCAAATACATTGACAGCGGTCAGATCGTCGCTGACTGGGGCGCGGGAAATTTCCTCGGGCTTAAATTTACAAATATTGACGCCGACGCAACATCTGTCCTTGTAGGTCTCGAGCCGTCCGTCGGCTCAGGTCTCCAGGAGCTCATAAACGACCCCGACAAGGCAGGCATATTCAAGATCACTGACAAGAGTATGCAGAAGCTCAAGGTTATTCAGAGCAATGGCAATTACTCAAGAGTGCAGACCTTTGACCTCTCAGAGCTCGTTACCGAAACGGAATAATAATAGTATATCAGCCCCCGTCCTGCACGGGGGCATACTAAAAAAAGGAGGGAAGCTGCAATGGCTTTCACGCCCTCGACTATCGTATATCTCTGCGACGTACCGCTCGAAGACGATCTGAAAAATCAGCTCACCTTTGCGAGCGTATCAGCTCAGACCTCATATTTTGAGAGCCGGACGATAAAAAGCTATACAACCTTTACATATCAGCGCAAAGACAATATAATTCGTGTGCCGGATCATATTGATAACTTATACGCCTGCAATTATGTGAGATACCAGAACAGCAACTTTTCAAATAAATGGTTTTATGCTTTCATAGTTGGCAAATCATATGTAAACGATCATTGTACACACTTGCAGATATCGACAGATCCTTTTCAGACTTATATGTTTGATATCACTTATTATCAATCGTTTGTAACGCGAGAGCACGTCAATGATGATACACCATTTACCCATACTTTACCGGAAAATCTTGCAACAGGCGACATTCTGATATATGAAGAAGAACGTGCAACCCCGTTCGATTTGTCAGCGGTTAGTGATTCAGACTTTGCCGCGCACTATTGGGCGTGTGTTGTTTCCTCTTATGTTTTCGGTGCGGTTCAGCAAATGACACCAAATGTAATCGGCGGCGTTCCGTCCTCTTGCTATTATTATGCAATGGAATTGCAAGACCTTAATGAATTTATCGACACTCTCACACAGGCAAACGCAACAGATACAATAATAGCTTGCTATCCCGTTATAAAATCCGCTGTAAACGTTTATACAATTCACGGCTCATTTTCAAGCGGCGGCAATCTCTACGCCATATATGATAGGGATGCTGATATCTACCGCAGTATTGTTATATCCCGCTCACAGCTTGCAAACGGAGTAACACCAAAAAATAACAAATGTTTGTGCTACCCATATAACTATTTAACATTACACAATAGCAACGGTTCAAAGATTGATTTGAAAATTGAAAATTTCTATAACATTAGATACAACAATGAAAATATCGCAACTTTACATACCTATTATTCACCGTCCGCAGATTGCGCATTAAGTGTTGCGCCAAAATTTTATGAATATAATGGTAGTGGCGATATTGACGTAAACGCTGTTAATTTTGATTATTCAATAGACTTTAATAATTTTCCGCAGATCGCATTCAAAACTGATGAATTTTCGATTTATTTAGCGAATCATTCAAACAGTCTTAAAATGAACAAATTAAAAAACGATGTATCAATTTTGCAAGGTGTAGCAAATACCATTACAAGCGGCAATGTCAATTCGTTGTTCAGCGCTGAAATGGGTGCAATGTCATACCGCGCAACACTTACGGACACATTAGGCAGACTGCACAACAAAACCCACGGTCAGCCGTCAGGCGGTATCGAATTGAGATCAAAGAGCGCAGGGATCAGAATTGCAAAAAAATCAGTTACGCCAGAATACCTTACGTATATTGATGATTATTTTTCGATGTACGGCTACAACGTCAGCACTTGCAAAGTGCCGCAGTTCAGCTCGCGTACAAACTGGAATTACATTGAGACCCGCAATATCAATATATCCGGAGACATACCGGAAGAAGATCTCGCAAAGCTGCGCCGTATGTTCAACACCGGCGTGACAATGTGGCACAATCCCTCAACCTACGGCGATTACTCGCAGAATAATGCTATTGTATAGGAGGTGTATCAATGGGTAAAAATAAAAATCTGCTCGCAGCGTTTACCGGTATGACATGTCCATTCTCAGACAGCGACGAAGCTGCCATGATAAACAACATGACATACACCGATTACTACAAACGACTGCGACTGCTCGCTCTCTCGGTGTATGAATGGGAGGGACTGCCGGATAGCTGCAACGCTGAATTTCTTGAAAAAACGCTTTACGAGCTCGGCATTGCAGTCTTTGTCGATGATCCGGCGCTCGGTATTATCAATCTTAAATGCACGCCCTCGCAAAATCTTAATATCTACAATATAGCGACGGAATATAATTGCTATGCTATAGGCTACGATAAGGTCCTGTCGCTTGACGATGTTGTGCTCGTGCGGAATAATATCGACAGGCTGCCGACAGACAGCACGATTCAGCTTTTCGCTCGCCGACTGTACGAAGCGGAGCGAGCCTGCGACGTCAACGTCAAAGGACAGAAAACGCCCTGCCTTATAGCCTGCGACGAAGCTCAGAAGCTCACACTTAAAAATGTGTATATGCAGTACGACGGTAATATGCCGGTAATCTACAGCGGCAAAAACTTTGATTCGCAGTCAATCAAAACTTTTCCGACCGTCGCGCCGTTCGTGGCTGACAAGTTACAGCAGTACAAGCGCAACGTTTGGACAGAGTGCCTTACTTTTCTCGGCGTAAACAACGTCGAGACGGAGAAAAAGGAACGTCTTACGACTGATGAAGTAAACGCTAATAATAACATCATTGATCTCTCGGCTGAGACTATGCTGCTCACGCGTGAGAAAGCAGCGGACGAGTTCAACAAAAAATGGGGCGGCAATGTCAAGGTACGGCGCCGCACGTTCCGTGAAATTGTTAAAAACGCGGAAAACATCGTTGAAAATAAAACCGAGGAGGAGGGCGCGGAAAATGGCTAAATACACGATTGAGCTCGGACAGCTCATAAAAAACAACTTCCCGCTCGGTCTGGCTGACTATCCGATATTCAACGAGGAGTACCGCAGGACACTCAATGATAAGATAATAGAACATTTTTACTTTCGAGAGATCGGATTTGAGACGCCGCAGCTTTTCAAGCGCTTCCTGAATCGCAAGCTTAATGAAATAATGCCATACTATAATAAACTATACGAGACGGAGCTGCTTGAATACGACCCGCTCACTAACTACAATCGCACCGAAGTCACCAACAGGGGCGAAGCTGTGCAGAACGCGATCAACAGCAGCGAAAACGGACAGGTGAACGACAGCGGCAACGGCAGCAATCAGAGCAGCGGCAGCAGCAATGGAAAAAGTGTCTATTCAGATACTCCACAAGGCTTCCTGCAAAATACTGATATCGACGCCAATACTTACGCGAGCAGCGCCGACAAGTCGCAAAATACAACGTCGAGCAGCGGCAGCAACTCATATCAGTCTGCACGTGCAACGTCAAACAGCGTCGCGACCACCGGCAGCACAAACACTACGGAAAATATCACAAAGAGTATCACCGGCAAGGACGGCAGCAAGTCTTTTGCTGAGCTGATCCAGGAATACCGCAACACACTATTAAATATTGATATGCTCATTATCGATGAGCTCGAGCCGCTATTTATGGGCATATGGTAAGGAGGTATATATATTATGGCTGATTTCAAATTGCCGAAAGTCGGCGCAGCTTTTCCCGTTTTCTGTCAGCGCATTATTCCGCTGACGTTCGATAATTCCCTCTCGTACCTGGAATTTCTCGGACACGTCAACGTAAAGCTCAATGAGGTAATATGCGCGCTCAATGCGCAGGGCGTGGCGATTCAGGATCTCGCAAACCTGATAGACAGTACGCTCGACGCTTTCAAAGCTGAGATCCTGGAGCTGATCGAGACAAACCGCGAGGAGATAATGCAAGCAATCGAGGATCTGCGCACGGACCTGCAAGGAGAGATACAGGACCTCACGCAGCGCGTCGGAGACAACGAGACGGCGATCGGACTTATCCAAGGAGAGATCACGGCTATTCAGGAGGATATCAGAGATATCGAGGAGCAGATCGCAGGACTGGACAGCGGCAGCGGCAGCATGACATATCTGCCCGTGCATGAGTTCGACGCTCAGAATTTTTCTGTCGAGCTCACGTCCGCAGCCGTGCATATCTACTACCGCGCAGCGGGCGGCACTGACTGGACGCCGATCGCTGACACTTCTCTTGCTACTATTGCATACTGGTGCGCAAACGTAGACCCCGCCGACCTCGGTACGAATGACGTACTCTTTATATTTGATAGCTTCCCGCTCACAAAGGGTGCGCAGTTTATCACAACCGGAGAGTATACTAACGAGGACTTCACGGGATTCTACGATATCGACAGCATACCGGCAGAGAGCTTCAATGCAGGACTGACGCTCTGCTCGACCTCGACCTCTTCCGGCTCTGGCACTGACGTCATAATCACGACGACAGGCAGCGAGACACCGGCACACTACAGCGCGCTAATGATATCCAATGCCGTTGCCGAGGTAATGAGAGAGGGCGCTATCTTTCAGATATACTATATCCCGCTCGAGGGCGGTCAGCTTCTCTACCGTCAGAGCGGCGCACTCGTATCGCCGGTGATCCAGATTGATGATACGCTGCATTATACAAACGGCGTCCTCGGTGCGGTTAGCCCTTTTGAAAGATTGACCCAAGCCGAATGGGATCTAATCACACCCGCCCCCGATAAACTGTATTTTGTGACTGGTGTTAATGGTGATGTTAATATGTATTACGGTTCACTGCGTATGGGTGCGGCGTATGCTGTAGGTGATGTGTCATCAAGTCTAATCAATGGCGGTAATGCCGTTGTTGGTAATTTTGAAATAATGGAGGTATAAAAAATGAGTATTCATAAATTTTTAGGGACAGCAAGTGACGCGGGGCTTGATAGTTTTATCACGTTTTTAAATGCAAATAAAGAGGGAACTTTTCTGGAGAACGCCACAATAACAAAAACAACAGCAAGCAATTATTATACACTTACAATCGCAAAAGACACCGCGACACTAACCATAAATTATACCCGACTTTCCACTTCACCCGCACAGGTGATATTCACTAACGGAACAATTACAACAACAACAAACGGTAATGCAAGTAGTACCATCTTTACGGGTGCTTATGTGACAGAAGCGATATTGAGTGATAACGGTCTGATGTTTAAAGTGATACATTCGTCTCAAATATTATACTTTACTCTTACAACAGATTCAAACGGAGCATTTGCTTTTATCAAACCCGCCTCGAACACAATGGAAACAAGTGAAACAACAAACTGCTACTTATATGTGGGTGATAGCACAGATTCAACAACTCTTTCACTTACACCAACATACGGCACACAAAAAACAGGTTTAATACCCGCAATTATAAACACACCCACAGGTAACACTACAATACCCGTCTTTTATTTTTCAATGCAGACACAGTTGCCTACGAGAGGCTTGCAGGCGGGGCGCATGGACGGAAGCGATTATATTACAAATGGATATTGTTTTGTACGTGATTAAATGGTCCATTAAAAATTGAACTTGACAAATGGCAACTGATATGCTATACTGTTTATAGTAGGCAACTGACATGGCTTGCTAACTCCGGAGGGCGCGCGGAGATCTTACCCGCTCCGCGCAGTACCTCAACAAAAACGTGCAAAAAAAATCGCACAAAAAATGAGCAAAAAAAATCGCGCAAAAAATGCTCAAAAAAATCGCACAAAAAATGAGCAATTTTTTTCTTACAAAAAAGAGTGCAGAAAAAAGGGGAAAAAAAGTGAGGGGCAAAAAAAAAAGTTGGGGG
>JAZNZK010000005.1:0-81174 GCA_045594905.1 Ruminococcus sp.
TGATTTTGACATTTTTTGTCAAGATCAGCTTTGCTATACCATTTTTTAGGCTTCGTTGCTCCTTTCTTCGCTTGATTTGTTGTTTGTTTTTGCTTCTTAGTTTTTTATCTTGTAAGATTTAGTGTTTTGCTCATCTCTATCACAAACCCTTGCAACTAAAAGTATATCACAAAAATCTTTAACATCTATAATAATTATATCACAGTATGAATAATATTTCAAGTGCTTTTGAAAAAAAGATTATTTACAGGCGATTAAAGCCTTTATCCTGTAGGGGTGGATATTATCCGCCCGCAATTTTGGAACGAAATTCAAGTCGTCGAATCATATGATTATATATAACAAAAGAGGGCAGATATATCCACCCTCTTAAAATAATTACGAATTACGCATTAATTCTTAATTAATTCAGCGCCGTTCCTCCTGTGAGAGTTCCGCCGTATGCCGCAAGCTGTGAATCGTCAACATTCTGGAAGTATGCAGAGCCGCTTAATTCGCCGCCTGTATAGAATTTTCCGCTGACATTCGAGCCGCCAGCCTTGAAGTTGCTGACATTTTTGCCTGCGATAAATGACACTATAACCTTGTTGTCAGAGCCTACAAGTGAAATTCTTGTACCCTTGCTTGCTGAGCCGCTTGCGCTGACAGAGGCTGTAAGGCTTCCGCCTCCCATACCGCCAAATCCGCCGCCCATGCCGCCAGAGCCTGTATTTTCAATCCATACGCCCCCTGTACAGCTCTTTGTGCCGTCACAGTCAAATGCTTCATTGCCGTTTGTTACGCAATATCCGCCTGAAATAGTCAATGAGCCGTTGGAATCAAAACCGTCATGGTCGCCGTCAGCTACATTCACAAGGGCAAAGCCGCCTTTGAGATTAAGGGAATAGCTGCCGCCGCTTGTTCCGCCTGTAGAGCCCGGTCTCCAGCCCATGTTATTTCCTGAACCTGAGCCGTCAGCACCGCCAGCCGCATTGAATCCGTCATCGGTAGTATTGCAGATAACTGTACCGCTGTTCATGGTGATATTCAGTCCCTCAATGCCCTCATATCCCTTTGATACGATAATCTGAACATCGTCAAAGGTATTGGCTGTACCCTGTCCGATTGTTACATCGTGGTCGGAATGAACACCGTCATCAGCTGTAGCAAGCTTCATAACACCGCCTAAAAGGTTCATAGCACCGCCGCAGTGGATAGCGTCATCTGAGGAATCAACAGTAATCATACCGCCGTTAATTGTAATATCCCCCACGCTCTGCCATGTAGTGCCTGCGGAATCGTAAAGACCAACAGCCTTAATTCCCTTTGCGGAAACGTCGGGAGATGCTGTAGAAGAACTGCCTCCCCAGCCGCCGGTTGAGCCTGAAACAGTGCCTGAGAAGCCTGCTCCCTCGTAGGTGTAAATGTCAATTGTACCACCGTTTATAACAACGCTCTGCTCACCCTGTATGCCGTCAGCGTGGGAGTTAATATCAAGAGTACCGCCGTTGATTGTAACGTTTCCGTAAGCCTTATCAGCTGTTGAAGCGTCAGTTCCCGTGGACTTGATACCGTCACCCTGAGTTGTATTCACAGTGAGTTTGAGAGTGGAAAAGTCCGTATCTGCGGCATTTCCCACAGTAATGCTGTCCTTGCCCCTCAGACCGTCATCAACGGCATTAACTGTAATTGTACCGTTATAGATTTTCAAATCGTTCTTGCAGACGATAGCGTCTGAAACATTTCCGTTGACCGTGAGAGTGCCTGAGCCTTTGATTTTAAGGTCATCTTTAGAGAAGATAGCACCCTCAACGGTAACGGTTTCGCCGTCACTGTTCGTATAGCTTTCGGTATGTGAAGTACCGTCGGAGATTATATTTTCAGTGCCAGCCTTTGCCACTATCTGCACCTCGTCGCCAATAGAATTGACATAGATAGGAGCAGTTGTGCTGTTTGAAATATCAGCTCCCATAAAATCGAGCTGAACAATGCCCTCGGGATATGCCGTCTTGTCAACGTCAATGTAAATCTGAACATCCTTAGCCTCGCCTGATACAGCAAATGTTCCGGGCTGTGTAATTGTAAGCTTTCCGTCAGCTGATGAAGCCACATCTGCGGGAGCGTCTGAGAGAATTGAAGTGCCGCTGAGAGTTACGCTGTAGCCGTCGGCAGGTGCGGGAACCGGCTCATTATTTAACGGAGATAAAGGATTTACCTTGTCAAATACAGTAATAGTACCTGTAGGAGTAAATACAGGAGTCTGCTCTGCTCCGTGTAACACAAGATTACCTGTAGCTGTATTCTTAATGTCAAGGTCAGCACCCTGTACGAAATCACCCGAACTTACAAGAACGTATTTATACTTCTTTGTAAAATTGCATTCAAAACTGTTAAGTTCAAAAAGGAACGAATTAGCCTTCTTCCAGCAGCCGTCAGTTTCAGTTGAATCAACACAATTGAGAATAAGCGTACCCTGTGTTGTACCTGTCATAAGCGTTGTGTCAACCTGATTATCCGTAGCAGTAGCGGCAACCATGCCCCCTGTGATGTTTACGCCAACAACAGCTGTAAGACCTCTGTCGCCGCCTGCTGTAACAGTACCGCCTGAGATATCAATAGTAGTTTCAGCCTGTACAGCGTCATTTCCAGCCTTGATTGTCACTGTACCGCCCTCAATGGCAACATCTCCCTTTGAGGATTTCAGACCGTCGCCCTCAGCGTCAATATTGAGAACAGCCGTATCCTTTACAGTTACGGACTTTTTGCCGTTTACAGCGTTTGTCTTGTCCGTATCGTTGAGAGTATCGATATTCACAGTACCGCCTGTAAACTTGATATCATTGTTGCAGACAAGGGCATTCTGTGTATTTGCAGTAATTGTAAGCACGCCTGTGCCCTTTTCGCCGCCCTTGAATGTGATATCATCCTTAGCCGCAATAAGTGCAGAGCCTGCAAAATCGCCTGTGTAAGCTGTATCACCGTCGGAAATTGTATTCTCAGTACCATCAACGATATTTATAGAAGTATTTTCAGCATTGTCAATGAAAATTGCAGAAGCACTCTTACCTGTGATATTCGCACCGTTGAGGAAAATCTTTACAGTTTCAGCGTCAGCCACTTCGTCTGCAATGCTGACTTTAATCTGACCGTCCTCAAGAGTACCGTCAACCCAGAATTCACCTGAATGGCTGATAGTGATAACACCGCCGTTTACCTCAGCATAATCACCCTCAACTGTAGCAGAAGCGCCGTTGAGATGTATCATTGTCTTAGCTGTAACGGGGTCAGTTGTACCCTGTCCCTCCTGCCATGATTCAGGAAGCTCTGTAATCTGCTTTGCATCGTATTTCTTGATAGCGATAGCGTCAGCAGTTGTAATACCGTCACCTCTGTTAGAAACGTCTGCATTTGCCGCACCCGCCTCAGAAAGACCGTATTTATCGGGATTTCCTATGGATTGCAGAATCGCGGTAGCATCGGCAATAGTAACAGTTCCGTCGCAGTTAGCGTCACCATAGATAACCGTATCAGCCGCCTGTGCCGATACAGCTGTAAGTGAAAGCGCCGCTGCAAATACTGCCGATGAGAGACCTGAAATTAAATTTTTCTTTTTCATAATAAAAACTCCTTAAAAAAATAGTAGTCCTATACTATATCTCTCTTTGTAATTGTAATTATATAGCAATTGTCTTAAAATAATCTTAAATCCGACATATTTTTATATAAAATTATTTTTGCATTAAAATATTCATTCCAAAAACTTGCAATTTATAAAATAATATGTTAAAATAGAAAGGTATACATCAACAGGGAAAAGTTTTCTCTGCCAAACAATTTCGCGACAGGTGAATTTATGATAAACGCAGAATTAAAGGAATTGAATTTCACTTCGGATTTTGACGGTCTCGGCATATCAGCTGTTGCCGCAGTCCCCACAGGAGAAATTTTCGGTGTAGTCCAGATTATCCACGGCATGAACGAATACAAGGAAAGGTATTTCGATTTCATGGACTATCTCGCTGAACAGGGCTTTGCATCCGTTATACACGACAGCAGAGGACACGGACAGAGCATCGCCCAGCCTGACGACATCGGATATATGTACGAGGACGGCGGAAAGGGCTTTGTTGCCGATATCGCACAGCTAAATACCGTTATACATGCCGCATTTCCCGATATACCGTGCTTTATGGCGGCTCACAGCATGGGCTCTCTCGGAGCAAGATGCTTTCTGAAAGAACACGACGACTGCATAAATGGACTTATTATTCTCGGCTCACCCACATACAGCCGATTTTCAGCTCCTGTGCGCGCTATATGCGCCGCAGTTTCAAGAGCAGAGAAAAACCGTGAACGTCTCAACAAGGTTGAGGAAGCGGCAGAAAAGCTGTTCAACAGAGGCTTCGGCAGTGTTCCACATTCATGGATAAGCAGTAAAAAGGAAGTTGTTGAGGAATTTAATGCAAATCCCCTCTCCAACTTTATATACACATTCAGCGGATATGAATCCCTGCTGTATCTTTTAAAAGAAGCATACAGCAAAAGAGGCTGGGGAGTTAAATCTCCGCAGCTGCCGATTCGCTTCATATCAGGCAAAAAAGACCCTGTTATGCTCTCGGAAAAAAGATTTTTCAAGGCAGTGGAAAAGCTCCGCAAAAGAGGCTATGAAAGTATCTCTCACCGTCTTTTTGACAATATGCGCCATGAGATACTCAACGAAAAGAATAATATCGTTGTTTACAGGGATATCGCAAAAACCCTGTTTTCATGGGTAGACAGAATAAATCAGATTAAGGAAGGATAAATCAAATGGATATCAATAAAACTTTAGCACAAGAATTTTCACTCCGTCAGGAGCAGGTTGACAATACCGTAAATCTCATTGACGAGGGTGCAACAATCCCATTTATCGCACGATACAGAAAGGAAGTTACAGGCTCTCTGGACGACCAGATTCTCCGTGAGCTTTCCGACAGACTTACATATCTCCGCAACCTTGAAAAGCGCAAGGAGGAAGTCCGCACAGCAATTACAGAGCAGGAGAAAATGACAGACGAAATCGAAAACGCAATTGCCGCCGCAGTTACTCTCGTAGAGGTTGAGGATATCTACCGTCCATTCAAGCCCAAGAGACGCACAAGAGCAAGCATTGCACGCGAAAAAGGACTTGAACCCCTTGCAGTTATCATCATGGCACAGGAGAATTCCACAGACCCCGAGGCTGAGGCTGCCGCTTTCGTAAGCGAGGAAAAAGAGGTTGCAGACGTTTCCGCCGCAATTCAGGGCGCTATGGACATTATCGCCGAGGATATCTCCGACGATGCAGAGCTCCGTAAAAAGCTCCGTTCAGCCGCAAATGACAAGGGAACAATCACCTCAAAGGCATCTGACCCCGAAGCTGAAAGCGTTTACACAAATTATTACGAATACTCCGAAGCTGTTTCAAGCGTAGCAAATCACCGCGTACTTGCCCTTGACAGAGGCGAAAAAGAGGGATTCTTAAAGGTATCTATCGTCCTTGACGAATCCGTTGCAACAGATATAATTTTCAGCAAGTACATCAAGGCAAACAACGCCTGCGGAGAGCTTGTACGTGCCGCCGCAGAGGACGGCTACAAGCGCCTTATATTCCCCTCTATCGAGCGTGAGATACGCTCTGAGATGACAGCTAATGCCGCAGAGGAATCTATCAAGGTATTCGCTTCAAATCTCCGTCAGCTTCTTCTCCAGCCGCCACTCAAAAACAGCGTTATACTGGGACTTGACCCCGGATATCGTACAGGCTGTAAGGTTGCTGTAATTGACGCTACAGGCAAGGTGCTTGATACAAATGTTGTATACTGCACACCGGGCCCCAAGACAAATATTGCCCTTTCAAAGAAGATTATCAAGGAGCTTATTGAAAAGCACAATGTAACAACAATTTCAATCGGAAACGGTACAGCCTCCCGTGAAACAGAGCAGTTTGCCGCTGAGGTTATCAGCGAAATTCCGCAGAAAGTCAGCTATATCGTAGTAAGCGAGGCAGGCGCTTCCGTATATTCCGCATCAAAGCTTGCGGCTGAGGAATTCCCTGATTATGATGTATCTCTCAGAAGTGCCGTATCTATTGCAAGACGTTTGCAGGACCCCCTTGCAGAGCTTGTAAAAATCGAGCCCAAAGCTATCGGCGTAGGACAGTATCAGCACGATATGCCGCAGGCACGCATGAACGACGCTCTTTCGGGAGTTGTTGAGGATTGTGTAAACTCTGTAGGTGTTGACCTGAATACAGCATCACATTCACTTCTTTCATACATCGCAGGAATAAATTCCGCAGTTGCAAAGAATATTGTTGCATACCGCGAGGAAAACGGTATGTTCACCGACAGAAAGGAGCTTATGAAGGTTCCGAAGCTGGGTAAAAAGGCATTTGAGCAGTGTGCAGGCTTCCTCCGTGTCCGCGACGGAAAAAATCCCCTTGATAATACAGCAGTTCATCCCGAAAGCTACAAAGCGGCTGAGGCTCTCATAAAGGAAAGCGGATTTACTCTTGCAGACGTTGCAGGCGGCGGTATATCCGTATCTGATACAGTAAATATTGACAGCGTAAGCGAAAAGCTTGGAATCGGCGTTCCAACTCTCACAGATATTATCGGAGAGCTTAAAAAGCCGGGACGTGACCTCCGTGATGAGCTTCCACCTCCACTTCTCAGAAGCGGCGATGTTATGGAAATCAAGGACTTAAAGCCGGGTATGGAGCTTGTGGGAACTGTCCGCAACATCATTGATTTCGGTGCATTTGTAGATATCGGCGTTCACGAGGACGGACTTGTCCACATCTCACAGATTTGCAGCAGATACATCAAGCATCCTCTCGAAGCCGTAAAGGTAGGCGAAATCGTAAAGGTACGCGTACTTGAAGTTGATGTAAAGCGTAACAGAATCGCGCTGACTATGCGCCTTGACGATGAAGCTGAAAAGAAAGAACAGCAGAAAAAGGAGCAGAAGAAGCAGAATAAGCCACGCCGTGAAAAGCGCGAGAAGAAAGGCTTTGACGCTTCAAAAATCAGCAACAGCGCATTCAGAATCAAGCAGAAGTGAGCAAAGAATACTTTGTATATATCATAAAATGCCGCGGAGAACGGCTCTACACAGGGATTACAACGGATATAGAACGGCGATTTGCTGAACATTCGGGAAGTCCAAAGGGAGCAAAATTCACCAGAGCAAATCCCCCAGAGGAAATCATGGCTGTGTGGAGCTGTAACGGCAGAAGTACGGCTTCAAAGCTTGAATGTGCGATAAAAAAGCTTCGCCGCGAGCAGAAAATGCGGCTGATAAATCATGAAATATCTATATCCGATTTTATTGGTGATGAATATGTGAAATCAGCCATTGCCGAGTGATTGACAGGTGATAATTCTGTGAAATCGCAGAAAAACGCAAATATGAATTTTCTGTGAACTAAAAATCATAGATTTTCCAGTGAAAAAGCCGTGAAAACGGTTATGTCTCGGTGACTAAACAGTGATGTTTCAGTGAAATTTGGCATGATTATAATAATATCATATAACAAAAAGCTCCCCTACGGGAGCTTTTTTATATCAGTTTATTGATGTTGTTTTAGCAATTGATATTGTTATTCGCAGTCGTCAGAATTCTTTGAATTTGATGATGTGCTCTTTTCGGGCTTATCGCCGAAATCGGGCTGGTTGTAATTTGAGTTGGAGTAGTTGTTTTCTGACTTGTTGTTGTAATCAGACTGAGTTGACTTATTCTTGCTCATAAATATCACCTTTCGCCGCTTATATAGCGGATTTTGATATACAGGGTTAAAACCCTTGATTCTATTATGAGCAGAAAAATAGGGATTATACAAAAATCCGCCTTAAAAATCAGGCGGATTTAATGGATACATTATAATTTGTTTAAATTAGTTGTTTGTGTAATATGCAACATCATTTGAGCTTGAACCCATAATTGATTTAACATATGTATAATTTAAATTCTTTGAACCTGCCTGTGCTATAACAGGACCCTTAGAACTTGAGTATTTATAGTTTTTATACTCAGGTCTTACAACCATAACATGTCCGCTTCTCTTTGCGTTAGGATTCTTCCAGATGGCTACAGTAGGATAACCTTTATTTGCTCTCTGTTGTGCTTCATAAGCTGATATTTTTTTCCAGCCATACTTGGTACCGTAATTTTTCAGCCAATTATATGTGGCGTTTGCATTGAGCTCTGTTGCGCCTTTAGTAGTTGAAGATGCAGGTACATTATTTTTTACCCAATGAGGCAATTTAACGTTCATTGCACTCATAACATCCCATGCAAAAATATTACAGTAAGTTGATTTATCTTTCTTATATCTTGAATTGGTAGCTACATTGAACTGGTTTATTATGACATTGTAGGCGTTTTTTGTTCTTTTACTTACTATACCTTCATAATGAGGCTTATTTTCCTTTGCCTTGTTTGATACACTAACATTATAATCACTATTAATTATATACTCTCCAACGATAACGGAAGGATTGTTTTTAGATTTTATAAGTTTGCCTTGCTTTAAGAGATTTAACAATTTAGTATTCTGTGATGCTGTACCAGTATAATTGGGAATTCCGTTTAATTTAGCAATTGCTGTTCTATTTGTTTTTGAAGAATCAACACCAATGCTCTTAAGCGCGTCTACAATAGATGTGTAAGATGACAAGCATTTAGGATAATATTCTATAGAATTATTTATCTCTTTTTTTGATTTTATGAGTTTGCCTTGTTTTAAAAGATTTAATAATTTAGTGTTCTGTGATGCTGTACCAGTGTAATTGGAAATTCCGTTTAATTTAGCAATTGCTGTTCTATTTGTTTTTGAAGAATCAACACCAATGCTCTTAAGCGCGTCTACAATAGATGTATAAGATGACTTACATGCAGGATAATAAGTGTAAGTGTATTCTACTGCGTATGCGGAAATACTTGTGTTGTAAACTTCGAATTTGCTGTTTTCAAATGAACCGAAAGACAGACCGGATGACAGGATTAAACCTGCTGATGCACATGCAAGAAATTTTTTGATTTTGTTTGACATAATAAAATCCTCCAATATATTTTTGATGTGGTTATTAACACCTTTTATATTATATACTATTTTCTATTTATAGTCAATTGGTATAATAAACGAATAAAGTTGTTTAATTTTAGATATTTTGCCGTTGAGTATAATTTTAATTAAATATTACGATTGTTTAATGTTTTTGTATTTAGATTATACAAAAATCCGCCTGAAAATTCAGGCGGATTAAATCATTTATATTTTTGTAAATCTCATAACAGAGCCGTCGCTGGATTTTCCGCAGAAAATAGCCTTAGGTCTTGCCCATATATTACCGTCGGAAAGGCTCTTGTAAATTACAAGCTCCTCGTTATTCTCGGTATGACGGGCAATTGCAATAATCTCGTACTCATTGCCTTTATAGTGGCGGTATCTTCCGCCTACAACTGCCTCTGTCTCCTCGGATTTTTCCTTGTAAGCAGGATTAGCTTCAGGTGCTGTATTGACAATATCATCTGATACAATAATCATTGCGGAGAAAGGCGGCATTGAAATATGCGCATTTCCATTGTTTACGTCAACACTCTGTCCGCCGATAACATCAACAAGAGCAGGGAGATGTGTGCCAAAGTTGAAATCGTACTGGTAATCAGCAAGGTTAAGCGCAACATACACTGTCTGCTCGCCCTGAATTTTTTTGAAAAGAAGCTGCTGATTTGTTATCTGTATTCTCTCATATGCGCCTGTACGAAGCGCAGGATATGCCTTGTAGATTCTGCCAAGCTTTACGATATGCTTATAAAGAGCTATATTCTCGCGCTCCATATCTGCAAGGTGGAGGCACGGACGGAGGTTATCATCGGAGTTATTTTCCTTGCGTCCCTGAACACCGTACTCGCTTCCGTAGTAAATTGACGGAATACCGGGCATTGTATACATCATTGTATAGATAAGAGGCAGATGCGCAGGGTTATTTACTGTGCTTGCCAGACGGTTTACATCATGGTTGTCAACAAATGTGTAAAGGTTGATATTCTTGTATATACCGCCGTTTGCACCGGACTGACGATTTATTGAATAGTCGATTTCAAAATAGTTCTTGTCGTTATGTGATGAGTAAAGTCCCTTATAGCACTCATAGTTTGTAACACTGTCCAGCATTTCGGGATTTGCCCAACGGTTGTAATCGCCGTGAATAATCTCGCCCATAAGCCAGAAATCAGGCTTTTTGCCCTTGCAGAAATCACGGATTCTCTTGAAGAAGTTGAAGTCGATACAATCAGCCGCGTCAAAGCGTATACCGTCAATACCAAAGGATTCTATCCAGTAGTTTACAGCGTCGATGATATGGTCGCATACTCCCACATTCTGCAAATTCAGCTTTACGAGGTTATAGTGACCGTTCCAACCCTCATACCAGAAAGGGTCGCCGCAAGGAGACTGTCCGCCAAAGTTGAGATTCTGGAACCAGCCGCAGTAGCCTGAACCCTGTCCCTTTTCCTGTATATCAACAAATTGCGGAAACTTTCTGCCTACATGGTTGAAAACTCCGTCCAGAATCACTCTTATTCCAGCTTCGTGAAGCTTATCGCAGATAAAGCGGAATGAATTGTTATCTCCAAGACGACGGTCAATTTTCTTGTAATCAACTGTATCATAGCCATGCTCAACGGATTCAAAAACAGGTCCGAAATATACAGCGTCAACGTTCATTTCTTTAAGATGAGGAATCCAGTCAACTACCTTATCGAGACGATAGGAAACATCGCTGCTGAAATCGTTGAATTTTGGCGCTCCGCAGAATCCCAGCGGATAAATGTGATAAATTATGGCGTTATCGTACCAATTCATAATTAAAACTCCTTTCAATATATGTCTTATTTGTTTGAACCCTCAATAAAATATGAAGCTTCCATATCTGCAACATGGAGTGCAAATGCCAGCGGGTACATTTCCAAGGCTTTGCCGATAGTATTTTTATCTTCAATGCCTGAAAATCCCATATGCCAGCGGATTGCGCAGGCTTCGTCGCGGGTAAGTCTTCCCTCTCCGTAGAGATAGCCTGAGATGATATACACGGATTTTTCTCCGTGTCCGTAGGGAAGTGTATCGTTTATAGCGTAAAACGGCACCTGCTCCCACTTTCCTGTTGCCTCGTTCTTCTTGTTGCGCATTTCTGTTGTGTAGAAATTAATCTTGCACAAATCGTGGAGAAGTGCAACAATGGCTATACTCTCATCAGAGAAGTCCATGCCGTACTTTTCCTTTACTCTTGGACGCGACAGGTAGTCTTTGAGGCAATGGTAGACATTTACGCTGTGCTCAACAAGTCCGCCCTCGTAAGAGCCGTGATAGCGCGTACTGCTGGGTGCTGTGAAAAAATCCGATTTTTTCAGGTATTCCAGCAGCTTATCAGCTCCCTGACGTTTTATATTTTCTGTATATATCTTAATAAATTCTTCTTTTGCTGTCATAACCAATACTCCTATATGATTCTGATATATTTAGTATATCACATTTCACAATAAATTTCAAGAGATATTATCCAATTTATCATATAAATTTCTATGTTGATTTTGTGCAGTTTTATTTTTCAGAAATAAATGTAATAACTGTACATGCATTTGAATATACTGTTACAAAGCTTTTAAGGAGGTTAATTATGACTTTAAAAATCAACAGAGAAACTATTCCAACCGAGGAGATTATCTACAGCGGCTTGCAGGAACAGGGCGTGGAGCTTGACTATATCCTCCCCGACTACTTCCCTGATATTTTCCGTCTTGTGCGCTGTGAGGTTATCCCAAACATTATCGACTATTCCATTACAGGAAGCACTCTTTCATATGAGCTTTGCTGTGAAATCCGCCTTATTTACTGCGGAGAGGAAAATTCCGCTTTACAGTGCATTTCTCAGAAACAGACCTATACAAAAACTGTGGAGCTTGGTAAGGCTCCTGATTCACCTGAGGCTGTAATCTCGCCTAAAACAGACCATGTGAATTTCCGCGCGGTTAATAAACGCCGCCTCGATGTACGGGGAGCTGTTTCTGTAAAAATCTGCGTCAGCGGCGAGAAGAAACAGGAAGTCATCTGCGACGCTTTCGGTATGAATATCCAGCTGAAAAAAGCTCCTATGAAATATGTCGCTCAGAAGCTCTGTGCAGATAAAACTATTCAGCTTTCCGAGGAAACGGAGCTTTCACCTGCTCAGCCCTCAGTTCTCAGCATTATCCGCTGTGATATGAAAGTCAACGGCATTGAGAAGAAAATCATTTCGGGGAAACTCCTTGCAAAAGGTGATATTGCGCTGAATATCCTTTATGCAAGCGAAAACGGCCCGGAACCTCTTGAACTTGCTGTTCCTTTTAGTCAGATTGTGGATATGGACGGTATTGACGAATCTTTTATCTGCAATGTTTCTGCTGAGGCGGCCGGCTGCAATATTACTCTTATAGCCGATAAAAACGGCGAAAACCGCTCCCTCAGAATAGAGCCCGAAGTAAAGCTTGTCTGCCGCTGTATTAAAATATCCGAGGCTATGGTTGTATGCGACGCTTATTCAACAGTTTATCCCTGTGAAACAGAATTTTCTGATATACATACGCAGAATCCACCCGCAGTATATGCCGAAAGCTTCCGCCATACTGCAAAGCTTGCTGAGGGCGAGGCGGTTCCTGCAAAAATTTTCTCAATGTGGTGCAACCCCAAAAATATCAACACAAGACTTGGAAATGACGGAAAATCTGTAGTAATTTCCGGTATGCTCACCTATTCAATGGCTGCTGAGGACAGCTCCGGTTCTATTACTATGCCCGACCGCGATGAAGCATTTGAGGAAACTATCAACATTGGTGACGATATCTCCAAAGGCGCTGTTTCTGCGGTTATAAAGGATATAACGGTTTCCTACAACATCTCAGACCAAGGTGTACTCACTGCAAGAGCTGATGTTTCCGTCAATGTCACTGCCGCCGATTCCTGCGGATTCAACGCCCTTACATCTCTTACTGTGGACGATTCCGCTAAGAAACAGCGGGACGGCGACTATGCTGTTAAACTCTATTTCGGCGTGGATAACGAGGATATCTGGGATATTGCAAAGCGTTTCAGCACTGAAGTAGAGGCGGTAATGGAAGAAAATGACCTTTCCGATACAACTCTTGACAGCGGCAGAATGCTGCTTATCCCCATAAAAGAATAATTAAAAAGGAGCACAATATGGCTAAAGATATTTACACAAGCATTGCACAGCGCACAGGGGGAGATATTTATATCGGTGTTGTAGGTCCTGTACGTACAGGTAAATCCACTTTTATCAAGCGCTTTATGGAATCCCTCGTTATCCCCAATATCAAAAGCGAATTCATGCGCGAAAGAGCTCTTGATGAGCTTCCCCAGTCCGCAGCAGGCAAGACTATTATGACAACTGAACCTAAGTTTATCCCCGAAGAAGCTGTGGAAATCAGTATCGGTGACGGTGCGGTGTTCAATGTAAGACTTATTGACTGCGTGGGATATATTGTTCCCAGCTCTATCGGCTATATCGAAAACGAACAGCCCCGTATGGTTATGACATCATGGTTTGATGAGGAAATCCCATTCAATATGGCGGCTGAAATCGGTACTCAGAAAGTCATCACAGACCATTCAACCATAGGACTTGTTGTGACTACAGACGGCTCTATTTCGGATATTCCGCGAGAAGAATACGAGGAGTGCGAGGAACGCGTTATCAATGAACTCCGCGACCTCGGCAAGCCATTTGTGGTTGTTATGAATACCGTTAATCCCTCTGCTCCCGAAGCAAAGGCGCTGGCGGCTCAGCTTTCAGAGAAGTATGATACTACGGTTATACCCGTAAACTGTCTCAGCCTTGATGAGGAAGATATAAAGGAGATTATCAGCGAAATCCTTTACTCTTTCCCTGTCCGCGAAATTAATATCCGCATGGCTCGGTGGATTAATACTCTTGAAAAGGGGCACTGGCTGAAATCTGAAATCCTTGGCTGTATACGTGAAGCGGCAAAGGATATCCGCCTTGTCCGTGAGGCGAAATATGCCGCTGAGGCTATGGAGCAGTGCCCTCATATAATCAGCGCTGTTACTACGGGAATTGACCTTGGAAAAGGTACTGTGACAATTACCGCTGACCTTGACAGCAGTCTTTTCTATAAAATTCTGGGCGAAACTACGGGAATCGAAATTGAAAACGAAAGCGACCTTATGCCGCTGCTTATGGAGCTTAACGACATCAAGAAGAAGTACAGCCGCATTGCTCCTGCTCTTGAAGAGGTTGAGGCTACGGGCTATGGAATTGTTATGCCTGAGCTGGAGGAGCTTACTCTTGAAGAACCGAAAATCATTAAGCAGGGCGGAAAATACGGCGTTAAGCTTAAAGCTTCTGCACCGTCAATACATATGATGAAAGCCAATATCAACACGGCTGTTGCCCCAATTGTCGGCACTGAAAAGCAGTCCGAAGAGCTTGTGATGTATCTCCTTGACGGCTTTGACGATGACCCCACTAAAATCTGGGAAAGCAATATTTTCGGAAAATCACTCCATGAACTCGTCAACGAAGGACTTCACAGCAAGCTTTACAAAATGCCTGTTGACGCGCGTATGAAGATTCAGGAAACACTTGAGCGTATTATAAACGACGGCTGCGGCGGACTTATCTGTTTTATATTATAATAATGGGGCGGATAATATCCGCCCCTGCAAAAATAACGTAAAATAGCCGTGTACGCACTAATCCGAAAGCACTACTGCCGCTGCGGATATATTGTCGCTGCAGCCGCGGTCAAGTGCCATTTCTACAAGAATTTCAAGCCGCTTCAGCATCGCTTTCGGAAAATCCATTACCTCTTGTATGTCAATTGTGGAAAGAGTGTCTGATAATCCGTCAGAGCATATAAGCAGTACATCGCCGTATTCAAATCCGCCCTCGATTTCCTCAATATCTATCTTCGGAGTATCCTTTATATTGCCAAGCACAGGGAAGATTATATTCCTGTGAACGTGGGTCTTGCGCTCCTCGTTGGTGATAGTCCCCTCCTCATACAACAGCTGTACAAGAGACTGGTCACGGGAAAGCTGTCTTAAATCGCCGTCACGATAACGGTAAAGCCGCGAATCTCCCACATTGAACAGCGTTACTCTATTGCTTTCATCTACTGCAATTCCGCATAGCGTTGTCTGCATATTGCAGCTTTCAGCGTCGTTTCTGCTGTATTCCGCAAGCTTTTCGTGAATATCCATAATCGATGCATGAAGCTGGGATTTGCGGTAATCGCTTATCCCCTTGAAATATTCAAGGCACATAGCCGATGCAAGCTCCCCTGCATTTTCTCCCGATACGCCGTCTGATACGGCAACCGCAAAGGGCGGCTTCATACGCTGTTCAAGCATGCCTGCCGTCATAACGTGCTTTCCTATAAGCAAGGCATCTTCATTGTGAGACATAATGCCTTTTTCAGTAATTCCGCAACAGTAGTACATCTTTTAACCTCTTGAAGATATAAATATCATATTCTGTAAAATCTTTTTCCGTTTTCGCAGGTGATATCAATGATTTCCTGTACGTCCATGCCTTTGACTTCCGCCGCAGCTGCCGCTGTATATGCAATCATGGAGCTGTCACACCTTTTTCCTCTGAAAGGAACAGGTGCCATATATGGACAGTCGGTTTCAAGGAGAAGCCTTTCAACAGGCACTTCTGCCAGCGCCTTTATTGCCTTTTTGGCGTTTTTGAATGTAAGAACTCCTGTAAATCCCACGTACATTCCAAGTTTTATTATTTCTTTGGCAGTTTCCGCAGAGCCGCTGAAACAGTGGACAACCCCCATAGGCTTATACTTTTTCAGCAGATTCAAAGTGTCCTCGCAGGCATCGCGGCTGTGGACAATTACAGGCATATCCAGTTCTTTTGCAAGGATAAGCTGTTCTTCAAAAAGCTTTATCTGCTTTTCACGGGAATATCCGTCGTAGTGATAGTCAAGCCCTATTTCCCCTATTGCCTTTATCTTAGGAGAACTGAGAGCCGTATTTCTTACAATGTCAAGGTAATCCGCAGGATTTCCCTCAACGCTTTCGGGGTGAACTCCCGAGGCGGCATAGATATAGTCGTATTTCTCAGCTATTGCCGCATTTTCTGCTGTATCCTCCACTGATGAAGATGCAAGCATTACATATTTTACTCCCATATCAGGCAGTTTGTCAAGAAGCCCATATCTGTCCTCATCAAAGGCGTGGTCGGCATAGTGAGCGTGGGTATCAAATATATTATTCATCTTCATCTGTGCTTTCGTCGTAGCTGAAATATCTTTCGCGGAAATCCCTGAAGAAATCTTCATCGGGGATAAAGTCCTCGTATGCCTTTTCACCGCTGAGGATAAGGAATGAAGCTATTGATGTGCCTCTTTCCAGCATACCCTTGATTGCAACCTTGTGCTGCTTATAGTCTACTGCTGTAATATCCGTATCTGTCATATTTACAATGGTGTTAAAGCTTGAATCAAGGTTATCGGATATACGCAGACCATTTGTCTGGTTTACCATTGCGGAAAATACAGAACTTACAACATATGCTCGCTCAATTTCTCCGTCGCCGTAGAGTGAGTAGGTTATAAGCTTTTCAACCTGCTCCGAATTGAGATACTGGTCAGAGCCGTCACCCTCAAAGCCTGCTATATCCTCTGCTACGGGATATGTAACACCGCCGAGAATATCACATATCTTTACAAATGCGTCGGATTTCAGCTTCATATATCTGTCAATTTCAATTCCGAAGATAGAATTTACAAAGTTCACTGCTCCTGATGCGCCGCCGTTTTCATAAGCGGATGACATACTCTGCTGTGCACCGTCAACAATTGCAATTGTATTTGTCGGAATTCCCACGAACACTATCTTTTTATCCTTGGGAATTGAACGCATAAGCATGAATGTTTTCGAATACTTATTTGTTGGTTCATCAAGTATAAAGAGGATTGTGTGGTTATCATCGTAGCTAGCCAGCTCAACTTGTCTCTTTGGCGGCGGAGGCAATGCCTTTTCACTATCAATAATTCCGAGATGATGAAGCAGGAAGAATGTTCCTCCGCCGATAACGAGTATAGCGATAAATATTGTCAGAAGGTAAGGTACTGCAATACTTCCCGCTTTTTTCTTTTTTGCCATAATAAATCTCCTTTCAATAACTTACAGTATAATTAAAGCTGATTTATATTCACAGTTTATGAATAAAAAAGTTTTCCATACGAAACTGTTGATAAAATATGACGTATATTAGCTTATCAACAGAGTTTTCAACTTTTCAACAGTTGAGAAATATTTGAAAATATTGTTTTTTGTCAATAAACTAAAAGTTGAATGTGAAAAAAAACTTGCAAATTTCTGAGATTGTGCTATAATAGATAACAGACACTATTATTTCTGAGTGTCGGCAACAGGGACATCAAGTTCGATTTTCTTAAGTTCCATGTATATCGCTGTTTTGTCAAATCCAGTTTTATCAAGCAAAGCGTGAACATCTTCAATGCCAAAGCTGAAAACAGGACGATTGAGCCGCTGTGCATATCTCACTGTCTGGGCTGTGCCCGAATGGAGATTATCGTCACTGCAAAAAGCTATGACAACGGAACTGTTATCAACGATGTAGTAATTCCTGCGCTTATATACGTTAGGGTCGGTATACGGTGTAGAATTCTTGCCGTAGGTCATATTGCGCTTATCACAGGTGGTGATAAGCAAATCACTGTGACGCTCCACAAGGCGCAGAAGATTCATATTCTCCTCGCTGAAAGCGGCACTGTGTTTAAGATAAGGCATTACACCGATAAGGCGGCAGTCCTTATCAAAACGCTTACGCAGCAGTACACGTTCAGCAGCCCATAAATCCACGCCCTCGGCAAGTCCGGAAATCAGCGTGGTATAGCCTTTTTCCATAACAATTTCTATATACCGCTCCAGCATAAGCTTCAGCGCTGTACAGGTTGTATCGAAATATGCAGGATTATTCCGGTAAGGCTTAATGAATTTTTCACGATGCCCTGTAACACATACCGCTGTATCGCGGCGTATACTTATTTCAGGTGTGGAGTAAACCGCCATACCTGTTGTATTCGAATAAAACATTGCTTCACCTCTGTTGTTAAATAAACTGAAGCCAATACATTAATTGTATCATATATTGAATAAATTTGCAAGTTTTTTTTCACGTTGTAACTATTTTTTAATAACTCGAAAGGATAATGATATGAAACCATATCTCAAACGCGCATGGGCGGAGGTATCACTGCCTCAGCTCAAAAAAAATTATGACATAATAAAAAGTCTCAATTCGTCCTCTACGGAGATTATGGCGGTTGTAAAGGCTGACGCTTACGGTCATGGCGATGAACATATTATCCGCTGTCTTGCCCATGACTGCGGCGTTAAATATTTTGCTGTTTCAAATCTTGATGAGGCTATAGCTGTGCGGAAATTCTGCCCAGACGCTGAAATTCTTATTCTTGGATTTACTCCGGGAGAATATGCCCATGAGATTTCTATGTACAATATTATTCAGGGAGTTGTATCTGCGGAATATGCCGAAGAACTGGCAAATAATACTCCTGAGCCTATACGCTGTCATATAAAAATTGATACGGGTATGGGGCGTATCGGCTTGAAATACGACACTCCTGAGGAATGTGCCGATGAAATAATGCGGATTATGAAAATTGAAAAAATCTGCGTGGAGGGAATATACACTCATTTTGCTGTTGCTGACAGTGATTCCCCAGACAATATCGCCTACACTGACAAACAGGAGAAATTTATTCTTGATGTCCGTGATATTCTTATTAGCCGCGGTGTGAAGCTTCCTCACGTTCACTTTATGAACAGCGCGGCTACCTGCTACAGAAATTCCGCGGAAAGTACTCTTTCCCGTGCGGGAATTATCCTATACGGACTTCACCCTGATATATCCCTTGATATCCCACAGGGGCTTGAACCTGTTATGGAGCTTAAAGCCGTTATTTCGCAGGTTAAAACTGTTGAAGCAGGTCAGTGTATCAGCTATGGAAGAACTTTTGTCACCGACGATGAAATGCGTATTGCAACTGTTACCATTGGCTATGCTGACGGCTATTCGCGGCTTCTTTCCTCAAAGGGAGAAATCCTCGTTCACGGCAAGAGATGCCGTATTGTCGGCAGGGTGTGTATGGACCAGCTGATGATTGACGTTTCCCACGTACCTGAGGCAAAATCGGGTGATATCGTTACTCTTATCGGCAAAGACGGCGATGATATGATTACAGCCGATGAACTTGCCTCGATTTACGGTACTATCGGCTATGAAGTGGTATGCGGAATTTCAAAGCGTGTACCGAGAATTTATATGGATTAACATAAATAACTAAGGAGAATGAATATGAAAGCAATGACTATATCCTATGAAGTAGGAAAAAATCTTTATTTGAATTTAACAAATCAGTGCCCCTGCGCTTGTACATTTTGCATAAGAAACAACAGCGACGGCGCTTATGGCTCTGACCCTCTCTGGCTTGAACATGAACCGACTATGGAGGAGATAAAAGCTGACCTTTCAAAGCGTGATATATCAGCATATAACGAAATCATCTTCTGCGGCTTCGGTGAGCCTACCTGCCGCCTTGACGCACTTCTTGAAACGGCTGAATGGCTGAAAAGCAACTGCGCAAACGTTAAACTGCGCCTCAATACAAACGGTCTTGGCGATTTAGTCAACAATCGCCCCATTGCTGAGGAGCTTTGCGAGGTTATCGACACTATCTCTGTAAGCCTTAACGCTGGTACAAAAGACGAATACATGAAGGTTACCCGTCCTAAGTATGAAAATGCATGGGAGGCTATGCAGAAATTTACCGCAGACTGCGTAAATACAGGAAAATCTCAGATTGTTATGTCCGTTGTGGATGTTATCCCTCCTGAACAGATTGAGGCTTCCCGCAACGTCGCTGAAAGCCTTGGTGCAACTCTCCGCGTCCGCACATATGACGAATAATACAAAAATCTGCACAAATTTTTCAATTTATTTTGTGCAGATTTTTTATTCCGATTTTATGGAAATTTGATATAAAATATGCTATAATTATTTTATGGACATTTATGTCTGGATTTTATTTGTAATCGGAGGTATCATTATGTCAAAAAAAGCAATTATAGCCTTGACGGTTTCACTTTCTGCAACTGCTCTGCTTATAAGCGCGGCGGCTGTGGGAACAGTTATATGCAAAAAAATCTACGAAAAAAATTATTTCTCCGCTGACAAATCTGAGTTATATTAAAAAGAGGTAATGAATTATGGAAATCAAATTTATTGAATCACAGAATTTAAAGGCTAAGCCTGCACCCGACCAGGCTCTTGGCTTCGGTCACATCTTCACTGACTATATGTTCGTTATGTCCTACGATGCTGGACAGGGCTGGCATGACCCTGAAATCCGCCCATACGCTCCTATTGAGCTTTCACCTGCTGCTATGTGTCTCCACTACGGTCAGACTGTTTTCGAGGGCTTGAAGGCTTACCGCACAGCTGACGGCAAGATTCAGCTTTTCCGTCCCGAAGAAAACTTCAAGAGACTTAACCAGTCCAACGAGAGACTTGTTATCCCTGAACTTCCCATTGATATGGCTATGGAAGGTCTTATGGAGCTTCTCAAAGTTGAAAAGGACTGGGTTCCCTCAAAGGACGGCGAATCCCTTTACATCCGTCCCTTTATCTTTGCTTGTGACCCATTCCTCGGCGTTAAGCCCGGCGACCAGTATCTCTTTATGATTATTCTTTCACCCTCCGGCGCTTACTATGCAAGCGGTCTTAACCCTGTAAATATCTACGTTGAGAATAAATATGTCCGCGCTGTAAGAGGCGGTATGGGTTACGCTAAGACAGGCGGTAACTACGCTGCATCTCTCATCGGTCAGGACGAGGCTCACAAGCAGAACTATGCTCAGGTTCTCTGGCTTGACGGTGTTGAGCAAAAATACATCGAGGAAGTTGGCGCTATGAATATCTTCTTCGTTATCGACGGCGAAGTTGTAACTCCTGCACTTCAGGGCTCAATCCTCCCCGGTATCACAAGAAAGTCCGCTATCGAGGTTTGTAAGTCAAAGGGTATTAAGGTTTCCGAGAGACGTATCTCCATTCAGGAAATCGCTGACGCTTACGACGCAGGCAAGCTTGACGAGGTATTCGGCACAGGTACTGCTGCTGTTATCTCCCCTGTTGGTCATCTCAAGTGGAATGACAAGGTTATGGAAATCAACGGTAACAAGATTGGTGCTATCTCTCAGATGCTCTATGATACAATGACAGGCATCCAGTGGGGCAAAATTGAGGATACTTTCAACTGGACTGTTGAGGTTAAGTAAGTGGCGGATAAACCCAAACAAAAGAAAAATATTGCAAAAATAATAGTTTTCATTCTATTCATAATAGCAGGATTTCTGCTTGGTGTGAAAATAGCAAAGAATCTGGATACTGTTGATGATAAAGGTACTTACCTTTTAAGAATTGCCATAGTTTTTCTTTCATTATATGTTTCACTTTTGCTGACTACAATTATCCATGAGGCAGGTCATCTTGTTATGGGGCTTGCTACGGGATATAAATATTTGTCATTCAGAATAGGCTCTATTGTTCTGCAAAAAACAGAACAGGGGCTGAAATTCAAGAAATTTTCCATTGCAGGTACAGGCGGACAGTGTCTCATGATACCTCCCGAAGTGAATAATCCCGAAGATGTACCGTATTTCTGGTATAATTTCGGCGGAGGTTTTTTCAATCTGCTGTCGGCTCTGATTTGTGTTCCTTTTATATTTATTATACAAAATGATTTAATAAAGGCGGTTCTTATCGTTTTTGCACTTTATTCCGCATTTACAGGATTTATGAATCTCATACCTTTGGATTTTGGTGTAGCTAACGACGGAATGAATATACTTGCAATGGCAAAAAATCCCTATGCAAGAGGGGTTCTGTACAGGCAGTTCAAAATAAACGCACTGCTGAACAGCGGTACAAGATTAAAGGATATGCCGGATGAGCTTTTTGAACATGACGAAAACCAGAAAGACCATTTATCAGCAACAATGCCTTCTCTCCAGACCGCAAGGCTTATGGACGAAATGAAATTTGATGAAGCAGGAAAAGAGTATGAAAAAACACTTGAAAATCCGAATCTTCCCAAATTATATGTAAATGAGTATTCTTGCGAATTGCTTTTTTGTAAAATTGTCAATGGCGCTCCCAGAGAAGAAATTGACGAAATTTACAACAAGGAACTGCAAAATTACGTCAAAGCGTCTGGTAAAACTATGATTTCACGCCGCAAGCTGCTCTATGCGTACTATCTCATTATTGAGATAAATGCGGAACTTGCTGAAAAGGAATATCAGCTTGCATACAAAATGGAAAAATCCTATCCAATAAAGGCTGATGCGGATTCTGAGCTTGCAATGATAGAATATGTAAAGGAAAATTTTAATACTAATACATAAAACAAAACCCGTGGAGAATTAAATCTTCACGGGTTATTTTTCAAAACATTTATTTATAATCTCTCTTATTTCATTTCCACAGCTTTCAATAGCTTCTAACTGAGCTTTTAGTTCCCTTTCCCTTGCAAGACATTGCTCTGCCGTCTTGTTGGGGAAATTTTTTTGTCCGCCGCTGTAACGTTCCGCCAATTCAGAAATAATCATCACAATTCCGCTGTATAGAGAATCAATTTCCTCCGCAGTGAGAAGTCCGACAAGCCCCTCAGCAAAGCCCTTTGTAGCCTCATAGACAGCAGACAGACTGAACTCCGCAGCCGTCACAGAGCGTATCATATCGCCGTAATCAGCGCAGATATACCCCTGCATAGCGGTATCAAGGTCAATAACCGTCAGCCTTTCACCGAAAATGATATTATCTGCCTTTGTGTCTCCATGAATATTACGCATAGGAAGTTTCATATCCCCGAAATTATGGAGATTCAGCACAGTTTCAAGGGATATTTCACAGGAGTTGATAATTTTAAGAAAACGTCCCACTGCAAAACCGTGACGATATGGGGAATATCCGCTGTTATCCTCGGTATACTCATAAATCCGCCATATTTCGCCGCTATGCTCAATGTAATTCCTGTCCGCACAGCTTAGATAATGAGGCACAGAAACCATTTCATCAGAATATTTTTCAAACGCCGTTTCAACAGCAGAAATATTCCTCATGACAATTTCGGGACTGCGGAAAATGTCCCTGTTCAGCGACTGCAATATATACTTTCTGCCGTCACACTCACAGAGATATGTTTTGTTAATATGCCCCGAAGAAAGCAGGCTGACGGATATTTTACCCGTCAGCCCGAACATTTCAAGAATTTTATTCATTAGTTTTTCAGGCTGTGCATAGGTGCAGGAATTCTTCCGCCGCGGTTGATAAACTTAGCTGGAGATTTATCCTTGACAGGCATAACAGGACCGCTTCCAAGAAGTCCGCCAAATTCCAGCATTTCACCCTCTTTTTTGCCAACAGCAGGGATAAGACGTACTGCTGTTGTTTTCATGTTTACCATGCCGATAGCCGCTTCGTCTGCGATAATAGCGGAAATTGTTTCGGGAGAAGTCTCGCCGGGTACAACAATCATATCAAGTCCTACAGAGCATACAGCTGTCATTGCTTCAAGCTTTTCAAGGCTGAGAACACCTGCAACTGCCGCATCAATCATACCTGCGTCCTCTGAAACAGGGATAAATGCGCCTGAAAGTCCGCCAACTGTTGAAGATGCCATTACGCCGCCTTTTTTAACAGCGTCGTTGAGCATTGCAAGGCAGGCTGTTGTGCCGTGTGTACCGCACATTTCAAGTCCCATTTCTTCAAGGATATGTGCCACACTGTCGCCAACTGCGGGAGTTGGAGCAAGTGAAAGGTCAACGATTCCGAATGGAACACCAAGAAGCTCTGATGCTCTTGCGCCTACAAGCTGTCCCATACGTGTAATCTTGAATGCTGTCTTTTTGATAATATCAGCAAGCTCATTAATAGATGCGTCGGGGTATTTGCTGAGAGCTGCGCGCACAACTCCGGGACCTGATACACCAACGTGAATTTCACAGTCAGGCTCGCCTACGCCGTGGAATGCGCCTGCCATAAAGGGATTATCCTCAACAGCGTTACAGAATACAACAAGCTTTGCCGCACCGATACAATCACGGTCTGCTGTTCTCTCAGCAGTTTCCTTTACAATTTCGCCCATAAGCTTTACAGCGTCCATATTTATACCGGACTTTGTAGAGCCGATATTTACAGATGAGCAGATATTCTGTGTAACGTCAAGAGCCTCGGGAATTGAACATATAAGCGCCTCGTCTCCTGCGGAAAAGCCCTTATGTACAAGTGCGGAATATCCGCCGATGAAGTTTACTCCGCAGGTATCTGCTGCTCTCTGGAGTGCCTTTGCGAATTTTACGGGATTATCATTAGGACAAGCCGCTGCAAGCATAGCAATAGGAGTTACAGAGATACGCTTGTTTACTATCGGGATTCCGTATTCCTTTTCGATACGCTGTCCCACAGCAACAAGATTTCCTGCCTTTGAAACGATTTTATTGTAAACCTTTTCGCAGGCTTTGTCAATATCAGTATCGATACAGTCAAGAAGTGATATACCCATAGTGATTGTACGGATATCAAGACATTCGTCCTGTATCATGCGGATAGTTTCAAGTATATTATATACGTTAAGCATCTATAAAACCTCTCTTATACATTGTGCATTGAATTGAAGATATCCTCGTGCATGGTATGTATAGACAGACCAAGCTTTTCTCCAAGACTTGTCATATCGTCAACAAGTTCTGCAAAGTCGGCAGTCATGGAAGTGATATCAACAAGCATAATCATGGCGAACATATCCTGTAAAACACTCTGTGTTACCTCGATGACATTTACGCCTTTCTCGGAGCATACTCCGCTTACCTTGTGGAGAATTCCCACATTATCCTTACCTATAACAGTTATAACAGCTCTCATATAAAAACCTCCGTCTGACAACATATGAGTTGTCAAAAAATTATCATACTCTATTATAACATATAAATATGAAAAAATAAAGGGGTATTATTAATTTTATTTTTTAATCTGTATTTTTTTGCTGAAAAGGTAGAAATCTATATGAAAATATGTTATAATAAGATATATTCTTCTGAAACGAGGTGTTATTTTGCAGTTAATCGACTGTCACACACATACACAGTATTCCATGGATTCTGATGCCGATATCATTGCTATGATTGAAAAGGCAATGGATTTGAATTTAGCCGCCTATGCAATAACAGACCATTGCGAATGTAACTGCTGGTATCCTAAAGAGCATTACGAGGATACAGAATTATTCGACTATTTCAATTATAAAGACGACTTCGAAGCCTCAATTTCTGCTGTTACTGAATTGAAAGAGAAATATAAGGGATTCAATCTCCTTTGCGGTACGGAACTGGGACAACCTGTCGCTGCTCTTGATATTGCTGAAAAATGTATCAGTGACCCACGACTTGACTTCGTTATCGGCTCAATTCATCAGATAACTAATGAACAGGACTTTTACTACATAAACTATTACCGTATGACTACAGATGAAATAAACAAGCTTCTGGAGAATTATTTCACTGAGGTGTACGAACTGTGCAAATGGGGAAAATTCGATGTTCTGGGACATCTCACCTATTGTCTGAGATACATGAAGATACGCAATAACATCACCCCGAATATGAAGCTTTTCGATGAAATTATTGCCGAAAGTCTCCGTACTCTTGCCGATAAGGGAAAGGGCATTGAAATCAATACCTCCGGAATCCGTCAGGGCTTCGGTACAACTTTTCCCTCACTTAAATATATTAAGCTTTTCCGTGAGCTTGGCGGAAAAATAATTTCCGTAGGCTCCGATGCTCACAAGGTTCGCGATTTAGGTGCAAATATTGCTGACGGAATCGAACTTGCAAAAGCAGCCGGCTTCAACGAAATATGCTATTTCAAGAAAAGACAGCCTGTTTTCATAAGGATAAACTAATATGAATAATATCTGGAAAGTCTGCTATGAGGGCGGATTTTATAGACAAAAAGGCAGGGGCGGAACGGAAATTCCTGTGAATACCGTCTTTGAATGGGGCGGCGGAATATGGCATATCCCTGCGGTTTATGCCTGCGGAAAAGGTCTTGTTGCTGATTTTTGCATTGAAGTAAATCAGCAGAAGCTTAAAGATTTCTTCAAAAAATATGAGCCTTACCGCGACAGAGAATACGACATTCCTCTTGATATGCGCCGTAAAATCGAGGACGAAAATCCCATGTCCCTTGATTTCAGAGCGTCAATCACAGTCAACGAAAAAAAACTCAGAAGCGAACATGGCTGTTCTTTATCGTGGATTTCAGCCGATATTCTGTACAGCGGCATGGAAAATACCGAAGAATCGGAAAATATAGTCTCCCATTATAACCTTGATAAAGAAAAATCATGGCTGTTATATCGCTGTTCATTTCCGTGGGCGACGGCAAGAAAGCCTGTGATAAAATCAATTGACCTGAAACTTAAAGCATATCCCGTTTCAATCAGCGGTATATCCTTTGAAAATCCTGCGGTGAATGATGTAATAACTTTCATCCACCCAATAACGAAAACTGAGCATACCCTGACCGTACTGGAATACGAACAGCAGGAACTGGCTGAAAACGCCTTTGCAAATGAGGAATATATCTTCCCCCGTCATCACTGGGCTATGGTGTATACCCTTGAACCCGATATTCCTGATACCAAAATGCATATCAGTGATGTTCAGCAGAACGAACAGCCAAAGAAAATTCCCCGTATGCCCTATGCACCGCAATCAGATTACAGCGTTGCTATGGGAATAATCGGCGGCGCTGACGGTCCTACAGCAATATTCACCTCAGCCAAAAGCGACGAAAATAAGCACGCTGCACTGTCAGCACTGCGCTTCGAGCCTGTGTCCGATGTGCAATGGAAAATTACTTTCCGCGAAAAGCTGAATGGTGATATTGATATAAAACTTTTACCCAATACTTGATGAAAGGATTTGAAGAAAATGAGAAACGAAATTATCGGAATTTTACAGCAGAATGCCCGTATATCTGACGCGGCACTTGGAGAAATCCTTGGTATATCAGCCGCACAGGCAGCCGCGGAAATCAAAAAGCTTGAAAATGAGGGCATTATCAAGGGCTATAGCGTAATTCTTGATGAGGATAAATTTGACAAATCCACCGTTTATGCAACTATTCAGCTTAAAGTTACACCCCAGCGCGACTGCGGCTTTGACGATATCGCCAAAACGATTATGGTTTATGACGAGGTTGAAAGTGTAAGCCTCATGTCATCAGGCGCATATGACCTTTCCGTTGAGGTAAAGGGCAGCGACCTCAAAGACGTTGCATTCTTTGTTTCAGAGCGTCTTGCAACTATTGAGGGTATATTGTCAACTTCTACTCATTTCCTGCTGAAAAAATATAAGGAAAAGGGTATATTCATAGACAGCGAGCAGGCTGATGAAAGGGGACTTGGTTAAAAGTGATTGATTACGATAAAGTTCTGTCAAATAAAATAAAAAATGTCAAACCCTCGGGAATCCGTAAATTTTTCGATATCGCCGCTACAATGGAGGGAGTTATATCTCTCGGTGTCGGAGAGCCTGACTTCTCAACTCCATGGGTGATTCGAAATGCGGCTATAAAGGTTCTGGAGCGCAAACAGGTGGTATATGGTCCGAATCTGGGTATTGCTCCTCTCCGTGAGGCTATATCAAATCGACTGAAAAAAAAGCACGGGGTAGAATACTCCCCTGCTAATCAGATAATTGTTACTGTCGGCGGTTCTGAGGCTATTGACCTTGCTGTACGCGGAATAATTGACAGCGGCGATGAGGTTCTTATCGTTGAGCCATGTTTTGTCTGTTATGCTCCCCTTGTAGAGCTCGCAGGAGGCGTTGCAGTTCCCATTCCCACACGTATTGAGAACAATTTCAAGCTTACTGTTGAAGATTTAAAGGATAAGGTCACTGAGCGTACAAAAATGCTTATACTTCCATTCCCGAATAATCCTACAGGCGCGATTATGACTCGTGAGGACTTGGAGCCCATTGCGGAATTCCTCCGCGGCACGAATATAATGGTGCTTTCAGATGAGATATACTCCGAGCTTACATACGGACGTACTCACTGCTCAATAATCGAATTGCCAGATATGGCTGAGCGTACAATATACGTAAACGGCTTCTCAAAGGCATACGCTATGACAGGCTGGAGACTGGGCTATGTTGCTGCTCCCGAGCCTATTATAAATCAGATTTTCAAAATTCACCAGTACGGCATTATGTGCAGTCCATATATCAGTCAGAATGCAGCTATTGAGGCGCTGAATTCCTGCGATTCTGAAGTTGCGAAAATGGTTGAGGAATACAATATCCGCCGCCGCTATCTTGTAAGCGAATTCAACAGACTGGGACTTACCTGCTTTAACCCTGAGGGCGCATTCTATGTATTCCCCTGCATAAAGAGCACAGGTCTTACAAGTGAGGAATTCTGTGAAAAGCTCCTTTTCGAAGAAAAGGTTGCTGTTGTTCCCGGAAGTGCTTTTGGCGATTCCGGAGAGGGATATATCAGAATTTCTTACGCTTACTCATTAAAGCATCTCATGGAGGCTATTTCACGAATTGAAAAGTTCATCAAGCGTTTGGAGGCTGAGAAAAATGAGGGTTAAGGCTGCGGCTAAAATCAATCTTGCTCTCGATGTTACGGGAAAGCTGCCAAACGGCTACCACACAATCGAAAGCGTATTTCAGACAGTAGGACTTTACGATGAAATCTCCGTTGAACTGACCGACGGCGATATTGTCCTGACCTGTGAAGTTCCCGAAAAGTTTGCGGAATCCGATGAAATACCCTGTGATGAACGTAATATCGCGTATAAAACAGCTCGCAAATTCCTTGATGAAAACGAGCTGAAAAATGGCTGCCGTATTCACATAAAAAAGGGTATACCCTCACAGGCAGGCATGGGCGGCGGAAGCACAGACGCGGCGGCAGTTATATACTGTCTGTCTCAGCTCACAGGAAAAAGCTTTTCTGCTCCTGAAAAAATCGGCGCAGATGTGCCCTTTTTCCTCACAGGCGGAACAGCATATGTTGAGGGAATCGGAGAAAAAATCACTCCCATAGCTGATTTCAGCGGAAAAATTCTCGTTATCGCCAAGGGGAAAGAGGGAGTTTCTACCGTTGAGGCTTACAATGCTGTAGACGCTCTTGAAAACTCCAACCACCCCGATGTGCAGGGACTTGTAAAGGCTATAACTGAGGAAAATGATGTGTGCGGATTTATCGGAAATCTCTTTGAATCAGCCATAAAGCTCGATGAAGTTGAAGATATAAAGAAAAAAATGGTTGCACACGAAGCATGTGCGGCTTGTATGACAGGCAGCGGTTCGGCTGTTTTCGGCATATTTGATACTGCCGAAAAAGCGGAAAAATGTGCGGATTCACTGAAATCCACAGGATATTTCGCTGAGGTGTGTGAAACTGTCAAGGATTCATTTATTGTTATATAAGGAAACCCCATAATAAAATTCAAAGGCGGACAAAATGAAATTGTCCGCCTTTTGCATTTATTGAATTGGAACAGCATTTTCTGTTACAGGCTGTTCTGTAGGTGTATTAGTAATAACTGTTTTGTTGCTGAGCCACTCACACCACTGCTTATAATACGCAGCAAGAGGATGAACACCGTCAGAAGTATATTCCGCTGTTAGATTGCCGTTTTCGTCGTCATACAGCTCGTTGATGTCTATGTAGAACACTTTTTTATTATCTGCGAGTCCTGCAAAAAGACTGTTGAGATAATCTATGTTATCATTATTAATAACATTTGTTTCAGATGCCGCTGAAACGTGAAGATTTGCCTGAATATATATCGTTGCATTTGTCTGGTGAGCTTTCAGCTTCTCAATTATAGCACGGTACTTTGTCAGCGTAAACTGAAAATCATTTCCCACCTCGTTAATACCAAGCATAACATAAACTTTGCCGTATTGCTTTGAATCTATAAGCTGGTCAAAAGTCTGACCGTTGATGTTCTGACTGTCGATATTACTTGCCATCATACCGATTGAGCAGAAGAAATCGGAATTTGTAAATGTGCCGTATTCCTGAATTCCCACTGTTCTGGAATCGCCGATAAACAGCGCGTCGTCAAAGTATGAAATATCGCTTGCACCAAAAGTAAACACCGCTTCCGGAGCCTGTGTAGGAGTCTGAGCCTGCTGTGTATCGCCTGCGCTGTCAGAAGCAGAGGACTCCGCTCCTGATGAATCCCCTCCTGTTGATTCGTTACCTTCCTTTATTGTATCGCTTACGGAGGGAGGCGGCACATTGACCGTTTTCTTCGCCTCAGAGCTTGTTTTCCATATCTTGTGGAATATGAAAGGCGAAGCCACAAAACAGGTAAAAATCAGCAGTATAGTATATAAATTCTGTTTGTATTTGTTCATTTCCGAAAAATTCTCCTTTGTTCTCCGCGGAAATCCCATAAAAATGTTTCCGCTGTTTTGTTCACACATAAAACATCTATATCTCTTTTTATCAGAATCGGAAATACATGAAAACATCTTCCATTCCCATGTACATACAGTACACAGACGCCCAGAACACAACTAATAGCAGTACTGCGCAGAATGGCGTGTTTTTTATCTTTTTATATATCTTTTCGGGGATTCTTGTGGAGAAAATCGCACCTGCAATGAAGTACTTTCCATAGATTCCCCAGTATTTCGCGTAATCCTTTGTATTGATGATAACATCACTTTCAGCGGCTATACCGAACAGCTTACTGAAATAAAGTCCGATATCGCTGAAATCCTCAATGGCGAAAAGAAGCCATGTAAGTGGAATTGCAAGGAACATGTAAAGATGTCCCACTAATCTGAACTGATTAAGGAATTTGCCGATTACAAAGCGTTCAAGCATTATCAGTCCGAACAGAACAAGTCCCCAGACTATGAAATTCCAGCTTGCGCCATGCCAGATACCCGTAAACAGCCATACAACAAGGAAATTGCGCACAATTTTTGCCTTGCTGTCACATCGGCTGCCGCCCAACGGGAAATAAACATATTCCCTGAACCAGCTTCCCAGAGTGATATGCCACCTGCGCCAGAATTCCGACATTGTTACGGATAAGTAGGGATAATCAAAGTTTTTCGGGATATTAAAGCCCATAATTTCGCCAAGTCCCATAGCCATAAAGGAATATCCCATAAAATCAAAGTAAAGCTGGAATGAATAAGCGATAATTCCCAGCCATGCAAGACCGGAAGAAATACTCTCATAGCCTATCATTGAAAGCTCACGCCACAGACCGCCCAGCTGATTCGCCAGAAGCACCTTATATCCAAGACCTATGGTGAAAGTTTTAAGTCCGTTTTCAACCTTTTTTATAGTGTGAGTTCGGGATTTCAGTTCCTTCGCAACTGTTGAATATGTAACAATCGGTCCTGCGATAAGCTGCGGAAACATACTGATATATGCGCCGTAATTTATAAAGCTTTTTTCACTTTCCACGTCTTTCCGATAAACGTCGATTATGTACGAAACATTCTGGAACGTGTAAAAGCTTATACCTATTGGCAGTATTATATTTTTTACAGGCAGATCAGCACCGAATATTCCATTGATATTTTCTAAGAAAAATCCTGTATATTTGAAGAATACAAGAAGCGAAAAATTGTAAATTATACCGAGTGTAAGCCAGAATTTCGAGGCTTTTCGGAAATGCTGTATAAACTCGCCGATTATGAAGTTGAACAATACAGTCAACAGGAAGAGCGATGTTTTTATGAGAAGATTCCCGATTCCTTCATCTCGGAAGCCCATACTGTAAAAGAAAACGCTTCCCATAAATATTACTGCATTTTTATATTTTTTTGAAGCAGTCCCGTAAATTAGCAAAAATGCCGGCAGGAACAGAAAAATAAATTCCAGACTGCTGAAAACCATTTAATTATCACCCTTTTTTTCGGAAGCCTCATCGTATTTATAGCTGTACAGCGAAAAATCCCCCTGCAAAAAATGCAAAGAGACATATAACCGTATATCATAGCAATAAATGATTGATTCCGTTCTTTTGACCGCTTTATATTTCTTTGCGGCTTGGTACATCGTTCTACACAAGGCAAAAGCAAAAAGATTACAGAACGGTAACATTTTTCTTTCACATCTATTAAAGTACCTATATATTATTTTACACGTATTTGACACAAATTTCAAGAGATTTTAATAATTGTAACAATTTGTAATATTTTGTTTTTTGTCATTTATTATTGACCAAAAATTGCTATAGCAATTTATGCACATTCGACAAAGTTATTCTAATGCTCTTTACAAATTCGACGAAATGATGTATAATAAACATGTAAAATAAAATTCGAAAATATTGTAATCCCCGTATTTTTGGGATATATCGTTAATTCATCATAGTAATACTTTAATAAGCTTCTGAGCAATAATCGCTAAAAAAATATGTTTGGGTTAATTATTTAGGAAAGGAAAAGAGGTATGATTAAGCATCTTTCGGGCGATTTTGAAACCGTTGAATACGACAGCAAACGTTCATTCCTGCTGTACGATAACCACGAAAGCGAAACCTATCCGTTTCACTGGCACGACGCTGTTGAAATTATTATGCCGTTGGAAAACCATTATATCGTCACAGTAGGCGAAACCAATTATGATATTCCTGTAAATGATGTTCTTATCATACCAGCAGGAGAACTTCACAAAATGCCTCAGCTAATCCCGGGGAGAAGATTAATATTTCAGTGCGACAGCAATGTTCTCAGCGGAGTTGCGGCTATAGAATCGGTAATGCGCGGCGTATCTGCTCCCCTGCTCATTAACAAAGAAATGAACAAGGAGCTCCACAGCCTTGCAAAAAAGACATTGCTTGACATATTGTCGCTTAACAATAAAAAAAGTGAACTTGCAGACGTAAAAATTTATATTGCTGTTGTAAATCTGCTTACTGCTGTAAGAGAAAATCAGCTTGAAAAGAGCAAGCAGCTTCTGGATTTGGACGATATAAAGCTTGACGAATACAGTGAGAAATTCAATGCTGTTATGAAGTATATCGATGCTAACTATATGTATGATATCTCACTTGACCGTCTTGCTGATGTGGCGGGATATAGTAAGTATCATTTTTCGCGTATTTTCAAGCAGTATAACTCAATGTCATATCTCCAGTATATCAATGCAAGACGCACAAAAGCGGCAGAGCATCTGCTCCTTGACCCAAATCTGAGTATAACTGACGTGGCAATGCAGGCGGGATTCAAAAGCCTTACCACGTTCAACCGCATTTTCAAGGAAATCAAGCATTGTACTCCTACTGATTTCAAAAAGCTGTTTTCGGCACATTGATTTTAAGCCATTAGGTTTGTTTGCGAAAACTTTTTAATAGAATTATAATTTACGGGCGGATTTTTTCCGCCCTATTTTATTGTTAATTTGCTGAAAGCTAAAGGTCAACAAAATTCAAAAGTAACATATTTAAAAATATAGAAAAAATATGGTAATTTCATAAAATCTATGGTATAATATAAAATGAATAGTTATGTTAATTCACATTTTCGAAAAAGGAGTGCGATTTATATAATGAATTATAAAAGAATCAGTCTCGGCGATAATATCGGATATGCCGCTTTCGTCGATGAGAAATTTAATACCTGCTCCATACGCATAACCATGATTGTGCCTATGAGCCGTGATACCGTTTCGGAATACGCCATTGCAGGCGATATCCTCTCAGATGTGAATTCATGTTATCCCACAATTGCCGCCATGAACGAAAAGCTTTCAGAGCTTTACGGTGCATCTCTCAGCTCATCAATAAGTCAGCGGGGCGACCAGCAGATAATCTCTCTCTCTTCATCGTGGCTTGCTGACCGTTTTGCAATTGAGGACGAAGAAATTACAAAAGAGATGCTGAATATTGTCACTGATTGTCTTTTCAATCCTCTTGCTGATGACAATGGCTTCAACGAGGATATTTTCAGATTGAGCAAGAAAGAAATTCTTGATTCTATCGATGCAAGATTCAACGACAAGCGTGATTACACTATCACCAAAGCCCGTGAAACAGCTTACAAGGGCGAACCTTCAGAAATTTCAGCAACGGGTTCAAGAGAATCAGCAGAAGCCGTAACTCCTGAATCAGCATACAAAGCTTATAAAAAACTTCTTGAAACAGCACAGATTGAAATAGGTTTTGTTGCTCCCACTGAACACCCCGAAATTCCATTGCTTTTCAAAGAGAAATTTGCTTCAATCAGCAGAAATTCATGCAGATACAGTTTTTATGCGCCAAGTCCGCTGAAAAACTCACCTGTAATTTCTGCGGAAGAATTTGATGTAAGACAGGCAAAAATTGCTCTAAATTTCAAGTACGATACCGATGATATCGACGCAGTACACCTTATGTGCGTTATATGGGGCGGAACTCCGGTTTCAAAGCTGTTTATGAATGTCCGCGAAAAACTCAGTCTTTGCTATTACTGCGCCTGCCGTATGAGCGAATTCAAAAATACGGTTACAGTTGACTGCGGAGTTGAAAAAGCCAATATCGAAAAAGCAAGCGATGAAATAATGGCTCAGCTTGAAGAAATCCGCAATGGGAATATATCCGATGAAGAATTGCAGAGCGCTCTTCTTGCTCTTGAAAATGCATATACCTCTTTCGGCGATACCCCTGCTTCTTATATATCATGGTATTTCGACTGTATGTGCAGAGATAAGTATATTTCTCCGACTGAACATCTTGAGGAACTTTTTGCTGTTACTAAAGAGCGTATTATTGAAGCTGCTAAAAATATCAAATTCGACAGCGCTTATCATATGCTCAACAAGGAGGCTGAACAATGAGTAAGAAAAATATCCTTACAAGCAAACGCACAGGTGACAGCTGTATTCATGTAAAACACAAAAGCGGACTTGATATATATATCCGCGAAATGCCCGGATTCAGCACTGTTTATGCTCTTTTCGGCACAAAATACGGCTCTGTGAATACCACTTTCAAGCTTGCAGCAGATACAGAATATACCACTGTTCCAAACGGAATTGCACATTTCCTTGAGCATAAGCTGTTCGAAAACGAGGACTGCGGAGTTTTTGAGCTTTTCGCCCAAACAGGCGCTCAGTGCAACGCTTATACCTCCTTTGATAAGACCTGCTATCTCTTTTCCTGCACTAAGAACTACACGGAAAATCTCCGCACACTTCTTGATTTCGTGCAGAAACCCTATTTCACAAAGGAAAATGTGGATAAGGAACAAGGAATCATCGGGCAGGAAATCCGCATGACAAACGATAATCCCGAATGGCGCGTGCTTTTTAATATGCTTAGAGGTATGTACCACAATCACCCTGTACAGATTGACATTGCAGGCACTGAGGAAAGTATTGCTCAGATTAACGCTGATTTGCTCTATAAATGCTATGATACTTTCTACAATCTCAACAATATGGCACTTTCCATTGCCGGAAATATCAATGCTGATGAGGTTCTTGCAATATGCGACGAAATGCTCCGGCCCTGCGAGGATAAGGGACTTGAAACCGTTTTCCCCGACGAACCTGCTGATATTGTTCAGTTTGATATCCGCGAAAAACAGTCCGTTGGAGCTTCAATTTTCAATCTGGGCTATAAGTGCACCCCTTGCAGTGAAGATTTCCTTAAAAAAGAAATGACCGCTTCCCTTGCTGTTTCATATCTAACTGACGCTTCATCAGATATGTACAATCTTCTGCTTTCCGACGGAATTATAAACGCTACTTTCGGCGGCGAAGTCTTTGCAGGTGACGGTTTCTTCTCTGTAATTTTAAGCGGTGAATCAGAAAATCCCGATGCTGTCAGAGATGCTGTAATTGCTGAAATAAAGCGTATATCCGACGAGGGTATTGACGAAAAAACATTCAGCAGAATTAAAAAGGCAACTTATGGCGACCTTGTAAGACAACTGTGCAGTGTAACCTCCTTTGCTGGTGTTATGATAAATGCTCACATGGCAGGCTGCAAGCCATTTGACATTGTGGATATCGTTTCGGAACTTACAGCAGAGGATACTCTCAACTTTATAAAAAATGAACTTCTTTCAGACAGAATGGTATTGTCTGTAATCGAAGCAGAAGCATAAAGAATTTCTATAATTAAATGAAAGGACGATGAAAATTAAGAATGATAACAAATAATAATCAGATTGAATTTCCTAAACTTGGTTGGTCATTCAATATCGACCCCACTGCCTTTACTATAGGCGGAATTGAAATTCAATGGTACGGAATTATCATATCACTTGGACTTGCGCTTGCAGTTCTGTACTGCTTCCCAAAAATGAAACGCTTCGGAATAGACTCCGACCGCGCTATTGACGCTGTTCTCGGCGGTATTATCGGCGGTATTATCGGCGCAAGACTTTACTACGTTATTCCCAACTGGGCTGAATATCAGCGTGATACCTTCAAAGATACCTTTTTAGCTGTAATCAATACCCGAAACGGCGGTCTGGGTATCTACGGAGGCATTATAGGTGCACTGGCAGTAGGTTTGCTGATATGCAAAATCAAGAAAATCAAAATGCTCCCTATGCTTGACGTTACAGTTCTCGGACTTCTTATCGGTCAGGGAATAGGCCGCTGGGGCAACTTTGTAAATCAGGAGGCATTCGGTACAAATACCGATTCTTTCCTCGGCATGACCGGCGGAAGAATTCAGCAGGTTATCAACAGTGAAATGCAGATTGGCGGCTCAATGTACGAAAATGGGCTTGAAATGGTCTGGAGCGATCCTGTTCACCCTTGCTTCCTCTATGAATCGCTATGGTGTCTTCTCGGCTTTGCTCTCCTTTCATTCTGGTCAAAGAGAAGAAAATACGACGGTCAGATTCTGCTGATGTATATGGCTTGGTACGGCATTGAACGCGCTGTTGTTGAGGGTCTCCGAACCGACAGCCTTATGATAGGAAGTATCCGCATATCACAGGCGCTTTCAATCGTACTTGTTATTGTATCACTTATTCTTCTTGTAGTAATGCATTTCAAGGTAAAACGAGACCCCGAAAGCTATGTTCTTTACGCTGCAACAGAGGAATCCCGTATGCTTATTGAAGAAACAAGAAGAAAGGGCATGAAGGGTATGGACGCTCTCGACGATGACGATGACGAAATAGGAATCCTCGATGATGAAGATGATGAAATGGAAATATCCGACGAGGATGACAACGATGATGATATATCTGATGATTCAGATGATGATAATGATTCCGACGAAGAATCGGAAGAAAATACCAAGGAGGACTAATTAAAATGGCACAGATTATCGATGGAAAGGCTGTATCAGCCGCAGTTAAGCAGGAGGTTGCAGACGAAGCTGCCAAGCTCAGAGACGAAAACGGACTTAAAGTAGGTCTTGCTGTTGTTATCGTTGGCAACGATTCTGCTTCAAGAGTTTACGTAAACAACAAGAAAAAGGCTTGTGAGGCTGTAGGCTTCCAGTCATTTGAGTACGCTCTTGATGAAAACACAACTCAGGAACAGCTTCTTGACCTTGTAAACGTTCTCAACCGCGACGACAGAGTAAACGGTATACTTGTTCAACTCCCTCTGCCAAAGCATATTGACGAAAAGGCTGTTATCAACGCAATTTCTCCTGCTAAGGACGTTGATGCTTTCCACCCCGAAAACGTAGGAAAAATCATGATTGGCGAATACTCATTCCTGCCATGTACTCCAGCAGGCGTTATGCGTCTTATTGAGAGCACAGGTGTGGATATCTCAGGTAAAAAGTGCGTAGTTGTGGGACGTTCCAACATCGTTGGCAAGCCTCAGGCAATGCTTCTCTTACAGAAGAACGGTACTGTTACAATCTGCCACTCCAGAACTCAGAATCTCAAAGAGGAGTGCAGAGCCGCTGATATTCTCGTTGTAGCTATCGGAAAGGCTAAATTTGTTACAGGTGATATGATTAAGGAAGGTGCTGTTGTAATCGACGTTGGTATGGACAGAGACGAAAACGGCAAGCTCTGCGGCGATGTTGACTTTGAATCAGCAGAAAAGGTTGCTGGCTACATAACACCCGTTCCCGGCGGTGTTGGACCTATGACAATCGCTATGCTTATGAAGAATACTCTCACAGCTGCAAAACAGCAGGCTGGGATTGAATAATTCGTAATTTGATAAATGTAGGGACACGGCGTGCCGTGTCCTTTTTTCAATAGTTTCCTGCTAAATGATATTTAAAACCTTCACATTACTTTCATTTATGTGAAAAAATTATCACAAATAATTTTGCATACTTTAACAATTAACGCATTTTTGTTTCACATAAGGCAGGTATACTATAATCATCAAACGAAAACAAACACATCTCCAAAGAAAAGGAACGTGATTATAATGAATGAATACAATTTCAATATCGAGGAAATCGACGGTACAGGTACAGAAAATGGAAATACTCCCTCCCCCGAAAAGCCTAAGAAGAAAAATGCAGTTTTAAAATTTGCCGCATCTCTTTTGGCTATGACTCTTGTTTCAGCAGGTTCAATCGGAGTATACCACAACCTTACTTATCCCGACCAAAATAAAACAGTAACAGAATCTTCAACTGCACCTGATAAAAACAACATTGAAGCAGAAAATGTAAGTATGCTCAAAATCTCTGAAAATACCAGCGGAATTCTTACAACAGAGGAAATCGTACAAAAGGTTATGCCCTCAGTTGTGGGTATAAAATCTGAATTTGAAATGCCTCAGCAGAGCAATAACGGCTATGGTAACAGCTTCGGCGGTTTCGGCGGATTTGGCGATATTTTCGGGTTCGGAGACGGATATGAAAGTCAGATTCCACAAGAAAATCCCGTTGGTACAGGTACAGGTGTTGTTTTCTCTGAAGATGGCTATATTGTAACAAATGCCCATGTTATTTACGACAGCCAGAGCGGTATGGGACTGGCAAAAAATATCGAGGTGCTTGTAGAAGATGATACATACACAGCAGAGGTTATTGGTTATGATGTTGACTGTGACCTTGCCGTAGTGAAAATCAACGCTGAGGGGCTTATTTCTGCTGAATTCGGCAATAGTGACAAGCTTAATCTTGGCGAGGACGTTACAGCTATCGGAAATCCGCTTGGACTTGACCTTATGAATACTGTTACAAAAGGTATCGTTTCTGGACTTAACAGAAATATTACAATAAACGACAAGTCAATGAGTCTTATTCAGACCGATACTGCCATAAACGAGGGAAATTCCGGCGGACCGCTTATTAACAAATACGGTCAGGTTATCGGTATAAACTCCTCTAAAATGTCAAGCAGCGGATTAGGCGGGGCTTCAATCGAGGGTATTTGCTTTGCTATTCCCTCAAATAAGGTCGTAAGCGTAATGGACGATTTCATGAATTATGGCTATGTAAAGGGCAAACCACAGCTTGGTATAAGCTGCCGTGACGTTACAGCGGAAATTTCTCAGATGTATGATATGCCTCTGGGTGTATATGTTGTTGAGGTTACAGAGGGCAGCGCTGCTGAAAAGGCAGGTCTGAAAAAGAGCGATATAATTACAGCTGTTGACGATGTTAAGGTCGAAACAGCAGCTGAATTGACAGCACAGAAGAATCTTCATGTAGCTGGAGACGAAATTGAATTGACATATATGCGCAACGGCGAAGAAATGACAGCAACACTTATTCTTGACGAAATGACTGAAAATGCATAGTATATCAAAAGACGGATACCAAATCTCACAAAATAACGCTGGAAAAAGAGCGCCATTCTGATATAATCCCCTTAGAGTAGACACACTAAAAAACAAAAGTGTGAAAATTCTAAGGGGGATTTTTATGTCAAGATGTGCATAAACACTTTCTATTACAGACATTGCTACGCTGTGACATGCTATTTTAAATTTGTTGGATTCTTTTGCTTTTGAACAATTCTGAATATAACAAAAAAATCCCCGAATCTCGTAGAATCGGGGATTTTGTATAAGTCCCAGTAGGGATATAATTATCTCTTTGAGAACTGAGGAGCGCGACGAGCAGCCTTGAGACCGTACTTCTTTCTCTCCTTCATTCTTGGGTCACGAGTGAGGAATCCAGCCTTCTTGAGAGTAGGACGAAGCTCAGCATCGAATTCAAGAAGAGCTCTGGAAAGGCCGTGACGGATAGCACCAGCCTGACCTGTTACGCCGCCGCCTGCAACAGTGCAAACGATGTCGAACTTGTCGAGGTTATCTGTAAGAGCGAGGGGCTGACGAACGATAAGCTTAAGAGTCTCAAGACCAAAGTAATCGTCGATGCCTCTGCCGTTAATTGTAACATTACCTGTACCGGGGTAGATTCTAACTCTTGCAACGGAGTGCTTTCTTCTGCCAGTTCCGTAGTAGTATTTTACTTTTGATTCGTACATTTAAAGCACCTCCTTAAAGTGTGTAAGCAACGGGCTTCTGAGCCTCGTGCTTATGCTCAGCGCCCTTGTAAGCCTTCAGACGCTTAATCTGAGTTCTGCCGAGTGTATTGTTGGGGAGCATACCGTTTACAGCGATAGTCATAGCTCTGTCAGCCTGATTAGCCATCATGTCCTTGTAAGAAATGGACTTGAGACCGCCAATCCAGCCTGTGTGCCAGTAGTACTTCTTCTGCTCAAGCTTTCTTCCTGTAAGGATAGCCTTATCGCAATTGATAACGATTACGTGGTCTCCGCAATCTACGTTAGGTGTGTATGTGGGCTTATGCTTGCCTCTGAGAATATGAGCAGCCTTAGCAGCAACTCTACCAAGAGGCTGGCCAGCAGCATCAAGGATGTACCATGTTCTGCTAACTTCTGCAGGCTTTGCCATAGTAGTCATAATTCTTCCTCCTGAATTTTTGGATTTCAGCAGAAAGCGCAAATCAGCGCATTTCCGCGACAACAATAAATATTATACACGAATAATCAATAAAAGTCAATGGTTTTTTTGGATTTTTTTCAATCTATACCCTACTTTCTCTTTGATTCTCTCGTTTTTTCTCCTTTTCTCTCTCATTCTCGTTTTCAAATCACAAAATAACGCGACGAATTTTTACAATATTTTTGCGCACAAACTATCGCATATGCACAATATTTTACAGTGATACAAACAAATAAAGCCTGCAAAGATAAACTTCGCAGGCTGTTATCTACATATTACTAATATATATCGCGGAAACTATATCTATTCCTGAGTGCAGACAGGCAAGATACAGCTTCCACTTCGTCAGAATCAAATATCAATACGCAGTAATATGGTCGATATGTACATATCCGTTATGCACAATACCGTCGCCGAATGTAAATTCGCAGAGAACGAATCCAAGCTCATTCGGAGCAGTCAGTACAGAAATTTCCTGCCATGTATCGAGGATACAGAGCACCTCGCCGCTGTAGTCGCCTTTTGAACGGAGATTCAAACCGTCAGGAGAACTTACATAATGAGTTACTCTTGCGCCGTATGTATATTCCCCATTCGGAGGCAATGTTGCAATTGTTGTATTGTGGAGATAAAGCCACTGACCAGTGCTTTCCACGCGGCAGTAAGCGAATTCACCTTCGAAATGTGATACATAGATTCGCGTATCAGTATCAACAACATAGAGAATGTTCTCATCTGATATTTCAGCAGATAAACGCGCATTTGCACCTATACTACTGGAAACATAGTGTGTTGGAGCATAATTGGGTTCAACAGGCTGCTGCGGAACAACAGACTCTGTGACCGCTGTAGTTACAGCTGATGTTACAGCTGTTGTTACAGATGTTGTGGATTCAGCAGATGATGCACTCGTTGAAGCCTCGGTTGCAGTAACCGTGGTTGTAGTCGTTGTAGTCGTTGTAGTTGTTGTTGTAGTTGCAGAAGTTGTTGTAACAGGTGATGCACTCGATTCTGAAGCAGGACTTACAATACTGCGGTGTACATACCCGTCAAAGACAGCACCGTTTTCAAGCACTGCGGATTTCACGTATATCCACTCGCCCTTATTCTTTGTATAATCGCTGTTGAGAATTGTACCTGTGGAAATTATACCCACCTTTTCGCCATAATAAGCCTCTGCTCTGAGCCAGCCGCCTACGGGGCTTGTCAGCTTCCATCTGCTAATATTTGTATTATATGACGGAGAAGAAGGCTCTGATGGAACTGATGGTGCAGGCTGAACAGGCTGAGGATTCTGTATCTGACCGGAAGAACCAATATTCTTGAAAGGCTGGCAATAGCCTAAAATATCACCGTTTGTATAGTGATATGTATGAGTTGAAACCTGATCGCCGGAGCTGTTGCCCTCAATAGTTTCAATAATACCATAAACTGTATCTACTGACGTTACAATTCCGATGTGGTCTCCCATTCGGTAACCCTCGTTACCAATGATGCCATAATCAAAAATTACAAAATCACCAACAGCGGGGAACGCCTCATTGGGATATATAAACTGACCGCGGCTCTCGTAATAAGTTCTGAAATTAGCATAGCCGCTCTGGTTGTCCACATAAGACATCATGGGAACATAGTTGTCAAAACCGCATAAATGCGCCAGATACGAGATGTACATGGCACACCAGTCTGCCTGAAGTGTACCGGGCATCTGTGTATACTGGTAAAAATAATAATGCGAAGCATTCGGACGGTTACCAAGCCGATTATTAAACGCACAATCAACTAAACGCTCACCGTTAGTATAAGCGGAAGCCTGCGGCAGTTCCTGAGGCTGCTTTGAAATAGAAGAAATACAGCCCAATACCATAGCAGCAGAAAGCACAAAGCTTGTCAGAGATTTTACCAAGTTTTTCATAAAATACCTCTTTTCATTTTTGTTCAATTATGTTATACTTATAAATATGTTATAGTAGATAATAGCAAAACGATTTAACAATCATCCTGCAATACAATGTTAAATTATAATATATTTGCTCCCTCATGCGCGACTTATTTAGCCACAAAGAACAAGAGAGTAAGTTCTCTCTTGTCACTTTTACTCAAAACTCATTAATTTACAACTTTTTTTTGTCTAACCTAATTATACAACTTTTACACATTTATTTCAAGAGTAAAACAATATAAAAACTTTATACATTCTTTGATTTATTTTGTACATATCCTATTAACATCTCAACATTTATTGCGAATGAGTCAATTATTGCTTGTCCGTTTTACTGTTACTATATTCATTTTCAACAACTTCATCGTGTTAAACTGATATCACAATTATGCAATTTCCCAAAATTACATTTCAGTTGAAACAAAAGCGGCTGTTTTTGTCACCTTATTATCGAAGCGCCAAGATTGCTTCTCATGAGATAACAGTCGAACTACTATAAAGGATGTGAAAATATTTATGAACAACAATTTCAACGAAGACGTGAAGCTTGCCCGAAATGGCGATACGACAGCTTTTTCACGTCTCTACTCAACAATATACAAAGACTTGTACAGAATCGCCCTGTACAGTCTGCGGAACTCACATGATGCCTGCGACGCTGTAAGTGATACGGTTCTCGACGCTTTCTGCTCAATCGGGAAGCTGAAGGACGAAAAGGCTTTCCGTTTGTGGATAATGCGAATACTTTCAGCAAAAATCAAGCGGAAACAGCGGGAATATTTTGCAGACACCGTAGAACTTACCGAGGACGTTGAGCCCGCCGTGGAATTCAACTGCGAAATATCAGAGCTTAAACACGCTATGAATTCCCTCGAACCACAATCGCGGCTTATACTCTCAATGTCCGTTCTGGAGGGCTACACCAGCGGAGAAATATCGGAAATATGCGGAATAAAGGCAAATACTGTGCGCACTCTGCTTGCAAGAACAAAGAAAAAATTACGTATACTTATCGACAACTGACAGGAGGTCATCTTATGAATTACAACGATGATAAAGTAAAAGATTTACTGGAAAACGCAGAAATTCCCGAGGAAGTTTCCCCCGAGAATATGAAAAAAATGCTTGACGAAAAAGCTCCTGCGAAAAAGCGTTCGAGCCGTATTTCTATGGCAGGACGTATAACTGCCGCCGCTGCTGCCTGCGCAGTAATTGTAGGCGCAACCATAGGCACAACAGGACTTATCAACCGTGACAAAAAAGACTGTGATAACTGTGCTGAACTTATGGATGTGGATAAGGAAAGCACAACTGAAATTATCACAAACGATAAAACAGATTCAGAGGCTAAAGGACCATACATGAATGGTGCTGAATCCTATGAGCAGGTTTACGCTCTTGTGGAAAAGGCAAGCGAAAAAAGAGAAGAATATCGCTATGAAACAAAGGGAGAAATCTATTTCGAAGATGTTATAAATGGCGAGGCAGACAATGCTGTATCAGCCATTCCGGAAGAAGTACCTGCTGTTGACAGCGACATAAAAGCCGATGGAACACAAGGTAACTTTGTAAGCGGCGGAATGGGCGGCGGAACAGAGCCTGAACAGCAGTATATTATACAGGAAGAACCTGCAACAGAAGCTCCCACAGAGCAAATTACCGAAAGTCCTACAGAGGCTGTAACTGAAGAAATCACAGAATCTCCTGTAACAGAAGAACCAACAGAACAAGTTACTGAGGAACCCACAGAAGCTGTAACAGAAGAAACAACTGAAACAGTAACAGCGGAAGCTACAGAGGAAACAACAGAAGAAGCAACTAAGGAGGACGATTATTCTGATACTTACAATCAGGAGGAAAATGTCCTTGAAGCCGATATTGTAAAAACTGACGGCGAGAGAATTTACTATCTGTTCAATGATTACGATTATGAAAATGCAACAAAATACAGCGGAAATTATGCCGCAATGCGTATTGCCTCTGTTGATGACGGTGAAATTTCAGACGCATATACTCTTAATATAGAGTATGACTGCGGTCTTGGCGACGAATGGGAGAAAAATATATCTGTAAATGATATGTACATTTACAATGATATGCTTGCAGTTGTAGGAATGGTGGACGCTTATCACGACACATATACAGAGTTCGGCTGGGATTATGATGGAGAATACTGCTTCTATGGCAACGAAACAACTTCATTTGTTTCATTCTATACAAAAGAAAATGAACCTCAGCTTATCGGAACATACACTCAGGACGGACGTTATAATGATGTTCGTATAGCTCCTGACGGTTATATGTATCTTTTAACAAATTATAATACAGATGAATTTGATACAATCAAGGACAGCGAGGACATTGACGGTTACGTTCCCAAGTGCGGAGTCGATAACTCTGAGTATATTCCTGCTAAAAGTATACTGCTTCCGGAAGATGAACTTGACAATTACGAATATATGAGCTATACTGTAATTGGAAGCATTAATCTTACAGTTCCCGGAGAGTTTTCTACCTGCGATACAAAAGCACTTGCAGGCTACAACGGCGGTATATATTCCTCTGCGGATAATCTTTACACAGCAACAGGCTGGGAAGAAACCGACATTACACGTATCGCAATAGGCGGCGGACAGATTGTCCCCATGGCAAGCGGTACTGTTGAGGGATTTGTAAAAGACCAGTTCTCTTTCAGCGAATATAACGGCTATCTCCGAGTTGCAACGACTATCGACAAATGGATTGATAACGGAAATCTTATCAAGGATGTATTGGATATCCCTTCTGAATCGTACCGTGTCAACTACAATAATGTATATGTTCTCGACATGGATATGAATATTGTGGGCAGCGTTGAGGGATTCGGTGTTGACGAATCTATTAAATCCGTAAGTTTCAGCGGAAATATGGGTTATGTTGTAACATACGAGCAGACTGACCCTTTGTTTGCCATTGACCTTTCAGACCCTGCAAATCCCTTTATTACAGACGAATTTAAGATTTTAGGCTACAGCACATATATGCAGAAATGGGACGAGGGACTTCTCTTGGGCTTCGGCGCAGACGCTGACGAAAACGGCATTGAAAACGGTATAAAGCTTGTTATGTTTGATAATTCCGACCCCTACAACCTTAAAGAAGTTGGACTTTACCCCATTCATCACGAGGGAGATAGTTACATCTATTCGGAAGCGTTATGGGAGAGAAAAGCACTTCTTATAGCTCCGAATAAGAATCTTATCGGTGTGCCCGTTACTGTAGAAACCTATAGTCCTGAGTATCATTTTACAGCTGATTCTAAATATATGTTCTTCTCTTATGAAAACGGCGAATTTATCTTTAAGGGCGAGCTTAATCTGGGCGATAATAACGGTTATCGTAACAGCCGTGCTCTTTACATCGGAGATTATGTATATGCCGTTTCTAAGAATTGCTTTATTTCAGCTGATATCGAAACTCTGACCGAGACTGATTGCTTCTATTTTGAATAAAATCAGGTGATATTATGAAAAAAATTATTTCAGCAATATCAATTATTGCTGTAACCGCTTTATGCATGACAGCCTGCGGAAATGAAGAATATATCGTTCTTGAAAACAACGAAGATGCATATCACATCGTTGAAACCGAACCTGCTACAACGCTTCGCAAGGTGAAAAATATTATCACAACAACAGCGGATAAGCAGGGAAAGTCCACAGAAATCTCCGAAACAGATATTGAAACAACTGTTGTAACCAATACTGCCAATACAACACCGGCGGAAGAAGTTACGGGACCTGCTGTTGAAAATCTTGAAGATACCACACAGTCTGCCGAAACTCCCGACAATAACGCTACACAGGATACAGACATCAATCCTGAGGAGCAGTGCTATCTTGAAGGCATAGTTTATAATATAAGAGGTAAAGGTATACTTTTAAGAGAAAAGGATATGCAGCTTATATCAATAGGCTTTAAGGACGATTCTACTGTTGACGCTCTGAATGTGGGTGATGAGGTACTTATAACCTACAACGGCGAAATTATGGAATCATATCCTGCACAGGCTCATAATGCCTATAGTGCAGAGGTTACAAAAAAGGCTGTATTCGAAGGAAAGGTTAATCACTTCATCTGTGAAAACGAGACTATAAATACTTCATTCACCGTTATTCTGCCTGAAAACTGGACAGTCAAGGAGATTGAATATCCCGATGAGGGCGAATTTACAGACTGGGGATTCCGTATTATACCCGAGGGCGAAACAACAGGACTTGACATAAGCTGGCACAGTGCATTTTCTATCCGCGAATCCTACGATGTTACTCCTGTTACCGTAAACGGAAACAACGCGGAAAGATACGGAGCAAACGGCAAATGGAGATTTTACGCTTACGAAAACAGCTATATTGCTGCCAATAATTTTTATGGTACATCTCTTTATGATGAATATGCCGATGAATTTGAGTTTATCCTTGAAACACTTATGTTCAATCAGCATGAATTTATAGTCGAATAAAAGCAAAAAGCTCCCCTTGTGATAAAGGGGAGAATTTTTTTATATAAAGAAAAAAGAAGCCCGAACAATCGGACTTCAAATAAAACAGAAAAAACATAAATGTGTAGAACAAAAGAAAGGAGACAACAAAACGAGTGATAAAATTATTCAATAATATTATCACTATTGATATTATACATCATTTATTCACCTTCGTCAAGGGATTTTTTAAAAAAAATCAACACTTTGTAACTTTTAACAACATATAGCTGTTAAATTTCAGCAAAGTTGCTAATATTTTCATAATTTTTGTTTTATAGTACTAACATAAATAGGATTAATGAGCTAAAAAAATGTTTACAAAGCGGTTACTTTGTGTTATAATAAAATATGAAGTTGTGAGCCGAATTAAAGTGAAACATCTTTGTTACATTTTTAACAGGCAAAAAACTGAAAAAATTTTTTATGGAGGTCATTACCAATGGCAATCAAAAGAAAAATGAAAACCATGGATGGTAATAACGCAGCTGCTTGGGTGTCATATCCCTTTACTGACGTTGCTGCTATCTATCCTATCACTCCCTCTTCCGTTATGGCTGAGGTAACTGACAGCTGGGCTGCAAAGGACAAGAAGAACCTTTTCGGTCAGCCTGTAACAGTTGCAGAAATGCAGTCTGAGGCTGGTGCTGCAGGTACAGTTCACGGTTCACTTTCCGCAGGTGCTCTCACCACTACATACACTGCATCTCAGGGTCTTCTTCTGATGATCCCCAACATGTACAAGATTGCAGGTGAGCTTCTTCCTAACGTTATTCACGTTTCTGCTCGCTGCGTATCTTCACACGCTCTTAATATCTTCGGTGACCACTCCGACGTTTACGCTTGCCGTCAGACAGGTTATGCAATGCTTTGCTCCGGTTCTGCACAGGAAGTTATGGACCTCGGTGCTGTAGCTCACCTTTCTACAATCAAGGGCAGAGTTCCTTTCCTCCACTTCTTCGATGGTTTCCGTACATCACACGAAATCCAGAAGATCGAGACATGGGACGACGAGACACTCCTTTCACTTCTTGATAAGGACGCTGCTCAGAGATTCCGCGATCAGGCTCTTCACCCTGAGGCTCCTGTTCTCCGCGGTACAGCTCAGAACCCTGATATCTTCTTCCAGGCTCGTGAGGCTTGCAACAAGTACTACGATGCTCTTCCCGCTATCGTTGAGGATTACATGAACAAGATCAATGACCTCATCGGTACTGACTATAAACTCTTCAACTACTACGGTGCTGCTGATGCTGAGCACGTTATCATCGCTATGGGTTCAGTAAACGAGACAATCGAAGAAACAATCGATTACCTCAACGCTGCCGGCGGTAAGTACGGTCTCGTAAAGGTTCGTCTCTACAGACCTTTCGTAGCTGATAAGCTCGTTGAAGCTATTCCTGAATCTGTTAAGAGAATTTCTGTTCTCGACAGAACTAAGGAGCCCGGTTCACTTGGTGAGCCCCTCTACCTCGACGTAGTAGCTGCTCTCAAGGGTACAAAGTTCAATGATACACCTGTATTCACAGGCCGTTACGGTCTTGGTTCCAAGGACACTGTTCCTGCTCAGATCGTTGCTGTATTCAAGAACGAAACAAAGCCAAGATTCACAATCGGTATCGAGGACGATGTTACTAACCTTTCACTTCCTCTCGAGGCTAACCCTGACTCTGCTCCTGCAGGCACAACAGCTTGTAAGTTCTGGGGTCTCGGTTCAGACGGTACTGTTGGCGCTAACAAGAACTCTATCAAGATCATCGGCGACCACACAGACCTCTATGCTCAGGCTTACTTTGCATACGACTCAAAGAAGTCCGGCGGTGTAACTATTTCCCACCTCCGTTTCGGTAAGACACCTATCAAGTCTACATACCTTATTAATAAGGCTGATTTCGTAGCTTGTCACAACCAGAGCTATATCGACAAGTACGATATGGTTTCTGATATCAAGCCAGGCGGTACATTCCTCCTTAACACAATCTGGACTCCTGAGGAGCTCGACGCTAACCTCCCCGGACAGGTTAAGAGATATATCGCTCAGAACAACATCAACTTCTACACAATCGACGGTGTTAAGCTCGGTAAGGAAACAGGCATGGGTACACGTATCAACACTATCCTCCAGTCTGCTTTCTTCAAGCTTGCTAACATCATTCCTTTCGAGGAGGCAGTTGGCTACATGAAGGCTGCTGCTGAGGCTTCTTACGGCAAGAAGGGTCAGGATATCGTTGAGAAGAACTGGAATGCTATCGACGCTGGTCACCAGAACATCGTTAAGATTGACGTTCCTGCTTCATGGGCTGATGCTGCTGATACTCAGATGGGCGTAGCTGCTGTAACTTGCGAGGACAAGAACCTCCAGGATTACGTAAACAACATCCAGATTCCTTGTAACGCTCAGAAGGGTGATACTCTCCCTGTTTCTACATTCGTAGACATGGCTGACGGTACATTCCCACAGGGCTCTGCTGCATTCGAGAAGCGCGGTATCGCTGTTGACGTTCCCGAGTGGATTCCTGAGAACTGTATCCAGTGTAACCAGTGTGCTTACGTTTGTCCTCACGCTGTAATCAGACCTGTTGCTCTTACAGAGGAAGAGGCTGCTAATGCTCCTGCTAACGCTAAGATTGTTGACTTCAAGCCTGCTATGAACGGCCTCAAGTACATGATGACTGTTTCTACACTTGACTGTACAGGATGCGGCGTTTGTGCTAACGTTTGTCCCGCTAAGGAGAAGGCTCTCGTTATGAAGCCTATCGCTTCTCAGATGGATCAGCAGGAAGTATTCGCATACGGTACAACTATCGACGAAAAGGCAGAGGTTGCTGCTAAGTTCAAGGCTGACACAGTTAAGGGCTCACAGTTCAGACAACCACTCCTCGAATTCTCAGGCGCTTGTGCTGGTTGTGGTGAAACACCTTACGCTAAGCTTGCTACACAGCTCTTCGGCGACAGAATGATGATTGCTAACGCTACAGGTTGTTCTTCAATCTGGGGTGGTTCAGCTCCTTCAACTCCTTACACAGTAAACAAGCAGGGCAGAGGTCCAGCTTGGTCTAACTCACTCTTCGAGGATAACGCTGAGTTCGGTTACGGTATGTACCTCGCTCAGGAGACACTCAGAGCAAGAGTTACTGAGAAGGTTAAGGCTCTTGAGGCTAAGACAGAGTGTGCAGATGTTAAGGCTGCTATCGCTGAGTACTTCGAGACATACAATGACGGTGCTGCTAACAGCGTAGCAACAGATAAGCTCGTTGCTGCTCTTGAGGCTTGCGGCTGTGATGACGCTAAGGCTATCCTTGCTGAGAAGCTCTATCTCTCCAAGAAGTCACAGTGGATTCTCGGTGGTGACGGTTGGGCTTACGATATCGGTTTCGGCGGTCTCGACCACGTTATCGCTTCCGGTAAGAACGTAAATATCCTCGTATTCGATACAGAGGTTTACTCAAATACAGGTGGACAGGCTTCCAAGTCCACACCTACAGGTGCTATTGCACAGTTCGCTGCTGCTGGTAAGGTTGTTAAGAAGAAGGATCTTGCTGGTATCGCAATGAGCTACGGTTATGTATACGTTGCACACGTTGCTATGGGTGCAAATATGAACCAGTGTATCAAGGCATCCGCTGAGGCTGAGGCTTATGACGGTCCTTCAATCATCATCTGCTATGCTCCTTGTATCAACCACGGTATCAAGACAGGTATGGCTACAGCTCAGGCTGAGGAGAAGAAGGCTGTTGAGGCTGGCTACTGGCACCTTTACAGATACAATCCTGCACTCAAGGAAGAGGGCAAGAACCCATTCATCCTTGATTCCAAGGCTCCTAACACAGATGAGTTCAAGAACTTCCTCATGGGCGAGGTTCGTTATAACTCACTTGCACGTGCTAACCCTGAGCGCGCTGAGAAGCTCTTTGACGCTGCTGTTGCTAACGCTAAGGACAGATACGATTACCTTACACGTCTTACAACTCTCTACGGACAGGACTAATTTAAGACGTATACATCACTGATGTAAAAAAATATGCTGTAACGATATATAATCCCCCTTGGGCTTCCAAGGGGGATTTTTGTTGTATATGCACAAAGCGAGGATTTGCTAAATACTGTCTTTTATCTTATACGAAAAATATATGTACACTCTATTGACATTTATATGATAGCGTGGTATTATGATAATAGGGTTTATTAGGAATTTATATAGGTTTTATATCTCAAAAATTTTTTTGAAAAAATATGCAACTTTTTTGAATTCTGAGGTGTATTACTTATGAAGGCGGTTTTAAAACAAATAAACCAATCTCTGAAATCTAACAGGCAGCGATGATATACAGAATTTATGCTTTCAGATTAATTCGGTGTCGTTTAAGCGATTGGTATTATATATAAGTATTATATCTCAAAAAAATTTTTAAAACTATGCAACTTTTTTTAATCCTGAGGTGTATTACTTATGAAGGCGGTTTTAAAACGCTCAAAACAAAATATAAAAGGGGAAAAATTATTATGAAAATTTCAAAACTCACATCCGTTATCCTTGCAGCTATGCTGACCGCAACAGCAGTGCCTTTCAATGAGGTAACTATTCCTTACAGCAACTTTACTTCATATGCAGTAGAAGCTGAAAGCGAAGAATCTTACGAACAGGAAATCGTAGCTGAGGGTACTTGCGGTGAAAATCTTACATGGACTCTCTATGATGACGGTTATATCTACATTGACGGTGAGGGTGCAATGGATAATTGGGCAAGTGCAGATGATGTACCTTGGGCTGAATACAGAGACCAGATTAAAAGAATTAGAGCACCGAAAGAAGTGAAAAATGTCGGTGATTATGCATTCTATGACTGTGTAAACCTTGAATATGCGTTTTGTGCAACTATAATCGGGGAACATGCTTACGAAAATTGCAAAAATATTACTAACTATTACTTATATGAAGAACCTATTGAAATAAAGGATTATGCTTTTTATGGATGTGACAAGTTAAACCGTGTTACTATTCACAATTCATCATGTGTAATTGCGGTTAGTGAATTTGTATTCCCCGAGAATAGTACAATTTTTGGATATGCAGGTTCAACAGCACAGGCTTATGCTGAAAAATATGGCAGAGAGTTTGTTGATATTACAAGCGACGAACAGACTGTTGTAGCTGAGGGTATGTGCGGTGAAAATCTCACATGGGTACTCGATGACAACGGCAGTCTTGTATTCAGCGGCGAGGGCGATATGGATAACTGGGCAAGTGCAGAAGATACACCATGGGCTGAGTATACTTCCATGATAAGAACTGTAAGTATGTCAGAGGAGGTCACAAGTATTGGTGACTATGCATTCTATGGCTGTGAAAATCTTGTATCCGGCGCTCTTACATCTGTAATCGGTGCACATGCATACGAAGGCTGCAAGAGAATGAATGGTTATTCTTATTACGGTGATGTATCTCCTATAAATGAAATCAGAGATTGCGCTTTTAAGGGCTGTTACAGCCTTTGGGCTATTCCGATTGCAAACCCTGATTGCATTATAGCAGACAGCGAAGATGTTTTCGATAATAATACAGCTATCGAGGGTTATGTAGGTTCAACTGCTCATAAATACGCTGAAAAGTATGAGCGTAACTTCCAGGATATCACACTTATTGAAAATGAGGGTTTCTGCGGCGAAAGCTTATACTGGTATATGACAAGCGACGGTATGTTAGGCATAGGCGGCTCAGGAGAAATGGATAATTACTCAGAAGATTTTACAGCTGCTCCTTGGTACAGCTTTGCAGAGGATATTACAAGTATTTGCATTAACGACTTCAACACGGATGATGATGCAATTGCATTAAGCGAAAATTGCTTTGCAATGTGCGAAAATGCCGAAAAAATTTATTTTTACAACAGCAATTGTATTATAGCAGACAGCGCTGAAACTATTCCTGAAAATGCTGTAATCTTGGGTTATGCAGGTTCTACTGCTCAGGAATATGCTGAAAAATACAATAGAGAATTTGAAGCTATTCCTACAACAGACGCATCAGGCGCATTAAATGAAGAATTTACATGGGAGCTCAATAGCGAGGGTATACTCTATATCACAGGCTTCGGCGCTATGGACGACTATACAGACGGTAATCCTTGGGGAGAATACGCTGATATGATTAACAGTGTATACTTCTACGGAAATGTTACAAGCATCGGAAAAAATGCGTTCAATTACTGTGAAAACCTTGAATTTGTTGATATTGATGAATCTATTGAATTCATTGATATGGACGCTTTCATCGGCTGCGATAACCTTAACTATATTAACTTCCACGGAAATAAGAAATGCGTGATTTATGACAGCGCTTCAACAATTCCTGCACAGGCTGAACTTATAGGACATTTCGGCTCTCCTGTACACGAATACGCTGATGCTTACGAGCGCTCATTCTATTGGATTGATGGCGATATAAACGAAGACAATTCTGTAGATTCCAGCGACGCTTCAATGGTTCTTGCTGAATATTCCAACATTCAGACAGGCGGCGAGGCTGAACTCTCATCCGTTGAAACTACAACAGCCGATGTAACAAACGACAATGTTGTTGATGCTGCTGATGCTTCTTCAATTCTGCAATACTACTCCAAGGCTTCAACAGGCGGAAACCCCACATGGGATTGATAAAAGACACTCTATCTGACATAAGTACAAGACATAAAACAATGACATAATCAAGTGACATACTTTAAACACAAAAAGCAAAATCTCTCATACTGTTCAAAGGGGAATCCATTATAGCAGACGGTATGGAAAAAATGAAAAAAACGTAAAGGGGAAATTATCATGAACATTTCAAAATTAACATCAGTCATCCTTGCAGCAATGATGACCGCAGTATCCGTTCCTTTCAATGAAGAAACTGTTCCTTATAACAGCTTTACTTCATATGCGGTTGAAGCTGACGAAGAGGAAGTAATTGCTGAACAGGAACTTCTGGGAAGCGGCGAATGCGGTGAAAATCTCATCTGGGAAGTATTTAAGGAGGAATCCGTTCTCGTTATCAGCGGAACAGGCGCAATGACTAACTGGGAAACTCCCGACGCAGCACCATGGGCTGAATTCAACGACTTTATCGAAATGATTGTTATCAGAGAAGATGTTGAAGCTATCAGCGAAAACTGTTTCAGCGGAATTAACTTCAACTGTGTAATCTATTTCGACGGAAATAATTGTTCAATTCCAGATGTTGAGGGCGCTATTCCTTCAGATTATTATATTGTATGCAACCAGAATTCAACAGCACATGCTTACGCCGAAAAATATGACATAGAATGTAGTGTATCAGATGATTATACTGAGCAGGAACTCTTAGGCAGCGGTATATGCGGTGAAGATGTTTACTGGATGCTTGAATATGATGGCTGGCTTACAATTTATGGTGAAGGAGAAATGGATAGCTATGAAAGCGCTGACGCTGCACCATGGGCTGTATACAGCGAATATATTACAAATATAATCATTGAAAGCAATATTAAAAATATCGGTGAAAACTGCTTTGGTACGTGTCCTAATATTTACGAGGTTACATTCTACAATCCCAACTGTATAATTCCCGACAGCGAAACTGCTATTCCCGCAGAATTAATTACAGGATTCAACGGTTCAACAGCACAGGTTTACGCTGAGAAATATGGCAAAGAATACGTTGAGTTAATTTCTGAAATTGCATCCGGTTTCTGCGGCGAAAATACTGAATGGTATATTTACAGTGACACATATTTTGAAGTTATCGGCGAGGGCGCAATGGACAGCTTTGAGGATTTCAATAATACTCCATGGGCTGAATATGTAGATGCTGTAACTGTTATCAATATACATGATAGAATTGATTGCATTGGCGAAAATACATTAGGTGGATTTACTAATGTAGATTGGGTAATAATCGACAATCCCGATTGTATTATCCCTGACAGCGAAACTGCTATTCCCGAATATGCTGTAATATCAGGCTATGCAGGCTCAACAGCACAGGCTTATGCTGAAAAATATGGCAGAGTCTTTTCACCGTATGAAACTGAGGACGATTATATTGATGATGACTACATCGACGATGATTTTGTAAGCGAAGGCGGTATGTTAGGTGAAGACACATACTGGAGTTGGAATTACAGTTATCTCTTTATCGGCGGCGAAGGCTATGTAGACGGCTATGAGGATGCATACGACGCACCATGGGCAATTTACAGCGATACAGTTGACTTTATTGATATCAGCAAATTTGTAACAGGTATCGGCGATAATCTTTTTGGCTCTTGTGTAAACGCAAGCAGCATACGCTTTTTAAATCCGGATTGTGTAATTCCCGACAGTGAAACTGCTATCCCCGATTATGTTGTAATCGACGGGTACAGCGGCTCTACTGCTGAAGCTTATGCCGAAAAATATGGCAGAGAATTCAACAATATCGGAAAGGAAATTATAAGCGGAACTCTCGGTGACAATATTGATTGGGAACTCCGTGACAACGGTCATCTCATACTCAGCGGCGAGGGTGATATGATTGACTTCGACGGCGCAAATCCTTGGGGAGAATATGCTTCCATGATTGAACATGTTGATATTTCTGAGGAAATCACAAGTATAGGTGATTATGCTTTCTATGGCTGCGAAAACCTCAAAAATGCTGCCCTTACATCTGTAATTGGCGCTCACGCATACGAGGACTGTAAAAATCTTGATTCTTACTCTTACTATGGCGAACCCGATGTAGACGAAATCAAGGATTATGCATTCAGCGGATGCGAAAATTTATACGGTATTGGTATTTCAAATCCTGATTGTGTAATTGCAGACAGCCCCAATGTATTCCATGAGAATACATCTCTCACAGGATATGTAGGCTCAACCCTTGAAGCTTATGCAGAGAAATACGACAGAGAATTCTATGATATAGAAGAATATTTTGATACTCCAGATGATGATTATACTGATGACGATTATTTCGGCGTAAGCATTATCGACGAGGGTATGTGCGGAGAATCTCTCTCATGGACTCTGACAGATGTAGGCGGACTTAATATCAGTGGCGATGGCGAAATGACAGATTTTGAATCCTTCGAGGATACACCATGGGCATCATATGTTGATTTTGTTACATTGATTGGTATTAACGAAAATGTCAGCAGTATAGACGCTGAGGCATTTGCAGGATTTGAAAATCTCCATGCTGCTTCAATTGAATCAATTGATTGCTATATTCCCATGGAAGAAAGCGTTCTTCCCGTAAAAGAATTTATTATGTGCTGTGAAAACTCCACTGCCAAGGAATATGCTGATATGTTCGGCATTGAAACACTTATTGTATCAAGAGATGATTTCACAGAAACACCAGATGATACAACAGATGATGATACCATTATCGAAGATGATACATTCTACGATGATTTCACATGGTCATGCAACGAAGATGGAGATATATTCTACATCACGGGCTATGGCGACATGCCCGATTATGCAGAGGGTGAAAGACCTTGGGAAGATGTTCTTGACCAGATTAAATATGTTTACTTCTACGGAAATATTACAAGTATCGGTAAAAACGCATTTGCAGGATGCGAAAACCTCAAATTTGTGGATATAGACGAAAAAATCGAATATATCAGCGAAGATGCATTCAAGGGCTGCATCAATCTTGAAACTCTCAACTTCCACGGAAACTACATCTGTGAAATTTATGACAGCGCTGACACAATACCCGCAAATACAACAATTATCGCTCACGCCGGAACTCCCGCCCAGGATTATGCTAACAAATACAGCATGACATACTACGGAATCGCAGGCGATGCAAACTGCGACGGCAAGGTATCAATTGCTGATGCTACTGCAATTTTCCAGAGCCTTGGAAATCCCGACAAGTACGCTTTATCTAACGAAGGCAAGAATAATGCCGATGTTGCTGATAAGGGTAATGGCATTACTGTTGAAGACGCAATTTTAATTCAGAAGTACGACGCAAGAGAGGTTTTAGCGCTCTGATAAAAAACATTCTTATGACATAAGTAGTAGACATAAAGCAAAACCGCACAGAGTTCAAACTCTGTGCGGTTTATTTGTAATTACCAATTGATTACAGAATGACTGTGAATGTAGAATTCCTCTTGACTGGGCTGCCATGCCTTTTCCTTTGGCGGAAATAGTTTATCGTATTCCGCAACAGCTTTTTCATCATCACATGGTGCGTCAGCGTCGTTGGGGTGATAATACCACTTTCTGCCGTCCAAAGCATCATCGCTGAGGACCTTTACAAGAAGCGCGGCAGGGAACACATCTCCCTCAAAGCATATATTGTATTTTTTACAGCTTTTATAGCCGCGGGCAACATAATTATCAGGATTACCGAAATTAATAACGGTATCATATCCCATAGTCTTTACAATATCAAAAGTATGCTCCAGAAGCGCCTTACTCAGTCCCATACGCTGATAATCAGGGTGGATACATATAGGTCCCATTGAGACAATCGGCTTTATGTTGCCATTTTCATCAGCAAGCTCAGCTTTTGAGTACATAACACTTCCGATTATTTTTCCGTCAGCTTCAATAACATAGTCAAGCTCAGGTATAAACGCAGGATGCTTCCTCAGTACATGCATGAAGTAATGCTCATTGCAGCCGGGAAAACTGAGATTCCAGAATGCTTCACGAGCAAGGTTTTCAACTTCATAATAGTCTTTTTCTGTTTCCAAACGGATAATATAGTCATTTTTATTCATTGTTTTTCCTCCTGAAATGTGTTGACTGAACACGGGAGGCTTGTGTGAGATAGTATTTGCAAACCTCCCGTTTACGCTGCTATCTCCTTTTTAGTTGTGTTTTTCAAACAAACTCTCCTTAAATACATTTATGAAGCAGTATTTTTTGCTTCATCGAAGTTATTATATCATGTTTTTCAGTTTATGTCAAGAGATGATGTGGTTGAAATTCCAACATTGCAGAAAAACATCAGTTTCGTCTCGTTTTTTTTTGAAAAATACGTGACAAAACAAGAAAAATGTGGTATAATAAAAATGCTGATTTCATTCGTCAGCAAATACATGAATGGAGCGATTTTTATGTCAAAAAAAACTTTTTACATTACCACACCTATTTACTACCCCTCGGGTAATCCACATATCGGTCACAGCTACACAACAGTAGCCTGTGACTCTATTGCACGTTTCAAGCGAATGCAGGGCTATGATGTAATGTTCCTCACAGGTACAGATGAGCATGGTCTGAAAATTGAGCAGAAAGCCGCTGAACAGGGCGTTACACCAAAGGAATACGTTGACGTTATCGTTGACAAGTTCAAGAATCTCTGGCAGTATATGAATATTTCCTACGACAGATACATCCGTACAACCGATGACTATCACGTAGAATCCGTGCAGAAGATTTTCAAGGCACTCTACGATAAGGGATACATCTACAAGGGCGAATACTCGGGAAAATACTGTACTCCCTGCGAAAGCTTCTGGACAGATTCACAGCTTGATGAAAACGGCTGCTGCCCTGAGTGTCACAGACCTGTGAAATTCGCCAAGGAGGAGGCATACTTCTTCAAGATGTCTCCCTTTGCAGAGCGTATCGAGAAACTTCTCCTTGAAACCGACTACCTCCGTCCAAAGACAAGAGCAATTGAGCTTGTAAATAACTTCATCAAGCCCGGTCTGGAGGATTTGTGCGTATCAAGAACAACTTTCAAGTGGGGCGTTCCTGTTTCATTTGACGACAAGCACGTTGTTTATGTATGGATTGACGCACTTTCCAACTATATCACAGCTCTCGGCTATATGAATGACAAGTATGACGATTTCGATAAATACTGGAGCGCAGATGTTCATATGGTTGCAAAGGATATTATGCGATTCCATGCTATTATCTGGCCTGCTATCCTTATGGCGCTGGATATCCCCCTGCCGAAGCATCTTGCCGTTCACGGTTGGATTACTTTCAACGGTGAAAAAATGAGCAAATCCCTCGGAAATGTCGTTGACCCATTTGTTCTCGGTCAGCGTTATGGCTGTGACGCTATCAGATACCATATTCTGCGTGAAATGGCTCTGGGCGCTGACAGCTCATTCTCCAACGAGATTATGATAAACCGTATCAACTCTGACCTTGCTAACGGTTTCGGAAACCTTGTTTCACGTACCGTTGCAATGGCTGACAAGTATTTCGGCGGAACTATCCCCTCTGACCGTCAGGCTGATACTCTCGACGATGATTTCAAGAGCGTTGTTCTCGGCGCTGTTTCCGCAGTTGAAGCGGCTATGGACGAAACAAAAATCAAGCAGGCATTGGAGGAAATCTTCAAGGCTGTTGACCGTGCAAATAAGTATATTGACGAAACAGAGCCTTGGAAGCTTGGCAAGGACGAGGCACAGAAAGCACGTCTTGCAACTGTTCTGTACAATCTCCTTGACGGTATCAGAATTATGTCAACTCTCCTCAGCCCATTTATGCCTGCAACTATGCCAGAGGTATGGAAGCAGATTGGTGCAACTGAGGCTGATGTGGCATATGATAAGCTGTCAGTATTCGGCGTTCTCCCCGAAAATGTAACAGTATGCAAGGGCGCAATTCTCTTCCCAAGAATTGACGTTGACAAGGAAATCGAAGAACTCAACTCTATTATTCAGAAGAATATGGAAGCCGCACAGTCCAGCCTCTCCGCTGAGGAAAAGGGCGAAACAGCTATGGAAATCCCCGAGCTTGCTGAGGAAATTACCATTGATGATTTTGCTAAGGTTGAGCTGAGATGTGCAAAAATCCTCTCTGCTGAAAAGGTGAAAAAGTCCGATAAGCTTCTCTGCTTACAGCTTGATGACGGCATGGGCGGCAGACAGGTAGTTTCGGGAATTGCCGAATACTACACTCCCGAAGAACTGGTTGGAAAGAAAATTCAGCTTGTGGCAAATCTCAAGCCTGTAAAGCTTCGCGGTGTTGAAAGCTGCGGTATGATTTGCGCTTCTGATACTCCCGACGGTGTAAAGGTGCTGTTCCTTGATGACAGTATTCCCTGCGGTGCTAAAATCAGATAAGATATTGATTATTAAGGGCGGATAATCTCCGCCCATAATCGCAAAGCGAAATTCAGATTTTTCGACAAAAACAGGTGGTATTATGGAATACATTACATTAAAATGCAGTCATTGTGAAAAGAAACTGCTTACTTACAATCCTACATCACGAAAATACAAAAGTCCTCTGAAAAAATGCAAAAAGTGCGGAACGGAATATCTCGACCCACGCTGTCACGAAATTGCGGCTGAGGGAATTCCCGCTGATACGTTCAGTATTCCGTCGTATCTTGTTCTGATTGCAGTTGGCGGACTTATCATCTGGAGAGGATTATATCTGTTCAGCAGATGTCATCTGAACACTTCTGACAGCCTCCCATGGCTTATGCCTACAGTTTTTACAATAATGGGCATTGTGTTCGTCCTTTGGGGAATTATTGAGATTATTTCCATTGCAACAGGCAAAAAAGCAGAAAAATTCGAAAGATTAAAACAGGAATCGGAAGAACGGCTTCTTGACAACAGCTACGCCCGTACCCTGCTTAATTTAGGATATTGCATCCCAGAAAAATACATATAAGGAGTTTTAAACATGAGCAGAGGTTTTAAATTATTTTTAGGAGTATTAATGGTACTCGGAATTGCAGTATATCTTATAGCTACAGCAATTCTTGATATGACTAACAAAGAAGATTTGCACACTGTAAACATTGACATGGCAACAGAAGTTCTTGAAGTTGAACATTCAATAAGCGGATTGATTCCCATGGGAACTGACCATTATTACATAGGTATTAACGAGGACACTTCCGAAGCATACATAATTAAAGCGCCTAAGAAATGGCTTAAAGAAAACTTCGGTGTAGATAAAATGGCTCGCAAGGCAGGCGGTCTGGATATTACAGCATTGGCAAAATCCATAACTGATTCAGAAACAAGAAATGCAATCAGCAGCAATGTTTCACAGGTTGACGGACTTACTTATCCCGTAGGAACTAATTATCTGGACACAGGATATAAATCAAAAATTGTAACAAAGCTTATACTTTTTGCGGGAATGTTGTTTTTAGCAATTTCAGGTTTTGTGATAATGAAAAAGGGCAGGGAATCAGCACGTGTATTATCAATAATCTTTGGTGTATTATTGCTCGCATGGTGCATTGCTTTTCTTATTTTAATTGTATAATTTTACACGACTAAAAATGCCGATATCGCAATGATATCGGCATTTGTTTGTTTATTCAAGCTTTGCGTCAATTCTCTGGATTGCAGCAGCGTCTTCAACTGTTACTCCGTTGCCTGTATCAGCAATATCGGCATTTGCAGCACCCTGTTCGGATAAAGCGTATTTATCGGGATTACCGAGGCTCTGAAGAATTGCTGTAGCGTCAGCAATTGAAACCTTGCCATCACAGTTTGCGTCGCCGATAAGAGTAGGCTTTGTTATTGACGGTATTGTTGTGGTTGTGGTAGTTGTAGTCTTAGTGGTAGTTGTAGTCGTTGTTGTCGTAATCGGCTTTTCACCTAACGACACAAATTTTCTGTTATAATTATTTGCATATTCTTCAGCTGTTGAACCCTCATAGCCATAAATAATTAAATTATGGGAGAATGAACTGTCATCATCGGCAATAACACAATCGGGGTTAAGGATAGTAATTGATTCCAAATTATAACAAAAACTGAATAGGTATTCTCCAAGTTCGGTAACGTTTTTCGGAATAGTAATATTAGTAAGAGATGAACAGCCATAAAATGCCCCATAACCTATTTTTTCAAGAGTGTCAGGCAGTGATATTTCTGTCATATTTCTCATTTCAAAGAAACAATAACGCTGTATTTCTGTTATGCCTTCACTAACATAAGCTTGCTTTACTAAAGAAGTACACTTATTCCATGAAGGAGTATAACTTGCAACTCCTCTTGGATCATAATGAGGGTCGCTGTCAAGCGTACCACTTCCCAATATGTAAAGAACACCTTCGCTGTCAAAAACCCAAGAAATTTTATCTCCGCATTCACCTTTTGCATAATCCATGTACTCGGTATTCAGTGCTTTGAAATCTATATTATATTCATCGGCTAAAAGCTGGGCAGAAGAATTTTTATATCCATAAATTGTGGTGTTATCGGAAAATATATCACACTCCGGATGAATATCGCACACTGGATTATTTATTGTAACAGAATTGATATTGGTACTATAAAATGAAGAATCTTGAATATATATGACACTTTCAGGAATTACAATGGACTCAAGTTTTTCGCACCATGCAAAAGAGTAACTATCTACTACTTTAACAGTATCGGGAATTGTATAGCTTCCCTTTCGTCCTGTGGGGCAACGTAAGATTTTTGTAATATCCTTATTGAATAATACACCGTCAATGGTTGCAAATTTAGTATTATCTTCGTCAATTATAAATTCTTCAAGTGATGTCGTTTCATCAAAACAGCGATTATCCAATTTTTGCAAATTCTTTGGAAGTGTAATCTTTTTTAAAGCAGTTCCGGAAAGAGCCATACGACCAATGGATTTAACGGTATCAGCAATTGTAATAGATGTCAGCTTTTCGCATTGTGAAAAGGCATAATCTGAAATGTTTTCGACACCGTTTTCGATGACTACATTGGTGACTTGATCACGAAGTTTGTCCCATGGAATAGATGATTGACTGTAATAATTTTTATACATTTCACCCTCACCGCTGATAGTGAGAACACCGTCCTCCAAGCTCCATGAAACATTTTCACCGCATTTTCCGCTGGAAACATTCGTGGATTCGTCCGTTGTATTACCGTAAGCCGTGAATTTTGTGCAAGGAATAATTTCGTTAAAAGAAACAGCAGAAGCCGTCATTAACCCTGCAAGTAATAATGCTGATAATTTTTTCCCTTTCATAGTATAACTCCCTCTCATATGTGTTTTATTTATATATATAGTTTATTCTATATACTATAGGTTAATTATAACATATGCTTGCGAATTTGTCAACTGTTTTATGTTTATTTGCATAAAAAATTCCGCACAGACAATAAAAATCTATGCGGAATAATAAAATTATTTCTCTGAATTTATAAACATATCGTAAATACGTCTGATAGCTTCGGGAAGGTCGCTTTCACTTACACCGATAATAACATTAAGCTCGGATGAACCCTGGTCAATAAGCTTAACATTGATTCTTGCATGCGCCATAGCAGCGAATACTCTTGCAACAGTACCTCTTGTGTTCTTCATACGTCTGCCCACAACAGCGAGAATTGCGATATTATCCTCAATTTCAAGGTGGTCGGGATTAACCTCACGGCGGATTTCAGCAAGCACCTTTTCACGAACAGGCTCCAGCTTTGCACTGTCAACAGTAATGCTCATTGTGTCGATTCCCGAAGGCATATGCTCAAAGGAAATGCCGTTCTGATAGAGCACATTCAGAACCTTCATACCGAAACCAAGCTCATTATTCATCATAGCCTTTTCGATATTGATTGTGCTGAATCCCTTTTTACCAGCAATACCTGTGATTGTGTGTCCAAGGCTTTCACGGCTGAAATCATAGTCGTTGGAAACAATCATTGTACCTGCGTCCTCAGGTCTGTTTGTGTTGCGGATATTGATTGGTATACCTGCGGAACGAACAGGGAAAATAGCGTCCTCGTGGAGAACAGATGCACCCATATATGCAAGCTCACGAAGCTCACGATAAGTAATTGTCTCGATAGCCTCAGGATTTTCAACGATTCTGGGGTCTGCTACAAGGAAACCTGAAACATCTGTCCAGTTCTCGTAAATCTCAGCATTTACAGCATTTGCGATAATAGAGCCTGTTACATCTGAACCGCCTCTTGAAAATGTCTTGATAACGCCCTCTGTTGTCTTGCCGTAGAATCCGGGGATAACAGCGTTGTCAAGGCCTTTCAGCTGTGCTCTTACAGCCTTTACTGTCTCGTCAAGGAGAAGCTGTCCCTTTGTATCAAATATGATAACATCAGCGGCATCAACGAAATTAAAGCCAAGATATGCAGCCAAAACTTTACCGTTGAGGAATTCACCGCGGCTTGCGGCATAATCCTTAGCAGGACGGGATTTGAGTTCATTTACAATGATATCAAAATCTGCATCAAGGCTAATATCAACACCAAGGTCGGAAATAATGCCATTGTAGCGGTCTTTGATAATCTGAAAATCCTCTGTAAAATCAACTCCGCTTCCAGCAAGCTCACAGCACTTGTAGAGCATATCTGTAACTTTAATATCATCAGAAAAACGCTTTCCGGGAGCAGAGGGAACAACGTATCTGCGCTTATCATCTGATTTTATAATATCGGCAACTTTGCGGAACTGGTTAGCATCTGCAAGTGAACTGCCGCCGAATTTTACAACTTTATTAGCCATAGGAATTACCTGCCTTTACATAATTGTTATTTTTCTATCATACTTATTACATTATATAATAAAATATGCAAAAAATCAATTGGCAGAAATACAGAAAATAAAAACGCTGATACTGTTTTTTTGGTGAATACGCTTGTACGCCAGTGACGGACAATTTTAAGGCGTAAAAAAGCGGAGGATTTCCTCCGCCATATATAATTACTTGAATATGATATTTTTAAATCCACTTGATTCAAGTGCATCTTCAAGATTATCCCTTGCATTTACCGTTGCAGTACTTTCACAAGAAATATATATTTCAGCAGATTTGTCATTTGTATTTATTTCTGTCATTAATTCGTCTAACTGCATTTTCTTATTGTTATATATGTAATCTCTGCCGTCAATTGTGATTTCAATTATTATTTGTTGAGGCGATATAATTTCGGGTGTTTCGATATTGTTATTTGGATTAGTAGCTTGTACGACAACTCCTGTATCATTTCCTGTAAATCCCTCTTTGCCTATTCCAATTTCTGTACCACAGTTTTTCTGTGATAATAATAAAAAACCTGCGGCTATTACAGCGACAAATCCCATACCAGAAGATGATTTCTTTTCATTTCCCATAATAATTTACCTCACTTTGAAATATTTATTGCAGCAAAATAAAAATTTTTATATTCATTTTGCACGTTATTTACAGCTTTTTCAATTTTTTCAACTGCCTCAGCAGAACCAATATTATCACCATTATAAATCAAATTACAGATAATTACATCGTCAGATTTATAATTTGAAGATTCTATAATATCAGCTATTTCCTTATTATAGTTCAGTGAACTTTCATACTTGATTTCCAATAATTTGTCATCACCTCTTAAAATATTGATATACAGCCCTTCACTGTCAATTTTTTCAACAAGATTTATTGACAAAACCTGATTATCATTATACGCTGAAAGTGCTTCTTGATTTTTCACAGCATTTTTATCAAGATTTAAAAGCTTGTCTCTTTCTACTTCATATTTTTTTCGTTCATTCTCAGCTTCTTCTGATTTTGCTTCGTATTCAATTTTTGTCTGATTTGCTTCATTTGTCGCCGTTTCAATTTCAAATGTACTAAACAGAATAAAGAAAAAAAGAATTATCATAATTACATCAAGTAATGATGTAAAATCAAGTATTATTTCTCTTACTTTCATTTTACTGCCCTGCGTTTTTCGTTTTCTTTTTTTAAATCTTTTAAAGCTATTCCGCTATCCTCAAATTTTTTTATCAGGTCTGCAAGTTTCTGAATATTGTTTTCAACGGATGTAGAAATAAAGGCGTTCACTATTTTAAACCCAATTGAAAAAATGATACCCCAAGTTGTAGAAGTCAATGCATCAAAAAAATTGTTTTTTGCATTGTTAATATTTGATAAATCAAGTTCCAATAAAGCCTTTACTGTTCCAAACATACCTAATAACGGAAATATAGAAATTGCTGTTATAAACAATGTATAAAATACTGTAAACCAATTATAAATGAATGTTATATGTCTGATATTTTTTTCTTGCTCACATTTTACTATTTCTTTTTTCGTTTTCATATTAAAATACCAAACAAACGATAAACATAATAAAGTCAAGAAAAAAGCAAATAATATATACCAATCGGAAGAAAAAAGGCTTTGCCAAATCTTTTCTCCAAAACTCATAAAATCACCTCTATTAACATTATACAACAGCAGTAATAAAATTGCAACATTTTCCGACAAATTTCCCGAACAAATGTAAAAAAGGCGGAGAAATGAGCTCCTCCGCCTACTTACAACTTAATTAACCATTAGCTCTGCCAAGGAAAGCCGCACCGATGATACCTGCATCGTTGCCAAGCTCAGCAATAACTATCTTTGTATTCTTTTCTGAATCACGGGTATAGACTTCCTTTTCAACAATAGCCTTCATGGGAAGAAGCAGAGCATCGCCCTCATTGCATACACCGCCGCCGATGCAAAGCACATCAGGCTGGAAAATATTAATTGTATTTGTGATACCTGCCGCAAGGTACTTTATGTACTTATCAACAACAACCTTTGCGTACTCGTCACCGTCTTTCATAGCGTCGAATGATGTACGTGCTGTTACCTTGCCGTTTTTTTCGCCAAGCTTAGCCATAACGCTGTCGGGATGCTCTGCAATAGCCTCCTTTGTCATGCGGATAAGTCCTGTAGCGGAGGAATAAGCCTCAAAGCAGCCCTTGCGTCCGCAGGAGCACTGCGCACCGTCAACCTCGATAACGGTATGTCCAATTTCTGCGCCTGCAAAGTTTGAACCTGCGTAAATTTTGCCGTCAACAATGATACCGCCGCCAACGCCTGTACCAAGAGTAATACATACAGCGTTTTTGGCACCCTTAGCAGCACCTGCTACAAACTCGCCGTAAGCAGCTGCATTTGCGTCGTTCTCGATAAATACGGGCTTGTCAATAGTCTCGCGGATATACTTAACCATGGGAGTATTCTTAAATCCAAGGTTGTTGGAATACTCGATAATTCCTGTTGCGCTGTTGGCAATACCGGGAGTACCAATTCCAACCCATTCAATCTGCTCAATTGTCAGACCTGCATTTTCAACAGCCTGCAAAGCCATTTTTGCCATATCATCGGCAATTTCTTTTTCGGGACGGGGACAATTTGTCTTTGTACTTGCCTTTGCAACGATTTTGTAATTCTCGTCAACAACACCTGCAACAATATTTGTTCCGCCTAAATCAATTCCTACATAGTATTTCATTTTAAAACCTCCGTTTTTATACAACAGTATATATTATACTGCATTTACCTTTTATATGCCATTTTGTGCCTGCGGTGACAAAAAAACTGTCACCTTTGGCAATATTCAGAATATTTCCTTCGGAAATAACCTCTCCCCTGCCCTCAATGACAAGGATATGCGCAAAAGAATCCTCAGCAATATGCTCATTTCCCGTACCGCTGATATCCTCTTTGCAGGCGCGAAAATATTCACAGCTCATCAGCTCGCAATCCCGATTATCTTTGCTGTCTTTTTGTCGCTGAACAGGCATATCCATGGCCTTGCGGTCTGTGACATCAAGAGCCTTTTCAATATGAAGCTCACGGGAATTTCCGCTGTCGTCACGCCTGTCGTAATCATACACGCGATACGTCACATTTGAACTCTGCTGAATCTCCGCAATAAGACAGCCTTTGCCAATAGCATGGAGCGTTCCTGCCTGTATAAGAAATACGTCCCCCTTTTTTACGGGAACAACATTCACCTTTTCAAGCAGGGAATTATCAGCAATAGCTGCCCTGAATTCCTCTTTTGTAAGGTTCTCTTTGAATCCATATATAATTGACGAATTTTCATCGCAGTCAACTATATACCACATTTCCGTCTTGCCGCTGTCCCCCTCATATTTTTCAGCATATTCATTATCAGGGTGAACCTGTACAGACAGATTATCCTCAGCATCAATAAGCTTTACGAGTATGGGGAATTTTTCGCTGCATTTCTCCCCTGCTGTTTCGGGATATTTCTGCAAAAATTCCGCTAAAGTCATTCCGTCATAATCGCCGCCGTCTATTATACTCATGCCGTCGGGGTGACAGCTAAGCTCCCAGCTTTCAGCAAGGCGCTGAGAATTGCTTTTTTTGCCGAATTCATTGCGAAGACGATTACCGCCCCATATATAATCCTTTGTAGCTGCTTTAAGTTTGAGTATCAAAATATCAGTCCTTTAATCAATTGTCATCTGTTCAAGTTCTTCTTTTGTTCCTCTGAACACGTTAAAATCAATGCATGGTTCTTCGCCGTAGTAGCCCTCAAGCTGTCCTTTATCGCTGTACTGCCAGAACTGCCATTCAAGAAAATCCGGCTCAAATTGAGTACAGCGAATCCAAAGAGGATAATCGGAAAAATTTTCCTTGACATATCTGTAGTACACTGGAAGCGTAGTGTAAATTATAGGTTTTACACCATAATGCTTTTCCAGATTTTCCAGCAGCGGAGCAAGAATCTCCTCTGTTTCCTCACGAGTCGGCTTATTTGCGGACTTATCGCCATAATATTCAATATCGACAACAGGCGGAAGTTGAATTTTATCCTTATCCACAGTATTTATAAAATTTTCTGCCTGAGTTTCTCCTGCGCTGTCAAAACTAAAAAAATGATAGCAGGAGCATAAAATATCAGTATCCGCAATATTTTCAAGATTCCTGCTGACAAATCTGTCAACATAACCACTGCCCTCGGTAGCCTTTATGAATGCAAAATCCACATTTTGTCTGTCAAGTGTTTCCCAATTGATAACTCCCTGATAATTAGAAACGTCTACACCAAATATTTCATATTTATTTTCATTTGGCTGAGCTGTAGCAAAAAATACAGAAGCACAGACAGTCATAATACTCATAACGGCACCCATGGATACAGCCAGTATTCTTTTCTTGTTTATCAAATTAATTCTCCATATTCACATAGTTTATCATTATAATTGTACCCTATTTTTGCGAATATGTCAACAAAAAAGATATATTTTTTTTAATAAACAAATAATAAAGTATATTCTGGGTATTATAATTTAAAAGGAGATGAATTTTATGAACATTACACCACAGGCATACAAAAAAATGACAGATAACGCTGCACCTCGGTCAAATACGGCAGTAAATACAACATATGCTTTTGTAATTGGCGGAGGAATCTGCGTTATAGGTCAGCTTATACTTTCTGCTTTTCAGAATATGGGATTTTCACTTGAAAATGCAGGAACTTGGACATCTGTAATACTTGTCTGTATAAGCGCACTGCTGACGGGTCTTGGCTGGTATGAACGTCTTGCAAAACACGCAGGGGCAGGAACACTTGTACCTATCACAGGATTTTCAAATGCTGTCAGTTCATCTGCTGTTGAGGCACAGTCCGAGGGGCTGGTTCTGGGTGTTGGTACAAAGATATTTACCATTGCCGGTCCTGTAATACTCTACGGCTGTACAGCGGCTTTTCTCTATGGCTTAGTATATTATATAATTTCTTTGTTTTAGAACAAAAACGGCAGTTTCATTTTCAGAAACTGCCGCAATTTTTATTTATTAGCCATGAAATATTTAACTGAACCCTTACCGCCTGTAGATACATAAGCATAGTAAGAAAGCACAACAGAAGCATCCGAAGAATCAACAACTTCATCACCTGTCAGTTTTGCTGCTTCAAACTGTGAATCTGTAACAGAGATATCCTTACCTGTTGAAATCAAAGCATACTGCTGGAGGATAATAGAAGCATCTGATGAATCAATTAAGCCGTCCTCAGTTACATCACCGAGACAATAGCTGCCTGCAACCTTATTGTACTGCTCCAAAGCGTAAGCAGGATAATTTTCAAGGCTGTCGAAAGTCATTTTAAGAAGTCCGCCGTCCTCACGCTTTTCGCCGAGAACATTAAGAACATTTACAGCAATTGCTGTATGACCTGCCTGTGTGGGGTGAATGTCAACATTCTCTCTGCCACTCTGCATATCTGTGAAATACCAGCCATAATTCTGATTATTGATATCAGTTGAAGAAAAATCCTTAAGAACATCTGCAATTTCAATGCCATCAACTTCCATTAACTGCTCTGAAAATCTTCTTGTGATGTTGCTAAAATGATTTTTAAATGTAAGGTAAGCACTAAAATAGCTGTCAGAAACCTCACTTTTCAGCTTTGCCTCATACTCAGCACTGAACTGAAGAGGATTATAAACAGTCTGAACAATAACTCTTGCATCAGGATTTGCAGCCTTGATTTCATCTCTCATAGCCTTAATGTTAGGAATAACTGTCTTTGCAATAACCTGAACATATGCTGAGCCATTATTGTTTTTATCTGTGTAAGTCAGATTCTGATATATACTGTTAAGCTCACTGTTAAAAGTAAGGGCATTCACTAAATTTCCTGCATAAGCCTTCAAAGCGTCCTTATCCATAAATTCGCTGAGAGTATCAAAGTTTACTTCTTCAGGGATATCATCAGCAGTCTTGCCTTCAGCAAGTAAATTATTTTGTGCCGCAAATTCAAGCAGACAAGCGGAAGCATAGCCTATCATATCATTTCCGCCGATTGAAATAATTACCGCATCGCTCTTAGCAAGCTGGGCGTTCTGTTCTGCACTGAAACTTCGAAGCTGTGCAAGAGCTTCTGTTGAATCACTGCCTGAAACAGCATAGTTGTAAACGTTTCCGCAAAGATAATCAGCGATAATCTGACCGTAATTGTACTGATTTTCAGAAAGTCCGTGTCCCGAAGCTATACTATCGCCCAACACCATAATATCGTAATTTTCGCCATAGCTTTCAGCAGAAGCTGTAACCGCAGAAAAAGCTGAAACCGCAAGAACTGACGCCATAACAGCTGAGATATATTTTTTTATTTTCATAATTGTTCCTCCGAATTTTATCGAGCATTTATATACATATTATAAACTATTTTATTATTAATGTCAAGTAGCAGAAGAATTTTACATGGGTAAAAATTCTATGCAACTCTTACAAAATACATACAAAATAATTGTAAACTATTATTTTTTTGACTACTATTGACATATTATGTATATTATGGTAAAATTAATTTATCGGGATATTCCCAGATTTTTTATTAAGGAGGAAAGTACATGATTGCTTTCAAAAAGTATGTAGCTGAGTTTATCGGTACCCTTGTACTCGTTACTCTCGGCTGCGGAACAGCTATGCTTGTAGGCTGTAATGCCGCACAAGGAGGCGGATATGTCCTTACAGCATTAGCTTTTGGTCTTGTAATCGTTGGTATGGCTTACTGCGTAGGCAATATTTCAGGATGTCATATCAACCCTGCTGTTTCACTGGGCGTTCTTCTCAGCGGCGGCATGAAATTCAGCGATTTTATTGGCTATATTATCGCTCAGTGTGCAGGCGCATTTGCAGGTTCAGGTCTGCTTGCCGCTATCTTCTCCCTTGGCAATGTCAAGGATATGACTGGCGGTTTCGGCGCGAACGGTCTTGCCGGTGTTGGCGATAACGCTCTTGCAGGTCTTATCGTCGAAGTTGTACTTACATTTATTTTTGTAATGACAATTCTTGGAGTAACTTCTAAAAAAGCCGGTCACGGTTCTTTCGGTGGACTTGTTATCGGTCTTACACTGACACTTGTTCACATTCTTGGAATCGGTCTTACAGGTACATCTGTAAACCCCGCAAGAAGTATCGGACCTGCTATAGTTGCTGCAATTGACGGCAACACAGACCCAATTTCATGCGTATGGGTATTCATCGTAGGACCTCTTCTTGGTGCAGCATTAGCAGCAGGCGTTTATACATACCTTTCAAAGGAGCCTGAAAAGCCTGCAAAAGTTGACGCTAAGAATAACAACAAACCTGCTAAGAAAAAGTAATCTTAAAAAAATCAAGCTCTCCTGTCATCAGACGGGAGAGCTTTTTTATGATTATATCATTCAAGCTGCTTGGAGAGGAAACGTACAGCCGCAGTAATGAGGCTTTTCTGCAAGTCAGAAGCCTCTGTATGCTCATCAGATGTCATAAATGCAACAGCACCCGAAACATCACCGTTATTAATTATAGGCATAGCGGCTATAGCAGTACGTTCCAGATTTTCAGCAGGATAAAAATTGTTGTTATCACCGTCAGGACAGAAATACTGACCGCGATTTTCCATAATCCCCTCAAGCTGTGCCGAGGGTTTGCGGTCAGCAGTTTCTTTTTTAGGAATTCCAGCAGACGCAACCACATGATCCTTGTCAAATATAATTACAGGACAGCCTGCCGTCTTGTACATTACCTCTGCTACATTTGAAGCGTTTTCACTCATTTCACTGATTGCTGAATACTTCTTGAAGATAACCTCTCCGTCACTGTTAGTGTAGATTTCAAGGGGGTCGCCCTCACGAATACGCATAGTCCGTCTGATTTCCTTTGGTATAACGACTCTGCCAAGGTCGTCAATTCGTCTCACAATACCTGTTGCTTTCATAATTAACCTCCGCAATAAAATTTGTTTGCGGTGTTATTATTTGACTCTTTGGCTGATTTATACCAAAAACGAATATCCAAATTTTTCTGAAATTATAATTTTGAGTTTACCTTGTGGGCAATACCTTGCAGAGAAGCGGGTAAGGACACGGAACGTGTCGGTTATCAATATATGAAGCAGCAGATTCTCCGCAAGGACGATACGCTCGTTATCAAGAAGCTGAATCGATTGAGCAGAAACAAGTCCGACATTAAACATGAACTTGAACATTTCAAGGCTATGGGTACTGTTCTGTCAATAGCTCACCAACAACAATCTGCCTTTGTGTACCATCATCCGTACAAGTCACAATGGTGATACGGTCATCGCCGAAATCATCCAGTACCCATGTTTCACTTGGTTCGACAATGAAATTTTTTGTAACTGTGTATGTATACTTTGTTCTCTGCGCATCATTGTCTATCAGATACATTTCCATACCAATCTTGATATGTTTCATCTCATTGAAAATCTCCGCATAAATAGTGCTGTTATGTCCTGCAATACAGTAATTTCCCGAACCGACTGCACCTGTACCCGGAAAATGTCCTGCCGCCTTTGACAGCACCTCATGTTCAGTACCGTCCATAACGGGAGCCTTTATGTCAAGGTCGGGTATCTCAAATACAACGCACTCATTCAGAAGCCGCTGTTTTTCAATCTCACGGCTGATACGTTTCCAGCCGAATACCAAAAGCACAGAAATACCAAGGAGCATTGCAATAAAACCTGTAATAAAGAGGATTTTTTTCTTTTTCGTCTTCATCGTACCACCGTCCCTTGTTTATATTATAGCAGATTTTACTTCATATTGCAACTAAAGGAGCGTCCGCAGACGCTCCTTTATTGATGTTATCGAGGATTATTCCTCATCTCTTTTTCTGCTCTTTGCCATTGCATAGATACCGAAAATCATCATTGCAGCAGCTGCAAGCATAATGTAGTTGTAAATCACGCTGTAACCTGTCTGAGGGAGAGTTGTAGTAGTGCCTGAAGTTGTGGTTTCTGTGCTTGTGGATGTAGTAGTGCTTGATGTTGTAGTTTTTGTAGTTGTGGAAGTAGTAGTACTTGATGTAGTTGTTTCAGTAGTTGCGGAAGTGGTTGTACTTGATGTGGTAGTTTTTGTAGTAGTAGATGTAGTAGTACTTGATGTGGTAGTTTCAGTTGTTGTGGATGTAGTTGTACTTGAAGTCGTTGTTTCTGTAGTAGTTGTAGGAGTAGTAATACTTGAAGTCATTGTTTCAGTTGTTGTAGATGTAGTTGTGCTTGAAGTCGTTGTTTCTGTAGTTGTAGATGTAGTAGTACTTGATGTTGTTGTCTCAGTTGTTGTAGAAGTACTTGTACTTGATGTTGTAGTTTCAGTTGTTGTTGATGTACTTGTGCTTGATGTTGTAGTTTCAGTTGTTGTGGATGTAGTAGTGCTTGATGATGTTGTTACAGTAGTTGTAGAAGTAGTTGTACTTGATGTTGTAGTTTCTGTAGTTGTGGAAGTGGTTGTACTTGAAGTTGTAGTTTCTGTAGTTGTGGATGTAGTCGTGCTTGATGTGGTAGTTTCTGTAGTTGTGGAAGTAGTAGTGCTTGAAGTTGTAGTTTCAGTTGTTGTGGACGTAGTAGTGCTTGAAGTTGTTGTTTCTGTTGTTGTGGATGTAGTTGTGCTTGAAGTTGTAGTTTCAGTTGTTGTAGAAGTAGTTGTACTTGTTGTAGTTGTTACAGTTGTAGATGTAGTTGTACTTGATGTTGTGGTTTCAGTTGTTGTAGATGTGGTAGTGCTTGATGTTGTGGTTTCAGTTGTTGTGGATGTAGTTGTGCTTGATGATGTTGTTACAGTAGTTGTAGAAGTGGTTGTACTTGATGATGTTGTTTCAGTTGTTGTGGAAGTAGTTGTACTTGTTGTTGTGGTTTCAGTCGTTGTGGAAGTGGTTGTGCTTGATGTTGTGGTTTCTGTTGTCGTGGAAGTGGTTGTACTTGTTGTTGTTGTTTCAGTTGTAGATGTGGTAGTGCTTGAAGTTGTAGTTTCTGTTGTTGTGGATGTACTTGTACTTGTACTTGAAGTTGTTGTTTCTGTAGTTGTGGATGTAGTAGTGCTTGTTGTTGTAATTTCAGTTGTTGTGGATGTGGTTGTGCTTGAAGTTGTAGTTTCTGTTGTCGTGGATGTACTTGTACTTGAAGTTGTTGTTTCTGTAGTTGTGGATGTAGTCGTGCTTGATGTTGTAGTTTCTGTAGTTGTACTTGTTGTTGTACTTGAAGTTGTTGTTTTGGTTGTTGTGGATGTAGTAGTGCTTGATGATGTAGTTTCTGTTGTTGTGGATGTACTTGTACTTGAAGTCGTGGTTTCTGTTGTTGTGGTAGTAGTTGTTGTCTGCGCTTCTACAACTGCTGTGCCTGTTACTACTTCGTAGTTATCCGCATCATCGGGAGTGAACTGCCATTCCAGTTCGTTTTCACCCTCAACCAGACCGTTTACAAGCTCTGTCAGCCATTCAATGATACCGCTGATTTTGCTCTCATAGCTGATTTCAGGAAGTTCATCGCCTACAAAGTATTCTTCTTCGGGAATAATAGGCGTTACTTCGGGAATCGCCTTGACAACTGTTACAGGAATTGTTCTGGCAAGTACAGGTGCAGATTCCCAGATTTCATAACCTTCCATATTTGTATAATCGTAGTTTTCACCATCTGTAATTACCATAAAAGCCACATAGCCGTCATTATCGACTGTCGGTACAACAGAGCTGTTAAACCAACTCCAATCACTATCTGACAGCTCACTTTCAGCCAATGTCTGCCCATAGGTCAGTTCACTTGCAGTAGGAATATTCACTTCGGGAGTTGCCTTCGCAATACTCCATTCCGCAGAAGCTGTACCAGTAAAATTATCACTTATTACTTCGACCGTCAGAGTGTATTCTCCTGCATCTGTTCCTGTATTACCTGAAACAATGCAATTACCCAACGGCATAAGGAGTTCATTTACAAAAAAGACAAAGGTCTGTGTTTGTTCTTCACCCGAATAAGTGAGTTCATTTATAAGTTTAATTTCTTCATCGGAAATGTCAATTGGAGCAATTGTGAATGTCCATTCCGAAAAACGATTTGCATCAAGTCCAAGATAGTTGTCGCCCTCGGAAATAACGAGGTATACTGTATATTCTCCTGCATCAACAGGCGGTTCCTCTGTGTATGTGCCGTCAGAATAGTACTCAATAGTGAATTCGCCCATACCAACAATATCATCATTAAGCGTTACAGTCGGTATCTTTTCAGTTCCGTCGTATACAAGGTCAGCAGGAAGTATAAATGTAAACATATCCACTGTTGGTACAGCCTTACTGATATTCACATCAATACTTGCCTTTTCGCTGTCAGCATAGTTCACGCCGTCACCCTGTACATAGTACCAGACGGTATAATCGCCTGCGTTTGTGGCTGTAGGGATTTCTGTAGTGTAATCGCCGTCCTCGGAGAGTGCATAAAGCATTGTGCCGCCCTTTGCTGTGCCTGCGGAAATGAGTTCCTGTGCCTCACCGTTGTAAATCATGGTATTGCCGATAGGTGCAGTCAAAACGGATGCTTCTGCTTTTTCAACCACATATTCCCCGCTGACGCTCACTTCGCCCCATGTCATGATAACTTCGTAAGTGCCTGCATTTGTGGGAAAATTGTTTTCTTCGCCGTCAATTGTAATCACAGGAAACTCGCCTGCATAGGTGGTATCGCTGCAAGTAAAATGCGGTACTGCCATTGGACTATCGCCGTAGGTTGCGGTGGGAATGTTCAGTGTGAAGCTCATTTCTACGTCGCCACAGATGCAAATATGAGCGATAGTGTCTGTGGTTTCATTTGCGGTGTAAACATGGCTGTGAGGCTCGCTTGCATTTTCCACATAGCCGCACTCGTGAACCTTGGTATGTGTACCGTCGCCATTGTCGCTGTAGGTGTAGTTTTCACTTGCGTGGTTGTTAGGATCAAGCTCGCCATAGCTTGTGCCGCAGATTTCGCAGACTGCCTGATTGGTGCAGGTTGCTTCACCGCCAAAGTGACTTGATAAATCATTACATATCCAATTGGTATTTCCGCTGTTCCATGTATATGACTTTTCGCCAATTTTCACGTTGCCGCTCTTAGGAGCGTTCTGAATGGCAAAGCTTGCAGGAAGAAGAATAGTTCCATTGTTGCTAACAGTACCGATGAAGTTAATATCTTCCGCTGCCAACCTGCTGAGATTCAGGTTTATACCCTGATTTACTGTCAGGGAAGTGCCTGTAGGAACGGTGAAAGTGGCAAAGATTGCTCCTGCTCCTTCCATTTCCGCATAGGGATTAGAAATGGTCAAATCCTCGGTCAGAATCAAATCACCATATACGGTGTAAATTATTACCCCTTCTGATTCGTCCATAGCAAGCCCCAATGCATTCACATTGTCGGAAAGGGTTTCCGCCATAACATCAGCAGCTGCAAGCACGCCCTCACCGCCCTTAGCATAGAGTTCCGTGTCATCTGCAACTGTGATTGTACCTGCTCCAACACCGAGCGACATCATACCGCTGCCGCCATAAGCATTCACTTTACCGCTGTTTATAATCAAATCAGTATCAACATAGATACCATAAGAAGAACTGCCGTTGCTGATGCCGCCGATAGAAGTTATAGTGCCGCCGTTTACGGTCAGGCTGTTGGCAGAGATGCCTGGAGTGTTGCCGCTGCTGCTTCCGCACTGTACGGTCAGTTCAGCATTTTCGCCTACAGCGGTCATAGTAAGGTCACCCTCCACATAAATACCGGCATTTGTATCATCCAAGTTACCGCTTTTCAGTTGGTTTTCACCTGAGAAATGGATATTCAGATTGCCATTTGAATAGATAGCATATCTTGAACCTGTTCCACTCGTTTCACTATTCGGTGTGATGATTTTTGCGTTATGAAGCCGCAGAATGTCGCTATCTTCGTAAATGGCATATCCCTCTCCTGCGATGTAATAAGTATTTGGAGCAGCTTTCTCCAGATTGATGCCGATAATTTCGTTTCCAAAAGCCTCACAAAGTTCGCCAAGATAATATAGCTTGTTCTCAAAAATAATTCCGTCACTTGTGCCAATCTTTACAGCAGCGGTATCAATTTCCGCATAAGTTCCCTTTTCACCGAAATATTGAGAGGTATCTCCAAAGACCAAACCACCGTTATTAGTCAAGGTCATTCCATCAGGCACAGTTAAGGTGTGTCCATTGGTATCCAAAATCATATTTGCTGGAATCGTCAAATCCTCGGTCAAAGTGTAATCTGTCAGCAGAGATGCAACAGCATCGCCATAACTCAATGCGGTGACAATATTACAATAGTAGCTGCCGGCACCTTCTTCATTAACAACATGGGCAACTGCAGGCTTTTCGCACGCAGAACAGCCATTCCGGTCAACCGATGAATGAATGCACTCCGCATCGCAGAGGGTGCAAATGCTGGTTTCATCAAAGGTATGCTCCTCAATAACATTGCCGCCGCAGCAAGAATAGAAAGCATTGTGCTGGGTACTATTTCCGGCAATTGTGGAATATACAGGCTCGGCAGTATGTTCTTCCGTGCCTTCGCAGCAATCATAAATCACATCATGCTTGCCACCGTCCAAGTTATTGAGAACGTAGGTCGGCTGTCCGTCATCATCAGTATGCGTCTGTGTATCAAGAGCTGTACCGCACTCCATGCAGCGCCAGCTATGAGTTGTTCCGTCCTCGTCAGGTGTCCATGTGGGTGTATCACCGACACAATGTACGCCTTTTACCCCGTTCAGAGTATAACTGTCACCCTTAGGAACAGCGTTCCATTGCTCCTCTGTGCCGAGATAATGAATATATAAATTTTCACAAGCATAGAATGCAGAACTGCCAAGGGAGGTCACGTTAGCCGAAATCTCTATGTTTGTAAGTTTTTTACAAGCATAAAATGCATTGTCACTAATGGCGGTCACGCTATTCGGAATGTCTATATCGGTAATTTCACCGTAGGCAAACGCACTGTCGCCAATGGTCGTTACACCGTCAGGGATAGTGTAGCTGCTTGATTTTGCAGCGGGGAACGCCACTAAGGTTTTCTCATCCTTCGTATAGAGAACACCGTCCACACTCGTGTAGGCAGAGTTATCAGCAGCAACTTCAAAAGCTGAAATACTGTCACAATCATAAAAAGCAGCTCCGATAGATGTCATACTGCTCGGAATCGACATTTTGATAAGACTGCTGCAATGATTAAATGCATAGTTGCCAATAGTTGTAACACCATTCGGAATTGTAACTTCGGTGAGAGATAAACAACCACTGAATGCGTATACATCAATAGATTCCACGCTTTCCGGAATCGTGATATCGGTAAGTTGGATGCAACCCTCAAACATTCTTTCACTGACGGTAGACAAATTCTTGGAAAGGATTGCATTGGTAAGATTATAGCACTCATAGAATGCCATCATTTCTACAGTAGTTACACTATCGGGAATCGTTATACTGATAAGGTTATCGCATTTTTCGAATGCACCCTTGCCAATGCTGATTACGCCGTAAGGAATCTCAATGCTTGTCAGAGCCTTAAACTCATAGAAAGCATATTGTTCAATTTTTGTTAGCCCCTCAGGCAAATTGACCTTGTTAATGGATTCATAATATTTGTAATCATTATACCACGGTGCGTCATATCCCTCATACGTCATATCTCCACTACCGCTAATAGTCAAGGTGTGGGTAGTGCCGTCTTCATTCAGGGTAATTTCCCATGTCAGATTCTCGCCGCAGGTACCGCCGGCAACCACATCGTCAACGCCTGCCGCACCCTGACTGGTGTTGCCAATATCCACTGACGTGTCATCTCCGACAATTCCGCCTGCATCTGCTCCATAAGCTGCCAAAGGCATTGATGCAAGAAATGAATTTCCCATTACAGCCGCTGAAGCAAGAACTGCCAAGGCTCTTTTGAATATGTTTCTCATGTAAGTACCTCCTTTTTCGATTTGCTTTTTTGCGATTTTTCAATCATTTTCTGTCGTGTAGTTTCCACCGCCTGCCAGTTGACAGCGGTGATGTAATCCTTAAAGTCGGAGAGAATTTTCTTTCCGAAACTCCTGTAGTCAATAGCAATAATTTTCTCAATCTTCTGATTGCGTAAGGCTTCGGGAACATTGTACAGCCGCATTGCCGCATCCAGTCCGCAGGCAACACGCATATCAAGGCTGATGCTCTCCTGTCCCGCCGATGAAAACATTCCATATTCTATGGCAGAATACAGATTCTCCATAACCATATATTGTTCCTCTGTCCAGTCGGGATTAAATTCAGCAAAAATCTGCTGTGTTTTCTTTGTGTCATTTTCCCGAATGACCGCAAGGGGCATCGGGTGGGTGTAGGAAGCGATGTAAATATCACGCATAGCATTGCTTTCTTCCGCAATTGCCGCATTGGTGGCAAATTCAATGCAAAGTGCCAAAAGCGGTGACTTGTCCTCGTGTTCAAGCACATCAATCATACGCCACTGAAAATCGCAGAGTTCCTTGACAAATTCGGTGAGAACATGTTCTCTCTGCGGATAATGGAACGTCAGATTGCCTGGACTGATTCCCAAAATATCACAGATTTCCTTGTTGCTGGTTTCTGTGAATCCCTTTTCAAGATATAGTTTTGATGCTATCTGAACGATCATCTCTTTTGTTGGACGATTTTTTGCACCTCTGGCTATAATAACCACTTCCTTTCAACATAGATAGAAATATTTTGTAATCGTGTTCTTTATTATACATGATACGAAAAGATTTGTCAATAGTCTAAATACTATTAATGTCCATTTTCAGAAAATTTTTTTGAAATTTTAAAACTGGATTTTACACATTTTTTAAAATTCCAAAGCTGCTATTTACCATTTGGCTCGTTTTTTGCTTTATATTACAGAGAATTTCAAAAAACGTCTTGAATTATCTGATAATTAATGATATAATTAATAAAGGGCATCTCTAAAAACTCGTTTGATTAAAGAAAAAACAGATAGGTGCGGCAGCTGCAAGGAAACCTTCCGAAGGCGTGCTGCCGCACTCCGAGGGAGGTTGACGCAGCAGATGTCGTGCATAGCTGTTTTTTCTCAAAAGGGGTTTTTAGAGATGCCCAAATGCTTTAATACGCCAATAACCGCACTCACAAATATGAATGCGGTTATTTTTATAATAGAACCTCTAAAAAAATT
>JAZNZK010000006.1:0-127243 GCA_045594905.1 Ruminococcus sp.
GACGGTAAGGAAGTTAAGGCTGTAATTGGTGCAAAAGGTTTGGGTTTAAAAATCCATTGCACAATATTTGTTGATTGCGAATGTGTATTCAACGACTAATTGCATTGTTAGGTGCAGGTTCAACTCCTGTTATCCGCACCAAACAGTAATAATCCGAACACTATTCAAATCAATGGAGTGTTCGGATTATTCTTTTATCTTTGATATTGTTTTTTAAAGGAAAAGCCTGACTTGCTCTTTTTGGCAGGTCAGGCTTGTTTTATGTTTCCTTACATTGTATAGCTACTTTATTACCACTCAACATAAGACCTCATCTCATTTTCATATTCTGAAATTGCGTCTAACATTGAATCACAACTATCAAGGAAATTGACAATTGATTTTAAATATTCGTAAACATTCTTGAAATCTAAATCAATATTATCAATTTTATATTCTAAACTATATGAAGTTGGATATCGAAAATTATCACCTGTTTTATCTGTTGAACTAATAACATCAAGTTGTTTTTCAGCATTATTAATAATTTCAATATCACTACCTTGTTCTTTTGCATAATACAGAATAACAGGTTTAACATTCTTCCAAAGGTCTTTTTTAATAAGATGGCTCTTTCTTTTAGCATAAGCGATATTAATTGGAACACCTTTTTCAACATTGCTGAACAATAGCCTTTTTAAGCACAATTCTATTGTATTTCTGAACATAAATATTACTGGATAAAGTTTTGTTTCATTATCAATATCGCTATGATTATAAATGTAGTCAATAACTGGTATGTACCCATTTACTTTTACATAAAATCCACGGTCTGTAGGACTTTGCCAAAGATAGCAGTTTCCTATTCCGTGTGTTGTAAAAACGAAAAAATCAGGTGTGAGCTTATCATCAAATTCATCCTCTTCATCTATATTCCCATTTTCGATTATCTTTTTAACTAATGCAAATGCTTGTAAAAGATTATTGGCTACATCAACAATGTCAAGAAATTTATCTCTATATTTGGCAAGAAAATCGTCTTCAAATGGGAATCTGAACATATCAGATTTTTCATCAACTATTTCAAGTGAGGCTAAATATTTAACAAGCCATTCTTTTTCTTCTTTGCTTAAAAAATTTTCATCATTAATTTCCAAATATTTTTGATATAATAATGACAAATTGTGACAGCAGTTTATAAATAAATCTTGTATATCTCTGTTTTTCTTACATATTCTGCAAAGCAAAGCTTTTAATCCTAATTCTATACTATGTCGTATCAAGAAAATTCCAGTCAAAAACCACATATCTGTTTTTGTGTGGTCATTAGCGTTATATATAACTTCATTAAAAGTATTGAATCCACAAACATAAAAATCGTATGAAAGCTTTTTGTAATCTTCGAAATACTTGTGTTTCCACTTGATAGTAATTTTATATTCCTCGTTTTCAACTTTCCAAAAATCCATATTTTCTGATGGGAACAGCATATTTAACCCCTTTCTTATCAAATTTGTAATCCCCCAAAGCAAAAGCCTTAGGGGATTTAATCATCCTATAACTTTTCTGAAAGTAGAAATAATATATTCCAGTTCTTTCAATCCGTTATTCTTTATAAGTCCGATAGTGTTAGAACCGACAACATTTTCATTTATATCGAAAGAGAGAAGTTCATCCAAGCTCATATCCGAGCCAAAACTGAATTTGTCAACAAGTTAATCTATTTGCTTTCGCTTTTTCGGTAGCACAAAGACAAACTGTTCTATATTTTTTTGATTTTATAATGCTATTTCTATTCTAAGTTATTTTGTGAAAACGGCACATACGCCACCATTGCATTATCTATATTTATGTTGCCATAATTATTTATTATCACCTCGTTATTTTCAATAACATAATCACAGAATTCCAACATAATATCTTTGGTTTTTCCACCGAAATATGAATAATCATAAAAAGATTCTACCACTTCCGACTTGTCAATTCTAAAGAAAATTTTCATTTTCACTTCATTATAAATGCTGTCAAGTTCACTTAATAATTGTTGTTGTTTCTGGAAATATAAAGGATTTATACCACTTTTCCCAGATTCTATTAACTCCAAATTATCATTTATTCTACTTTCTTGAAGTGCTGAAACACCATAAAAAAGATTATGGTCTGATAAATAAAAACGCAAATCATCATCTTGAGAAATATAAGCCAACTGATTCATATTACACCATGTAGAAAACAAGAAGCTAAAAACACCTGTGTTCTCGAATATCTCTGCGGTCTTATGAGTTTCGCCTAATGTTTCCATGAGATTAAATTGTATATCTTCATTTTTCATCATATCTACAAACATATCTTTTGCATCTGTAAAACGCTCAAGTAATATGCTGTTTTGAACATATATCATTTGATATAAGTAAGAAAGTAATTTGCTCTTTTCTATTTTTCTAATTTGTAGATATTTTTGAATATAGACATTAATCTCTTCAAAAAATATTAATCTCTCTGCATGGTCAAATATTATAAAATTCTCTGAGTCTATTTTATCGATGAGCCAATTGATATATTCTGCTATCTCTTTTTCTTCATCAGTATTATCCGCTATATCTTTTAACTCTAAAAATTCATCATACTTATCTTCCAAATCAAAATTGTTTTGTATAACTTCTTCTACTTTCCTGCCGTTTGTTACATTAACATATTCTTTCCTTAATTGTACTTTGCTATATGATACATTCATCCCGTACTGTGAAAAAAGATTTTGCATGGCATTGCCATCAATCAGCTCTATTGGCTTCCCATCTGCAAATGTAATAGCACTCTTAGTAAAATGTCCAGTGGTCATTAAAATTCCTTTGTTTGCTCTTTCAGAAGTAATAACACCATACAAATCTCTTATTATCGGTTCTCCTACACTTCCAGTATAACGTTTGCATTGAATAATATATTTTCCTGATAATAAAGGTTGATGATTATACGCAATCAAATCTATGCCACCATCGCCACTTGCTTTAGTTGTTTTAGTTTGGAATCCCATTTTCTCCAATAAATCTTTACAAAGAAATTCAAATTCTACGCCACTCATAGAATTAATATCATTATAATTTTCAAGCATAGTTTTATTCTCCTTGTTTCAAATCATTTGAATACTATTTATATATTATAAATTATATCATAAAATTTGTCATTTTGCAACATTTTTCTTCTTGTTCTAATGTTGAAATCTGTAAAATTCAATATTTTCATCGATGACAGTGATTAGTGCAATGATAAATCTTGAATAAAAGACACAAAGCACCCACCCTTTTCACAGGGCAGGTGCTTTCCTACTTAACTTGCCTTGTTCTTCTTCCATTCCTCAAAAGCTTTAGCATTATCTTCATTTTTGAAAAATTCAATGATATTCGGGTACATTGTTCTTGCTATCGACTCATAAACGGATTTCGGAAATTTCAAATCTTGCAGATTCACATTCTCTGTTGGCATAGTAAACGCTCCTTTCGTAAGAATAAGAACCTAAACTTTGCCACAGAGAAAACTGTGAGCCGATAACTTCAGAGCAGTAAAATTTGCTCCTTAATTATTATATAACACATAAAAATCCGAAAATCAATAGACCAAATAGCGTTTTTAAAAATTATTTTCCTACATAATGATTTACAGTTGTATCACTTCTGTAATGGTTCAAGACAGTGAGCGAAACGTACAGTATTGCTACTCTGTCATATTCTATGGGCTTTCCCTCACGAATCAAACGCTCTCTGTTTTCTCCACGAGCAATATACGGTAAATCAAGATTTTCACGAAGTTTTTTGCCCTCTGATTCAAAAGCTCTTTTAATAAATGTCTTGTATTTATCTCTTGCCGAAGGATTGTCCTTTATTTCTTCAAGCACACGAAAATAAACGTCTTTTGCTCTTAATTCACGCTGTTTATGAAAATTCACATCATTTTTGAATAAATCTGCCGAGAAAACACGCTCGTCAATCCCTCTGTCCTTTATCCAACCTTTGACAATTTCCATTTCTTTTTCATCTGTTATAACTTGTATATTATCTTTGCCGCCCTTTCCGACTGTGTTGACAATAACATATTTGTCTTTAACGTCTATATCTCCGACTTGCAATTTCTCTAATTCTTTTCTGCGAAGACCTAACAAACGGTTGGCGGCTATGATTTCAGCATAATTTCTTTCGTTGAATTTGTCGTGTACCGCAGGAGCAACACCTCTTGTTATTTTTGCAACGCTTCTTTTCGGGTGCGAATAGTCTTGAATATCCCTGTGTGTAGCTTTACAGATTGCCGAAAGCCTTTTATTGATTGTGTAGGGGGATAAGCCTTTCTCTACGCAATGGTCTATGTAAGGTTGAATATACTTTGCCGATTCTTCTATTGAGATTTTCTTGTGTCCGTTTGAAATCAGCCAATCCCCAAAATATCCGACCTCTTTTTGATAGTTTTCCATTGTGGAAAATGAATAAATATGGTCTTTACAAGCATTTACACGCAGTTGCTCCTCGTGGGAATACCCTTGATTTTTAAGTTTATTTCTTTCGTTACGTGTAGTTGTCATATCCTGTTTTTTAGAGCGTCCGTAACTTTCCATTTTCTTCAACTCACAACGCAACTTATATTTGATTGTATCATTCTTGTGGTTTTGGCGTTTTTCTTTACCTTTTGCCATAAAATCAATCCTTTCTTAATGAAATTTCCCTTTGTTGAGTGTGGATATTCATTCCCGACGAGTAAATCGCCTTAAGCGTGGGAACTCCGCATACAGTACAGCTTTATCCGATTTCTGTACCTTTTTTCATAAAAATGCCGTTTTAGCAGGTTACCCCTAACGGGATAACCCGCTTTGGTGGCTTATGCCAAGATAAATTCTATTTAAACGCAAAAAAGACAAGCCATTTTCCTTGACTTGTCTTTTTTTGCAACCTATAAAAATTGTGTGCATTTCGCACTCCATAACTTATCCGACTTTTCGGACTTGAACCGTATATAATTGATATAGTCTACTCTAAACTTAATAAATGAAAAACTTTCTATATATATTATAAACTTAAAAAATACGAAAATCAATAGACCAAAACAGAAAATAAAAAATTTTTTCAGGGGCTTTCCGTCCATTGATTTTAAATGTGTAATGTGATATAATTATTACTGAAAGGTGGTGTAATATGGCTAAAAACCAAAATACGAAAAAGACGGTTGCTTTGAACGCTGTAATTTATGCTCGTTTTTCTTCCGACAATCAACGTGAAGAAAGTATCGAGGGACAGTTAAGAGAGTGCAAAGCATTCGCCGAGAAAAACGGTTATCGTATTGTGGGGACATACATTGACAGGGCATTATCTGCAAGAACGGACAAACGACCAGACTTCCAGAAGATGATTAAAGAAAGTGCTAAAGGCTTATTTGATACAATCATTGTATGGAAGCTTGACAGATTTGCTCGTAACAGATACGATTCCGCACATTACAAACACACTCTCAAAAAGAACAATGTTAGGGTAATATCTGCAACAGAACATATTGAGGACAGCAGTACAGGAATACTAATGGAAAGCGTTCTTGAAGGATTTGCAGAATACTACTCCGCAGAATTGTCCGAAAAGGTAATCAGAGGATTGACGGAAAACGCTCTGAAAGCTAAAGCAAACGGTGGTTATCCTTGCTTGGGATTAAAAGTTAATGAAGAACGCTATTATGTTATTGACCCTTTGACAGCTCCTTATGTTCAAGCGGTATTTCAGCTTTACGCTGACGGCGGAACGATTAAACAGGCAAGGGATTATCTCAATGAAAAGGGAGTAAAGAATCATCGTAAAAAAGAATTTACCTATACAAGCGTATCAAATATGTTGAAAAACCGCAAATACATAGGTGAATACAAATACAGAGATATTGTTATCCCGAATGTTATTCCGCAGATAATCTCAAATGAGCTTTTTGAAAAAGTTCAAAATCGTATGAAAACTAATGCAAAAGCACCTGCAAGGCACAAAGCGGAAGATGATTACATATTAACGACCAAACTAATATGCGGTCATTGCGGAGCGTTTATGGTGGGTGAGGCAGGAACAAGCAGAAACAAGACTGTTCACCATTATTACAAATGTGTATCTGCTAAAAGAAAAAAAGGGTGCAAAAAGAAAACAGTTAAGAAAAGTTATATTGAGGATTTAGTCCTCAAAAAGTGTATTGAAATCATCACAGATGATGAGCGTATCAGCTTTATTGCTGATGAAGTTTTAAGGTATCATAATCAAGATAACAACGATGTTGCTATCTTGGAAAAACAAATCAAAGAAACAGAAAAGTCTATAGACAATATCGTATTTGCTATTGAGCAGGGCGTATTTACAAAATCAATTAAGGAAAGGCTCGACAGCTTGGAAAACAGCTTAGAAGAGCTTAAAATCAAACTACTGCAAGCACAGATTGAAAAAGAAGTGCTTACTAAGGATATGATAGTTTTATATCTATCACAATTCAGAACATTGGATTACAATAAACTTGAAAATAAGCAAACTTTGGTTGATAATCTCGTAAACAAAGTGATTCTGTATGATGATAAGCTGATTATCTTCTTTAATCACAACGAAAATCAGTCAACCATTGATTTGAATGATATAAATGGTTCGGATTTAGTTCCTCTTGGGGCACCATAAAAAACAAGGCTTCTCGAATAAAATCGGGAAGCCTTTTTCATATCTATCATCACGAGCAAGCTATTTCTTCACTTTCAGGCTCAACATGAACTGCCACACCTCCACTCCAGTTTCCATTCATCTTGAATTTAATATCGAGTGATTTGTCTTTGTTTTGGTGAATCTGAACTTGATTCACAAGCATGCTTTCGCATTTCAAGTTTTTCTGACGCAGAGAAATTTTCTTTATGTCGAGTATTTGCTGGTAAGGTTTAGTTTGGGGAGCAATATATTTATATATTCCGATTTAAGGCAAGTATCAAGGAATATATGCGACAAACATGAAATTTTCAAAAAAACCTTGCATTTTTTTGAAATATAGTGTATAATAAAAAGTACAATTTAACAGACGGGAGCTTGTGTTACAGGCTGAGAGGGAGGTATAACCTCCGACCGATAACCTGATTTGGATAATGCCAACGTAGGGACGACTGTAAAGCGCTGACGCTTGCACGTCGGTGCATTTTTTATGCATGAACTTCGGAAGCTGTCCTTTTCGGCAGCTTCTTTTTTATTTCCGTCTGTTAATTTGAATTAAAATTACGGAGGAAAGTTATGTACAAAACTCAAATGGAAGCCGCAAAAAAAGGAATTATCACAAAGGAAATGGAAGCGGTTGCGGCTAAAGAATACCGCACATCAGAAGAAATCCGTGACCTTGTGGCAAAGGGACAAGTCGCAATTTGTGCAAACAGACTGCACAAATGCATTGAACCAAATGGCGTAGGCTCAATGCTCCGCACCAAAATCAATGTAAATCTCGGTGTATCTCGTGACTGCAAGGATTATAACATTGAAATGGAAAAGGTTATGGCTGCGGTAAATATAGGCGCTGAGGCAATTATGGATTTATCCTCTCACGGCAATACACAGCCTTTCAGACAAAAGCTTGTTGCGGAATGTCCTGCAATGATTGGAACTGTTCCCGTTTATGACAGCGTGATTCATTATCAGCGTGACCTTGCGACACTGACAGCTAAGGATTTCATTGATGTAGTAAGACTTCACGCAAAGGACGGCGTGGATTTTGTAACGCTTCACTGCGGAATTACACGCAAGACCATTGAGCAAATCAAGCAGCATAAGCGTAAAATGAACATCGTATCCCGTGGCGGTTCTCTTGTATTCGCATGGATGAGCATGACAGGAAATGAAAATCCCTTTTATGAATATTACGATGAAATCCTCGACATCTGCCGTGAGTATGATGTAACTATTTCCCTTGGCGATGCCTGCCGCCCGGGCTGTCTTGCCGATGCAAGCGATGTGTGTCAGATTGAAGAATTGGTGCGGCTTGGTGAACTTACAAAAAGGGCATGGGAAAAAGATGTACAGGTCATGATTGAGGGGCCGGGACATATGCCCCTTGACCAGATTGAAGCCAACATGAAACTCCAGCAGACAATTTGCATGGGTGCTCCCTTCTATGTCCTCGGTCCTCTTGTAACCGATATTGCTCCGGGTTATGACCATATAACTTCTGCAATCGGCGGTGCAGTTGCGGCGGCTTCGGGTGCGGCATTCCTCTGCTATGTAACACCTGCCGAACACCTCGCTCTCCCCAATGTTGACGATGTAAAGCAGGGTATCATTGCTTCTAAAATCGCCGCACATGCCGCTGATATTGCAAAACATATTCCCCACGCAAGAGATATTGACGACAAAATGGCTGATGCACGCAGAACTTTTGATTGGGACAAGCAATGGGAATGTGCTATTGACCCCGATACTGCAAAGGCTATACGTGACAGCAGAAAGCCTGAAATTGAGGAAAGCTGTTCAATGTGCGGTAAATTCTGTGCCGTAAGAAGTATGAATAAGGCTCTTGAGGGCGAATATATCGACATTCTGTGAGGTGCTGAGATGATTAAAGTAAATGGTGAAAACGTTGAAAATATTGCAGGGAAAAATGTTGCCGAATATCTAACTGAAAACGGCTACGATATAAAGCGTGTAGCAGTTGAACTTAACGGCGATATTCTGCCGAAATCCCAGTATTCAGATACAATTTTAAAAGACGACGACTGCGTTGAAATTGTAAGCTTTGTGGGAGGCGGCTGATATGACAAAAAATGACTGGTACAATGCCCTTGAAATGCGGCACGGGGCAGAATTACAACAAAAATTCTCATCAGCCTGTGTTGCGGTATGCGGTCTTGGAGGCCTCGGCTCAAATACGGCTATATCACTTGCAAGGGCGGGCATTGGAAAGCTTGTCCTGATTGACTTTGACAAGGTGGATATTTCAAATCTGCACCGTCAGCAATATGCAGTCTCACAGCTTGGAATGTATAAGACAGATGCTTTGAAACAAACGCTTTCTGAAATTTCTCCTTACTGCAATATCTTAACCCACACATTAAAGCTTACAGAGGACAATCTGTCATTATTATCCCATTGCGATGTAATCTGCGAATGTTTCGACAATGCAGAATGCAAAGCAATGCTTGTAAATGGAATATCCGAGCTTTATCTCGAAAAATATATAGTTGCGGCTTCGGGAATGTCGGGACTTCATACAGGCAACACAATACAGACAAAAAGGCTTGGCAAAAGGCTATATATCTGCGGTGACGGAGCAAGTGATGTTGCTGATGACGGCACGCTGTTCGCTCCACGTGTAATGCTTTGTGCCGCACATCAGGCAAACACAGTTCTGCGCATTATAGCAGGAAAATTTGAAATATAGAAAGGATTTTATTATGGAAGATAAACTTATTTTAGGCGGATACGAATTTAATTCACGCTTTATTCTCGGTTCGGGAAAATATTCTCTGAATCTGATTGAGTCGGCTGTCCGTGATGCAGGTGCGGAAATTATTACTCTTGCAGTACGCCGTGCCAATACTAAGGAACATGAAAATATTCTTGATTACATACCAAAAGGAGTAACTCTGCTCCCAAACACATCAGGAGCAAGAACAGCGGAAGAAGCTGTCAGAATTGCAAGACTTGCCCGTGAAATTGGATGCGGTGACTTTGTGAAAATTGAGATAATGCGTGATACAAAATATCTGCTCCCCGACAACAACGAAACTATAAAGGCTACTGAAATTCTTGCAAAAGAGGGCTTTGTTGTATTGCCGTATATGTACCCCGATTTATATGCCGCACGAGATTTAGTAAACGCAGGTGCGGCGGCGGTTATGCCCCTTGCTGCTCCTATCGGCTCAAACAAGGGGCTTGCTACAAGGGAGTTTATTCAGATACTTGTGGACGAAATTGACCTGCCAGTCATTGTTGACGCAGGCATCGGCAGACCGTCACAGGCTTGTGAAGCTATGGAAATGGGAGCGGCGGCAATTATGGCGAATACGGCACTTGCTACGGCAGGAGATTTGCCGCTTATGGCAAGCGCTTTTAAAAATGCCGTTGAAGCAGGCAGAAAGGCGTATCTTTCAGGACTTGGACGTGTTCTCACAAGGGGAGCTTCCGCATCTGACCCATTAACAGGCTTTTTAAGAGATTGAGGTGACACATGGACAACAGATTTTTTGTAGACGGGAAGCATCTTTCTCCATCTGCTCTGGAAAAGAAACATAAGCTTGAAACTGAGCCTGCAAGCCGTACAAATCACATGGAATATATGCAGGGTATGGAGCAGATTAATTCGGATATTATGGAAAAAGTGCTGTCAGAAATGGATAGCTATGATTATTCAAAATATACTGCAAAGGACGTAAAAGCGGCACTTGAACATGAAACATGTACAATTGAAGATTTTAAGGCACTTTTATCCCCTGCTGCAGAGCCTTTTTTAGAAAAAATGGCACAGCGTGCAAGGCTTGAAACTTCAAAGCATTTCGGCAATACGGTCTATATGTTTACGCCGCTGTATATTGCCAATTACTGCGAAAATTACTGTGTTTACTGCGGATTCAACTGCTACAATGACATCAGCCGCATGAAACTCAATATTGAGCAGATTGAAAAAGAAATGCAGATAATTGCCGATAGCGGAATGGAGGAAATACTGATTTTAACAGGCGAAAGCCGTAGCCAAAGCAATATTGAATACATTGGTGAGGCTTGCAAGCTTGCGAGAAAATATTTCCGCATGGTAGGTCTTGAAATTTATCCCGTGAATACTGATGAATACAAATATCTGCACCAATGCGGTGCGGATTATGTTACGGTATTTCAAGAAACCTATGACAGCGACCGTTATTCCGAACTGCATCTGCTTGGTCACAAGCGTGTTTATCCATATCGTTTTGATGCACAGGAACGTGCGCTTATGGGCGGTATGCGCGGTGTTGCATTCTCAGCGCTTTTAGGTCTTTCGGATTTCAGAAAAGATGCCCTTGCAAGTGCATTGCATGTTTATTATTTACAAAGAAAATACCCACACGCTGAAATGTCGCTGTCTTGTCCGAGACTTCGCCCGATTATAAATAATGATAAAATCAATCCTCTTGATGTTCACGAAACGCAGCTTTGCCAGATTATATGTGCATATAGAATTTTTCTGCCATTTGTGGGAATTACTGTTTCATCAAGGGAAAGTGAAAGTTTCCGCAACGGCATAGTAAAAATTGCCGCAACAAAGGTTTCCGCAGGAGTTTCCACAGGTATCGGCGACCATGAAAGCAAATACGAGGGGAAAAAATCCGACGGCACAGAGGGCGATGAACAGTTTGAAATTAACGACGGACGTTCTCTCGATGTAATGTACAAGGACATTGAAAACGAGGGCTTACAGCCAGTACTTAACGATTATATTTATATGTGAGGTAGTTATGAAACAGCTTGATACAACAATGTATTTTATCACAGACAGCACGAATTACAGCGATAAAGAATTTCTCTATCGTGTGGAAGAAGCCTGCAAGGGCGGCGTTACGCTTTTACAGCTTCGTGAAAAAGACAAAACGACAAGGGAATATCTTTCCCTTGCCGAAAAGGTGCATGAAATAACAATGCGTTATGATATTCCCCTTATCATCGATGACAGAGTTGATATTGCTTTAGCTATAAATGCAGAGGGTGTTCATGTGGGGCAGTCAGATATGCCTGTAAGCATTGCAAGACAGCTTATGGGCAATGATAAAATCGTAGGCGCTACCGCAAAGACCGTGCCGCAGGCCCTTGAAGCCTATGAGCAGGGCGCGGATTATCTCGGCGTAGGTGCAATATATCCTACAACTACAAAGGTGAAAACTGTACTGACTTCCGTTGATACGCTGAAAGATATTGTCAAGGCTGTACCGATTAAAGTAAATGCAATTGGCGGTCTGAATAAAGATAATATCCATATTCTCAAAAACAGCGAAATTGACGGCATATGTGCGGTTTCTGCAATTATGAAAGCGGATAATCCCTGTAATGCCGCTAAAGAGTTAAGGGAGGCTTTTGATGAATTACAGCAAAATTAAAACCGCCCTTACAATCGCAGGAAGTGATTCAAGCGGCGGTGCAGGTATTCAGGCGGATTTGAAAACAATGCTTGCTAACGGCGTTTACGGCATGAGTGCTATAACTGCACTTACAGCGCAGAATACCATAGGAGTTATTGCAATTTCAGAGGTATCTTCCGAATTTCTTAAACAACAGCTTAACGCTGTATTCACAGATATTTTCCCTGATGCAGTAAAAATCGGCATGACAGCAAATGAGAAGTTGGTTGAAGTTATTGCAGATAGATTAAAATTTTACGAGGCAAAAAACATTGTGGTTGACCCGGTAATGATATCCACAAGCGGATCAAGGCTGATTTCTGAAAAAGCCGTAGCTGTAGTGAAAGAAAAGTTATTACCAATTGCAGCAGTCGTTACACCGAATATCCCGGAAGCTGAGGTGCTGTCAGGAATAAAAATCACAACCAAAGCAGATATGGAAAAAGCCGCAGGATATATCAATAAATCCTACGGCTGTTCGGTGCTTCTTAAAGGCGGTCACAGTATCGGTGATGCTGACGATTTGCTTTATGAAAGCGGTGAAATAACTTGGTTTAAAGGTGCACGTATTGACAACCCAAATACTCACGGCACAGGTTGTACGCTCTCCTCTGCGATTGCCTCAAATCTTGCAAATGGTTATAATATGAAATCATCGATAAAACTTGCCAAGGATTATATTTCGGGAGCTTTATCTGCTATGCTGAATCTTGGAAACGGAAGCGGACCTATACATCATGGTTTTATATTGGGAAAAATATAACTTGAAATAAATAAATCTATGTATTGCGTATACAAAGATAATAAAAAAAGAAAAGCCCCTGAAAATAGGTGGCTTTCATCAGTACAGGTGACAGGACTTGAACCTGCATGCCTCTCAGCACCAGAACCTAATGGTAATGTAACGTTGTTGGAACAATTCTTTTTTCAGTCGGTTATTGTTTACATATTTATCATTAGCGCTTATTATGATAATGATTTCTCAATAAGCGACAACAATTTACTCAACATATAATACGAATCATACATTCCGTTTGTCCGATTATCTATCCAAGAGCTTTCTTTTGGCGCTGTAAAAAAAGAGTAAAAAAGAAAAAAAGAAGTGTAAAACAAAAGCAAAGCATATATTTTTTTTAATCCCTGTTACTTTACATTCAAAAAGTAACGGGGATTTTTACATTTCAATCGAAATTTGACATAAATTTTACAATAGACATCTTCCGAACTTTACAAATGAGTGGTATAATGCTAAATGTAAAGGGAAATAACCCTTGATTTTACATCTGAAAGGACTTGTAATTATGAAAAAGATTATCAGTATTTTTGCAGCGGCACTCATTATATGCAGTACAGTCGCAGGCTGTTCTTCTGAAAAGGAAGCGGTTTCCACAGATGGCTCTACCTCAATGGAAAAGGTTATCGGAGTTCTCGGCGAAACCTTTGAAGCAGACACAGGCATTACTGTGACTTATAACCCAACTGGTTCAGGCTCGGGTATCAAGGCTGTTGCCGCAGGAACCTGCGACATAGGACTTTCAAGCCGTGACCTCAAGGAAGAAGAAAAGGCACAGGGGCTTACAGCAACAGTTCTCGCTTATGATGGTATTGCAATTATCGTAAATCCTGAAAATTCTATCAGCGACCTTGACGTTGAAACAATCGCTAAACTCTACACAGGAGAAATTGAAAACTGGAGTGAAATCGGCGGCAATGACGCTGAAATCGTTCTTATCGGACGTGAAGCTGGAAGCGGAACCCGTGACGGTTTTGAGTCTATCACAGGTACAGAGGATAATTGTAAATACCGTCAGGAACTCACCTCCACAGGCGATGTTATCACAACCGTTGCAGGTAATCCTGCGGCTATCGGCTATGCTTCTGTTGCATCAGTCAAGGATAACGTAAAAATGCTGACAGTAGGCGGAGTTGCTCCTACGGAAGAAACTATCAAAGACGGCAGTTATGTTGTTCAGCGTCCGTTCGTACTTGTGACAAAGGCTGATACAGACCTTTCAGAAAGTGCGCAGGAATTTTTTGACTATATTACATCTGAAAAAGCAAGAGAAGCAATTTCCTCAGCAGGTGTTGTTGCAGCAAACTAATCATAAACGGAGCGCATTATGAAGAAAAACAAACTTATTGAAAGAACCATTCACGGCATATTTCTCATACTCGGAATGCTGACAGTCGGATGTGTATTGCTTATTACAGTTTACCTTGTAATTTCGGGCATACCTGCAATAACGGAAATCGGACTTTTCGACTTCCTTTTTTGTACAGAATGGGCATCAACTGCCGATGTGCCAAGCTATGGAATACTTCCCTTTATTTTAACGAGCATTTGCGGAACGGCAGGAGCAATTTTTATCGGTGTTCCTATAGGATTTTTTGCAGCGGTATATCTTTCAAAGCTTGCACCAAAAAAAATGAAAACCTTTATGGAAGAAGCCGTAAGCTTGCTTGCTGGTATTCCCTCAGTTGTATATGGTTTAGTGGGTATGCTGGTGCTTGTACCAGCTGTTCGTGAAATATTCGATATTCCCGACGGTGCCAGCTTGTTTTCAGCTATAATCGTTCTTGCAATTATGATTTTACCGTCAATTATAAAGGTATCTATGACTGCCCTTGAAGCTGTTCCGAAAGAATATGAGGACGCATCCCTTGCTCTCGGTGCAACTCCCGTTGAAACATATTTCAAAGTTTCCGTACCTGCGGCAAAAAGCGGTATTGCAGCGGCTGTGGTACTTGGTGTAGGACGTGCAATAGGCGAGGCTATGGCTGTTATGATGGTATCAGGAAATGTTCCAAATATGCCGTCACTGTTTCAGAGTGTGCGATTTCTCACAACAGCAGTTGCAAGTGAAATGTCCTATTCAAGCGGTTTACAGCAGCAGGCACTTTTCTCAATCGCACTTGTGCTGTTCCTCTTTATAATGCTTATAAATGCAACTTTAAATTTCTTTCTTAAAAAGGAGAAAGACTGATGCTTAGTAAAAAAAGAAAAGCCTATATCGGTGGAATGAAAGCAGCTATGTATATTTCAACGGGACTTACTGCGGCACTTGCCATATTCCTTGTGGCATATGTATTTATCAAGGGCATACCTCATATTTCGTGGGAACTTTTATCTACAAAACCAAGCTACATAAGCGGCAGAATAGGTATTCTCCCCGATATTCTGAATACGCTGTATATCGTCCTTGCAACGCTGATTTTCGTTATTCCGCTGGGAGTCGGTGCGGCGATTTATCTTACAGAATACGCAAAAAACAAGAAGCTTGTGGGCATGATTGAATATGCGGCTGAAACTCTTTCGGGTATTCCGTCTATCATTTACGGACTTGTGGGAATGTTGTTTTTCTGTCAGTTCTTAGGATTTAAAACTTCACTATTATCAGGTTCGTTGACCCTTGTAATTATGAATTTACCCACAGTAATGCGTACGACTCAGGAGAGCCTTAAAACAGTTCCGCAGAGTTATCGTGACGGTGCATTCGGACTTGGTGCGGGGAAATGGCGAGTAATAAGAACTGTGGTACTCCCTGGATGTGTTGACGGAGTTATAACAGGCTGTATTCTCTCAATCGGACGAATTTTAGGCGAATCTGCAGCACTTCTATTTACAGCAGGTTTCGCCCACGCTCTTAATGGGATTTTCGAGGGACTTACCTCTCCCGGTGCTTCTCTTACCGTTGCCCTTTACGTTTACGCAAAGGAGCAGGGCGAGTTCGGAGTTGCCTTTGCAATAGCCGCAATACTTATGATTTTAACGCTTCTCATAAATCTGTCAGCAACGCTTGTCAGCAGATATTTTGCAAAAAAGCGTGAGCTATGACCGAAAGGAATGATACAATGAGTGATATAATGACAGCCAAAGACTTGAATTTGTGGTATGGCGAAACTCACGCTCTCAAAAACGTGAATATTACTATCCCTGAAAAGAGCATTACCGCCTTTATAGGCCCGTCAGGCTGCGGAAAGTCAACTTTTCTCAAGACCTTAAACCGAATGAATGACCTTATTCCCTCGGTTAATATAACAGGTGAAGTCTGCTACAATGGTCAGAACATCTATGACAGCAGTGTTGATGTAAACGAGCTCCGCCGTGAAATCGGAATGGTATTCCAGAAGCCTAATCCGTTCCCTATGAGCATTTATGACAACATAGCTTACGGACCGAGAACACACGGAATAAAGTCAAAGGTAAAACTTGACGAAATAGTTGAACAGTCCCTCAGTGATGCGGCAATATGGGACGAGGTAAAGGACAGACTGAAGAAAAACGCCCTCGGAATGTCAGGCGGTCAGCAGCAGAGATTGTGCATTGCAAGAGCCTTGGCGGTAAAACCGAAAATACTCCTTATGGATGAGCCAACCTCTGCACTTGACCCTATCTCAACATCAAGAATTGAGGAGCTTGCGATCGAGTTGAAAAAGAGTTATACTATTGTTATAGTAACTCACAATATGCAGCAGGCAGTCCGAATTTCTGACAATACGGCATTCTTTTTACTGGGCGAACTTATTGAATACGGCGAAACTGAAAAGCTGTTTTCACAGCCCACAGATAAGCGTACCGAAGACTATATAACAGGGAGGTTTGGATAATGAGAAGCAGATTTGATGAACAGCTTAACACTCTGAATACTGAAATGATAGAAATGGGCGCACTTTGTGAAGAATCCATTGCTCTTGCATCAAAGGCGCTTACTACGGGAGATGTTTCACTTGCCGAAAGAGTTTCAGCACTTTCAGCTGATATTGACCAAAAAGAAAGGGATATAGAATCCCGCTGTATGAAATTACTTTTACAGCAGCAGCCTGTTGCAAGGGATTTAAGACAGATTTCCGCTGCACTTAAAATGATAACCGATATGGAGCGTATTGGCGATCAAGCGGAGGATATTGCTGAGATAATCACATATCTTGAGGGCAGAACAGCCGAAGAAACGGTGCATATCAGAGATATGGCAGCGGAAACAATTTCAATGGTAACAGACAGCGTTGACGCCTATGTAAAAAAGGATACAGAACTTGCAAAATCGGTTATCGCCCACGATGATAAGGTTGACGAGTATTTTGATAAAGTTAAAAGCAGGCTTATAAAAATGATTGCGGAAAATCCCGAAAATGGGGAATTTGCTCTTGACCTGCTGATGATAGCAAAATATTTTGAGCGCATCGGCGACCATGCAACGAATATTGCCGAATGGGTGATTTTTTCTGTAACAGGACAGCATAAGAACTCATAAAGGAGTTGATAAATATGATATGGTGCGTTGAAGACGACGCAAGTATCCGTGATATAGAGGTATATGCCTTAAAGTCAACAGGATTTGAAGCAAAGGGATTTGAGGACGGCGACAGCTTTCTGTATGCCCTTAAAACTGAGCTTCCCGACCTTGTAATTCTTGATGTAATGCTCCCTGGAACTGACGGTATCGAGTTGCTGAAAACTCTCAAAAGCACAGCGGAATATGTTGATATTCCCGTTATTATGGCTACCGCAAAGGGTGCAGAATTCGATAAGGTTCAGGGGCTTGATATGGGTGCTGACGATTACATTGTAAAGCCTTTCGGAATGATGGAGATGATTTCGAGAGTAAAGGCAGTTATGCGTCGCTGCAAGCCCAAAACAGTAAACCGCATTTTACAGTCAGGCGGGCTTTCTCTTAATCTTGATGAACGCACCGTTATCTTAAACGGCGAAAAGGTTTCTCTTACCTATAAGGAATTTGAACTGCTTTCGCTTTTTATGAAAAATGTGGGGCTTGTATTTTCAAGGGATACTCTCTATAACGAAATATGGGGAGTTGATTTCGTAGGTGAAACAAGAACAGTCGATATGCATATAAGAGCGCTTCGTCAGAAGCTGGGCGAATACGGTGAAATGATTGAAACTGTACGTCACGTTGGTTATAAGTTCGGAGGCAGCTATGACAAGTAAGATCTTTCGTTCTATTTTTACCACATCGCTTGTTGTACTTCTGGCAACGCTTGCGATCATAACTACCTTTCTATATGATTACTTCACCAATATCCAGATAAACCAGCTTAAGGATGAACTTTCAATTGCTTCTGTGGGTACAGTGCAGTCGGGCGAAGAATATCTTGAAGCTCTGAAATCGGATAACTACCGTCTTACGTGGGTAGCGAGCGACGGAACAGTTCTTTTCGATTCACAGGCTGACAAAACGGCAATGGACAACCACCTCGACCGAGAGGAAATTACAGAAGCTCTTGAAACAGGTAAAGGCAGCAGTTCACGCCACTCCGCAACTCTTATGGAAAAAACGCTTTATGAAGCTGTGCTTCTTTCTGACGGAACTGTACTTCGTATTTCCGTAAATCGTGCAAGCGGATTTGTATTGCTTCTTGGCATGGTTTCTCCGATTATTATTGTGTTGATAATTGCAGTTATTATTTCAGCGGTTCTTGCACATAAGATGTCAAAACGAATAATTGAGCCGCTCAATAAGCTTGACCTTGATAATCCCACCGAAAATGAGGCTTACGAGGAAATTGCACCGCTTCTCAGCCGTATTAATAAGCAGAATATGAAGATTGAACGTAAGGCGGCAGAGCTTAACCGCAGAAAAGACGAGTTTGAGCTTATCACGAAAAATATGCGTGAAGGACTCTTGCTGCTTGATAAGAACAGAAATATTCTGACTATAAATTCGGCGGCAATAACGATTTTCGGTACAGATGTAAAGTGCATGGGCAATGAATTTCTGACGATAAACCGCAGACACGAAATAACCTCTGCTATTGAAAAGGCGCTTACAGACGGACACTCTGAAATTCGTGCAAATCTTAACGAAAAGGAATATCAGCTTGACATAAGTCGTATTGAAATGGACGGCGAAACAGTCGGCGCAGTTATTCTCGCATTTGATATAACGGAACAGGCTGATGCTGAACGACTTCGCAGAGAGTTTTCGGCAAATGTTTCACACGAACTTAAAACTCCGCTTCAGACTATCACAGGCAGTGCTGAACTTATCGAAAACGGGCTTGTAAAGCCTGAGGATATGCCGCGATTTGTAGGTCATATCCGTGAGGAAGCAACACGGCTTGTAACGCTTGTAGAGGACATCATAAGGCTTTCACAGCTTGACGAACAGACAGACATTCCAAAGGAAAATGTTTCACTTTATGAAGTTGCAAGCGAAGCCTGCGGAGTTCTCCGTGACAGTGCAGATAAAAAGGATATTGTGCTTACAGTAACAGGTGACAACGGAAATATTTTCGGCGTAAAGCACTTACTTTTTGAAGTTATCTATAATCTTTGCGACAATGCTGTCAAGTATACTCCCGACGGCGGCAAAGTGGAAATTAATGTATCAGATACAGAAAAAGAAGTAACAGTCACAGTTTCTGACAATGGAATAGGTATTGCTCCTGAACACCACGCAAGAATATTTGAACGCTTTTATCGTGTGGATAAGAGCCACTCGAAAAAATCAGGCGGAACAGGTCTTGGACTTTCTATTGTAAAGCACGCTGTTCAGTATCACGGAGGAAAAGTCTTACTTCAAAGTGAAATCGGAAATGGAACCATTGTTACTGTTGTTATTCCTAAAATTTAAAAAAGACCGTTTTGAATATACAATTCAAATAATATCAAATTTAAGGTGCGTATCAATTTAAAATGTTATGCACCTTTATTTATTGGAAGAAACTTAGTGTAAAGAAGTTAGTGTTAAGCAAAAGCAGGCAACAAAATAAGGCGTATTTGGCACAGATCTTGTGGTAGGGTAATTTTGAGAGCGAAATAAGCTCCGAATTTGCAGAGTGTGAGCACATTAAAACGTAGATAAAAAAGGATATGGATTCCGATGAAAATGTGGGGTTCAGGAGAGTCCTCTTCAGAGGGCAAGCATAGCATGTGGCTTGCCGCCCCACGCACAATGCGGGAGAACCCGCCCCCATTTTTTAATTAGACCGCGTCGTGAAACACGACGTGGTTATAAATATGAAAGGAAGATCTAAGAATGTTCAAAGGCGAATCAACTTATGATGTAAACAGGAGAGTGATATATTGGCAAAGAAAATTGAAGTTCCTAAAATCAATCAGGTTGTTGTTCAGTACAATGGCAATGAAAAAGCTTTTGATTTCTTTATGGAATCCATGATTCATGAGTTTCTCAATTCATGTAGTATTGCCAATGCTGAACAGAATGATTTTATTGATAACGTAGAAAATTCTGAAGCAGATCTCCTGGAGAAGATGATCGAAGAACAGCACATCAGTGATGCGAATCTGCGGCTGCTGGTGAAGACAATTTATGTGCATCAGAATGAGGACAAGAGCCTTGATGTATGGTTGGAGTTCAACGGGGATTTTGAGGATAGTGTGGCGGTGTATGTGGAGGAAGAATCAGCATAAAAACAGGCATACACATAAAGTGTAACTTGTGCTCAATATAAACTTGTTGCCAATTGAAATCTGCATCAACAAATGAAAAATCCCTCGGAATTCCGAGGGATTTCGTTGGTACGGGTGACAGGACTTGAACCTGCATGCCTCTCGGCACCAGAACCTAATGGCAGGGTCACGTCAGTGGGGTTAATTCCTGATACTTTATGTGGTGAAATTACTAAAAGTCGATTCTGATTGTCAGTCTGCTGTCACTATAATCAGCAGCAATCGTCCCGCCCATACGCTCCACAAGTGTCCGGGCGATAGACAGCCCTAATCCTGTTGAATTACGAGCAACCTCAACCGTATAGAACCTGTCAAAGAGCTGTTCAACCTCTACTGCGGACAGTTCTTTTGCAGTATTGGTAAAGGTGATCTCGCCAGTATCGTAAAGTGTGATCTCCAGATCACCGTCGCTGTATTTAACAGCATTATTCAGCAGATTTGAAAACACCCTTGCAAGCTCTGAGCGATTCACATTCCGCACAATACGGGCATCGGTCAGATGTATTTGCGGTGTGATGCCTTTTTCGATCAGCACAGGATAAAAGCTGCTGATACTTTCTGCCAGCACTTGATTGACAAATACCTCCTCCGTTACAGCTTCATTATCGCCTGAAACTATCACGGAATATCGAAACAATTCCTCCGTAAGCTGTTTCATTGTTTCAACTCGCCCTTCAATTATATCAAGATATTTTTTTATTTCAGAAATATCATCACTTTTTCTCATCAAGTAAATATAACTGTATATAGCTGTCAACGGAGTGCGAAGGTCGTGAGAAATATTCGTGACAGCTTTTTTCAATTCAATGTTGCCGTGTTGATATTGAAGCTGCTGCTTTCGAAGTAGATCAAGCTGTTTATTCAGCTTCGCTGTCATGGTGCAAAGCTGTTTATCTCTGCCAGATACATAAAGCGAAACATTAGTATCACAGTTCAGTTTCTTCTCAATTTGCTTCGTCAGGTTATATAAATCCGATTTCAGCAACCGATTCCTTATTATCATGAACAATATTCCAACTGCAAAAGCAACAGTCAATATCCACGGTAACAATTGACATCACACTCACTTTATATTACGTTTGCAGAAGATGACCGCACCACCGCCTGCCAGCAGGAGCAGAAACACAGTCTGATAGATTGGAAAAAGCTGCATCCTTTTCATGTAAAGCTGATACTTATCTTCTATCTCCTTTAAAACCAGTTGTGCCTTCTCTTTTTCCACTTCACTTTGCACTTCTCCCTCTGCACGTTTCATATTATCTATTGAAAAACGGATTGAATTTATATTTTCAAAATACCATACACAGTAATCTTCAATTGGCTGCACAGGATTAAACCGAATGCAGTGTTCCAAAATCTCTCTCTTAGGTGAAGAAACATACCACATATTATCTACTGTGACAAGCGTTCCCTGCTCAATGTCAATATAACTGTATCGTGATCTGCTAAGATCAACTGCAATCAACCGTCCGCCGAACATTAGCCCGATCAGACAGCCAATACAAACAACAACATATATCGTCGGGCGATCTGATACAAGGCAGACTGTCATAGCAATACATGAAACTGCAATATATACAAGTAACATAGATACAACATACTGCACTGGTAAGTCAATCCATTTGTTCGCAAACATAGGCGGCAACAGAAAAAGTGTTCCCTGTACAATGCTGAATACACCAACCGCAATGAATTTGCTCAGGAATACCTGCGTTTTTGTGTATCCTGCAATCAGCGAATTTCGGATGGCACCTGTTGCGAGAGTGTTGATCTCGATGAAAATGACTGCTGCCAATGTGAATGCCACGGAAATAATTGTCGTCACACGCATGATGGAGAAGAATTCGTTGTTTCGGATGCTACCCGACTCATACAGAAAGCTTGCAGCCAAAAAGCAAATAACAGCAAGCAGAAGGTTCAGCATTGTGACAGCGAAGGTCTCCCAACGAAACCAAAAACGCTTACAATGAATTCTGATCAAATTTCTCATTTTGCTTCACCTCCATCACTGCCAACCAGATTGATAAAGTAGTTTTCGAGGCTTTCTTCATGCTCAGTAAGTGAAAGCAAGTCGCAATCCTCTGCCGAAAGTGCTGCTGATAAATCCGCAACTTTATATTCACCGTACAAATCAGCTTCCGTATCATTAATGATACTGTATTCTGCACCTATCTTGTCCATAATATGAGCAAATGCAGCTGTGCTTGTGACCTTCAAATGAAGATACTTTCTGCATTTCTGTTCAAGCTCCTCTGTACTGATTTCCTGCACAATTTTTCCCTTATCAATAAAGCCGTAGTGCGTGGCAAGCCTTGACAATTCATCAAGTATATGTGATGAAATCAGTACCGTAATATCTCTTTCGTGGTTCAGACGGAGAATCAACTCACGAATCTCCACAATGCCCTGCGGGTCAAGTCCGTTAATCGGCTCGTCAAGTATCAGAAAATCAGGATTCCCGCAGAGTGCCAACGCAATACCAAGACGCTGCTTCATACCAAGTGAAAAGTCCTTTGCCTTTTTCTTGCCTGTATTATCAAGCCGAACAAGCCTCAGCAGATCATCAATTCCGTCATAAGAGGGCAGTCCGAGCATTGCATATTGCATTTTCAGGTTCTCGGCTGCACTCATATCACCGTAATATGCAGGTGTTTCAACAACTGCTCCAATACGGCGACGAGCCTTTGATATTTTGCTGTCCGTGTGTTTTGTATCGTAGAGCGTGAACTCTCCGCTTGACGGCTTCTGCAATCCGCAGATCAGCCGAATCAGCGTTGTTTTTCCTGCACCGTTCTTGCCGACAAATCCGTAGATTGAACCCTTTGGAACATTCATAGTTACCCCATTCAGAGCATGGAAACGCCGGTAGTACTTGCAAAGATTGTTTGTTTTCAGAACATAGTCCATAAGGTATCACCATTCCTTTCTGAAAACAGTATAGAACGAAAAAGTTAAGAAAACAGTAAAGAAAATAGTAAAGAAAAAGTTAAGATTTTGCAGTCAGCATAAATCCGATGCCCCATACCGAGGATATATATTCTTTACTCGTGAGTATTTTCAGTTTTTTTCGGAGATTGTAGATGTGAATTTTCAGCGAATCTTCAGTGCAATCAGGTGTATCCATGCTGATACGGTCTAAGATTGTCAGCTTTGCAACAACCTGATTGGGATTGCATATCAAAAGCTTCATGATTGCAAATTCTGTTCTTGTGAGCTTTTGTTCCTTGCCGTTTGCAGAAAGGGTATGCTTATCTGTATTGAGTGTGATCTCCCGATATGTAAAAAGCGATCTATCAGCAGATCTTTCATTCTTCCGAAGCTGCACCATTATTCTTGCAAGCAACTCTTTCATATCGAACGGCTTGGTAACATAGTCAACAGCACCGCCGACCAGCAGCTCGACCTTGTCCGTCACATCGGCTTTGGCACTTACAACTATCACGGGTATATCTTTGATTTGCGGCAGAATCTCCTCGCCTGATAATCCGGGGAGCATTAGGTCAAGTAAAATCAGATCAGGCTTGTTATGTGATAACAGCAACAGAGCTTCTGTTCCGGAATAGGCTTTTGATACTGAATATCCCTCAGCTTGCAAAGCTGTTGATAGAGCATCGTTGATATGGGCATCATCATCTATAATTAGTATTCTGGGCATCACACCACCTCATTTATGTCATAGTTTTCTGTATGAATCATGCTTCCAAACTCCACCCCCGAAATCTCCCCACAAAGATAAGCCCTCCGAGCCGCCTGAGCCTGTGTCAGCCATGTGGTATACTGTTCAAACGTCATATCCTTTTCCGTTTCTTCTCCTGGGAGCTTCCATTCGCCACGTTCAAACCGCTTATAATTGCGGTTCTTTACACGATCATACTCCGCAAGCAGGGTGTCCTGCTGTTTTTTCAATTTCTGCATAAGCTTCGGTGCGATCTGTTTGCAGGTTTTACCGTCAGATGTAATCACTCTGTCACAGTACAGGGTGATTTTTTTCGTTTTCGGAACAAATAATCTGCCGCAGCACTGACAGCTGCGTATCGGCTTACCAAGCTGTGTGAAATGCAACAGCATAAATGCGTAGTAATCATCAAACCGATTGAAGAAATAGGTTTCCGATAGCCGCATTTCCGCTGAACCAATCGGATGATTGATGAGATTTTAATTGATGAAGTGGCGGCAGATATTGTACGAGAGATTTTTCAGAAATATCTGGAGGGCTACGGCATATCCGCCATTGCCAAACAGCTGAATGCGAGAGGAATCAAATCTCCCGAATACTTCTCCCACCGCAGAATCAGCTCCACTCGCACGAAGCTGTGCAAGAAATTTCTGTGGGCGCAGACTTCGGTGAAGCGGATTCTCGAAAACGAAATCTACACCGGAACGCTGGTGAATCACAAGACTGTGACGAGTAAGATTTACAAAACCAAAAGTACAGTGCCTGTGGAAGAACAATTCCGGCATGAGAATTATCTTCCTGCAATTATTGATAAGCAGACCTTTGAACAGGCACAGCTGCTTCTTGAAAATCACAAGCAGGGGAATGTCCGAGCATCCGCAAATCGTAAGATTCACCGCTATTGCAGTATGATCAAGTATGCGGAATGCGGTGCAATTCTGATTGCGAAACAAAGAAAATGTGGCAATAACGAATGGGTCGAGTACACCTGCAACAGCCACCACCGCTACGGCAAGGAATACTGTACTCCCCACCGAATCCATGAATCGCAGCTTGATGAGGTTATTTATGATGAAGTCAGACTGCTGCTGATTCGGATTCAGGAGCAGAGCAAGAAGTACGATAAAATTGTGCGTGACTGGCAGAGACAAAAGCCAGCCTACGAGCGAAAGATCGAGCAATACAAGGAACGAATCGCAACACTCCGCCAGCAGATCGAAGATTTGATTATCGAGCGAATCTCCGACCGTGAGCACGCTTCGGTTTATAATGGGATGATCACCAAGCGTGAGAAAGAAATCGCCGACCTCCAGCAGAAGATTGAGGAGAGCAAGCAGTTTGATGAAGTCAGCAAACGGAAACGCAACGAGCTGAAAACCACAGCAGACCTCTTGGAGAAGATGATTGAGGAACAGCACATCAGCGATGCGACCCTGCGGCTGCTAGTGAAAATGGTTTATGTGCATCAGAATGAGGACAAGAGCCTTGATGTTTGGCTGGAGTTCAATGGGGATTTTGAGGATAGTGTGGCGGTGTATGTGGAGGGGGAGTCGGCATAAAACAGGCATGCCTATGAATTTAATGATTAGATAAATGAGAAAAAGAACTTTTTTCGATTTAATCAAATAGCGTCAATTGGATAGGCTCTTTTTCTTTTACAGGTAAGGTAGTAAGATCACCGTCCCAGTCCGCATCAATGGGAACAGCACCCATACGGATCAGCTCTTGGTTCCCTCTGTATTCAGATTTGTTCCAACAAAGAACGGGGCAGATTTCATGTTTGATGCAGTCAACTGCACCATTCCATGTGCCGCCTTTTTTATAATCAGAACGGACAACGACCGTAGCATCGGACTGTGCGTAGATATATCGATTCCGCATCATTGCAGTTCCGGCAGTAAAGCCCATATCCGGTTTGACAGCGGACAGCATAAGCAACTGATTGTTCTGGATCGCCGAAATGGCCTCTTTGTTTCGTATCTGCTTTACAAGAGAATCGGCAAGGTAGGAAATGGCAGCACTGCCGTTTCGGATCGTAGCGGAAGATGCCATTGTATCCACACCTCTTGCGCCACCCGAAACGACGGCAAATCCAAGAGAATTGACAGTAGAAACTGTACTCTCTGTAAATTGTTGGTCGTGATCATCTGCGCCACGGGCACCAACAAATCCAATTGCCTTTTTTCCGGCAAGCTGAAGGTTTCCCGCATAGTAGAACAGCGGTGGACAGCTTTTTCCAAGCCGCAGCTTCAATGACTTTGGATAGAGCGCATCTGCACGTGTGACGATGGAGATTCCCATATTTTCATATTGCTCTAATGCAAAGGAAAGACTGCCGCCCCTTTCGAGTAATTGTCTGATACGATTGATCTCCTTAGTATCGAGATACATATCACGAAACTCTGCATCAGTCAGTGTTGTCAGATCACTTGGCTGCAAATCAGCATCTAACAGTATTTGTGCAAGTTTTGACCATTCAGCTGGCTCATAAGGCTTGACAGATACATCCGATTGAAGATGGCTGCACATCATAAAAATTACTTCTGCATTCTGATTCATTCTTGATTCCTCCTACTTTCAGAACTATCTGCTAAAGCAAACGGAAATACCATTTCACAGCCAGCCGTTGTAAGCAGATATCCACAGACGGTCATTGTCCATTTTGAGTCGATGATATCATCAACTAAAACAATTCGTGTAGGCACATCATCAATATCATCCCGTAAAGAAAACGAATTCCATGCGTTTTGACACTGATACACACTATTTTCCATATCCTTCTGTTGAATGCTTCCATGCTTTTTTAGCATTGGTATAAATGGTATTCCGCAGTGCTCTGCAAGACTGACAGCAAAATTCTCAACAATTCTGCTACGAAGTGAAGGAACACAGGTAATTGCTGTAATATCCTTTTCAGCGATAATAGTTCTTAATACACTTGCGGATTTTCCGATCAGTTCTTCACAGAATTCCGCAGGATTTCCGTATTTCCCTTTTTTGACAAGTGTTCCATATCCCGGATCACCATATTTGGACAGGCAAATTCCTTCGGCATTCGGTGTAATAATTTTAATACTTCCTGTAAATGAGGTGTTCGCCCATTGTTTACGAGGGCTAATTGGAATCTGAAGTCGTTCAATATAATCAAGTGCACATTCAATATATGGTTGTGATGGGGATTCCGGAAATTCTGGATATCCAAGGCAGTTGCGGCAGATACCGCAATTTTCTGTTGTTGGATCATCCAGCTGATTCACAATAAAACGGCTAAGACACTGTGTTGTACCCATAAGTTCAGCCATTTGCTGCTGTTCATGACGGCGTATTTGTGTCACTGCATCGTAATGTTCTCGGTTGTATTGAAAGTTATGCAGTGTCGGATAATACTTTGTACCCTTTTTTAAAATGAAATTCTCGTTCTGTAAAAACATAAGCGCTTTTTCAGCACGATTTTTTCGGATGTTAATTTGATTTTGAATATCTCCTTTGGAAATACCCGATTCCGCACGAGAAAATATAATATCATAAATATTGCGTGCTTCTTTTTCCGAAGGGAATGCAGTTTCAATAAAATAATTTTGGATATTCCGATCCTCTTCACCACACATCAGAAATGTATAGGCACGGTCAATATTTCTTCCTGCACGTCCGATTTGCTGATAATAGGCAACAATATTGAAAGGCTGCTGATAGTGTATGACAAATGCAATATTCCCTTTATCATAACCCATGCCAAGCTTGACTGTAGCAACAAGAACTTTAATCTGATCGTTACGTAATAAACTTTCTGCATGTTCAGTATCATTCTGTTCCATACCCGAATGATAGGCAAAGGCAGAAATTCTATTTTCCTGTAAAAATCCTGCAAGATGTTCACAGTCCCTCTGTGTTAGGCAGTATATAATACCGCTGCCGGCAAGTTTAGGAACATTTTCGAGAATCCATGCGTAACGTTCTGCAGGTGTGGCAAGACGTAGAATCTGAATGGAAAGAGAGCGACGCATCAGTTCTCCACGAGAAACGAATACATCATCTCCAAACTGTTCTTTCAAATCTGCAATGACACGATTATTTGCAGTAGCAGTTGTGCCAAGAATGGGAACAGTATGTGGCATCCGACGGATGATCTTATTCAGTCGGGTGTATTCTAAACGAAAATCATGTCCCCAATCAGAAATACAATGTGCTTCATCAATAACAAACAGCCCGATCTGAATCTGTTGAAGAGCGTTTTGTACTTCATCTGTAAAAAGGGTTTCCGGCGTTATCAAAATTAAATCAAGATCACCATTTCTCATTGCGGCGAGATGTTCCTCACGCTGACACTTAGTGGAACTATTAAGAACGGCACATTGTAATCCAAGCTGCTGCGCCGACTGAATCTGGTTTCCCATTAACACCAAAAGAGGGCTTACTACAATTGTCATACCTTTACCGGCATTGCGCTGAAGTTTTGTGCAGACAAAGTAAATCAAACTTTTTCCCCAACCTGTTTTCTGTATGACCAGCGTTCTTCGATGGGTAAGCGTTGCTTCAATGGCTTCATATTGACCTTCACGAAAGAATGCATTTTCACCATAAAGTTGTTTTATTACCTGTAATGCCTCTGCATGGATAGATTCATTCATTTCTAGCCCTCCCTTAAGATTTATTATAATTATATATGATAAAATCCCGAAAACGAGAGCTTTCGGGATTTCTTATTGGTGCGGGTGACAGGAATCGAACCTGCACACCTTGCGGCGCGAGAACCTAAATCTCGTGCGTCTGCCAGTTCCGCCACACCCGCATATTCAATTTTGCTCTTGAAATTAACCTGCCCAGAGCTTGCAGGGGATAAATGCACTGTAGTAACGCACCCAAAATCCAACGTGTATGCCAATTTCACCACAGGCGCATATTTAGTTTTACTCCAATTTTTACCTGCTAGAGCTTGCAGGGAATAAATGCACTGTAGTGACGCAACCAAAATCTGGCGTGTCTGCCAATTTCACCACACCCGCATATTCAATTATTAAAACCAATACTTACGCATTCGTTCAAGAAATTCTTCTGTAATAGGAAAACCTGAGCTTTCACCTATAACGGAATCAATTCCACAATATGGACAGATCGCAGTACCGGATATATCCTTCACCCACATAGTAATTTCACTTGGATGAAAAATTCTGCAACAATAAAAGCAACCACAGACAGAATCCTGCATAAGTTTTTCTTTGTGATTTGCTGAATAATAGTGTGCATCAATTATATCTTCCATAAAGTCTCCATTCAGTCGCGCAGTCTTCTTTATCACACATGCATATATACATTACATATTCAGACAGCGAGAAATCGCTGTCTGAATATGTACAAGTCTGATAATTACTGATCGTTGGTATCAGCCGCCATAGCAGCAGCCTGAGCGAGAGCTGCCATTTCTGCTAAAGCGCCATTTGGTTCAACTTTGGGAGCAGATGCATTTGCAGGTTCGGTCTGAGCAGCAGGAGTTTCTGGCTGTGCAGGAGCAGGAGGTGTTGCATTTTCAACAACTGATGCCTGCTTTGAGATAGCTTCTGCTGGAGCTTCAACAGGCTTTGGAGCTGTAACTTCCTGAGCTTTAGCTTCTGTCTTGGGAGGCTCTGTCTGCTTGGGAGTTTCTGGCTTCTTGGCATCCTTTTTTGTATCATCTTTTTTCTTGGGATTTTCCAATTCTTCCTTTTCAGCGCGGTCGCCTGCTGATTCAATATAGATATCCTCATCTGCAAGACTTCCGACGAAATTAAGCTGTTTTACAGGGATACGTTTAAGTGGAGAATAGATAAATTTATTACAGGAATCGTTGCAATTAACAAGACCTCTTTTTTCGCAAAGCACCTTATTTCCGTCCTTGGCGCGTCTGCCGAACTGGCAATAATCGCATTTGGGAGCAATATGCTTGTCAAAATATTTTCCGCCTTTGAATATAGAGAAAAGATCCATTTAATTCACCTCAATTTAAACATAATAAGCTAATTAATATTATACCATATAAATTTTCATTTGTCCAGTATTTTTTATAAAATTATTACAGAAAAATTTGAAACAGCTTTTTCAGAGAAGAAAATTGCATAAAATCAATGTACGCGATGATTTTGTTTGACTTATATTATAAATTATGATATAATTATAAGGGTTCTCTGAAAACCGGAACACGAGCAAAATTTTGTCATAGAAAATTCGCCGTGAGGGAGGTTTTTAGAGATTCCCTCTAGGTGTTTAATATACCAAGCTGTTTCGGGAGATAAGAGAATGGAAGTATTAATTGGCATAATTGTAATAATCGTTCTGTGTAAAATACTGGGAGTAAGTAATTTTGTGCTTATTCTGTGTGGCCTTGGAATAATAGAGTTAATTATAATTGCTATGCTTTTGTTTTTTATATATTCCACATTCCACCTCTTTTTGACAAAAAAATGCAGTGCGAATTTTACAAGAATAGATACTCCCGAAAAAGGTAAATTCAAGGTTGCATTCTATGAAATCGAGGGGGAGGAGTACCCTTGCGTTTTTCCTCATGAAGCAGGATTTTCCTCAGTATATAGGACTGATAAGGTATACAAGGTCAGATATAGTAAATATCTGAAAAAGGTATTTGATATCTGGGCGACGCTAACTTGCTTTGTTGGGTTGATTTTCAGTATTATAACTGTTGCTGTAACATTTGGTATTATAAAAAATTTTGGCTCTATTTTGTGAGGGGAAAGTTATGGAAGAAAATATCTGCCAATGCGGCGCACACGAGGATATCGTAGGAAAAGTTTCAAAGGTTATGCCTGATGAGAATATTCTTTATAACTCAGCTGAACTGCTGAAAGTTTTTGGAGATCCCACACGCTTAAGGATTCTTTTTGTACTTGGCCAGAGCGAGATGTGCGTATGTGATATTGCAAGGCTTATAAATATGACGCAGTCGGCTGTGTCACATCAGCTGCGAGTGCTCAAACAGGCTCGGCTTGTCAAGGCAAGAAGAAGCGGAAAAACAATTTTCTATTCTCTGTGCGATGACCATGTTCAGGAAATAATTCATTGTGCAATGGAGCACGTTATGGAGTGATAATATGCTGTTTGATTTTCATACCCACGCTTTTGCCGACGCTATAGCCGAAAGGGCAATGGCTGCACTCATTAATACAACAAAACAGTCTGCTGAAACTGAAAATATGAAAGCCTATACTGACGGCACGATTTCGGGACTGCGTAATCTTATGCGAAAAAAAGGAATAGACAAATCCCTGCTTCTGCCAATTGCCACCAAGCCCTCACAGCAGACAACTATCAACAATTGGGCGGCGGAGGTTATGGGGGAGGGGGTATACTCCTGCGGCACTGTTCACCCCGACGCTGAAAATGCAATTGAGGAAGTTGAGCGGATAAAGTCACTGGGATTGTGCGGCATAAAGCTGCACCCTGAATACCAGGGATTCCGTCCAAATGAGGCACGATTGTACGACATATATCGCAAAGCCGCTGAAATGGGACTGTTCGTGGTGTTTCACGCAGGCTGGGATCCGGTAGGAAAAGGAGAGATTCTCGCACCACCCCGAAGCTTTGCCAATATAGCAGAGAAATTTCCAGATTTAATTATCGTTGCGGCTCATATGGGCGGTATGCGGCTGTTTGACGAGGTTGAGGAATGTCTTGCAGGAAAATTTGGCAATGTCTATTTCGATACAGCTGCAGTTGCCGATTATATCAGTTCAGAGCAGTTTTTCCGTATAATTGAAAAGCACGGTACTGATAAAATACTCTTTGCCAGCGACGCTCCATGGGATAATCCGCTGAAAGAGGTTAAAATGATAGCCGAATTGCCCATTAGTAAAAAAGAAAAGGATTTGATTTTTTATGGGAATGCGGAGAGGTTGGTTAATATGTAAAAAAGCTTGCTGTTGTGGCAAGCTTTTTCTATTCCATTCCCCTTTTTTTGAACGCTATTACAAATAATGCAATCACCACCAGAAAATTCGCAGCAGGAACAATTATATTTTCAAAAGTTACAGAAACATTTCCCAAGCCGTTTATGATATTGCTAAGCTGTTGTGTATATGTCAGATTTGCTATTTTTTCTATTTTCTCATTGAACATCGACAGCATAGGCAGAAAGGAAAATATCATCATCACGGGGACTGTCACCGATGTGGCAGACATCTGATTTCTGCTGAAAATACCAATCACAGCGCCTATAAGTTCAGAAAGTATAACTCCTACAGCCATTATTAACAGAAACAATCCAAGTTCTTTTTCGCTGAATTTACCGCATATTGCGAAAACTGCCGTACCAGCCATACACATAAGCCACACGTAAGAACCGATTCCACAGAGATACTCAAAGGGCTTCACATTGCTCATCATCAGTACTCGAAGGGTGTTTTTTTCTTTTTCTTCTGATATTATAGATGAAACGCAGGTCAGTGGTGCCATTCCTACAAACATCACCGAAAACAGCTTTACGAAGAAATTTTTTGGCATATCTTCAATTCTTATCGAATTTTCCATAATTACAGCTATAAGTGGAAACATCACGAACTGTATCAGTACTGCTTTGTTTTTTAGCGTATCTTTTAACTGCTTCAGAAAAATTACAGAAATATTTCTCATTGTGAAAGCTCCTTTCCCGTAAGCTCCATAAACACATCTTTCAAGGTTGGCTCGGAGGTGTGAATTGTTTCCAAGCTGCCATTTTTCATCATTTCCGCTATAATTTCGGCGGATTGTTCATTGTGGGGCAGTTCCACATCTTCGCCGCTTTTTAAGTGGATTTGCAGCATTTTTTTGTGATTGTATCGGAGGCAGATTACTCTCGGATTGCCTTGTTCCACGATTTTTCCGCCGTCAAGGAGGGCAATATTATCACACAGCTTTTCTGCCTCAGTCATATTGTGAGTCGTGAGGAAAATCGTTTTGCCATTTGCCTTTTCTGCAAGTATAAGACACTGTATTTCCTCAGCAGTGGCAGGGTCAAGTCCGCTTGTAGGCTCGTCAAGGAACAATATATCGGGATTGTGGAGCAGTACTCTTGCAAGACGCAAACGGCTGCTCATTCCCTTGGAAAGTGCCGATGCGGATTTTTTAGCGGAATCAGACAGCCCCACCGCTTCAAGAACTTCGTGTATTCTGCTTTTGTCGATGCCGTAAATCCCTGCAAAAATTCTGAGATTATCAAAACAGCTGAGACGCTCATATAAGCCGAAATTATCCATCATTATGCCGAATTTCCGACATTCCCTGCCTGTAAGATTTCGTGAATTTATACCGTTTACAATGGCATTTCCGCTGTCGGCTTCAAGCTGTCCCGTTAAAATTTTTATCAGGGTAGTTTTTCCTGCCCCGGAGGGTGCTAAAAGTCCAAATATTTCGCCTTTTTCGATATTTAATCCGATACCGTCAAGGACTTTTTTCTCCCCGAAAGACTTGCGGATTTCCTTGATTTCAATTGCTTTTCCCATTTTCCTCACTCTTAAATCGCTTCAAAGCCTCGTCAAGCTTTTTGTTCTCCTGTTTTTCTGAATATGCGGTAATAATCGTGCTGACGGCAGAGCTGATTGCAAAGCAGATTATAAACAATATCCATGGCAGAGCCAAATCTGTAGGAAACCAGCCGAATACCGCCACAAGCAGCGATACTACAGCAAATATGTTTACAAACATAAGGCATATTCTGATAGTGGTTTTCATTTTTTTTATAATAGTATCAGTCATAAAAAGATTTTCAATAAATACGAGAATAAATGTTGCAAGCAAGAATTCCATGGACGTTTTAACTCCGAGGGCATCTCTGCCGAAACTGAAAATAGTTGACATTTCTTTTGCATCGTCGCCCAAAAACAGTGTAAAGATATTAAGAATCAAAGTTGTAATTCCGTAAATCACAAAAACTTTTTGTAAAAATTTTAAAATAGTAGGTCTGTTTTCCATTTATTTCACCCCCAGTCTGTGTTTCAGTTCGTCGGCATATTGCCTTGAAGCGATAATCTGCTCGCCGTTTTCCAGCGTAATTCTGATTTTGCGGTTGATTTCAGATTTCAGTGAACGTATATATTTCAGCTGTACAAGACAGGATTTGCTGACGCGGAAAAATCCGCAGTGACATAGCTGTTCTTCGATTTCATAGAGCCGCTGTTTCAGTTCATAGCAGTCATCGGCGGTGTATATAAATGTTTTTCTGTCTACAGATTCGGCGTAGATAATGCTGTTTACATCTACGATAAAAGCTTCATCGCCTTTTACAGCTGCAATCTGCCTGTCGAAAATCCGCAGAGTGCTGATTATTTTTTCCAGTTCAGGCGTAATACTTCTTGTATTTATGATAATTTCCGTATCGATAAATTTTTCATCGGTATTTATAATTATTTTCACGGTATCACCTCTTTGAATTCATTTTACCATACAAGCTTTATATTTTCAATAGCCAATGACACAACCTGCCGATTTCAGTTACTGAAATGCCAAAAAACCTCCCGACAAATCATCGGGAGGCTGTGTTGTATTGTATATTAAGCGATTGCAGATTTTTTCTTTTTCTCAGGAACACTGATAAGCTTAGCCTGACAGAGCGCAAAACCTACGGCACCTGCCACAATAGTTGAAGCAATCATTTCAGGCACAGCATTAACTGTTATAGATGTTACAATCCATGCAATAGGGGACTGGTCACCCATATACTTATCAACGAATTCCTGATTATTACCGAAAAGAAGAACAAGCGCACTCATAAATAACACTGTATTGAGAAGCGCTGTAGAAAATCCTGTAATAAAGCAGGCAATTTTCGGATGTGTCAGCTTGGACATGATTCTGAAAATCCAGCCTGCGAGGAAGCCCTCGAGAACTCGCGGAACAAAACGCTGTACAAAAGTCAGCACAGGGCTGATTTCAAATGTAAATACACCCATAGCGCTTACGCCGAGAATTCCGGCAAAACACTGAAGAAAACTGCACACACCCCAAACAGCTCCTATGACAGCACCGCCTACAGGGCCAAGAGCAATTGCAGCGATAGCGACGGGTATCATCGCCATTGACATTGAGAGCGCACCTACGGGGATGTTCAGTGGTGTGATAACCACTACAAGAGCCGTGAGGAGACCAAACAATGCCAGTTTTTTGGTATCGACCTTTTTGTTCATATTAAATTTTCCTCCTTGTTATTATTCTTCCGAAGAAGATACAATACAACAACATTATAATATCACATTTTTCAGGAAATGTCAATATATTGAGAAAAATTCGAGATATTAATCATGAATTGACGTTTTGCAGATGATAATTTTAGAGATTTCACCAAAATATTGAAATACAACAAATTCACAGAAAATTAATAAACAGTTATACAAATCATAACAATATCATGCTGAAAAAATGTTAAAATAATATAATAAGCTAATTGTGCGTAGAAATAAAATAAGATTTCAAATCAAGTTATGATTATTTCCAAAAAGGGGGAGTTGACTTGATGAATAAGATTACAGAAGAAAAAAACTACATAAATGTTATTGACGAATTCGATAATTCAACTCAGAATGAGGCATATAATGAGAATTTTATTCAGTGGAGAAAACGTAAGGGGAACATATATTCCTTTGATTTCAAGAAAGATAATCGTGAAAGAGTATATGTAGACGGCAGAGGATTTGTAGAAAATTCATGTGAAGCGGCAGAAAAAAAGGTGCTTGCAAGGATATTCCACACTCTTGGATATGCCGCGCTGATGTATGTTGTATTTGATGATGTTATTTCCAAACTTCTTATATATGCTTTGGAGTTTCTGGGATTAGATATACATACAAGTTTTTCAAGTTCCACCGTATATGGCGGATGTCATGAAGTTGTACTTACGCTTATTATATTTGATATTATAAAAATGGCATTTCCGCTGTTTTATCTGCATTTCAAATTCAAAGTGCCGAAAAAAGCCGAAATTATGGGAAGCATGAACAATCCATCCGCTCTTGTGGGAGCTATAGCCGCGGCATTTATGGTATGTGTCGTAGCAACAATTCCCTCAGCATATTCAATGGAAGTAAGGGAGGTTGTTGCATTTTTCGGAGCAAATCAGGCGGATATTTCAATATGGAATCAATTTGAGTTTATAATCTATACGGTATTTGATATACTTATTCTTCCGATATTAACACAGCTTTTGTTCTGCGGAGCATCATTTACTGTTTTGCGGCAGTTTGGGGATATTTTTGCAATTCTTATTACATCGCTGACAGCGGCGGTGTTGACACAGGACTTCCGCACTATGCCTGCTGTATTCCTCATAACATTTGTGGGATGCTGTGGCATGCTTTCAAGCGGCAGTATTTTCACAGCTTTTGCAGTTAATATCATATATAAGATGTACGAGCTTACCCTTTCACTTATTGAAACAGACACATCTGATAATATGCCTATGATGCGTAATCTGTTTATGGCAGCGATAGTGCTTTTAGGTACAGCAGGACTGATATATTTCCGATTCTCCATGAAAAAAACAAAACTGAGGTTGGCACATTACAGTTCATCAGTTTCCTTTGGCAAGCGAATGATGTATGCAACAAAAACGTTTCCATTTTCCGCAGTTGCCATACTTTGCGTAACCTATGCCTTGATAAAGGCGGTGACGTAATGGACTATATGGAACGTGCGTTAGAGCTTGCACAGGAGGCATTTGAGGCGGGCGAAGTTCCCGTTGGAGCAGTTGTGGTAAAAAAATCCACAGGAGAAATAATAGGGGAGGGGCGCAATCGTCGTGAAATCGAGAAAAACGCCCTTGCACACGCGGAGCTTTACGCTATTGATGAAGCCTGCAAAAAGCTTGGCGGCTGGCGGCTTCCCGACTGTGCAATATATGTAACCCTTGAACCCTGCCCCATGTGCTGCGGAGCAATAATCAACTCTCGTATAGATGATGTTTATTTCGGAGCGTATGACTACAAAAGCGGTTCTGCTGAATCGGTACAGAAAATGTTCAATCTGCCCTATAATCACAAACCCAATGTATATGGCGGCATATCAGAGCATGAATGTTCGGGAAAGCTTACGGAATTTTTTAAAATGCTTCGTAATAAAAGAAAAAACAACGGCTGATTTTGCAATCAGCCGTTAATTTATTTCAACACATTTGAATCTGCAATTATTCGTACAGCTTCTTCTGTAAGCAGTCTTAATTTTCTGATGCTTCTGGTGCTTTTTTCAAATATTTTCTCATCGGACTTTGTCACATAAATTTTAAAACAGCCACTTGATTTGAATTCAGGATACCACCCTATGTCCAGTATATGTCCTGATTCATATTCAATCTGAATCAAATCCTCTTTTAATTTATCAAGCTGCATAAATAACGGTATATCGGGATTAATGCAAAAATCATTATATTCCCTGACAACCGACTGCCCGAATTCAAAACTATAAGACATTCAATCACCTGCCTGTTTATATTTCATAAAAATCTTTCATTCTTTCCCACTCAACATAATCACCGGGTTTTTCCCAATATTGTATATTTGCATTTTCCATGGCACGCTCCATATCACCCATATCGTCATCACCAGCTGTATCGTCGATTTTAAGCTTGAGCAAGTACCTTAAATAGCTTAATCTGTCAGGTATTCTTGAATTACAGATAAAATCAGTAAGTTCTTTTTCAAACCCTCTCTCGTCAAATTCCTCATCTTTTGGAACTGCAAACCAACTAATAAGGTGGTCCAGCGATACAGCCATATATTCAAGTTCCTTATACATAGATACAATTTCATCCCATGAATAAGAAATCATTTTATTTTTTTCAATCATGATGTTTCCTCCAAGATACTATTTCATATATTCCAGAACTCTGATTTCATAGTCTGTTTCACCCGACGAGAAATCAACTGCTATTTGTTTATTCAGGTCAATTAATGTGAAATCCTTGTTAGGATTCAGCTCTATCAGTTCTCTTGAAAAATCATTATATGAAATAACCTTAATATTGCACCACAGCCGCACTCCGTCCAAAATTACAGCCAAATTATCGGATAATTTCAAGGAATCAAAAACAGTATTCAGCCATTGGTAATAAACATCATTATTGAGTTTTTGTGATTTCCTGTAAGCAACAGGAGCATCATATTGAAATATTTTTCTTACTTTTTCAAGAACTTTCTCGTCCTCAAAAAAGGAGATAAAATCAAAGGAAGAAAAATTCTTAATTCTAATTTTCACGCTGTTCTGCAGCTTTTTCAGTTCATACAATTTTCTTTTAAATTCAGAATATTCATCTAAAATCGCTTTTACAAATAATTCTTCTTTGTAATCATCAAAAACATCGTTCATACATTCGGCCGCATTTTGTTTTATTTCTTCATCAGATGAATTAACAGAGAGTTTTAACAGCTGCTTGTAAACATCAAAATCACAAACAATCAGTAATCCCTGCAAATCGGTGTAATCCTCCGAAAATACAGGATTATCACAAGAACCGTATGTCTTAAAAAAAGCAGATGAGAAATTATTTCTGAAACGTACAGGATCTCTTTCGCGAAGCAGCATCAGATAGCAGGAGCCTGTATATCTCCATACAAAGTTTGACGCACACCCCTCATGCATAAAGAAGGCATACAGAGAATTATATTCATCATCGTTCAGCAGCGAAAGATTTTCCAATGCACAGCCTATTCTTTTATCCGTTTTTGCTTTTTCCATTAAAAATTCTTCCGGTAAAATTGATGCGTAATATTCGTTCATTTTTAGCTGTTCTCCATTTTAGAACTTTCCCTTATTTATTTTCCTCAACCTTATAATAAACCTCAACAGGAGCGCTTTCAACATCGTTGAGAGTCATGTTGAGAGAATCGTATTCAATGGTGTAATCATAGGACATAGGCTCAGAATCGCCCTTGATATAGGTAGAAATCAAGTCACCGAACATATCAATTTTTCCGTCAATTGTTTCATAGTCAAAGCAATCCACCATATATATAATGAATTTTTCGCCCTCAACTTTACCCTCAAAATAGAATTTCTCAGGAGGGATTCCAAGCTGTTCAGCAAGAACATCTGTAGCAACACCGCCCAGGATATGATAATAACCGTCAATGCTGTCAGGATTGGGCTCGTCAAGGCGCTCCATATCGATTAGGACGGACGTAACGTCCTCCTGATACTCCTCACTGTAAACCGTATTTGTGATGTACACCTTTGAACCGTCGTAGGAGATATTCTCCTTTGTGATAAGAGCGTTCATGGTCTGGAATTCGCCCTCAGGTGTGAAATGAGCGTTTTCGGAAAAATCAATAATAAGGCTGACTTTTCGGTTTTCACCAAAACGATAACCGCTTACCTGATTCATCCAAGTGCCGATAATTTCAGAGTCAATTTCAGCAGTACTAACTCTGGATGACGAATTATCAGGGTTTTCAGACTTTTTTTCAGAGCATGAGCAAAGGCAGAAAACAGATAAACAAACAGCAAGTGACATTAAAATTTTTTTCATTTCAAAACTCCTATAAAGCGTTATCAGTAAATTATGTTATCCATTGGCATGGTAGCCACCGCATTAAGACTTTCATCAGCAGTGATTCCCGCGGCAAAATTGTAGCTTCCCTGACAGGCAATCATAGCCGCATTATCGCCGCAAAGTTTTAATTCGGGCATATAAAACTCAAATCCACGTTCTGCGCAGGCTTTTCCAAGAGTTGTACGAACTCCGGTATTTGCCGAAACACCGCCCGCAAGGGCGATTTTTTTGTATCCGTATTCCTCAGCAGCGCGGATAGTTTTCTCAGTTATTATTTCAGAAATAGTACGCTGAATACTTGCCGATAAATCGTTTTTGTCGATTATCTCACCTTTCTGGTCAGCATGATGAAGCATATTAATAACCGAAGTTTTAAGTCCCGAAAAACTGAAATCAAATTCAGTTCCTGCAACGGCAGGGTGTGGGAGCTTAAATGCCGCAGGATTGCCATTCTGCGCGGCTTTGTCAATATGCACACCGCCGGGGTAGGGGAATCCCATAGCTCTGGCGCATTTGTCAAAGCATTCACCAGCAGCATCATCGCGAGTTCTGCCGATTACGCGGAATTCCGTATAGCTCAGCACTTCAATGAGATGACTGTGTGCACCGCTTGCAACAATGCAGAGATATGGAGGTTCAAGTTCCTTGTGGCAGATGTAATTTGCGGCGATATGCCCAGCAATATGATGCACAGGAATCAGTGGTTTTTCAGCGGCAAATGCCAGAGATTTGGCAAAATTAACGCCAACCAGCAGTGCGCCGATAAGTCCGGGAGCGTAGGTTACAGCGATTCCGTCAAGGTCGGCAAGAGTAACATCAGCCTCTTTCAGCGCCTGTTTTGTAACTGCGAGAATGTTCTCACAATGGCGGCGAGAGGCGATTTCAGGCACAACTCCGCCGTATTTCTTATGTTCCTCAATCTGCGTTGAAATTACCGATGAGCGAATATTTCTGAAATCCTCGCACACGCTTGCGGCAGTTTCATCGCAGGAGCTTTCTATTCCTAAAATTAACATTTTCAATCCTCTTTATTCATTAAAAGTTGCATTACAACTGCATTTTCGTCGGGAAAGCTATAAAAGTTTTTCCTTATAGATAATTTTTTAAATCCAAATTTTTCGTATAAGCCTATGGCGGCAGAATTCGATTCCCGAACTTCAAGAAATATACATTTAGTAATATCAGGAAGTATTCCGAGAAATTCATGCATAAGTTTTGCGGCGATTCCCTGCCGTCTGTATTCAGAAGCAACTGCAACGCTTGTGATATCTGCTTCATCTGCCGCAAAATAGCCGCAAATCAGCCCTGTTACAATGTCATTTTCTACGGCATAAAGCACGATTCCGTTGTCCTTTTCTGTCTCGGATTTAAAGGAATCCGCAGACCAGCCGTCATTGCCAACGCATTGCTTGTCAAGGTCTGAAAGGCGGTTAAAAAGAGATTCCGAAGATTTTTTATCAGCGCGGAAAATTTCCATTATTTCAGCTCCTTTCCGAGCAATATAGTCCGATTTATCAACCCTTTGCGTCATACCAGCTGTTGCCTGTATGAACATCAACAGCAAGAGGAGCTTTCATCTCGCAGACATTGAGCATTTCCTCTTTCAGCAGTTCAGCACAGCGTTCAGCGCAGGAAATATCAGATTCTATAATAAGTTCATCGTGAACCTGCAATATCAGTTCTGCGTTGAGATTTTCTTCTTTCAAACGGCGATATACATTAATCATTGCGATTTTTATAAGGTCAGCTGCAGTACCTTGAACGGGAGTATTCATAGCGATTCTCTTGCCTGCCGCCTGTAACATTTTATTTGAAGAAAGCAGTTCGGGGATAAGTCTTTTTCGTCCGAACATTGTAGTTACAACCCCTGTTTTCATGGCATTGTCAACGGTATTATCCATAAACTTCTGCACCTTTGGATACTTAGCAAGATAATCTGAAATATACTTCTTTGCCTGCGCAACGGATGTGTTGATATCTTTTGAAAGTGAGAAAGGTCCCATACCATAGATAATGCCGAAATTCACGGCTTTTGCGGCACTTCTCATCTCGGAAGTGACCATGATTGCAGGCATATCAAACACCTGTGAAGCCGTGGAAGTGTGGATATCCTCCCCCGATGTGAAAGCGGAAATCATATTTTCGTCGCCGCAGAGATGCGCCATAACTCTCAGCTCAATCTGGCTGTAATCCGCGTCAATCAGCACTTTTCCGCTGTCTGCAACAAAGAATTTTCGCATCTCAGCGCCAAGCTCTGTGCGGACGGCAATATTCTGCAAATTGGGCTCTGTGGAAGAAATTCTGCCTGTTCGTGTTTCCGTCTGCTTGAATGAGGTGTGAATTCTGCCGTCCTCAGCGACCTTCTCAAGAAGTCCTGTGACGTATGTTGAATTCAGTTTTGTATACTGCCTGTATTTTAATACGTTATCCACAAGGGGACAGAAATTGCGCAGTTCCTCTAAAACCTCGGCATTTGTGGAATATCCGCTTTTAGTTTTTTTCTTGGCAGGAAGTCCCATTTCCTCGAAAAGCACAACCCCAAGCTGTTTGGGCGAGGAAATATTAAACTCATGACCTGCTTCGTCGTATATCAGCTGTTGAGTTTCCTCAATCATTTCGGTAAGATATTTTCCGAAATCCCGAACACCCTCCTGTGTTATCATGATACCCTTGTGCTCCATTGAGGCAAGCACCTCAGTCAGCGGCATTTCAATATTGTTCAGCAGTTCGGTCATGCCCTCATTTTCAACAGTTTCGCGGAGTTTTGCAATAAGCCGCGGAAGTGACGCTAATTCGGCAAAATCTCCATTTTCGGAGCAGTAGTGCACGCCGTATTCGCCGCAAAGCTTTTCCGTTGTGTAATCAGAGGCGGAAGTATTCAGCAGATATCCGCAGATTTCTCCGTCTATTTTCAGATTGCGGAGATTACCGCCGTGAGACATTGCCCAACGGTAATGAAGCTTTGCAGACATAGTGATTTTTTCGCAGTCTGAAGCCATAAAACGAAGAATTAAATCCTCGGAATCTGTGGTGTAAACAGTTGTGTTATCGAGAATTGACAGCTTTTTGCCGTCGAACAAATAGGCTATATTTGTGAATCCGTCAATTATTTCAGTTGTAAGTTCTGCCGTTGTCAGCTCAACAGGAGTGTATTCCTCCACAGGTTTTTCAGCGGATTTTTCAGCGGCAGAGGCTGAAATTTCCAGCTTGTCAAGGAGCTTGTACATCTCCAGTTCTGTGAGAAAACGGCTTAATTCAGCCTTATTCGGCTCCCCGATTTTGTAGCTGTCAAGGCAGGTTTCAACAGGAGCGTCACGGACGATAGTTGCAAGCCATTTGCTTTCTTTTGCCGATTCTTCACCGTTTTCAAGCTTTGTCTTAACTCCCTTGGTGAGAGTGGAATCGGCATATTTTTCGTAGAGATTTTCAATTGTGCCGTATTCTTTAATGAGGCTTGTTGCCGTTTTTTCGCCGATTCCTGCAACTCCCTTGATATTGTCGGAGCTGTCGCCCATGAGTGCTTTCAGGTCGATGAGATGAATTGGCTCGAAACCGTAATCCTCAGTAAATCGGGCAGGAGTGTAGTGAATCGTTTCCTTATTTGTAGCAAGAAGAACGGTAACATTTTCGTCAATCAGCTGCAAGCTATCCCTGTCGCCTGTGAGGACGTAACACTGACAGCCGCAGTCGGTACAGCTTTTTGACAGCGTGCCGAGAATGTCGTCAGCCTCGAATCCCTCACATTCCACCACTTTTATACCCATAAGCGTGAGTAATTCCTTTATTAAAGGTAGCTGCAGTGCAAGTTCGGGAGGCATACCCTTGCGGTTAGCCTTGTAGGTTTCAACTTTTTTGTGGCGAAAAGTGGGTGATTTCAGGTCAAAGGCAACGGCAACAGAATCGGGCTGCACATCGCTAAAATTTTTAAGATATATATTCATAAAGCCGAAAATGGCATTGGTGAAAACGCCTTTTTTATTGGAAAGCAGCTTTATACCGTAAAATGCGCGGTTTAGTATACTGTTTCCGTCAATGGCGAGAAGCTTCATAATATCACCTCGTAGTAATCATTATAAATGTAATTATAACACGCTTTTTCCGAAATAGCAAGGGATTTTAAAAAAATCCGAAAAAATTTCAAAAAAGGGGTTGACAAGCTGTGAAATGTGTGATATAATATAAAAGCTGATTTCAGCACATATCGTATTCTAAAGACAGCAGGCAAGGTGTAAGCCCGTAAGTCCCGCCGAGGAGTGCAAGTGATAAGAATTATCATTGTCCTTTTCCGAGCTGTCGGCAAAAGGATTTTTTATTGCCCCGAATACGATAACAAATATTTCGGAGGTGAATACACAATGCCAAGCAATGCAGTTCTCGAAGCCAAGAAGGCTAAGGTTGAGCAGCTCACAGACCTCATCAAGAATTCCGTAGCAGGCGTTCTCGTTGACTACAAGGGCATCACCGTTGAGGAAGACACAAAGCTCAGAAAGGAGCTTCGTGAGGCAGGTGTTAATTACTTCGTTGAGAAGAACACTCTGCTCCTCCGTGCATTCCAGAATTGCGGTATTGAGGGATTCGAGGAGGTTCTTAACGGAACAACAGCTATCGCTCTCTCAAACGATGACCAGACTGCTCCCGCTCGTATTCTCGGTAAGTTTGCTGAGAAGGCAGGCGACGAAAAGTTCAATCTCAAGGCAGGCTACGTTGAAGGTGAAGTTTACGACCAGGCAGGAGTTGTTGCTCTTTCCAAGATTCCTTCAAAGGACGTTCTGCTCGCTCAGCTGGTTGGCTCTCTCCAGGGTCCCATGCAGAAGCTCGCAGCTACTCTCAAGGCAGTTGCAGACAAGAAGTCAGAGGAAGCTGCCTGATTTCAATTGTTTATCTAAGTTGTCAGCTTAAAACTATCGCCATATATGGCAAATATTTATAAAGGAGATTATTATCATGGCTTCAGAGAAGATCACAAATTTTGTAGAAGAAATCAAGACTCTTTCCGTTCTCGAGCTTGCTGAGCTCGTAGAGGCAATCCAGGAGGAGTTCGGCGTAACAGCAATGGTTGCTGCTGCTCCCGCTGCTGGCGGTGCAGGTGCTGCTGCTGACGCTAAGACAGAGTTCGACGTAATCCTTGCTTCCTTTGGTGACGCTAAGATGGCTGTTATCAAGGCTGCTAAGGAAATCCTCGGTCTTGGTCTTAAGGAAGCTAAGGAAGTAGTTGAGTCTGCTCCTAAGGCTATCAAGGAAGGCGTTTCAGAGGCAGAGGCTAACGAGCTTAAGGAAAAGTTTGAGGCTGCTGGTGCTACAATCGAAATCAAGTAATTTTTTACTTAACATTTCAAAGGCTGTTCCGTTTGGGACAGCCTTTTTTGTGGAAAACTAAGTTTTATTTATGCTGAAATTTTCCTGCTTTAAAATCTCAAATTGCCGATGACAACAATAAATCAACCGTTCTTTTGTGCAAGATAGCCAAAAGTACGGGTTTAATATTTATGTCAAAAACACTTGCTATATTTAAAAAAATATGTTATAATTATAGGAGTTATGAATATAGGTTATTATTTTGTGAAATTTATTGAGGTATACATTTATGAATGAAAAGATAAATCGTCTTGCTGAATCAATCGGTAAGGTTATTGTCGGAAAAGAAGATACGATAATTCGTCTTATTGCCGCCATGCTCTGCGAGGGTCATGTTCTGCTGGAAGATGTTCCGGGCGTTGGAAAAACTCAGCTTATTACGGCACTTTCCCGTTCTGTAGGCGGAAAATTTAACCGTATTCAGCTCACTCCTGACGTTATGCCGTCGGATATTGCAGGTTTTACTATGCTTGATAATAAATCCGGAGAATTCATTTACCGCGACGGTGCTGTAATGTGCAATTTTCTCCTTGCAGATGAAATAAACCGTGCTTCCCCTAAGGTGCAGTCGGCTCTCCTTGAAGCTATGGAGGAACGCCAGATTTCTATGGACGGCGTGACACATAAGCTTCCAAGTCCGTTTCTTGTAATGGCTACCCAGAATCCCGTTGAGACATATGGTACATTTCATCTGCCCGAAGCGCAAATGGACAGATTCTTTATGAAGCTTTCTATGGGTTATCCCGACGCTGATGAGGAAATCCGTATTCTTGAAAGGACGGAAATGCGTAATCCTATAAACAACATCACCGAGCCTGCAATGACTGTTGACGAGATTCTTGAAATGCAGCAGGAGGTGCGTAATGTACGCGTTGCCGATTCTGTTAAAAAGTATATCACAGATATTGTACGTTTCACACGAAGCGACAGAAATGCGGCTCTCGGTATAAGTCCAAGAGGAAGTATTGCGCTGTATAAGGCGGCTAAGGCTTTTGCTTACATAAATGAGCGTGAATACGTAACTCCCGACGATGTTAAAAATACCGCCGTTTCTGTTCTGGCTCACAGAATTATCCTTTCGCCTCAGGGCAAGAGTGAATTCAACACGACAGAGGCTTATGTGGAGGCAATACTCGGCACTCTCCGCGTTCCTGCAATGAGCGATTGATATGGGAAGTATTTTATCTATACTGTCAATAATTGTTGTTCTTCTTGTTTTCACCTTTTATATAGACGGTGATATCGGCGTTGTAATTATCGCTTTTATGGTATTTGCGCCCCTTGTTTCAGCTTTTTTCGCGTGGTACGGCAGAAAAAGAATTAAAGTTTCCTTTGACTGTGACGGCTATGTCAGGAAGAACAATACTCTTACTGTTAATGTAAATGTGGAAAAAATTGGTTTTTTCCCTCTTGGTATCGTAGAAATCAAACTTGCGGCAAGCGAGGTTTTCAGTCCCGTTGATAAGCTGTATAAACTTTCGGTTATAAGCGGCGACAGAAAAAGCTTTTCCGTGGATATACAGGCGAATACAGGCGGTAACGGTGAAATTGCTGTGACTTCTGTACGTTCCTGCGGATTTCTGGGATATTTCAGGTTTAAAGCCGCTTGTCAGCTCCCTCCGCCTAAAAGTGTGGGAGTAATTCCCGAAATTCCTGATATCAAGACATCTTCAAAGCTTTTCAGAAGCATTGCCGATTCTGTTATGACCTCCGACGAGGAAAGCAGCGATACAGCAATGACTTTTTCCCTTAATACTGCTCCCGGCTATGAGCACCGCGAATACGTTGAGGGTGACCCCCTCAAACGCGTAAACTGGAAGCTTTCCGCTAAAAAAGGCATAATGATGGTCAGACTTGATGAGGCGGTTTCTTCCGTTCAGCCTGTTGTGGCACTTGACCTTTTCCGCGGCGGCAAGGTAAATGCCGCAGAAGCGGTACTTGTGGAGGAACGCATAATCTGTTCCGCCTTTGCCCTTATATCTATGCTGATAAAGCAGGGAATTGCTTCAACAGTTGTATACTACGGCGCTGACGGCTCTGTTGTATCGGAAAGTGTTGATAATCCCGAATATCCGCCGCAGCTTCTTCTTAAAGTCCTTGCGGCTAAGGTTGAAAGGGACAGACGAATCCGCATTGACGCTTCGTCGGCTTGTTCCTGTGTTATTGCATCAACAGATTGCTCTGCGGATTTAGGCAGTATCATATCCGTATTTGAGGATAAAGAAAATGTTTCACTCATAGGTGCGTCGGTTCACTCAAAAAATGAGACTGACTGCAAAATGTGGTACCTTGACGGTGATAATAATTTTAAGTTGGTATAAATAATGACTGATAGAAAAGAAACTACAAAGTCTTTCCTTATTAGGACAATGGCTGACCCCGTTCTGATTTATGCGGTAATTGCCATGATGTCCATTATGAATCATTACCGAAGTATGCTTACAGTTCGGTATGGAATTGCGGCTTATGTTGTGGGCTGGGTGGTTTTCCGCCTGTTCGATTACATAAACAAGCATCATTTTATTGGCTTTTTTGCCTATATTCTGCTGTTTGGAGCATTTATAACAGGAAGCATTGCCACTATAAAAAAGGGTAGGAAAAATTACCCTATCTCATGGGGACTGTGGTTCCTCACACCTCAGGAGGCAATGCAGTACAACAAATGGTACACATTGGCAATTTTCATGCTTTTCCTGATTTTCATGCTGTCGGTAATATACTACTTCACTCGTGTGCGGTATAGGCTTTTTATGAATTTCCTTATTCTGATTATTCCTTTTTCTATTTATGGTAAAGAAAATGAGGAAATGGAAATTGGCTATATTATCGCGCTGTGTGTGGGATTCTTTGTAATACTTGCGAATTTCCGGCAGATGTCAGATAATGAGAAAGCAAAGACGGTTGACAGACCTGAAATGTTCCGTTCAGCCGCGGTATTTACAGTGCTTTTTGCTGTTGTTTCTGCTCTTGTTCCGAAGCCTGTTATTGAGGCGGACAGAACAATGATTGAAACTATGATTAACGCGGATGCTCTGACCGACAGATTCCTTAAAATGCTTGATGTTTTTCGTGATGATACCGAGGGACAGCAGTTTCGTCAGAATCTTGGAGATATTCCGCTGTATTATGCGGTATCTCCACAGCCCTTACAGCTTAAAACATCAACATTCACTACATACAATTACGAAAAGGATACATGGAAAAGCGCTGACGGTGACAGCCGTTACTGGTATAGAGATGATAAGCCGTTTCCCATATTCTACAACGGCGGAGTTGCAGAGGCTGTACTGTATGCGGCGCGGATAGATGAAAAATTTTCTGAGAAATACGGGCTTTCCGATTATGTTAATACAGAAATTGATGTTCCTGAAAGCCGCAGAATGACTATTACAGCTATTAGGGCAGGCGGACAGACGGCTCCTGTGCCCGCAGGTGCAGAGAATTTTCAGTCGTCTTCTTTTGATGAGACACTGGGGCTTACAAAATCGGGAATTATCTTTGCTCACGAAGAAGAATTTGCTGAGCGTGAGCAGTTCTCGTATTCCTATGTTTCCCCAAGCTTTTTTGTAAAAGACACAAACAAGGCTGTTGTTGATTATATCGCTTCCATTGACGATTATGCTCAGCTTCTTCTCGATGCGGCAGAGGTTGTGGAATACGAATTTGACGGAACAGCTGAAAAATATGCTGATATACTCAACGAAAATCTTGATTTCTATGAAAGTGCTGTTGAAAATCTTCTTGATTACGGCGGCAATGAGAGAATATATGCTCTTGCGCAGGAATTGACAGCAGGTTTGGATTCCCCTTACGAAAAGGCAAAAATTCTTGAAAGCTACTTCATAGAAAATGATTATATCTACGACCTTGACTATCGCAAGGAAGTGGGTGAAAACGCAGAGGACTTCCTTTTTGAAACAAAAAGGGGAGTCTGCTACGAATACGCAACAGCTATGACGCTTCTTGCAAGGGCGGCAGGTATTCCTGCAAGATACTGCGAGGGCTTCAATATGCAGACACAATATGGTGACACAAGCGGCAGCAGCTATATCATAACCGCCAATGATGCACACGGCTTCCCTGAATTATATATTGAGGGATACGGCTGGATGTGCTTTGAGCCTACCGTAACTAACGGTGTAGTGCGTGAGGAGGAAAAGAGCGTTACAAGTCTCCTGACAAATTCGGGACTTATTATCCTTGGTTTCTCTGCGCTTGTTCTGGTACTGATACTGCTGTGGCACAAAATAACACACAGAGTATTCCTTATACTTGTAAAACGCAAATCGCCTGAAAAGGCAGTTTCCGCTGTAATACACCGTATATGCAGAATTTACGGTATCCCCCGTACATCGTCGGTACGCGAGGCAGAGGCTGAGGTGTACCGCAGAGCGTCGGCAGATATTTCATCTGCGGCACTAATCTTTGAACGTGCGGAATATGGCGGAATCACACTGACAGAGGACGAAAAGACAAAGGCTATAGAGACATATATAGCTGCGTACATTGCCCTGAACGATGCTGAAAAGGCTGAGCGCAAGGCAAGAAGAAATAAAAAGCGTGCGCAGTGAATAATTTGACTTCCCGATGTGTTAATCGGAGAAGTGTTAATGTATGCGGGAGCTGCGGGATAACATTTAAGGAGTGAATACCAATGCAGCATAAAAAATTTATAGGCATATTTACCGCGTTCCTCACAGCGGCTTGCTGTGCGGTTCCAACAGCTATGGCTGTTGAAGAAGTTGAAATTGTACCCTCATCAGCTATGGAAATTTCGTCCCTCTCAATTTATGACGAATACCGTGACTGGAGCCAGATGGACCCTCGCTGGAGCGAAACTCCCATGGGCGGTACAACAATAAGAAGGTCAGGCTGTCTTTTGACTTCCCTTGCAATTTTCTCTGTACATTCGGGTTCTATTGACAATACTGCCCTTGCTAATATGGGGATAACAGATATTGAACAGTTTAATCCGGGGGTGCTTGCAAATGCATACACAAATGTCAACGGTTTCAGCTATGACGGCGCAATTGTAAGCTGGGGGACGATTAGTACGATTATCCCCAATGTAACTTTCGGTGCTGACAAATATTTTCAGAATACCGAAAAAACAGCCGTAGCCGCTGAGCTGAGAGCTCTTATGGCTGAGGGCTGGCATATAATCGCAAGAGTGAACAATGGTAGTTATCACTGGGCATATATCGAAAGCGTAAACGCTGACGATTCTATTACTATGTGTGACCCTGCTGTTGATACTCACGATTTGTATGAGGCATATCCTAACGGCTTGCAGGGTGAATACTGGATGATTAAGGGAACAAATCCTCCTTCTGCTTCAACAGGAAATGCAGGAGAGACAGAAACTTCATTTAGTATGGAAATCGGTACAATGCCTGACAGAACGATTTTTCAGTGCGGTGAAACACTTGACCTCAGCGGCGGTACAATTGTACTCAGCGGCTTTGACTCCGAAAAGGGAAAGTGGAGTGAAACTGTTGATATGGCTGATTCGGATATGATAAGTATTGATGCCTCTGCATATAATGCAGAAGTTCCCGGTGAGTATGAAATAACAGTAAACGCTGACAACGGATTCGGGCAGGCTTCTGTAAGCTTTACAGTATCCGTTTGCCGCAGTTTAGGTGAGCATTATGTAAACAGTGACGTTCCCGTAAATGTTTATTCGGAGCAGGGAACAGGTTCTGTTCAGTATACGCTTAAAAACGGAAATGTTATTCACATTGCCGCCTGCGTGGGAAATTACGGACTTATAGCTTCTACAGATATAAAGGGCTGGGTGGATATGAATCAGCTTGAAAAAACTGCTGACCACCTCCACGATAAAGGCGATATAAACGACGACGGACAAATCGACAAGTATGATATGTCACTGCTGAACACCTATTTACAGCAGAAAGAAGAGCTTCCAAACGGTGTATCTACACTGACAGCGGTTCAGCTTTATTCCGCTGATATTAATGGTGACGGAGTGGTTGACCTTAAAGATGTAAGAGAGTATCTTATGATAGTATAACGGGAAAACCCGTGATTCTTAGGAGGATTTTTCAATGGAATGGACAGAGGTTAATATATATACCTCCGCCGAGGCGATTGAGCTGCTTTGTGCAAAGCTCATGGATATTGGCGTTAAAGGCTTTGTAATCAAGGATTCTGAGGATTTCAAGGAATTTCTTGAAAATAAAAACGGTCAGTGGGATTATATCGACCAGGACCTTATGGGACTTGCTGACTGCGAAACCTGCGTTACGGTATATCTTCCTGTAAACGATCAGGGTGCAGATATGCTGATGTCGGTAAAATCAATGCTTGCAGAAATGAAAGCCGGTGATACAGAGAATATCTATGGCAGACTTGAAGCGGAGCTTTCTGATATTCGCGAGGAGGATTGGGCAAATAACTGGAAACAGTACTTTAAGCCTTTTAAGGTTGGCGAAAAGCTTGCTGTCAAGCCCTCCTGGGAGGAATATTCCGACGACAGCAGGATTATATTGGAAATTGACCCTGCATCAAGCTTTGGCACGGGACAGCATCACACAACAAGACTTTGTCTGGAGCTTATTGAAAAATCCATGAACAAGGGTGATAAAATTCTTGACCTTGGCTGCGGAAGCGGTATTCTCTCAATTGCTGCAATGCTTTTAGGAGCAGAAAGTTCTGTTGCTGTGGATATTGAAGAAAATGCTGCGGCAACTGCAAGGGAAAACGCTGAAAAGAATAATATCAGCACCGAAGTGTACAAGACATATTTCGGAAATATCCTTTCAGATGAGGCTCTTGCAGATGAGATTGACGGCAAGTACGATATGATTACTGCAAATATTGTTGCAGATGTTCTAATTGCAATGAAAGATTATTTTGTACGATACCTTAAAAAGGGCGGTATACTTATAATATCGGGCATAATTGAGGAGCGTATGGAAGAAGTACTCTCAGCTGTTGAAAGCGTGGGCTTCATAAGAGAGGAAGTTAGCGTAAAGGAAGGCTGGGCGGCAGCTAAGTATACTATTTAATCATGTTTTAAACGGATGCAATATTTTCCGTTTGAAAGTTTCTGTTGATTTGGGAGGCACTACCTGAATACAGAAGCAATATATAAAAAATTAACAAGGAGAATGATTCAAGTGGCATTATTTAAGAAGAAAAATCAGCCAGAGCAGACAAAGGCGGCTGTTGAAAAGGAAATCAATCACAAGGAGCTCGTTCTTGCGGCTCTTGACAAGAAGCTGGAAAAGGGTAACCTTTACGATGAATGTATTATCATGCCCAGAGGCTTTACAATTGATGTAAGAATCGGCAGAGTTGAAGATAAGGAAGAAGTAAAGCTTCTTCAGGTTGTCTTTGTTATAACACACGAGGACTTCGACGAGCCTCTTATCGACCCTGTTGATGCGCAGGGAAAGACATTCGAGGATGCAGCAAAAATGGCTGTTGAGATTTTCTATGGCGGTATATGGCACCCAATGGATCAGGCACTTGTAAAAAAATCTCCTGTACATATCCCTGTTACATATCTCCAGCAGCACTATGACTTTGATATGTATGCTCAGTCAATTGTAAGAATCGGTGCGCAGGAAAAGGGACAGCCTACAATGCTTGTAAGCTTTATATTAAACGAAATGCCTAAGTATCTGGGTTCAAAGAAATACTACTGGCTCCGAATTTATCTTGCAAAGCACAAGGACAGACAGATTATCGAGGTAAGAATCAACGGCTCTGTATGTATGGAACTCAGCAAATTTTTTGTTGATTACGTTAATTCATGGGATGCTGAAAATACATTCATGTGCGAAAAACAGTGCGCTATCTTCGTTCAGCGCGAAGATGATATGTGTCCTTTCACAAAGGATACAGTTATGGAGGGCGCAAGATTTACTCTTGAAAAGCTTATTACAGTCAAGAATCAGGAAGAGTATACAGCTATGTCTGATGAGCTTGAGGGAATTGTAGGCGATAAGGATCTTGCTGCTGAAATCAGAATATTCGTTCCTGAGGTTATGGCTAAGCTTACTCTCGGATATCAGGAGGGCGACAGCCTGTTCCTCATTGATGGTGAGAACAAGATTGAATTCAAAAAGACTCAGCTCCGTTCATATTTCTATATTCAGCAGGCTATTATTGAATTCCTTGGTCAGCAGCCTCCTCAGCAGGTTGTACAGTCAATCGTTGCTAAGAGCGTTGCTTTCAGAGAGCTTAAAAATATCGTACAGTCAGCTAATCAGAAGGCTGTTGAAGAGGGCAAGGAAGCTAACTTTACACCTCATGATATGTATGTTCCCGGTACTGCTTACAAGGTAGGTACTGAGGGATATAAGGCTTGGTAATAACAAGACGATTCTGAAAGGGGCTTTTTTGAAAAAATCGGAAAAAGTCCTTGACAAATCGGGAAAAATGTGATAAAATAATATATGCCGCTTGCAGACAGGCTTTAAAGTTGTGCATACACGCCCGTCGCAGCGAGTTTTGAAAAAAGGCAGGTGCCAGAAATGTACGCAGTTATTGAAACAGGCGGAAAGCAGTATCAGGTTAATGAGGGAGATATCATCTTCATCGAAAAGCTCGCAGTTGAGGCTGATGAGACAGTTACTTTCGATAAGGTTGTTGCTCTCGGTGCTGAGGACGGTATCAAGGTAGGTGCTCCCTATGTTGATGGCGCAGCTGTTGAAGCTAAGGTTCTTAAGAACGGCAAGGCTAAGAAGATTACAGTTTTCACTTACAAGCCTAAGAAGGGTCAGAAGAGAAAGCAGGGTCACAGACAGCCTTACACACAGGTTAAGATTGAAGCAATCAAGGCTTAATCATGATTCGTGCAGAGTTTTACAACTCAAAAGGACTTCTGAATGGTTTTAGTATAAGCGGTCATGCAGGCTATGCCGATAAGGGAAGCGATGTGGTTTGTGCATCGGTTTCCTCGGCAGTTCAGCTTATTGTAAATCTGCTGAATGAATTTGACTGTGAACCGAAAGTAAATGTAGGCGATAATATCATTGAATGTCGGACAACCGCTTCAGTGAATACAGCTTCCGCAATGCTGGAACAGCTTAAACTACATTTTGAAGCTATTCTTGAAGAATTTCCAAAAACAATTAATATCACTATCTCGGAGGTGTAAGTATGTTTAAGATTAGTATGCAGTTCTTCGCTCATAAAAAGGGTGTAGGTTCTACAAAGAACGGCCGTGATTCTGAGTCCAAGAGACTTGGCGTTAAGCGTGCTGACGGTCAGTTTGTTAAGGCAGGTAATATCCTCGTTCGCCAGAGAGGTACACATATCCATCCCGGCGTTGGCGTAGGCATTGGTTCTGACGATACTATTTTCGCTACAGTAAGCGGAAGAGTTAAGTTCGAGCGTCTTGGCAAGGATCGTAAGAAGGTTTCTGTTTACGCAGAGCAGTAATCTTTTACTATTGCGTTATAAATCCCGAGCTTTTGCTTGGGATTTTTCATTAGATATTTCCGCATATTCTGCGGAAGATACTCCCGACTTTCAAGGAGGTAAAAATGTTCGTTGATAAGGCTAAAATTAAAATCAAGGCTGGAGACGGCGGTGACGGCGCGGTTTCCTTCCACAGAGAAAAATATGTTGCATCAGGCGGCCCCGACGGCGGCGACGGCGGCAAGGGTGGAGATGTTGTATTCGTTGTAGACGACAACTTCTCAACTCTTATTGATTTCCGCTACAAGAGAAAATATGTGGCTGAAAGAGGACAGAACGGCTCCTCACGTAACTGCACAGGCAAAAGTGCTGAGCCGCTTATTATAAAAGTTCCCCGCGGAACCCTTGTCCGCGATGCCAATACAGGTCGTATCATGGCAGATATGTCAACGGACGAGCCTAAAATCCTTGCTAAAGGAGGAAACGGCGGTAAGGGAAATGCCCGTTTTGCCACTTCCACAAGACAGATTCCCCGATTCTCAAAGCCCGGCTTTCCCGGCGAGGAATTTGAGGTTACTCTTGAATTGAAGCTTCTTGCTGACGTAGGTCTTGTGGGATTCCCTAATGTTGGAAAATCCACATTAATCTCTGTTGTAAGCGCCGCAAAGCCTAAGATTGCAAATTATCACTTTACAACCCTCACGCCTGTGCTTGGCGTTGTCAAGACAGGGGAGGAGCGTTCATTCGTTATGGCGGATATCCCCGGACTTATCGAGGGTGCAGGTGACGGAGTAGGTCTCGGTCATGAGTTTCTCCGCCACGTTGAAAGATGCCGTCTTATTGTTCATGTTGTTGATGTATCGGGCATTGAGGGACGCGACCCAAAGGATGATTTCCGCATAATCAATCAGGAGCTTGCAAAGTTCGATGAGGAACTTGCACTTCGTCCTCAGATTGTTGCTGCAAATAAATCGGATATGGCAACAGAGGAGCAGATTGCCGAATTCCGTGCTTTCATTGAAGAACAGGGAATGGATTTCTTCTGTATCTCAGCTGCTACAACTCAGGGAACACACGAACTTGTCATGAAGATAGCAGAGGTGCTTGAAACTCTGCCGCCTATAAAGGAGTATGAGGCTGAGCCTATACCTCAGCAAGAACTTGACGATATGCTTGGTATCGGCAAAAAGTTTGAGGTCGTTCTGGAGGATGGCGTATATTACGTTGAAGCGCCATGGATGCAGCCTATTATGCGTACTGTTGATCCCGACGACTATTCTTCACTCCAGTACTTCCAGCGCGTTCTTATCAACAGCGGAATTATTGCAAAGCTTGAAGAAATGGGCGTTCAGGACGGCGATACCGTAAACCTTGAAGGCTTTGAATTTGATTTCGTATACTGATGAGGGACATATGACAGAACGTGATGTAAATATGTACAGTCCCCTTACTCTTGCATTTTTAGGAGATAGTGTATACGATACACTTGTAAGGGAAAAGCTGTTGAGAAGTGCGAATATGCCTGCTTCAAAGCTTCATTCAGCGAAAATAAAGCTTGTATGCGCTGAATTTCAGTCAAAAGTATACGATAAGATATCGGAAGTGTTGACTGAAAAGGAAATGTCAGTGCTGAAAAGGGGCAGAAACGCTACAGGAAACAATATTCCCAAACATGCGGAAGCGGCGGAATACCGCAGAGCTACGGCGGTTGAATGTCTTTTAGGATTTTTATATCTGCTTAGCGATACGGAGCGAATAGCAGAATTATTCGACGTTGCTATGCAGGATGTTGATATAAATGAAATAATCGGCAATTGATGTCGATAGATAAAGGAGAGCTGAAAAAATGTCAGGTCATTCAAAATGGAATAATATTAAGCGTAAAAAAGAAGCTACCGACGCTGCAAAGGGTAAAATCTTTACAAAAATCGGCAGAGAAATTACAGTTGTTGTAAGAGAGGGCGGTCCTGATCCAAACAACAACAGCAAGCTTCGTGATCTTATCGCTAAGGCTAAGGCTAATAACGTGCCAAACGATAACATCGAGCGAGTTATCAAGAAAGCGGCAGGCGGCGAGGATAAGAATAATTACGAAACAATGGTATATGAGGGCTACGGTCCAAATGGTGTAGCTGTTATCGTTGAGTGCCTTACTGATAACAAGAACCGTACAGCAGGCGATGTCCGCCACTATTTCGACAAATACGGCGGAAATCTCGGTACAACAGGCTGTGTATCCTTTATGTTCACAACAAAGGGTATAGTTATTCTTGAAAATAACGGTCTTGACGAGGACGCTGTTATGGAAGATGTATTTGAATGCGGCGGTGATGATTTCGATATCACTGAGGAAAGCGTTGAAATTGAGTGTGCTCCTGAGGCTCTCCACGAGCTGAGAGAGGGACTTACAGCTAAGGGCTACAATGTACTTTCCGCTGAAACAGACCGTATTCCTGCAAATTATACAGCACTCACAGATGAGGAGCATATCAAGAAGATGAATCTTCTCCTTGAACATCTTGAAGATAACGACGATGTTCAGAATGTATATCACAACTGGGAGATGCCTGAGGAAGAATAATCAGGATTATTAAGCGGACATTGCAATATTGCTCTGTCCGCTTTTCATTGAGGTGAACTATGTCAATAACTCTTGAAAAATACAATAAATCCGATAAAAAACAGGTTAAAAGGCTTTATCTAACAGCATTTCCCTTTGAAGAACGATGCCCCTATTTTATAATGATGAACAGGGAGAAAATGGGAAAATCCGAAATGCTTGTGGCAAGGGATAAGGGCGAATTTATTGGTTTTGCCTATATGGTGTGCGACGAGAAGCTTGCTTATATCTTTTATCTTGCTGTTGAGGATTCAAAAAGAGGTCATGGCTACGGCACAAAAATTATTGATGCCCTTAAAGAAAAATACAAGGGCAGACGGCTTTTTCTCGCAAGGGAACAGCTTGATAAATCCGCTGAAAATTATGAGCAGAGAGTGAACAGGCATAATTTTTATCTCCATTGTGGTTTTCAGGACTTGCCTTGCTGCATAAAAGAGGGACCTGTTGTATATGATGTAATGGGTATAGGCGGAAGCGTTACAGCGGAGGAATACCACAGACTTATAAAAGACTGGGCAGGCATATTGTTAAAAATTGTGGATATGAAGATAATTGAAAAGCGGGTGTAATTATGAGTGTTGAAATTAAAAGAGTGAAATATTATCCTGAACTCCGTGAAATTGCGGTTGTTGCAGATGAGATATGGCATGAGTGCTACGGCGAATTACTGGGACAGGGACAGGTAGACTATATGGTCGAGAAATTTCAATCCCTTGATGCTATGACTGAGCAGATTGAAAATCAGGGGTATTCATATTTTTCTGTCCGTGATAACGGAGAATTATGCGGATATATCGGTATAAAGCCCGAATCCGACGACAGACTTTTCCTCAGCAAGCTTTATCTGCGCAAGGACAAACGGGGCAGGGGAGTTGCCTCCGCAATGATGAATTACATTTTTGATGAAGCACGTAAAATCGGGAAAAAACGAGTATATCTCACGGTTAATAAGCACAATGACCATGCAATAGAGGTATACAAGAAAATTGGTTTTGTAAATGTTGATACTGCCGTTACTGATATCGGCGGCGGCTATGTTATGGACGATTATATAATGGAGTATTTGATTAAGGAGTAAATATGGGAATTACTGAACTTTTGCTTTTATCTCTCGGACTTGCAATGGACGCTTTTTCCGTGTCTGTCTGCAAGGGACTTAGCATGAAGAAAATCAACTACAAGGGAGCGACAATTACAGCATTATTTTTCGGCGTATTTCAGGGACTTATGCCGCTTCTGGGGTATTTCCTCGGCAGCAAATTTGAGCAGTTTATCAGTACATACAGCCATTGGATAGCCTTTATACTGCTTGGATTTATCGGTGGAAAGATGATATACGAGGTAATAAAAGGCGGTGATGATGAAAGCGTCAGCGGCGAATACAAGCTTGATATAAAGGAGCTTTTTATTCTTGCAATTGCAACAAGTATTGACGCTTTAGCTGTGGGAGTAATCTTTGCGGCACAGAAAACAAATATTATGCTGTCTGTATCAGTAATTGCGGCGATAACCTTTTTGGTATGCCTTGCAGGAGTTGTAATCGGCAATCGTTTTGGCAGCAAATACGAGAAAAAGGCGGAGCTTGCAGGAGGAATTGTACTTGTACTTATCGGAATAAAACTTTTATGTGATGGGTTAATGAAATGAAAAAAAAGAGAAGTTTAAAAAAGCGGCTTATAATTTACGCAATTATATTTGCTGCTTTCATTGTTTTCAGCAGTTGGCAGAATAGTATGCTTACAGTTTCGGAACATATTTACACAACAGATAAAATTAGCTCTGAATTTAACGGATTTAAAATTGTCCATTTATCTGATTATCACAATAAAAACTTTGGAAAGGGACAAAAGCGGATTATCCAAAAAATATCTGCCCTTGAACCTGATATAATCGTTATAACAGGGGATATTGTTGATTCCTATCGTACGAATGTGGAAAGAGCAATTGAACTTGCAGAGGAAACTGCCAAAATTGCCGATACATACTATATTACGGGAAATCATGAACATCTCCTTGACAATAAGGATTTTGATAAACTGATAAATGGTATTGAACAGGCAGGGGTAAATTGCCTTGTCGATGAAAATGTTAATATTGAACGGAACGGCGAAAGCTTTGTGCTGACGGGCTTCGATGATGAATCTCTTGTGAATATTGAGTATAACTGCCCGAAACTTGCAGATGACAAGCTGAATATTGTTCTTGCTCATGAGCCTCAGTTAATAGCGGATTACAGCACACACGGCAATATTGACCTTGTTCTGACGGGACATGCTCACGGTGGACAGTTCCGACTGCCATTTATAGGGGCGGTATATGCTCCAGACCAAGGGCTGAATCCCGAATATACCGAGGGCATGCACAAAGTTGGTGATACAACAATGATAGTCAGTCGAGGAATCGGAAACAGTGCGTTTCCTCTGCGATTATTCAATTTCCCCGAAATTGTGGAAATAACGCTTGAAAGTGAAGATAAATAGAATAACGCTCTCCATGCTGAATAAGTAGGGGGAGCGCTTATATTTGACTTTTTAAAATTGATATGTTATAATATGAAAAAAACTGGAGGTATGAAAATATGCTTACACATAACGGAACAAAAACAATTGAAACAGAAAGACTTATACTCCGCAGATTCGAGTATACGGACGATACAGCAATGCTTAAATACTGGGTTGCAGATGAAAAGATACAGTCACTTTATTCAGAGCCTGTTTATTCCACAAAAGAGGAGGTAAAGGGACTTCTTGACAAATATATAGGCTCATACGAAAAATCTGATTACTACCGCTGGGCAATTATTGAGAAGGATTGCGGTGAATGTATCGGGCAAATAGCCTATTTCCTCGTTGACAGTAAAAACCACTTTGCAGAAATCGAGTACTGTATAGGCTCGGAATTTCAGTGCAAGGGATATGCTACAGAGGCAACAAAGGCAGTTGTAGCTTTCGGATTCGATGAGATAAATCTACATAAGGTTCAGATTTGCACTAAAACCATAAATCAGCCCTCAAAGCGTGTTATTGAGAAATGCGGTTTCACCTACGAGGGAACGCTCCGTGATTATTTCTTTATGAACGGCGAATATGTAGGCAGGCATTATTTTTCAATTCTCAGAAGTGAGTATGAGGGGAACAGAAAATGAATATAACAAGTGCAAAAATTTCCGATACCAAAGCAGTTAAAACAATAACCGAACAGACAATAAACAGCGTATATCCGAAATATTATCCCAAGGGTGCGGTAGATTTCTTTCTCAGCCACCACAATGAGAATAATATAAAAAACGACATTGAAAAAGGCATTGTCTATATTTTATATGAGGGTGATAATGCTGTTGGAACTTTAACATTAAGGGATAACGAGATTTGCCGCCTTTTTGTACTCCCTGAATATCAGGGGAAAGGTTACGGTAGTAGACTTCTTGATTTTGCTGAGAAGAAAATAGCTGAAAATTACAGCAAAATTATAATTGATGCCTCATTGCCTGCAAAGCCTATTTACATGAAAAGAGGCTATGTTTTCACGGAATATCACACTATAAAAACGGAAAACTGGGATTTTCTTTGTTATGACGTTATGGAAAAAGTGTTATAGTCCAACTGTAGGGGCTGCCTTTGGCAGTCCGCAATTATATAAAGGAGCTGATAAAATGCCACACACAGCCACAAAACCATTTGAAACTCCACATCTTATATGTAGACCGTTTACTATGGCGGATTGCGGTGATATGCTCCGAAACTGGATAGCTGATGAGGAGGTTCAGAGCGAATACGGCGAACCTGTTTATACAACTTTGTCACAAGTGGAAAAGCTTGTTGGGGAGTATATAGGAAAATATGACAATTACGATTTTTACCGCTGGGCAATTATTGAGAAAGCTTGCGGCGAATGTATCGGGCAGATTGCCTTTTGTCGTGTATATCCCGATTGCAGAACAGCGGAAATCGAGTATTGTATCGGCAAAAGCTTCTGGGGAAAAGGCTACGCAGGGGAGGCTTTGCAGGGGGTGATTGACTTCACATTCAGCCATACAGATTTTGTAAAGCTTGAAGCATATCACAGAGCAGAAAATACAAAATCGGGGCGTGTGCTTGAAAAATCGGCTATGGAAATAACTGACAATGTGGAGCGATTCCGCAGAGAAAATCAGCTGCCCCACGGAGAAGTGTGCTATTGCATAAGGAGAAAATTATGAAAAACTATGTAGTTGAAAATTACGAAAATTATCGTGAAGAGGACAGATTGTCCACCAATAACGCAAGAAAAATAGAATTCATTACAACGTCAAGAATACTTGATGAAATTATTGCGGATAGCAAGAAAATCCTCGATTGCGCCGCAGGAACAGGCATTTATGCCTTTCACCTTGCGGAGCAGGGACATGAAGTGACTGCAACAGATATAACTCCTCGCCACGTTGAAATTATGGATAAAATCATTGCGGAAAAGGGATATAACGTGAAAACAGCGGTTCTTGATGCCTGTGATATGAGCATTTACGAGGACGAAAGCTTTGATATTGTGCTGAATATGGGACCTTTTTATCATCTCGTAGACGAGGATAAAAGGGCAAAGTGCCTCAGTGAAAGCCTGAGAGTGCTGAAAAAGGGAGGCCTGCTTGTAACTGCGTATATTCCGCGATATTATATCTTTCAGTATATCGCTATGCAGGATGATTATTTTCTTGATGCAGACCTTGCAAACCAGCTTATATCTACGGGTGTACTCCGCCACGACGATGAAAAATGCTTCTGGACGGACACATATTATTCATCTGCGGAGGAAATGGAGCATCTTTACAGAGAAAATGGTCTGACAGTTATTGACCACTTTGCACAGGACGGTTTGACACCTCAGTTTCGTGAAAGGGTGGATAACTGGAGTGATGAGCAATTCAGAATTTGGTGCGATTATCATTACAGCGTATGCCGCGAGAAATCTACCCTTGGTTCGAGTAATCATGTTGTTATTGTGGGGAGGAAGAGTTTGTAGAGTATTCTTGATATCTTTGAAAAAATCCCTGACTGTACTTTATTACAGTCAGGGATTTTTATTGTTGATGTCAAATTATACATGAGATTATATTTTTAATAGAAAAATATAATGAATAGAGTTATGCATGCTATTATTAAAATTTCAGCTATAAAACATGATTGGGATACAATTCTTGCCATCCATTTTTTGCTTTGTTTATTTTCATAAAATTCGTATTGGTATTTCGAAGGTAAAGTCCTATTGATTCTGTATTTAGCCTTATTAACAGCATTCATACGTTTTGACTCTTCACGAATAATTAGAAAACTTAATAAAGAAATTATAAATCCTAAGATAGGAAAACATAAAAGTATATTCTTGTTTGAAATATCTTTAAGTTCAATACCTAAAATAGTTGTTGATAATGGTAAAAGAGATACCACGATTGTTAATAAGAATAATTTTATAGTTATATGCCAGTAATGTGTATGTCTGTACATGAATTCATTTTGATAATAGTTTAACATCTCAATGGTATTTGAGATATCTTTATTATAATTAATATTTTTGTTGTTTTTATTATTGTTTGAGGGCTTTGAGTTATTATTTGTATTTTGTTCTCCCATATAATCACCTCTTGTATAACAATCTTAAAAGTTTATTCCCATTCAATAGTGCCAACAGGCTTAGGAGTGAGGTCATAGAGGACACGGTTAATACCCTCAACCTCAGCAGTGATACGAGCAGTAATCTTGTGGAGGAGTGCGTAGGGGATTTCCTCAATAGTAGCAGACATAGCGTCAGTAGTATTGACAGCGCGGATAATAGCGGGCCAACCCTCATATCTCTTGTCATCTCTAACGCCAACGCTCTTCATATCAGGAACAGCGATGAAATACTGCCATACAGTCTTATTAAGACCTGCGATGTCGAATTCTTCGCGGAGGATAGCATCAGCTTCGCGGAGAGCGTTAAGACGGTCACGAGTAATAGCGCCGAGACATCTTACACCAAGACCGGGGCCCGGGAATGGCTGACGGTCAACCATTTCAGCAGGGAGGCCAAGAGCCTTACCAACAACGCGGACTTCATCTTTGTAAAGAAGCTTGATAGGTTCAACAAGTTCAAACTGCATATCCTCAGGGAGACCGCCAACGTTGTGATGAGCCTTTACGCCGTCACTTTCGAGAATGTCGGGATAAATAGTGCCTTGCGCGAGGAATGAGATACCTTCAAGCTTGCTTGCTTCCTCATCGAATACCTTGATAAATTCGCCGCCGATAATTTTGCGCTTTTTCTCGGGAGCATCAACACCCGCGAGAAGATCGAGGAAACGGTCAGTAGCGTCGATGTAAATAAGGTTAGCGTCAAGCTGATTCTTGAATACTTCAATAACCTGCTCACTTTCTCCCTTACGCATAAGTCCATGATTAACGTGGACGCACACCAGCTGCTTGCCGATAGCCTTGATAAGCAGAGCCGCAACAACAGAGCTGTCAACGCCTCCTGATAGAGCGAGCAGAACCTTTTTATCGCCTACCTGAGCTCTGATAGCGGCAACCTGTTCATCTATGAACGCGGAAGCCAGTTCAGGCGTAGTGATACGTGCCATTGTTTCTGGTCTTTTGTTTGAATCCATAATATTTCCTCCTTTAACGGCGAAGAATGAAGCCGGGATATATATACCGAATCTGTCGTCATTGACAGAAAAGTATAACGTTAATTATTTGTCAGACGGAGTTTCGGCTGATTTGCACGTGATGAAATTATTTGTTTCAAGTGTACGTATAAACATTGAAAGTCTTTCATAAAGGGGCAGAGCTTTTTCTCCGAAGTGCTCCTCTACAGGTTTACCAATGTCAAAAACAGTTTTTTCTCCGTCAATCTGAAGCCATATGAAGCTTCCCATTTCATCGAGATGAATATGGGAAATCTTCGGCTTTTTAATAAGTTTCTGGGCGATTTTGTTGGCAATTCCCTTATTTTCCATATGCAGTGTAACAAGTCCGTCATCTTCAACAGACCATTTTATTTCCTGATTTTTCACGGGAATTTTTTCAACAAAATTTTCGCCTTTGTTTTTACTTTTCATTGGATTTAGTCACCTTTGCAGGCTTTTTCCAAATGGAAAATTTCAGAAGTGATAGTATGATAAGTGCGAATAATACAAGGCTTGAAGCTGTTGAAGCCCATTCGGGAAGATTTATCATATCGGAGATATCGATAACCTTATCGATTTCAAATACAGCAAGTAGAGCGATGAGAACGCCTACAAGACCCTCACCTGCAATCATGCCTGAGCTGAAAAGGATACCGTCGTTGATAATGTCCTTTTTGCGCTGTTCGCCGATTTTATCAGTTTTCATCTTGTCGAAGATAAGACGGATAATGCCGCCTACCATAATACAAGCGTTAAGATGAACAGGGAGATAAACACCGATAGCGAAAGGAAGTACGGGAATACCGATAACTTCAATAAGAACTGCGATAAATACGCCGATAAATACAAGATTCCATGGAAGGTCAGCACTCATAACGCCCTCAACAATCATCTTCATAAGAGTTGCCTGAGGTGCAGGGAGCTCATCTGTACCGAAACCGAAAGAGGAATCAAGAAGGTAGAGAGTAACACCGATAGAAAGAGCAGCTGCAACAACACCGATAATTTCGCCGTACTGCTGTTTTTTAGGTGTAGAACCAAGGATATATCCTGTTTTGAGGTCCTGAGATGTATCGCCTGCAATAGCGGCAACGATACAGATTACAGAACCGATAGCGATAGCAGCTGTCATGCCTGCTGCGCCGCTCTGACCTGTAATTTTGAGGATAAGTGTGGAAATAAGGAGTGTAGCAATTGCCATACCTGAAACAGGGTTGTTACTGCTTCCTACAAGACCAACCATTCTTGAAGAAACAGTTGCAAAGAAGAAGCCGAATACTACAATAATAAATGCACCGAGAAGTGTTACAGGAATTGCAGGGATAAGCCACACAAGAAGAGTGAGTATAACGATAGCACCGATAACAACCTTTATATTTAAATCCTGAGATGTTCTGTCGTTGGATTTCACACCTGACTTATCGCTCATGCTCTTGATAGCGTCCCTGAATGTGCGGATAATAAGGGGAAGTGACTTGATAAGGCTGATAATACCGCCTGCTGCAAGAGCTCCTGCGCCGATGTAGCGCACATAATTGCTCCAGATACCCGATGCGCCCTGAGCTGCAAAAATTTCGCCGATAGAAGCTTCTGTGCTGGGGTACATAACAACGTTCTCGCCGAAAAGAACGATAAGGGGAATAAGTACAAGCCAGCTGAGAACACCGCCTGAGAACATGTAGGAGGAAATTCTGAATCCGCAGATATAACCTACGCTCATTACAGCGGGATATATCTGTGTGCCGAACTCACCTGCGTATCCTTTTACCTTAAAGGCAACTTCGCCTGGCACAGCCTTTAATCCGTCGATTATAAGCTTGAATACAGCTGCAAATCCCATACCTGCAAATACGGTTGAAGCGCTTGCGCCTCCGTTTTCTCCTGCAAGAAGAATTTCAGCACATGCTGTACCCTCAGGATAGGGGAGCGTTCCATGCTCTTTTACGATAAGAGCATTTCTGAGGGGAACCATGAAAAATACACCGAGAAGTCCGCCGATAAGAGAAATAAGTGTGATTTCAAGGATTCCGGGCTTGTCCGTAACACCGTCCTTTGCCCAAAGGAAAAGAGCAGGAAGTGTAAATATTGTACCTGCCGCAAGGGATTCACCTGCTGAACCGACTGTCTGAACTACGTTGCTTTCGAGAATTGAGTTTCTTTTGAGAAGAACTCTGATAACGCCCATGGCAATAACTGCCGCAGGAATAGAGGCTGAAACGGTCATACCAACTCTTAATCCTAAATAAGCGTTTGCCGCGCCGAAAATAATGGCGAGAAGTATACCCATAAGTATTGAAGTAAAGGTAAGTTCGGGAGTTACCTTATCCGCGGGTATGTAGGGTTTGAATTCTTTTGTTTTGTTTTCCATCATCGTCTCCGATCTGCTTTGTGATTTTACGTCTTGGTTAATTTTGACGTAATTATAAGCTTGTTTTTTATTTGAAAGTGTAGTAATAATTGTGCAGATAATTATAATACAATTTCAAAATGCGGTACTGTTTAAGGTCGTGAAAGGTTGTTCGGTATCGGCGAAAGCGACAAATGTTCCGTATTTTGGCAATAATTCGGAAATTTTGCGCAGTAAAACAACATTTTAATGCTCTGCGTCGACCATAACAGCATATAATACTTTATAATTATAGCAGTTTTTTGTTAGAATTTCAAGGGGAAAGAACAAGGATAAATATAAAATTTTTGTGACTTAATTATGTATATTTTGTTATGATTGCGAAATGTTAGTTTCTCATAACTTCTTTAATTGACACAGGTTTAACAAAGTGATATAATATAAGTGCGGGCAGCGGGATTTATTCCGTTATCGGCATTACAATAACAACGCTTTCTGAATGTGGAGTTTTATTTGCTTTCAGTCGGCGCAGTATGCTGAGAATTTATGCCCCACTGTATCTGTGGGGCTTTTTTGTTGGGAGGGAGTATGGAAGAAAAAAGAATAGCAGTAGCGGCAATTGTAATTGACGATATATCAGCTGTTGACGATGTCAACAGAGTTCTGCACGAGTTCAATGAAATAATCATCGGCAGAATGGGCATACCATACAGGGAACGGGGAGTTTCCGTTATATCCGTAGCTGTTGACGCATCTCCCGACCAAATAAGCTGTCTTACAGGAAAACTTGGACATATCAGCGGTGTATCGGTAAAAGCTGCAATTTCAAAAAAGTAATGGAGGAAATCTATATGTATAATGTGAAATCTTTAAAAGCAGAGGAATTTATAAATCACGAGGAAATACTTGAAACTCTTGAATATGCTGAGGCTAATAAGAGTAACAGAGCGCTTATTGAGGAAATCCTTGAAAAAGCACGTCCGAAGAAAACGGGCAGAGGTGTTGAATGTGCAGGTCTTTCACACAGAGAGGCAAGCGTTCTTCTTGCCTGCGATATCCCAGAAATGACGGAGAAAATTTACGCTCTTGCAAATGAGATAAAGGAAAATTTCTACGGTGACAGAATTGTTATGTTTGCGCCTCTGTATCTTTCAAATTATTGTGTAAATCAGTGCGTATACTGTCCTTATCACATTCAGAACAAGGAAATTCCCAGAAAAAAGCTGACACTGGCTGAGGTTGAAAAGGAAGTTATTGCGCTTCAGGATATGGGACACAAGCGTCTTGCTATTGAAGCAGGTGAGGACCCTGTAAATAATCCTATTGAGTATATCATTGATTGCATTAAGACGATTTATTCTATCAAGCACAAGAATGGCGCTATCAGACGAGTAAATGTCAACATTGCCGCAACAACTGTTGAAAACTACCGCAAGCTCAAAGAAGCTGAAATCGGAACATATATTCTCTTTCAGGAGACATATCACAAGGAAAGCTATGAGGAGCTTCATCCTGCCGGACCTAAGCACAACTACGCATACCACACAGAGGCTATGGACAGAGCAATGGAGGGCGGCATTGACGATGTAGGACTTGGCGTACTGTTCGGACTTGACAAGTACAAGTATGAGTTTGCAGGACTTCTCATGCATGCTGAGCATCTCGAAGCTGTACACGGTGTTGGTCCTCATACTATCAGCGTTCCTCGTCTGAAAAGAGCGTCTGACATTGACCCCACACAGTTTGACAACGGCATTGATGATGATACTTTTGCTAAAATTATTGCTTGTATCAGAATTGCTGTGCCTTATACAGGTATGATTATCTCCACAAGAGAGAGCGAGGAATGCCGCAAAAAGGTTCTTAAACTTGGTATATCGCAGATTTCAGGCGGTTCAAGAACATCTGTAGGCGGATATGCAAACGAGGAAAGACCTCATGATACAGAGCAGTTTGATGTATCTGACCAGCGTACTCTTGATGAGGTTGTAAAGTGGCTTATGGAGGGAGGATATATTCCCTCATTCTGTACTGCCTGCTACCGTGAGGGACGTACAGGTGACAGATTTATGGCGCTCTGCAAGGTGGGACAGATTCAGAATTGCTGTCATCCAAATGCCCTGCTGACATTGCAGGAGTATTTACAGGACTATGCAAGTCCAGAAACAAGAAAAATCGGTGAAGCGCTTATAGACCGTGAAATACAGAAAGTTCCCGACGAAAAGCGCCGCGAAAAAGCTCTGGATTATCTCGACAAAATCAGAACAGGAGAGCGTGATTTCAGATTCTAAAAGGAGAATATTATGAAGAAATTTCTTTCATTGGTTACGGGTGTGTTAATTTCCGTGGGAACTTTGTCGGCATTCCCCGTTAATGCGGATGACTGGATGACATATGGAGATTTTACCTATTCCGTAGGCGATGACGGCAATATTACCATAGGGGAATATAATGGAGAAGATGCGCAGGTTGTAATCCCGGAAAAAATAGACGGCAAAAACGTTACAGTTATAGGCAAATGTGTTTTTGAGGATAATCAGACAATAACCGATGTTGTTCTTCCGAATACTGTAAAGGAAATTGATTATAAGGCATTTGCTTCATGCAAAAATCTTAAAAATATAAATTTCCCTGATGAGCTTGAAAAAATCAACTTATATGCTTTTACAACCTGTCACTCTCTTGAAAAGATTGATTTGACAAATGTAAAAACTATCGGCGAATGTGCGTTTCAGCTTTGTATATCTCTTGATGAAATTACAGTTGGCGGAGGAGCTGAAACAATTGTTGACCATGCTTTTCACGGCTGCCACGCTGTTGATACACTGATTTTTGAAAATGGTGTAAAGACTATCAAAAGTACGGCAGCATTGAATATGTTCAGTCTGAAACGCATTATAATTCCCGCTTCTGTAACAGAAATAGGTGAACATGCTCTTGGATATACTTATTATCATCCGAATTACACAAGAATTGATTCGACGATCTACGGATATAAAGAAACAGCTGCTTATGAATATGCGGTTGAAAATGGCTTTTCCTTTGTGGAAATTTATGATTATGGCGATGTAAACGGCGACGGTTCTGTTGATTCTTCGGATGCTACGAACATTCTTAAAGAGTATGCTGCACTTTCAACGGGCGGACAAAGCGGATTCAGCGGAGAACAGACTGCTCGGGCTGATATTGACAAAAGCGGCACAGTGGATTCTTCCGATGCAAGTCGGGTGCTGGAATACTATGCGTACATCTCTACAGGCGGCACTGAGATACCGATGTTTTACTTTTTTGAATAATATTTGACAAAAGATGCGGTATATGGTATAATGTAACACAACGGTAAAATATACCGCATTACTTCATGGGAGGACAAAAATTATGGATATGTTATCAATTCTTACACTTGCGGTCGTATCGCCTGCTACAGGTGATAGATTCCCCGTAATACCACTTGTTCTTATTGTTGGTCTTGCTGTTGTTATAGCTGTTGTATCTTCTATAATTGCGGCTAAGAATAAAAAAGACGATGATGAGGAATAATTTAGAGGTTCCATTATAGCTTGAAAACACCGTGCATCATGTGCGGTGTTTTTGCATATCTGCCAAGCATAATGTCATATCCTGTAGAAAAAAGGAGTGCGGAGATATGATATGCAGTCTTGATGAGATTAAGCGAAAAGAAGTCATAGACGTTAAGACAGGAGAACGCCTTGGTTATATTGATGATGTTCGCATGGATACTGAAAAATCAGAGATAATTTCCCTTATAATATATGGAGGATACCGATTATTCGGGCTTTTCGGCAAGGAGGATGATGTGGAGCTGCCATGTGATTGTGTGAAAGTTATAGGCAGTGAGACTATACTTGTGGATTCAGCACTTGCAAAATGCACAAAAAACAAATTCTGGTGTTTCAAAAGTTTGTTTGGATAGATATTGCCAAATTCGTGGGAATATGGTATAATAATTAGGCAATTCACACGCAGGATTTTTGCGGGTCGGTGCGTCTGTGGACGTGGCACGTGAGATAAATTCTGCGGAGGATTAATAATAACCAATTTTAAGGAGGACTACCACAATGGCAGTAGTTTCAATGAAACAGCTTCTTGAAGCAGGCGTTCACTTCGGACACCAGACAAGACGCTGGAACCCCAAAATGGCACCATATATCTTCACAGAGAGAAATGGTATCTACATCATCGACCTTCAGAAGACTGTTAAGAAGCTCGAAGAGGCTTATATGTTCGTTCGCGACATCGCAGCTGAGGGCGGCGAGGTTCTTTTCGTAGGTACAAAGAAGCAGGCTGGCGATTCCGTTAAGGAAGAGGCTACACGCGCTGGTGCTCATTACGTAAATGCAAGATGGCTGGGCGGTATGCTCACTAACTTCAAGACAATCCAGACTCGTATCAAGAGACTTGAGCAGCTTCACACAATGGAAGAGGACGGCACATTCGATCTTCTCCCTAAGAAGGAAGTTGTTAAGCTCAACCTTGAGATTGAGAAGCTTGAGAAGTTCCTCGGCGGTATCAAGACAATGAAGAAGCTCCCTGCAGCTCTCTTTATCGTAGACCCCCGCAAGGAAAAGATTGCTGTTGCTGAGGCTAAGAAGCTCAATATCCCGATCGTTGCTATCGTTGATACAAACTGCGATCCCGATGAGGTTGATTACGTTATCCCCGGTAACGATGACGCTATCCGCGCTGTAAAGCTCATCGCTGGTACAATCGCTAACGCTGTTATCGAAGGCAGACAGGGCGACGACGCTGCTGAGGCTGTTGAGGCTCCCGCTGAGGAAGCTGCAGCTGAAGAGGCAGATGCTGAATAATTAAGAATCATTCAAGTGAAAACCCGAATATTTATGTTCGGGTTTTTGCGGATTATACAACAAATATTTTTAGGAGGTAATAACAATGGGAAAGGTTTCCGTTGCAGAGATTAAAGAACTTATGAGCGCTACAGGCGTTGGTATGATGGACTGTAAGAAGGCTCTCGAAGCTAACGACGGCGATATGGACAAGGCTATTGAGTTCCTCAGAGAAAAAGGTCTTGCTACACAGGCTAAGAAGAGCGGCAGAGCTGCTGCTGAGGGTATCGTTACAGCTGTTGTAAACGGCAATGTTGGCGTACTCCTTGAAGTAAACACAGAGACAGACTTTGCTGCTAACACAGATGATATCAAGAACTTTGTTGCAGGCGTTGCAAATACAATCATTGAGAAGAATCCTGCTGATGTTGAGGCTCTCAAGGCTGAGGTTATCAGCGGCGGTACAGCTACAATCGGCGATGTTCTTACAGAGCTTGCTGGTATGAAGATCAGAGAGAATATCGTTATCCGTCGTTTCGTAAGAATGGAAGGTAAGCTTGCTTCTTACATCCACAACGGTGGAAGCATCGGTGTTCTCGTAAAGATGGATACAGAGCTTGATGCAGACGCTGTTGCAGCTATCGGTAAGGATGTTGCTATGCAGTCCGCAGCTCTCAATGCTCCTTATCTCTGCCGTGCAGACGTTCCTGCTGAGGTTGTTGAGAAGGAAAAAGAGATCATGCTCGCTCAGATGGCAGAGGATCCTAAGATGGCATCCAAGCCTGAGAAGGTTAAAGAAGGTATCATCAACGGTAAGATCAACAAGTACTACTCTGAGAACTGCCTCCTTGAGCAGTCATTCGTTAAGGATGACAAGCTCAGCGTTCAGGGCTATGTTGATGCAGAGGCTAAGAAGCTCGGCGGCACAATCGCTGTAACAGATGTTGTTCGTTACGAGAGAGGCGAAGGCGTTGAGAAGAAGGAAGACAACCTCGCTGACGAAGTTGCTAAGATGATCAAGTAATTCAATTACGATATATAAAAGGTCTGCTTTCGGCAGACCTTTTTAATTTACAATATTGCTTTTTAAAACATAATATGGTATAATAAATAAAATAATTATTACGGAGGCGATTTAGTGAAAAAATATCTGATTATGGCGGCAGTCCTTGCATTTTCGATTATTGTCTGCCTTATTGACGCAGTTATACAGCCCAATTACTTTGTGAAAATCCCCATAAAAATAGTTTTTTTCTTAGCTTTGCCTATGATTTTCTTTATCAGAAACAAAGAGGATTTCAAGGATTTCAAAAGCCTTTTCGTATTCAGAAAAAGCGGCATATTGAAATCGCTTATAATGGGAATTGCCGTATATGCCGTGATTTTAATCGCATTTCTCCTCACACGAAATGTATTCGACTATTCCAATGTCACATCAAGTCTTACATCGGGTATGGGTATAACGGCCGATAATTTCCTCTATGTTTCCCTGTATATTTCCCTTTGCAATTCATTTTTAGAGGAATTTTTCTTCCGTGGCTTTGGATTTATGACGCTGAAAAAGCACACATCACGGAAAATAGCCTATATTTTCAGTTCTGCGATATTTGCGGTATATCACATAGGTATGCTGTTTGAGATGTTCAACATCGGCGTTCTGCTGCTTCTAATGTTCGGATTAATTGTAGGCGGCTGTATTTTCAATTACCTCAATGAACGAAATGACAACATTTATCCCTCATGGTTTGTGCATATGTTTGCCAATTTTGCCATTAATACTGTTGGATTTATTCTGTTCGGGATAATATGAGGTGAGAGTCTTATGATTACATCGGAAGTAACAACAGAACAGCTTGAAAAATGGCGGAAATTACACAATTTCTGGAAAGGCAGACTGACAGCAAACAGAATAGGCGGAACTGAGCTTGACAAATATTTTAGAGAAAAATATAAGCCTGTGGTTAATGACACTGATAATTTCAGAATGATAGTATATCTCAATTCAAAGGCTTACAGTCCTGACGCCGATATATCAGATATACGTACATATGCCCTTGAAAATGATATATATGTGGGAATCAATATTTCAACAGGATATTTTAACGTTGAATGTGAGGATATTACACGTGCTGTTCCAATCTGGGACGATTTGTTTATAAAACGCGGTCTATCCTCTGCAGATATCAATAATTATGTTCTGACAGGGCAGTATTTAGAATTGTGTAAATTATAAATATACAAAAAGTTCATTGCTTTCAGCATGGGAATATGCTATAATATAAACAGAATTTGCTAAAAGCAATTCAAATTATGGGATAATATAAAAGGAGTAAAAAGCAATGAAGAATTCATTAAAAAAAGTAATTTCAGCGGTTTCGGCTGTTGCCGCCGCCGCAGTATCTCTCAGCAGCTTCAACGCTTATGCAATGGTTACACCTAACCCTGTAATAAGCAGAAACTGCCCCGCATATTCGGGAAAAGCAAGTCAGCCCGGTGCGGCAAATGATGAGCATTATTTCTCGTTCTGCTTTCTGACTTCACCGGACTATATAGCATATGATCTTTCCGCAGTTCCTGCCGCCCAGAAAAAACAGGTCATTGCCGTGTGGTACAACACAAGTTCATACGATAACATCGGCAATTATAAAAATCGCAATATGGAGCCTTCTGATTATACTATCGAGGTCAATGCAGCTGAGGGCGGTGCATATCCCGAGGATAATTGGGAGATTGTTGAAACTGTCACAGGAAATACTCTCAGTTCCCGTCAGCATCTTGTGGATATGGAAAACTACAACTGGATTCGCCTTAATATTGAAAAAGCTGACGACGAAAGCGGTAAGCAGGCAAGTTTTAATTTTGATATCCACAATGTCAGCGAGGGAGTGTCTGACAGTTGGCTGTTTCTTGGAGATTCCATAACCGCAGGAGGTATGAATAACTGCTACGGTACAGGTTTTGCCACTCATATCAATACCATTGACAGCCGTTATTTTCCCATTCAGGAAAACGGCGGAATTGGCGGTATACGCAGCATTGACGGTAAGGAAAATATTGACCGCTGGCTTGAAACTTCCCATGCAAAATATGTCAGCCTTGCATATGGTACAAATGACTGTTGGGGTAATCCAAACGGCACTAAGGAATATTACAGCAATACAAAATATATGATTGACGCTATACTTGCCGCAGGTAAAATTCCTGTGCTGCCGAAAATTCCGGGTTCATCAAATGAGGATGTAATGAATAACGTACCTCTTTACAATGCCGAAATTGACCGTCTTTATGAGGAATACGGGGATAAAATTGTGAAAGGTCCTGATTTTGAGAAATTCTTATCAGAAAATCCCGATTATCTTAGCGGAGACGGTGTTCATCCTTCAGATGTAGGATATGCGGCAATGCGTGAGGAGTGGGCAAGACTTATGTATGAAACGGTTTATAAAGCGGATTCTACAGATGTTACGGAGCCTACAGAGCCCACAACGACGGTCTCAGATGTACTTTATGGTGACGCTAATTGTGACAGCAAGGTGACAATTGCTGATTCTACAGCAATTTTGCAGTCCATTGGAAACCGTGATAAATATGGTCTTTCTGAAAAAGGCACCGCAAATGCAGATTGCTGTAATACAGGAGACGGTGTAACGGCGGCTGATGCTCTGGCAATTCAGAAGCTTGATGCAAAGCTGATTTCAGAGTTGCCCGAAAAGACAAACTGAAACGTTAATTGATATAAGACATATAAAATATGCGGTCATTTCGTAATAGAAATGACCGCTTCATTTTATTATAGCACTTTTGACAAAAATTCTTTAAGCCTTGGGTTCTGAGGATTGTTGAAAAATGTTTCAGGGTCGTTCTGTTCTACAATTCTTCCGTCTTCCATGAACATAACACGGGAAGCTACCTCACGGGCAAATCCCATTTCGTGAGTTACGACAACCATTGTCATACCGTCATCTGCAAGCTCTTTCATAAGGTTGAGTACCTCTCCTACCATTTCAGGGTCAAGCGCCGATGTTGGTTCGTCGAAAAGCATAACATCGGGATTCATTGCAAGTGAGCGTGCAATAGCAATTCTCTGCTTCTGACCGCCTGAAATCTGCGTAGGGTACTGCTCTGCCTTGTCAGCAAGTCCAACTTTTTCAAGAAGCTCCATTGCTCGCTTGTCTGCATCAGCCTGTGACATAATGCCAAGCTTTACAGGGGCAAGAGTTATATTCTTCTTTATAGTCAGGTGCGGAAACAGGTTGAAATGCTGAAAAACCATTCCCATTTTCCGTCTGAGAAGATTTACTTCCTTAATACTTGCCTTAGTGATATCTACATCTTCAAAGAAAATTTCTCCCGATGTGGGTATTTCCATAAGATTCAGACATCTGAGAAAGGTGCTCTTTCCCGAGCCTGAGGGTCCGATTATAACAACCTTTTCTCCTTTGCGGATTTCCTCGTTTATATCTTTAAGTATATGAAGCTCTCCGAAGGACTTGTTAAGATTATTAACGCTTATCATTTTTTGCAAGTCTCCTTTCAAGCTTTGTAACGAGATATGTAAGGAACATTACCATTATCAGATAAATGCACGCTACGGCGATAAGGGGGAGGAATGGATTAAAGGTCTGGCTGATAATAGTATCTCCGCCTTTTGTAAGGTCGGCAATTGCTATATATCCTGCAACAGAAGTTTCTTTCAGCAGTACAATGAATTCGTTTGCGAGGGCGGGAAGTACGTTTTTGAATGCCTGCGGAAGTATAATATTCGTCATTGTCTGTTGGTAACTTAGACCAAGGCTGGAGCCTGCTTCAAATTGTCCGTTATCAATTGACATAATTCCGGAGCGGACAATTTCCGCAACGTAAGCGCCCGAATTAAGTCCGAATGCAAGTACGGCTACAAATATCTTGCTGATATTTACAGAGCCGAAAATTACGAAATATATAATCAGAAGCTGTACAACTACGGGAGTTCCGCGGATAACCGTCAGGTATATTTTGGCGAAGAAGTTGAGAATTTTCATCTTACCTGTTTTATCGTGGGTTGCTCTGATAATAGCAATGATAAATCCGAGGATTATGCCTATGACAACAGCAAGTACTGTTATCAGAAGCGTATTTTTCAGACCGTCTGTAAGGTATCTCCATCTGTCCTCGGCAATAAAATTTTGATAGAAGGAGTCCTTGAAGTTGTTTATCAATCCCATGATTTACTCCAATCAGTCAGCTCTTGTAATAATAACCTGTGTTGAAGTTGTGTAGGAATCAGAGAAATCGACGTTTTTCAGTCTGTCCTCGGTTACGGACATACCAGCAACGCCCACATCTGCCTTTCCGCTGTTTACAGAGGCAATAATGGAATCAAAAGCAATATTTTCAATTTCAAGGTCGTATCCAAGCTTATCGCATACTGCCGTCATCATGTCAACGTCAAAGCCAGCTACTTCCTGATTTTCAAGGAACTCATATGGTGGAAATTCTGCATTTGTAGCCATTACAAGAGTTCCGTTGGGATACTCTGTGCCCTCGGGGGATTCATAGGGATACTTGCCGTATTCCTCACCAATCCAGTTCTTTTCAATGTTTTCGAGAATTCCGTCAGCTTTAAGCTCTGCAAGAGCTCCGTTTATAGCGGTTGTCAGCTCTGTGTTTCCCTTTTTGATAGCTATAGCGTATTCCTCAACAGCAAATTCCTCTGCGAGAATCTGGAGACCCTCATTCTTTTCAACGAAAACTTTTGCAGGCTCATTGTCGATGATTACAGCGTCAATTTTGCCTTGTTTAAGAGCCTGAATAGCGTCGGCGCCTCTCTTGTAGCGCTCAACAGTTGCGCCTTCTACATCGCCTGCAAGTGCGTCGCCTGTAGTTCCAAGCTGAACACCGATTTTCTTGTTTTTCAAGTCGTCGGCAGTGTGTACAGTGTTTTCCTTAACGCCGCCGCATCCTGTGAGAAGTGTGAAGCAGAAAATAGCAGCTGCTGTTGTTGATAAAATCTTTTTCATAGTAAAAACCTACCTTTATTCAGTAATACATCTATTATATCACATACTGCAAAGCAAAGTCAAGATAAAATTAACGCTTAATGCGCAACTTCAACTTTTTAAAATACGAACAGGACGGAAAACATCCGTCCTGTAATAATTTATGTTGTATAGGGCGAGCGACTTTAGTGTCAACATGCCCTAATCTGTCTATTATTGCTTTAACCCTTTGATTTGGCTGTACCTGTTATCATTTTCAGAAGCATGAGGACTGCTATCATCATAAGAACTGATACGCCAAGTACTACAAACACATTTTGTACAAATCCTGCAAGAAGATATCCTGCGGCGCTTACTGCCGCTACTGTCAGCGCATAGGGAAGCTGTGTCGATACGTGATTTACATGGTCGCATTGTGCACCTGTTGAAGCCATAATCGTTGTATCAGATATAGGTGAGCAGTGGTCACCGCATACAGCACCTGCAAGACATGCAGATATGCAGATTATTACCATTGTTGGAATATCTCCGCTTTCTGTTACTGCTTCAAGCTGCTTGCTGAATACGCTTGTAACAATTGGAATGAGAATACCGAATGTTCCCCATGATGTTCCTGTTGCAAAAGAAAGTCCGATTGCTACGACAAAGAGTATAAGAGGAAGCAGCAGCTTTACTGTTGTTGCGCCCTCAACAATTCCTGAAACAAATGTACCTGCGTCGAGGAAGTTTGTCATTGTTTTCAGAGTCCATGCAAATGTGAGAATAAGTATTGCAGGTACCATTTGCTTAAAGCCTGCTGCTACGGAATCCATACACTCTGTAAAGGTAAGAACCTTTCTGCAAAGGAAATAGCCGATGATTACAATAAGAGCTGCAAGAGAGCCCAATGAAAGACCATATGATGCGTCACAATCAGCAAAGGCATTTACAAAGTCTTTTCCTGCGAAGAATCCGCCAGAATAAATCATGCCGATAACGCAGAGTGCAATAAGTATAACGACGGGGAGTATAAGGTCGATAACCTTCCCTTTTGAATGTGTTGGCTTGTCGTCATCGGCATATACTGTACTGTGTGTTGTGAATAAATCACCCTTAGCGGCATTGTTCTCATGAAGCTTCATTGAGCCGTAATTCATACCTGTAAGGGATATAAATACAACCATTATAAGAGTGAGAAGTGCATAGAGATTGTAGGGGATAGTGCTGATAAATAGCTGTATTCCATTTACGCCTTCAACGGTACCGCTTACTGCCGCCGCCCATGAGGAAATCGGAGCGATAATACATACAGGTGCGGCTGTGGAGTCAATGAGATATGCAAGCTTTGAGCGTGATATCTTATACTTGTCTGTAACAGGGCGCATTACAGAGCCTACTGTAAGGCAGTTGAAATAGTCGTCAACAAATATCAGCACACCGAGGAAAAATGTGGCTATGCTTGCTCCTGCCCGGTTTTTGATATGAGATGCCGCCCATTCTCCATAGGCACGGCTGCCGCCTGCCTTATTCATAAGTACAACAATTGCACCGAGAACAACAAGGAAAATAAGAATTCCCACGTTATATGAATCGGATAGATTTGCAATAAATCCGTCCTGAACTATAGCTGTGAACATTCCCTCAAAGCCTGTTCCTGCATTTGCGGCAGTTAATATTCCGCCTGTGAGAATTCCGATGAACAGCGATGAATAAACCTCTTTTGTTATAAGTGCAAGTCCGATTGCAACTATAGAAGGAAGAAGTGACCACAGAGTTGCGGTTGATTCGGTTATAGGTGCGGATATTGCACAGCATATTGTGAATATCGCAACAAGTAAACCGAAAATGATTTTGCTCAGATGTTTTTTCATAGATTTTTCTCCTTAGTTTTTTCGGGAACTGTCAATGTTCCCAACTGAGTGATAATAACTGCGGCAAACACGAGAAAACAGCCAAGAATCTCCTTGAATGAAAGAGATTCACTTAGGATAATCCAGCCTGAAAGCGCCGCAAAAACGGATTCAAGGCTCATTATCAGGGTTGCAGATGTCGGGTCGGTATAGCGCTGTCCGATTATCTGCAAGGTATATGCCGCGCCGCAGGACATGATGCCGGCATAGAGAATAGTATATTTAGCGTCGTATATGGCTTCAATCTGCGGATTTTCAAAGAGAAACATACATATAGTCATGAGAATTCCCGCAGTAAAGAATTGTATGCAAGACATTGTCATACCGTCTGCATTTTTCTCGTTGAAGTGGTCGATTACCATGATATGTCCCGCATAAAAGAAAGCTCCGCACAGTACAAGCAAATCGCCTCTGCCAATGGTGAACCCGTCCTTGATGCAGAGCAGATAGAAGCCTGAGAGGGCGAGAAATACGCAGAACCACACTTTGAAGCTTGACCTTCGGTAAAGTACAAGCTCGATAAGCGGAACGATTATCACGTACAGCGCCGTTATAAATCCTGCCTTTCCTGCGGTAGTTTCAACGATTCCCCACTGCTGAAAGGAACTTGCGGTAAACAAGCAGATTCCGCAAATAATGCCGCCTATGAGGGTTATTTTCTTTGTTTCACTCTTGACATTTTCTCCTGATTTTTCTTTTCTGCCCCATTTGAAAGCAGTAATGACAGGAATCAGCACAATTCCGCCAAGAAGCGTCCGCACCGCGTTATAGGTAAATGGCTCGACATACCTCATGCCTTCGCTCTGAGCCACAAAAGCTGTTCCCCATATTATTGCGGTAATGAGCAGAATTATATTTCCTTTCAGTTTTCTTTTCATAGACTATTCTCCGTTTGCCTCATATTCCTATTTATTATACCATAAACCTCAATATGTTGCAATTATTTTGCAGAAATAAATGAAAATTCAGTAATAATAACAAATAGTACAGCTGTTATTTGTATGTTACGCCATAAAAAAAGAACACGGCATTTGCCGTGTTCCCGTTTGATATGATTAATAATTCTCGGCGTGAATCTCGAAATATGCCTGAGGATGTGCGCATACAGGACATACATCGGGTGACTTTAAGCCTACCACGATATGACCGCAGTTGCGGCACTCCCATACCTTAACCTCAGATTTCTCGAATACCTGCGCTGTTTCTACATTTTTAAGAAGTGCGCGGTAACGCTCTTCATGGTGCTTTTCAATTGCAGCTACTGCTCTGAATTTAGCTGCAAGCTCTGTAAAGCCCTCCTCATCAGCTGTTTTTGCAAAACCTTCATACATATCTGTCCACTCGTAGTTTTCACCGTCCGCAGCGTCAGCGAGATTTTCAGCAGTTGTGCCGATACCGTTAAGCTCCTTGAACCACATTTTAGCATGTTCTTTTTCATTATCGGCTGTTTTCTGGAAAAGTGCAGCTATCTGCTCGTATCCCTCTTTTTTAGCCTTTGACGCGAAATAGGTGTACTTATTTCTTGCCTGAGATTCACCTGCAAATGCTGCAAGAAGATTTTTTTCAGTCTGAGTACCTGCGTATTTTGTTTTTTTAGCTTCTGACATTGTTATTACCTCCTTGATATATATGCTTTATTATATAACAATACCGCACGTTTTATACACGGTATTGAATTTTATTATTTATCCGAGAACAACTGTAATATCGTTTACATCTGCAAGCTTACCAGCGGAGATGTAGTTTCCGTCAAGTGCCTCGCCGTTGAGAGTTACAGATTTTACGCCGCTTTCAACGTGTGCAGAGTTGTCCACAACAATATTGAGCTTCTTGCCTCTGAACATCTTTGTAATCTTAAAGCTATCCCAATCGGACGGAATAGAGGGTGAGATTGCAAGTCCGTCAGCGTCAGGACGCATACCGCAGATACCCTCAACACAGCCAACCATAACAGTTGAAGCTGTACCTGTAAGCCAGTGAACGTGTGAACGTCCCTCGTATGGTGATGCTTTACTCTCAGTGAACTGACCGTGTACATAAGGCTCCATAACGCGGATTTCAGCCTTATCATTCATAGCCGCAGGGGCAGTCTCCATGAAGTATTCAAATGCGCGGTTGCCGTGTCCCATAAGAGCTTCTGCAAGGATAAGCCAGCCCTGTGACTGTGAGAAGATACCGCCGTTTTCCTTGGTGTCAAGGTTGAATACCTGCATCAGCGCGCCCTTGAAGTGATGATACTTGTAGGGTGGGTCAAGAAGTTTTGCGCCGTAAGGAGTATTAAGGATATTGTAAACGCTGTCCATAGCTTTTTCAGCCTGTTCCTCGGAAGCGAAGCGTGAGATTACGCTCCATGACTGAGGATTGAGCCACATATTAGCTTCGGGGTCATTCTTTGCACCAACAACATCGCCGTTTTCGCGGATACCACGGATAAATCTGTCCTCATCCCAGCACTTTTCAAGAGCGTCTGCAAGCTTTGCCTGTACCTCGTCGATATATGCGATATAATCTGTATCATTTTTTAATACAGCCATTTCCTTGATAGCTGTCATAGCGTAGTAGAGTTGGAATGCAACGAATGTGGATTCGCCCTTTGCTCCCAGACGGAGACAGTCATTCCAGTCAGCGTGGAGACCAGCAGGCATATCGTGGTCGCCAAGACGCTCCATAGAGAAGCGGATAGCGTTCTTGAGATGCTCGTAAACAGTAGCCTCTCCGCCGCCCTCTTCGGCATATGTGATAACTTCGTCAAGGAATGACTTGTTGCCGCTTTCACCGATATACTTCATAATTGTGGGGAACAGCCAGAGAGCATCGTCCGCACGGTATGAGGGATGACCTGTTTCCTTAGCGTATACGCTGTTTTCGTCGTTTTCATCAGGACAAGTCTCGTGACCTGCATCATGTGTGAACTTTACAAGGGGAAGTCCTCCGCCGTTGCTTACCTGAGCAGAAAGCATGAAGCGGATTTTTTCAGCAGCCATTTCTGGATCAAGGTGGATAATACCCTGAATATCCTGAACAGTATCGCGGTAGCCGTAGCCGTTTCTGAGACCGCAGTAGATGAAAGAAGCTGCTCTTGACCAAATGAAAGTGATAAAGCACTGGTAAGCGTTCCATACGTTAATCATATTGTTGAACTCGTCTGAGGGAGTTTCAACGGAGAAGTTTGAAAGCTGACCGTGCCAGTAGTCTTTAAGCTGCTGAACTTCTGCGTCAACCTTGCCTGCAACTTTGTACTCGTTGAGAATAGCAGTAGCCTCGGCATCTGTTTTCTGTCCCATGATGTATATAAATTCCTTAGTCTCACCGGGAGCAAGAGTGATATCGCTCTGGAGCGCACCGCAGGAGTTGGAGTTATAGTTCATAACGCCGTCGCACTTGCCGTTTTCAACAGCGATTGGGTTTGAGAAAGTTCTGTAAGGTCCGATGAAATTGCTGAGAGAGCCGTTATAGCCAGTGATTTCCTGACCTACCATGCCGAAGAATCTCTCGCTGCCATTGTAGCCATTTTCATCAAAGCCTGTATTTTCATTCATATGCTGAATGATTTTGTTTTCCTCAAAGCTTGTACGAGTGATGAAAAGTGTGTACTGGAGATTAATCTGATCCTGCTCGTAATTGGGCTCATTTGTGAACTCAACGAAGCCGAAAACAGAGAGCTTTCTCTCCTTATCAGAATTATTTGTAACCTTAGCGCGCCATACCTCGTATGTCTTGCCATAGGGAACATAATATGTCACTTCCGACTTAATATCTGTATATTCAGCGGAAATAACAGTATAAGCAGTACCGTGGCGGCACTCGGACTTGTACTTATCAAGGGGCTTGCCTACAGGCTGCCATGAAGCAGACCAGTAATCGTTAGCCTCGTTATCTCTGATGTAGATATAACGGCCGGGGAGCGCCATTTCGGAATTGAAGCGGAAACGTGATACACGTCCGTTAGCTCCCGATTTTACGAAGCTGTAGCCAGCCGCATTGTTTGAAATCATAGCGCCGTATTCGGGGTCTCCAAGATAGTTCGCCCAAGGCGCAGGTGTTGCGGGATTTGTGATGACATATTCCTTGTTCGCAAGGTCGAAATGTCCGTAATTCATATTTTTCATTCTCCTTTTGCCGTTTGTACAGCTGTATTTATATATGTTCTTCTATTATATCATTTTTTATGTAATAATGCAATAGCTTTTTAAAATTATCTCGCCATATCTCCAGGCATAATAACTTCTGTAGGTTCTTCCGTGGGAGCCGCCTTATCAATAGGCAGGGAATTGCCATCCTCGTCCTTGAAAACTAAATTATCAACATAGAAATTACCCTCATTCTGAGCACCCCAGCGCATAATCTGGAATGTGGCTTCTTCCATGGTTTCATTCCAGCATTGACCGCCAAGAGCAAGGAGAAATTTAAATTCAACGTGAACAGCTCCTGACATTTCAAAGTTGTACTCGCCGCCGTCCCATTCTGCAAACTCATACCATACATCATCAGCAACATTAGCGCCGCCGCCGCCGCCAATCCAGCCGGGAGCCATAACATTTTCACCGTCATCGTTTTTGAAAGCGTCGGATGTTGCATCTGCATATACGTCCATTTCAATGGAACGCACCTTTGCAAGATTTTCGGGAGTGAGCAGTTTTGCGGCATCAAATTTGATTTTCTGAACAGTTCCGTCGGCAAAATTTGTACCTGCGTCGCTGAAACGGAGCATTTTATTTCCCTGCACTTCCTCAACGGAAAGGATACCCTGTGCGGAGTCAACATCGTCAAGCTTTGTATCGGCAAAACTGAAATCACCGTCGTCAAAGGTTATGGCGTTGGGGTCGTCACATTCAGCAGGGGAGGGAGGGATAAGCTCTTCCTCTGTTGCTTCTTCCGTGGGAGCTTCCGTGATTTCCTCAGTAGGAACTTCGGTAGTTTCCGCAGGTTTTGAGGTTTCGGGTTCGGATATGCTTTCTTTCTTTTCACAGCCTGTAAATGCGGCTGTCATGGCCATAGCGGCTAATACTGCAATTAATCTTTTTAAATCCATATTAATTATCTCCTCATAGTCATAAACGATAGCCTATAAGATAATTTTAACATAAAACTGAAAAATTTAAAAGAGTAATACCATACAATAATAAAATGATTTTTTCGTCGTTTTTAACAAAATAATTATTTTGCAGCCTTACCAATTGTATCTATGACTTCTTTCATCATGTCAAATGCGCTGACTTTTGGCATAATTTTAACTGAAACATAAGATTTTCCGGAGCCGTTGAATGTAATTTTTCCTCTGTAGGCTGTGGAAAGTGCGGCTATCTGGTCAACAGTAAGATATTGGGTATAGAAGTACATCTGTCCGTTTTTCTGTGATATTTCGGTGATTCCAAGATGTGCAGCCTTGTTTCGTATAAGTGAGACTTCCACAAGTCCCACAACTGAGCGCGGAGGCTCGCCGTAACGGTCAATCAGCTCGTCAATAAGCTCGAATTTGTCCTCGTCAGTTTTTACTGTCATTATTCTGCGGTATATCTCAATTCGCTGATTAAGGCTTGAAATGTATTTTTCGGGGATATGCGCGTCAATCTGGATATCCACAAGACATTCAGGAACTTTCTCCGGCTTTTCGCCCTTTTCCTCAGTTATAGCCTCAGAAAGCAGCTGTAAATACATATCATAACCCACAGCTTCCATGTGACCGTGCTGACTGCCGCCGAGAATACTTCCTGCGCCGCGTATTTCAAGGTCGCGTAGAGCGATTCTGAATCCGCTTCCGAATCGTGTGAATTCTTTCATGGCGCTGAGACGTTTTGCAGCTATTTCTGTCAGAACTTTGTCACGCTTATATGTGAAATATGCATATCCGCGGCGATTTGAACGTCCAACTCGTCCGCGGAGCTGATACAGCTGTGAAAGTCCGAAACGGTCGGAATCCTCAATAATAAGCGTATTCACGTTTGGTACGTCAACACCTGTTTCAATAATTGTGGTGCAGACGAGAATATCAATTTCATGTTCCACAAGCTGTTCCCATATATCCGAAAGCTCCTCTTGACTCATCTGTCCGTGAGCATAGGCTATACGGGCTTCGGGGAGCATTTCCTGCAATTTAGCAGTACATGATACTATGGTTTCAACGCGATTGTGGATATAGTATGCCTGACCACCGCGTCGAAGTTCCCTGACAATAGCCTGAATAATGGTTGCCGTGTTGTATTCAATAACATATGTCTGAACAGGATAGCGATTCTGTGGCGGTTCTTCAAGAACAGACATATCGCGTATACCGCTCATAGCCATATTCAGCGTGCGGGGGATAGGAGTAGCCGACAGCATAAGCACATCAACTCCTGAAAAACTCTCTTTGAATTTTTCTTTGTGTGCAACTCCGAAACGCTGTTCCTCGTCTATTATGGCAAGTCCCAAATCGTTGAATACGACACTTTTCTGAATGATTTTATGTGTGCCGATGAGTATGTCTATACGTCCTTGTTTCAGCTTTTTTATGATTTCCGCCTGCTGTTTCGGAGTGCGGTATCGGCTGAGCAGTTCCACATTTACAGGAAATTGCTCGAATCTGCGGAGAGCCGTCTGATAATGCTGAAATGCAAGAACTGTTGTAGGCGCGAGAATCGCGCACTGTTTGCCTGCAAGTACGCATTTCATAGCTGCACGGAAAGCGACTTCTGTCTTGCCGAATCCCACATCTCCGCAAAGGAGGCGTTCCATAGGGCGAATACGTTCCATATCTGCCTTTATTTCGGCAATTGCCGTAAGCTGGTCGTCAGTTTCAACATAAGGGAAACGATTTTCAAAATCGTGCTGTATTTCATCATCAGGATAAAATGCAAATCCTTCACTTTTTTCACGCTTGGCATAAAGAGCAATAAGTTCCTGTGCCATGTCCTTTACGGCACGTTTTACATTGCTTTTTTTCCTCTGCCATTCTCCTGAACTGAGTTTTGTCAGCTTAACTCCCGTATCGTCTCTCGGACCGATATACTTTGATACCATATCAAGCTGTGTTACGGGAATATAAAGTTTATCTGTACCTGCGTACTGTATTGTTATGTAGTCCTTGGTAACACCGTCGAATTCAAGCTTGCGTATGCCGATAAATCGTCCAATACCGTGACTGCTGTGTACGACCAAATCGCCCTCGGTAATATCAGAAAGACTGCGAATTTCCTCGGCTTTTGGCTTTTTCTTCTTTCTTGCTCTGGTGGATTTGGAATCCATTGAAAGTCCCTGAGCGATAAGAACTGCCTTTGTTTCGGGAAACTCAAATCCGCCGCTTAGTCCTCCGGAAATAAGGCATACTCTGCCTTGGTGGAGGACAGATTCTTCATTTGCGATATCACAGGGAATATTTTCTGCTTCCAAATCCTGCTTGATTATAGGGAGCGTTTTTTCGCTTCCTGCGCAGAGTAAAATTTTATATCCTTGTCGGATATAGTCTGAAATATCTTCAATAAGAGGTTTCAGCTCACCGCCCCACAGAGCCGTCTGCATGGCTTCAAAGCTTATAATGCGGCGGTAGTCAATACGCTCACCGCCTTGTAAAAACGTGCTGATATAGAAACAGCATTTTTTCTCGGCAATGAGCTGAATTTGCGGCAATTCCACAATGAGATTGTCAAGTCCTTTACAAAGCTGCCCCTCGTCAATGAGAATTTTTACATCTTCATTGAAACGTGTGGTTATACCGTTAGCGGCTTCGGCTATGTTGGAATAATCGCTGAAAAGCACTGCACCGTCAATATAGTCAAAAACTGTTGAAAGTCCCTCATATGCAAGGCTGTAATACTTCATACCGTGAGGGAGGATTTCTCCGGAATTCAAGCGGTGAACATCTGCACCGAGGTGTGTGCGGACAAGCTCCATGCGCTTTCCGCGTACCTTTTTCAAGAGTGCTTCAAGACGCTGTGCAAGCAGTTCACCCTCGCACAAAAGCTCGCTGGCAGGGGAGATTTCCAGTTTGTCAATAGGTGTATCTGAACGGCGCTGGGAATCCGTATCAAATTCCGCAATGCTTTCAATTTCATCGTCCCACAGTTCGATACGGACTGGCTTATCCGACTGAACAGGGAATATGTCGATAATACTTCCTCTGACGGAAAACTGTGAAGCGCCCTCAACTTTTTCGCAGCGCTGATATCCGCATTTTGCAAGGTCAAGGCAAAGTTTATCGCGGTCTATGGTGTCCCCTGCGGATATTTCAATTGCCGATGAAATAAGTATATCAGGAGGGATAACAGGCTGCATTACAGCTTCAATGCTTGCACATATCACATCGCAGTTATTTCGCGCGGCTCTTGAAAGTGCGGAAATACGCATATATTCGTATTCATGGTTAGAACTGTCAACAGGAGTGAAAACTTGTTCTCTTGAGGGAAAAAGCACAGCGGATTCCCTGCCTGTCATCATATTTACATCGTCGCAGAGCTTTTTTGCCTCTGCCTCTGTACCCGTAACAACAAGATTAACCCTGTTTCCGACAAGTGCGGAAACAAGGCTGGCTCTGTGTATATGGGAAAGTCCTGTCACCGAGACAGGAGAAATGTTTTTTTCAAGACATTCGAGAATACTTTTAAATCCCGAAAGCTCACTGAAAATGTTACTGAAAAGCTTCATTTAACGCTCCTATGAGTTGAATTTGTTCATAGCCTCGTCTGTTTTTCCCTGCACCATAAGCTTAATACATTCGCAGGCATTTTCTGCGGCAGATTTGAATTTTTCAGAATCTTCCTTGCTGAATTTGCCCAGTACCCATTTTGCAAGGTCATAATCAGGGTGAGGCTTTTTGCCTACGCCCATTTTTATGCGCGGAAAATCGTCCTTGCCTGTAAGCTCGATGATACTGCGGATTCCGTTATGACCGCCGTGACTGCCTTTTCTGCGGATTCTCAGTTTACCGGGGTCAAGGGATATATCGTCGTATACAACGATAAGGCGGTCAGTGGAAAGTTTGTAAAATTCCAGAGCCTGTACAACGGATTCACCGCTATTGTTCATATATGTTGTAGGCTCAAGTAGCAGACAGCGGACGCCGTTTATATTGACCTCGGCTGTTTTTCCCTTGAATTTAAGGCGGCTGATGTTCTCGCCCATTTGTGAAGCGAGGATATCAAGGGTGCAGAAGCCTGCGTTGTGGCGAGTTCCCTCGTACTGCATACCAGGATTGCCCAGACCTGCTATTATATATTCTATTTTACCCTGTGGAGTGTGCGAATTTTGTGAAATTCTGTCGAACACATCAAAAATACTCATATCTACCTCTCCAATACATAATTATTCAGTTTATTATATCATATTTTGAGGTAAAAAGTCAAGGATTAATATGTGCAGAAATGGCAAAAAAAGCTCCCGAATAAATACATCGGAAGCCGTTTTTTATACCAATCTCTAAAATGTTAGTAGAGAAAGATGATGAGCAGAAAAACTGTATATCAAGGCGGACGACGAAAGCATGCTGTCGTATGGTGAGGAAGTCCAACGATGATATACAGTGTTTCTGCCATTAGATTTGTCTACTGTTGTTTCAGGGAGTGGTATTATTACTCATTAAGATAGTCGGTTAAGCCCTTGAAAATAGTCATAGCAACTTTTTGCTGATATTCCTCGGTGTTAAGCAGGGAGGCTTCTTCGGGATTTGAGAGAAAACCGCACTCCACCATAACTGTGGGATTTTCACAGAAATAGCACAAAAACAGTTCCTTGCCGCAAAGTTTTATTTCACGGTCATTTTCGGGCTGGATAAGTTCCTTGAAGCTATCTTGCAAATTTTTGGCAAGGGATTCGCTGCGGCTGTCAGTTGCTGAGTAAAACATTTGAGCTCCACTGTAAACGGGGTCGGTAAACTGATTTTGATGAATGGAAATACACACCGCATTTTTGTTCTTGTTGAAAATTTCAAGGCGATTATCCATATCGGAGCTTTTCTGGTTGGCAATTCCCTCAATTCCCTTGTCGTGAATTGATGTGTCAGTATCGCGTGTGACCTCAACCTCGTAGCCGTTCAGCTCCAGTAAATCGCGGAGACGGAGGAGTATACTGAGATTAATTCCCTTTTCTGGTACTCCCTCGGCAGATACGCAGCCGCCGTCTATTCCGCCGTGTGCCGAATCATAATAAACTAAGTTGTATTTTTTCTATTATATCTGTTTTTTAATTATAACCATTTGCGAAAAATTGCAAGAGAAAAATGATAAAATTTTACAATATAAGGATGTGCGTATTTTTCATGTCCTCATATTTTCCAGTGTATATTTATTTCGCGTTCTCCGTTTTCCTTTTTAGAGCCTATTTCGATAAAGTCAATGAATTCATCTGCAATATTGAAGTCAAGCTTTTCGAAATGAGTGTATTTTTCAATGATAGCTTTTTGTTCTGCGGAATTCTCCTGCTGTTTGCGAATTTCTGCAATCTGATAATTTACTTCGGTTATCTGCTCTGAAAGGAGTTGTTCGTCGTTTCTAAGATTTGGGTGGAATAAAGCATAATCCTTATCAGAAATTATACCGTCCAGCTTATCCTTGTACATCTTAACAAGACGTTGTTCTGCTGAATTATATTTATCTCTGAGGGCATACAATTTTTTTTCAAGCATATTCAGCTGTTCGGTATGTATATCAGTTAGTCGTATATCTTCTGACTGGCAGTAACTATCTACAATGCAGTTCAGTTCATCAAGTATTTTCTGTTCAAGAGCAAGTCCGCTTATACTTGATTTATTTTGGCAATTCATTGCTCCTGTTTTATATGTTGCGCATTGCAGGCTGTAATATTTTATAGTTTTGGCTTTGTTATAATATACATTTCGTTTCATAGGCCGTCCACATATGGCACATCTTACCTTACCTGAAAGAGGAGAAAGCTCCTGTGAACGTTTTCCTACTCTTGTGTGGCTGTTCAGCCGTTCCTGTACCCGTAACCATATATCAGAATCCACAATTGCTTCGTGAGTATCAGGAATACGAATCCAGTTGTCTTTACCGACTTTTTTTCGTTTCTTATTTTTATAGCTTACATGGTGAGATTTTCCCTGTACAAGAGTACCAATATACACCTCGTTAGTCAGCATCCGTGCAATGGTCGACTGTGTCCATAATCCACAGGAATTACTTGAATCGGCATTGCAATTTTTATATTTTGAGCCAATTTGTCTTTTGTATTCTGTGGGATTTGCAATTTCCTCCTCATTGAGTTTCTGTACTATTTTGCGGTAGCCCTCTCCGTCGGCATACATATTAAATATCAGATTTACAACAGGAGCAGTTTCCTCATCAATAATAAGGTGATGTTTATTGTCAGGGTCAATCTTATAGCCGTATGGTGCAAACGAGCCGACAAACTGCCCCTGTTCTCTTTTGTGAGCAAGAGTGCGGCGGATTTTAGATGAAATATCTTTGACATACATCTCATTATAGGCGCTTGTAAAAAGCCGCATAGTGCTGTAGCTTTCGTTATCGGTATCAGCATTGTCAGCAACTCCGATAAAGCGTATGCCCCATTCAAGAAACTTGTCATTTATATATTGTTCAACTATAATGGTATCTCTGGAAAAACGTGATTGGTCTTTGCAGAGAACTATATCAACATTTCCCTTTTCACAGTCTTTGAGCAGTCTGTTAAATTCAGGACGGTTTCGGTCAATACCGCTGTAGCCGTCGTCGCAGTAAATATCATATATCTCCCAGTCGCGGTCGCGGCAGTAATCACGGAGCATAGATTTCTGGTTTAGTATACTCTTGCTGCTGTTGTTTTCAGTCTTATCTCTGTCCTCAATTGATAAACGGCAATATATAGCCACTTGGGGCATTTATCTCACCTCATACTTTTTTATATATTCAAAAAACGCACATCAAATACTCGCCACAAAATTCCGACTTTGCTCTGCGTTTTCAGGTGTGATTTTTTGAAGTGATATATCAGACGGATTTGCTGATTTTACGGTTGACTAACTTTTCCACTTTCGCAGTAACAATTTTTTTCAGCTTTTCAATATCTGATGTGCGAAATGTATTGTTGGTGTGTAGGGTATCTTTCATTATGTTCAGCCACCTTTCTTTACGGTAACACCGCGCTATTGCTCCACCAATTATACCTTGCCAAAAAGACGAAAGCAGAAAGGAAATTTATCAAGGAAGAAAAACGCAGTAATGCTGTCGCATTTCAAGTTTTTCTGACGCAGAGAAATTTTCTTTATGCTGAGTATTTGATGACAAGGTTTAGTTGGGGGAGCAATAAGTTCGATTTACGCTTTTACATGAAATCTGCTTGCAATATATTGTCTTATATCAATTTATGTTGCATTACAACGGTTTATGAATCAAAAAAATAAGGCACCGCCGCACAAAGCTTGTGCAGTGGTGCCTTAATATTAATCAATAAGTATTCCACAATGTTTATGTGGCTGATATCCTGCCCTGAGCAGATGATCTGCATCAGGGCTTATATGATATTTGCAGCCAAATATGAATTAGAGGGAAAACCAATAAAGTGAATCTCTAAAGAAATTATTCTCTGACAGGGAGCTGATTAAGTTTGTATATACCTGCGTCAACTTTTTGAATTGTCACAGCATCAGATGTAGTAATACCGTCGCCGTTATTGAATACATCGGCATTGAACTTGCCCTGCTCAGAAAGAGAATACTTATCAGGATTTCCAAGGCTCTGGAGGATAGCTGTTGCGTCAGATATACTTACCACGCCGTCGCAGTTTGCATCACCATAAAGTGTAACCTGTCCCTGAGGTGCCTGTGTAGGTGCCTGTGTGGGAGCCTGTGTAGGTGCCTGTGTAGGTGCCTCAGTTGGCGGCTGTGTTGCAGGCTGTTCCTGAGAATCTGCTGCAAATACTGTGTAGTTTACAACATTGCCCGTCATATTGTTGTTTCCGAGTACAACTTTTTCACCCTGATTGATAGTTTTCTTGTATACGGAGAATATTACATCATTGCTTGTTTCGGCTGACATATCTGTTTTTGTCCAGCTTCCGAGCCATGAGGGAACGTTGTTTTCAGTTTCAACTCTTGTATCGAGGAAGATGTAAACGTCAGTCTTTGCACCTGCTGTGAATTCAGCGAGGTCACCTGCTGCATTCTTTGAATCGCAGGCAGTAAGAAGTGATTCCGCACCGTTAAGCTGTGCAGGGAATTTAGTATATGTGTAATCTCTGTCACCAAATACGAGACCGCCCTGTGAAGCAGTTGTTATTTTCCAATCAGCAGCATTATCAGTATCCTTAACGCTCATATTTGTAATGAATTTACCCTGCTGAACGGGAGGATTTGTGGGTGCCTGTGTTGGAGCCTGTGTAGGTGCCTGTGTGGGCGCCTCAGTAGGCTGCTCAACAGGTGGGTTTGTAGGATTCTGAGAAGGAGGAGTTGTAGAACCATTGATTGTTACAGCAGGTCTCTCAGGAAGCTTCTCATCAGAACCGAGATAGAAGCTTGGGTGTGCAGGCTGGTTGTAGCAGTTCTGCTCGCCTGCTGCCTGGCAACGATACTGAGGATCGTGCATAAGAGTTGTAAGACGAGTATTTGTTGTATATTTTGTGTTGTATATTCTGAGGTACTTGCTGTCTGTTGTTCTTACAACAAGTTCTTCACGCCAGTCACCCATAATATCAGCAGCAAGACCGGGGTTATTCTTTGAACCGTTGTTCGCAGAACATCCGTCAGCTGTCAGAAGTCTGTTAAGCTTACCGCCATCTGTAAAGTCGTCAATCTTTGTACCGTCGAGAATTTCACGCTCAAGGTCGCCGTCCCAGTAAATCATAAAGTTCTGAGCAGGCTTAGTTGTGGAAATTGTTTTACCTGTGCCGTCGAAAATATCATTTCCTGTAGCGCCCCAGAATTCAGCACCGGGATTCTTGGAATAGATATTACCGCAGCAAGCACGGCCAGTATCCTTTGTGTGATTCTTGTGGAAGATATTTTTACCTGTCTTAGCGTCTATAAGAGATACACCCCAAGGCTTTTCCTCGTGACACATCCAAAGCTCAAGACCGTCTCTGTTGGGGAGGAAATCACCGAGATGCATTGCATCACCGTGTCCCTGTCCGTTACACCAGAGGAGCTTTCCGTTGTCGTCAATACATGTTGAACCGAGTACGAGTTCCTGCTTGCCGTCGTTGTCAACATCGGCAGGCATACAGTTGTGATTACCGTTGTGGTAGCCCTTCTTAGCGTCGTTGCCTGAGTCGTACTTCCAACGCTCAACAAGCTTTTTGTCAACGACATCGTATGCAACAACTGTCATACGTGTATAGTAACCTCTGTTTGAAACAGCAGAGGGCTTCTGACCGTCAAGATATACGACAGCACCGTTGAAACGGTCAACACGGTTACCGTAGTTATCGCCCCAATCACTTACCTTTCCTCTGGGGAAAGCGTATTCAACTGTGTCAAGGGCTTTACCTGTAGCGCCCTCAAAGAGTGTATAGTACTCGGGACCGTCTAAAACATATCCCTTGCTGTTGCGGTAGTTCTTGGAACCATCACCGATAACCTTGCCTGTACCGTCCTTAGTTCCGTCAGCTGTCTTACAGGTCATTTCAGCCTTACCGTCACAGTCAAAGTCAGCAACGAGGAACTGAGTATAGTGAGCGCCTGCACGGATGTTTCTTCCCAGATCAACTCTCCAGAGCTGTTTTCCGGAAAGTGTATAGCAGTCGATATAAACGTTTCCTGTATCACCGTCCTGTGAGTTGTCCTTCTGGTTTGAAGGATCCCACTTAACAAAGATTTCGTATGTACCGTCGCCGTCAACGTCACCAACGGAACAGTCGTTAGCACTGTATGTGCATCCTGAACCCTTAGGAATGTTGAGGGGAATGTCGAAGTAATCCTTGTTGGATGTAAGACTGCAATTTTCGGAATTTACAACTTTTCCGCCAGAGATATAATCAACTCTGTATTTTGAACTGCTGCTGCCTCCCTTGTCAAGATAGCAGGTAGCCTGTCCTGATTTACTTGTAAAGATAAGTTCATTTCCGCGGTAGAGCTTGAATTCAGCATCGTCAGCGTCATTAGCAAGAAATCTCCAGCTTACAAGCATGCCGTTTCCGGTGTTGATAGCAGAAATGCCTCTGTTGAGATTTTCAACTATGTTTTTACCTGTGCCGTACTTTGCCGAAGCAGTCATTGTCTGCGAAGCGGCAGGCAAGATAAGGCTTGTGGCAGCTGTCATGGCAGACAAAGCTGCTGCGGCTGTGCGCTTGAATTTGTTTTTCATATGAATGACCTCCCAAAATGATTTTTACCAGTTACCAAAAATACTTAAAGGATTATATATATTTTTTAAATAAGCCTTTATGTATTTTTGATAAAAGGTTGATTGATATAATTCCTTAACGGTTTCTTCATATTTTCTGTCTATATTATACATTCTGCGTATGCAAATTGCAATGATGTTTTTTTATATTTTTATGATGAATTTCATTATATTTTTATTGACAAATATAGAAAATTAAGTTATAATTAAAGCAAGAGATAATTAAATATTGCTGAGGAGGCGTTTGTATGTATATCTCACTTGCAGGATATCACTGGAAACACGATGAGAATTTTTTTATTGAGCGGAAAGACGGATATAACGGCATACAGCTTTTGCTTATTCAATCACGAGCAAAAGTATCTATTGCAGGTATAAGTTACAATATTTTGCCTAATACAGCAATTATTATAGATACATCAGTATCTCACTGTCTTTACGCAAACGGGGAGGAGTATATGGACGACTGGGTTCGTTTTCAGCTTTCTCGTGAAGAAAGACAGGAAATGGAGGAGCTTGATATACCATTTAATGTACCTGTATGCCTCAATGATGATGATACTCTTGAACTACTTATAAAGTCTGCCTGTCAGATGTTTGACAATGAAAATCTTGACAAAAAGCGCATACAGCATAATCTTCTTATGGCTATGCTGCTGTACATCGGAGGTGTAGGTAAGGAAAGCCGTTCAGAAAAGAAAATTCCTTATGAATCTGAGCTGAGAAAGCTGCGTAAGGAAATTTATGAAAATCCCGGTGTTGAAAGATCGGCACCACAGATTGCCAGAGAACTTAATTTATCTGTAGGCTACTTAAATAAGATATATAACGAATTGTTCGGTACATCATATATGAAAGATGTTTTTTCAAGTCGTATGGAATATGCACAGACGCTTCTTTCAAAATCTGATAAGACAGTAAATGAAATAGCAGAATTATGCGGTTATAATTCCTCTGAGCATTTTTCGCGTTCATTCAAAAAATATAGCTGTATGTCGCCATTGCAGTATAGAAATAATGGCGGAAAACAGAATTGAAATCATGGTGTTGACACGCCCTAAATTACAATAAAAAATAAGAGCAGCACTGCGTTTCATTTTGGCAATGCTGCTCTATTTTTTATGTCACTAAAGTTTATTCAACATTCTCTGAAAATTTGCTGACTTTACCTAACAGGAAATCCTGTATAAGTATCAGATCGTTTTCGTTAAATTCGCCGTTCTTGTCAACATCTGCCACATTTGCAGCCGTTGCACTTTCAAAGCCATTTTCTGTACCCTCTCTTGCAAGGCATAAATCGAATACATCAACTATTCCGTCGAAGTTCAAATCCGCTGGCAAAAGCTTTATAGGTTTATCTGCTCCGAGTATTCCTGTTCCGTCTATAGCTGTTATAACCTCATCAACATAGAACGAATCTGTACCACTTTCGGTTTCGATGTAAAGATACATATCCGAAGCACCCTCCGGAATTGTGAAATGTGAATTTGCAAGCTGAATCCACTGATTTTTCTTAGCAGCACCCTCTGCAACAGATGCATAATATGTTTCACCGTCAGCGCCCACATACTGCAATTTCATAAAGAAATTATTCAGTTCTTCACCCTCTGCATACATTACATTTGCACTGAAACTATAGCTTTCTCCGCTTTTGTAAATACTCTTACTAAGAGGGATTGCTGCCCCGTTCCATGCAGATTCTCTTTCAGATACATAAAGCGAATTATTACCTACGAATGAAGCGTCCGATGAGGAGGAAACTACCGCACTTCCTCTGCCCGTCCATTTGTCAGTGCTTCCCTCAAATCCGCTTACTGAATACCAGCCGAATTCGTTTGGTTCTATCACTTGAGCTTCATTCCAAGGGGTACGCTCATAGTCAAAGAAATCAATATCGGCATAGCCGCCTGTCGTCTTTGTTGCATAGCTGTAAATTCCGCTTCTGTAGCCTGTGAACAGCTTCAAATCGTAGGACATAGAGAGCTCGGTTCCTATTTGCGTCCAGTTCTGACCGTCGTAGGAGTAGAAGAATTTTACCTTATCAATATTATTTGAAGCGCTCATATCAGATTTTACCGTATTGAATGTAAACTCCTCTTTGAGATATATTTCATCGCCATTCAGATTTACTTCCTCGATAATCTTATTATAGCTGTCAGTAACTGCTGCAGAGCCCGAGTATCCGCCATTTTCGGACATATATATCTTCCTTGCACCGTTGTCTGCAACGTAGACGCCCACATTTCCGTATTTGAACTGGAACGCTGAAAGTCCTGCATAATCGCCGGCTTTCATGCCCTTTGTATCAAGTTTTATTACGCTTGAACAAGCAGGACCCTCTGTACGCTGTGTAAGAGTATTTTTTGCGTTGAGAAGATTTGTTGCAAGTGTTTTATTGGTAAGACGAAGATAACCTTCACGCTCCGTTACGCTCCATGCTGTATTATCGGGGTTGTGATTCCACTGCCATACAAGGTCAAGGTCGTTTGAAGAATATGTGAAGTCATCGTCCTTTGCAAGTTGTGTGCCTGTAAATTCACCCTCGATTTCAAAAGTTACAAGAACTTTTCCGTTCACGCCCATTTCAGGCCAGTCATTCACCCATTTTACAGGAACAAGAGCGGGAATACGTCCGACAGAGCCATGGTCCTGAAACAGCATACCGTACCATTTTCCGTCGGGAGTATCAACAATACCTCCTTGTGCAACGCCCGAGCCGTATGAGCCTATACCCGAATTAAGTATGGTTTTACCCTCGTAATTACCAAGAATATCCTTACTTCTGTAGACAAGCTCAATACGTCCGCTGTTGCTTGGCCATGCGATTATGAACACATAATAATAATCGCCGATTTTCTGAATATGCGCTCCCTCGCCTGCAAGGTTATCAAGTCCTGTTTTGAACAGAACTTTATCAGCGCCGCCGGATTTAAAGCCTGTCATTTCGGAATTAAGCTCTTTTATGCGGATTTCACCGCCCCCGCCATATACAAGATAATTTCTTCCGTCATCATCAAAAAGCATTGAAGCGTCGTGATACATTCCGTTTATTTCGGAGCGTGTCCACTCGCCGTTTTCAATGTCATTTGTTTTGTAAATGTAGGATTTTCCCGTGCCGTAGCTGCCGAAGAAAACATAATATGTACCTTTATGATAGCGGAGACTTGTTGCCCATTGTCCATGAGCATAGTCGTGCTTGCCGTTTGTTAGATTCTGCACATCGCCGTTTGCAAGAGTATCATAAACGTAGTTGCATATTTCCCACGAAACAAGGTCTTTTGACTTCATTATAGGTGCACCCGGAGTAAAATACATAGTGGTGCTGACCATATAATATGTATCACCTACACGTATAACGTCACAGTCGGGAACATCTGACCATATAATCGGGTTGCATACAGTTGATGTGGCTGCGGCTATGGCTTTTTCACTTGTAGAATAATTTGCTGTTGCAGCTGTTGTGCACAGTACAGCTGCACATAATGCAGAAATAACCCTGCATCCCTTAGTTAATTTCATCATTTTTAACACCTCATTAATTATCCGAAAAATAGAACCAATTTCTATATTTTAATTTTAAATCAATTTGTGATATGTGTCAACCGAAGAAATGAATAAATGGTGGATAAAATGAAGAGAAATAAACACTGTTCTCAAAACTAAACCTTGCTATCAAATTCTCTTTCTGCTTTTGTCTTTTGGGCAGATATGTGATTTGTGTTACAACGGGTATTTGAATTTGTCAAAAGCAAAGCATACAACATGGTGTTTGAGAACTAAACTATGCGTTGTTTCAGATAAAGAAAACATTGCTTGCATACAACGGGATATTGTGATATAATGTAATCAACGAGAGATATTCCGGAAATTTCTCTTTCAAAAAAACAATCACCTGTTGATTTATGAGGTGTAAAAATGGAATTGCAATTCAGTAAAAACTTAACAAAATACAGAAAATCCTGCGGAATGACACAGGGACAGCTTGCGGCAAAGCTGAATGTCACACCACAGGCTGTATCAAAATGGGAAAACGGAAGCTTGCCCGATTCAGAGTTTCTGCCAAAGCTTTCGGGAATATTAGGCGTTTCAATTGACGTTTTGTTCGGCATAAAACAGGAACAGCCCGAACAGGATGTTGAACAGCTTATTACTCAGAAAATAAGGCAGACTCCAGCAAAAGAACGTGCAGATTTAATCATGAAGTTTTACTATGCAGCTATATCGGCTTATAACGACTATACGCTCACAGCTGCAAAATATCCTGAAAATCTTGAACTTGAAACATACGCAGAGTTGAGAACAGACAACGAGTGTTCTATCGCAAGACTCAACGAAGATTTGAAATATTGCTGTTTTGTCAAAATCCCTGAAAACGGCGTAGATTCATATACCGAGGTATGCGATAATATGATATATCTGTTTCAGACCCTTGCAAACAAGGATACTATAAACATTGTCCACTATCTTGGCAGTTGTTATCGGAACAGAATGCAGTCGTTGGAATATATATCCAAGCAAGTTGATATTCCGGTAAAACGAGTTAAAAAGATTATGGACAATCTTGACCGTCTGGGAATTGTCTGGCGTGTATCTGCTGATATAACCGATACCCCCACAATAATTTACGGTTACGGACATAATACGCCTTTGACTTGCTTGCTTATAATAGCAAAATCAATTTCAAGGTATATCAGAACTCATGATTTATTCATTGACTCATATTCTCGCGGACCTTTCCGCTCAAAAACTGCTGAAAAATCAGCTCCCGTTCCACAGGCAGATTTATGGGATAATAATAATTCGATTATTTCTGAGGAGGAATAATTTATGAAGAAATGTAAATCAATCTTTGCAGCTGTTATGGTTATGGCAACTGCTCTTACAGCCCCTTTTTCAACTGCTAACGCTGAAGAAGCATATAAGATGAATATCAACATTGACCTTAGTGCTGAAAAGAAAGCAATCAGTCCTCATATCTATGGTATAAACCAGTATGGCAACGATTTAAGCAAAGTTACTGCAACATCTGTAAGACAGGGCGGAAACAGAATGACTGCATATAACTGGGAAAACAATGCTTCAAATGCAGGTTCTGACTGGAAATACAGCTCTGACAACAATCTTTCAAATTCTGATGAACCTGCTGACTGCGCTAAAAAGCTTTTAAAAGATGCTGAAAAATGCGGCGCGCCATACAGATTCACAACACTTCAGCTTGCAGGATACGTAGCAGCTGACAAGGATGGCCCTGTATCAGAGGAAGAAGCTGCACCCTCTGACCGTTGGAATGAAGTAGTTCTTACAAAGGGAAGCGCATTTGATGAAACTCCTGACCTTACAGACGGCAAGGTTTATATGGATGAATATGTAAACTACATTATCAATACATTTGGCGATTCATCTTCATCTACAGGTATTCAGGGCTACAGCCTTGATAATGAGCCTGGTCTCTGGCATCATACTCACAGCAGAATTCATCCTGAGCGCGTAACAATTGCAGAACTGGCTGAAAAATCCATTGAAATGGCTAAAGCAGTAAAGAAGCTTGACCCTAAGGCAGATATCTTCGGACCTTCACTTTATGGATATACAGCATTTCAAAGCCTTGCTGATGATGATTCATCTGACGAGTGGGAAAAGATAAAGGAAGAAAACAACTACCACTGGTATATCGACTGCTATCTTGAACAGATGAAAAATGCGTCTGAAGAAGCAGGGGTAAGACTCCTTGATGTTCTTGATATACACTATTATCCCGAAGCAAAGGGCGATTGTCGTGTATCTCAGTGTACAGACCCTACTCATACAAAATGTGCAGAGGCAAGAATGCAGTCAGTTCGTACACTTTATGAGGAAGGCTACATCGAGGATAGCTGGATAGGACAGTGGGGAAAAGAAAATCTTCCCATGCTTCCTAAGGTTCAGGAATCAATTGATAAGTATTATCCCGGAACAAAGCTTGCTATTACTGAATACAACTTCGGCGGTGAGGATTTAAGTGCAACAATTGCACAGGCAGAAGCTCTTGGCTGTTTTGCAGATTTAGGCGTATATCTTGCAACAAAATGGAGCAGTAATGACTATCAGTTCTCAGGTATTAACCTCTACACAAACTATGACGGCAAGGGCAGTTCATTCGGCGATATGCTTCTCTCCACAAAGACAGATGATGTTGCACTTTCAAGCGCATATGCTTCTATCAAGGGTGATGACCAGGGAACAGTCACAGCAATGATTACAAACAAAGACCTTGAAAACGCTGAAAATGCAGTAATTAACCTTGAAAATGCAGATACAACCTATGAGGCTGCGGCTGTATATGCAGTTTATGGTGATTCGCCTGAAATAAAGCTTATTGACATAGTTGAAGATGTAAAGGACAATGTAGTAAATGTTGAGCTCCCCGCTTATTCAGCAGCTATGGTCGTTATTACAGATGACGCATCTGATTTTGAGGGACTTGAACTATATAATCCCGATAAATTCACATATAAGACAGAAACATTTGAAGATATAGAAAACATGATTAATAAAAACGGCTATGTTGAAGTACCGATAACTGACCCTGAGCATCTTGTAAGAATTGATATTACAGGCGATGTTACATCAAGTGCAGGTTCAAGCTGGGGCACTGCCGGCTGTGCAGTATGTATCAACGCTGTTTCTGAGGACGGAACAGAATTCTGGACTTCAAAGAGCTATTCCTTGAAACTTGGCAAAGGAACAACCGCATCTGTTGAGTTTGACGGCACACTTACCAACAAAGAAGATATTGTAAATGCAGTTGTTGCAGACGGCAAGGTTGAATTACAGAAATGGTGGGATTCTTCCGAAAAAATGGAGCAGGAAATCGAGGATACAATTTCTGTAGAGTATAAAAAGATAGAAGTCGTTTATGAATATGAAAACACAGAAAAACCCGGTGAGCAGGATAAAACCGAACCTACTGAACCTTCAGTAGCACCCTCAGACGTTGTTTATGGAGATGCAAACTGTGACGGAAAGGTAACAATTGCAGATGCAACAGCAATTCTCCAGAGCCTTGGAAATCCTGATAAATATGGCCTCACAGCAGAGGGAGAACTTAACGCTGATGTAAACGGTGAAACAGGAATTTCAGCAGATGATGCAATAGTTATCAAGAAAGTAGATGCTAAGCTTATTAGTTTAACTGAGCTTCCTTTAAAGGCATAAGGAAATCACATTCTATCATTACTTCCCAAATAAATTGTTCCGAAAAAAACGGACAGAATAAGGCAATACCGCACAAGCTCTGTGCGGTATTGCCTTAATTATTCAGAAAAAAGGGGAGTAGAAAGGTATCTGTCACCCGTGTCGGGAAGAAGAACAACAATGTTCTTCCCTTCGTTTTCAGGACGTTTTGCAAGTTCAATCGCCGCATAAGTTGCCGCACCAGAGGAAATTCCCACAAGTATGCCTTCGCTTCTGCCGATAAGTCTGCCGGTTTCAAAAGCGTCTTTATCTGAAACAGTGATAATTTCATCGAATATCTCAGTATTCAACACTTCAGGAACAAATCCTGCGCCGATTCCTTGTATCTGATGTGTACCAGCAGCTCCAGTTGATAGTACAGCGGAAGAAGCAGGCTCAACAGCAACAATTTTAATATCAGGATTTTGGGATTTAAGATATTCTCCAACACCTGTAATTGTGCCGCCAGTACCTACGCCTGCAACAAAAATATCTGTTTGTCCGTCAGTATCCTCCAATATTTCAGGACCTGTTGTTTCATAGTGTGCCTTTGAATTTGCAGGGTTTGTAAACTGTGACGGGATAAAGCTGTTTGGGATTTCTTTCGCAAGTTCTTCAGCTTTTTCAATTGCTCCTTTCATTCCCTTTGCGCCATCGGTTAGAACAAGTTCAGCACCATAGGCTTTCATAAGCTGTCTGCGTTCTATCGACATTGTTTCGGGCATTACTATGATAATTCTGTATCCTCTTGCCGCTGCAACAGCTGCAAGTCCAATTCCCGTATTGCCGGATGTAGGTTCAATAATTACAGAATCCGGAGTAAGTTTTCCGCTTACTTCTGCGTCATCAATCATTGCTCTTCCAACTCTATCCTTTACTGAGCCGGCAGGGTTGAAATATTCAAGTTTGGCAAGGATTTTTGCTTTCAATCTAAAATATTTCTCAATATTTGTAAGTTCAAGTAAAGGTGTTTTACCGATAAGCTGGTCAACCGATGTATAAATATTTGCCATAGTAGAGTACTCCTTAATTATTAGTAGGTTTGCATTATTATATCACTTATAGCCAGATTTGTCAATAGATGATTAGTGTATGAACTCGGTTTATTATGATTCGCCGTGTCCCGCGTCCAGAACAATAACAGGCGTTTCATCAGATATGCCCATAACAGATGCAGGGATAGCCTCTGACTTTTTGTTGATTATGTTTCCTCCTATTATAGCTGAAACTACACAGGCTGAAAAAATTGCTCCTGTGAAAATTTTTCGTTTTGCGTTTTTCATTATAGCTCTCCTTTGTTAAAGTATTTGATTTTGGAATATTTTTGATACATTAAAAAATATGCGGTGAAAATGTGGGATATGCTATTTTTGCACAAGTATAAGACATTGCATAGAAAAAATTAATCCCGATTTCATTGTTGAAATCGGGATTTTTTAGATTATTTATTTAATGCCGAATTGTATTCCTCTTGTGTCATGGGGAATGATTTTATATCAGCAAGTTTTGCATCAACAGTCTGAATAGCAATAGCGTCAGCAACTGAAATTCCGCCGCCGTTATCGATAATATCTGCATTTGCTTTGCCTTTTTCGGAAAGTGCATACTTATCAGGATTACCCAATGCCTGAAGTATTGCTGTAGAATCTGCTATTGTTACCTTGCCGTCGCAGTTAGCGTCACCGTATTCAATACTGGGAGATGCATTGGATTCGTCCTGCAGGAATGATACTACCCAAGCAAGTGATGCATTCCAGTCGAGAGCAGCGTCATTTACAGACCAAGCATCCCATGAGTCAGCATAACATCTCTGTGAAATATTATCTCTGTTACCTGGTTCAAAGCCAAAACCACGCATATAATCATCTGAAATCTCTGCGCTTGGACCGCCTACAAGAACGCCGCTGGGAGCCTCAGGAGCATCCTCGTTAATCTCATTTACCCAGTGCTTATGGTGAGGACTCTGTACACCATAAGTACCATATCCTGTGATGTATGAGAATGACAGCGGATTATTTCCGAGGAGATAGTCCATAGTCTGTGCAACACCGTCTATGTACTTCATATCACCCGAAACATCATAAGCATAAGCCATTACAATAGCATTTGTAGCAGCCATTCCGTTAGAACCGTATCTATAGCCGTTTATGATAATCTGCGGAGTCAGACCGATTGGATCATTGTATCCGGGACCGTCGTAAAGGTAAGGAATACCATAGCCCTGTTCAGCTTCCATATTAAGATAATCATCAGCAGCTTCAAGGATAGAATTATTCACCTTTTCAGCCTCTTTTTCAGAGAGAAGGTCATTGTGAAGTGAAAGTGTAAGAGAGCCAGCTGATGCGGTTTCATCCCATCTGAAAGAGGTGTAATCGCCGTAATGTCCGTATCCGTTATAAATTCTTGTTGTAACATCAAATGAGTAATCAGTATCGGAAAGTATTGCCTTGTATTTCTCAGCAAGTTTGCTTTCGCCCATTTCAGAAGCAGAAACAAAGATTTCACAAGCTGCCCAGTAAGCGTCATCTTTCACCTCATTATCAGCATAGGGTGTACCTGTTTTTGCTTGCCACATAGGTGCATACTGTGATGTTTCATTTAATTCTTCCTTAGGACAATCAGTGTACATTTCAGGGTGTATAGTTGTACTGTCATCATAATCATACCAGTATTTCTCATAAGCCTCATATGCCTCAATAGCTGATTTAAGGTAATTCTCAGCCTTTTCAGCGTCATAAGGAGCCCAGAGTCTTGCAGCCTGCGCAGCACAAGCGGCATAGTTAAGTGTAGCCGCAAACGTAGGAGGCTTTACAATACGGGGTGCAGGATCACATTCGTAATCGTAATAATAATTGGAGAATTCGCTGCTTACATCCACGAAATGATAGTCGTGTACACTGTGATAATAAAGTCCCGCAGCTGTTTCGCCCCATGTAGGCTCATCGGGCTGAACCTTCATCTTTGCCATCCAGTCAAGCTCGTATGCAACTTCTTCAAGAATATCGGGAACTTTACTTCCAACCTCAGGAATTACGCAGATACCTGAATTATCGTCAAATTTTTCTTTATCTTCACCGTTGATGATGCTTCTCTCGTACATATTCTGGAGAGTCCATACAGTCATACCGCTGCCTACAACATATTTGTTGTAATTTTCAGGATTATACCAACCGCCGCTTACATCAATCTTAGATGAAGCATAAGTTTCTGTTGCATCTGTCTTAGTGTAGAAATTATTCCATACCTTCTGAACTATACCCGTATCGGTTTTATGAAGACCTTTATGAGCAAGTTCTAAGGATTCTCCTGATGTAATATATTTTGCTTCAATATCGATTCCTGCACGGTTCTGATAGTACAGATTAAGTGCATTTGTCAGCATATTATTATTTGCTTCGCTGTAAATATCATCAGCAATTCTGAACTCAAATGAACGCCAGTTTGTATCTGCAATGCGGAGGTAATAAGTGCCGGGAGTTGTATATTCGCTGAAATCAAGCTTGCATACATTATCGCCTGAATCGGCATCCTTAAACTTCTTGCCTGAAACGCCCTCATATACAACCTTTCCAGTGCTTACGTCAACAAGCTCAAATTTGTATGTATCCTCTGTCAATTTAATCATTGTTGAATTTGGAGACATTGAACCTGTGTTATCACTGAATGTTGCCACCTTTGCAAGACGAGGCATATATCCCAACTGATTTACAGAGATAAAGTTGACCATTTCTTCATCAACCATAAGCTGTTCGGGATTCATTATTGCCGCACTGTCACGGTCTGTATAAATCAGTCTTGGATTTTCCTTGTATCCGCACTGATTATCTGTTTCATCACAGGATGTACAGATAATTGACATATCGTCAAACCAGATTTCATCGCCGTCCTGGGCATTGCCTTGGTATGTAGTACCGTCAGCATACTGGAATGTCCACTCAGCGCCCTCAATATCCTCAGTAGGCTTAAATGTGCCACTGAATGTCTGATACTCAGTAGAAAGCACTGCAGCTTGACCCCACTGTCCACCCATGCTGGGTCCCATAGTGAATTCTTTACCATTGAGAACAAAATACTCCTCATCACCTTTAGTGTTGCCAATCTTTGAGCAAAGCTCCATTCCTGCTCTTGCTGCCTTGGCTGTAAAGTTCACTTCATATGTGTGACCTGCCTTGAAATCAAGGTTTCTGTGTCTGAACTGAAGATCCCACTTCTCATGGTCATAGCCTTCCGCATTGAGAATTTCAATGTGATAAGCACCGTCCTCAATAGCAAAATTCTGTTTTGCAGGGCTTTGAGTTACTGTATGCCATGGAAGACCTTTATAGTCAAAAGATGTTTCGCCAAGCAGCTGAACGCCCTCGCTTACTGTAGGTTCATCCTGAGGAGGTGTCTGTGGTTCATCATCATCAGGATAATCTACTATATCGCTGTTTCCTTTGTATCCGCACTGATTATTTATTTCATCACATGATGTACAGATAATTGACATATCGTCAAACCAGATTTCATCGCCTTCTATAGCATTGCCTTCGTACTGAGTACCCTCAGCATAGTGGAATGTCCATTCAGCAGCTTCAATATCCTTGGTAGGTATGAATGTACCCTTGAATGTCTGATATTCTGTAGTAAGTTCAGCAGCCTTTCCCCATTGACCGCCCATATGCGAACCCATAGTCATTTCATCACCGTTAAGCACGAAATATTCTGTGTCACCTTTAATATTGGCAATCTTCGAACAAAGCTCCATACCATTTCTATTTGATTTAGCCTTGAAGCTTACTTCATAAGTATGACCTTTTCTGAAATAAAGATTTCTGTGTCTTAACTGGAGATCCCATGCTTCTTCATCTCCGCCCTTTGGAGAAAGGATATCAATGTGTAAAGCTCCATCCTTGATCTCGAAATGTTGACTTGCAGGACTGGTTTCAACTGTCTGCCAAGGAAGTACCTTTTTATCAAAAGATGTTTCTCCCAACACTTGAACGCCCTCGACAACAACAGTGTCATCCTGAGAAGGCTCATCGGGTTCATCATAATAAGAATCATCTAAAATGCTGCCGTTTCCTTTGTATCCGCAAACAGGCATAATATCATCACCGCAGGTTGTGCAAATAATTGACATATCGTCGAACCAGATTTCATCGCCTTTCTGAGCATTACCTTCGTACTGAGTACCCTCAGCATAGTGAAATCCCCACTCTGCAGCTTCAATATCCTTGGTAGGAGTAAATGTTCCTTTAAAGGTCTGATATTCTGTGGTAAGTTTGGCAGCCTTGCCCCACGTACCGCCCATAGCGGCTCCCATAGACATCTCATCGCCATCAAGAACGAAGTAATATTCGTCGCCGCTAATAGTAGCAATCTGAGAGCAGAGCTCCAGACCATTTCTATTTGATTTAGCCTTGAAGCTTACTTCATAAGTATGACCTTTTCTGAAATTAAGATTTCTGTGTCTTAACTGGAGATCCCACTTTTCCTTGTCGCCGCCCTGTCCATTAAGAACTTCAATGTGTAAAGCTCCGTCCTCGATTTCAAAATTCTGGCTTGCAGGACTTGATTCCACTGTCTGCCAGGGAAGTACCTTTTTATCAAAAGTAGTTTCTCCCAGAAGCTGTGATGCTGAAACACTCAACGATATAACGTTTGCGACAGTTGGTGCTATCATTGTCGCAGAGATGAGGCTTGCAGCAATTGCTTTTTTAAATTTTTTGTTCATCTTAAACCCTCCCATATTTTTTTGATTGGAATAGTTGTACTTATAACAATTCCTAAAATATTAGTAGACAAAGATGATGAGCAGAAATACTGTATATCAAGGCGGACGACGAAAGCATACTGTCGTATGGTGAGGAAGTCCAACGATGATATGCAGTATTTATGCCGTCAGATTTGTCTACTGTTGTTTCAGGGATTGGTATTAATAAGTACGTAAGGCTTTGCCTTATTTTAATTATATCATAGTTATATTAAAAAGTAAATGATAATTACAATATTTGTTGTTATTCACAAATTATGTGAATTTATTTTGTGACATTTTACAACAAAAAGCTATCGAACTCGATAGCTTCTGCTGTACAGATTTTTATGTCTTCCCGAATACCGCCGTAACGCTTATATCTCCGTTTTTTATCTGCGCAAAGACTTCACCGTTCATTTTTCGCATAAGCTGACGGCAGATATAAAGCCCAAGTCCGCTTCCCTTTATATTTTCAGCATTTATGCCTCTCCAGAAACTATCGAAAATATGTGGCAAATCAGTATCGGGGAGGGTACAGCCACTATTTCTTACAGTCACAAGAATACAGCCCTCCTCCTCGGAAAAGCTCAGGTCAATATTTTTACCGTCACCGTATTTTACAGCGTTTTCAATTATATTCTGGATTACTTCAATACTTCGGTCTAAATCACCGTTTAAAAGACAGTTTTCATATTCTCCAACAGAAAAAGGTGTTTTTATAAGTGAAAGCTTTTCTGTGTAGTATTGGCTTATTTGGGTTACAAGATCTGATAGGTAGAATTCGCTCATAGTAACGTCAAAGCTGAGAAATTCCTCTCTTGAAGCAGTAATAATCTGTGAAACATAACTTTCTATTTCGTCAGCCTTCGTGTTGATATTTTCCGCTATTTCAAGTTGTTTTTCCTTATCAGCATACAATCCTTTTGACAATGCTTTTGAATATAATTTTATTGCTGACAGCGGCGTTTTTATATCATGGGAAAGGGAAAGCAGAAGCATTTTTTTATCTCTTTGCAAATCAAGTTCGCGTTCTTTCTGTTGTTCCATATTTTCGCGGAGCATATCAACTCCCCATATAAATTTCCCGAAAAATCGATTTTTTATCTCTTTTACAGGAGATGTCAGATTTCCCTTTGAAAGCTCATAAGGTACATTACTGAGCTGTTCGAAGGGATTTAAAATTTTACGCCGCAGATAGAGCATTACAGCGAGAATAATAACAGTCATTATACCGAGGAATACGTTTACAGTAACGATAAACCGTGTTATTTCTGATTCTCCCTGAAATCTGTATTCAAAACGATAAAGCTCGCCATTGATATTATGTATAACGTAATCGCTGTCAGTATTATAAAAATTATCTCCGCATTTTACAATATCCGTTACATAATTACAGCTTGAAATATCGGGATTAATCCCCTGTTTCATATCATACACAAGTCGGCTGATTTCCACCTTGTATGGTCTGCCGCTTTCTCTGCCGAAATTTACGAGAATATAATTTGCAGTGACAAAAAGAGCAGCTATAACAATAATTACAGCGAAAAAAATCTTTTTAAATGCTTTCATACTTGTAGCCAACTCCCCACACTGTCAGAATATGCTTGGGATTTTTCGTATTATCCTCAATTTTTTCACGGAGCCATTTTATATGTACCGTCAGCGTCTGAATTTCTGAGAAGCTGTCGCTGCCCCATATCTGATTAAACAGATATTCCTTACTCAAAGATTTCCCCTTATTTTCCATAAGGAGCAAAAGTAAATCAAATTCCTTTGCTGTCATATCAATAGGTGTATCGTTTTTATAGACGGTACGTGTGATTTTATTGATTTTCAAATCTCCGTCAATAAGCTCATCAACGGCATATCTTCTCTTGAAAATGCCGTCAATTTTAGCAAGCATGATGTCTATATCATATGGCTTTTCAATGTAGTCATCAGCACCGAGAACAAGTCCATTCAGCTTATCCTCCTTGCCTGTTTTGGCACTTACGATAAGTATGGGAGTATTGCTTTCTTCACGGATTTTCTTACACACTGCAAAGCCGTCCATACCGGGCAGCATTATATCAAGCACAACAAGCCTTGCGCCGTATTTTTCATACAGCGACAAGGCTTTTTCGCCAGTTTCCGCAATGGATACAGTGTAATTTTCTCCGCGAAGAAAATCACACAGCAATCCGGCAAGCTCTTTTTCGTCCTCAACAATTAAAATATCGGTCATTTTATATCATTCCAATCCTGTATGGGCGGATAATATCCGCCCGATACAAATGTATTACCAGCCCAAATCCAACAGCCAGTTATTCAGCGCACGTTCACGCTCTCTCAGCTGGTTGTCATTTTCGTACCTATTTAAATTATACTCTCCTTTTATGTTTCCGTCAACTATATATAAAATTCTTGTGCATTTTGCAGCAACTTTTACATCGTGGGTTACAAGCATTATGGTAGTTCCGTCATTATTCAGCTTTGTCAGTTCTTTCATTACTTCATCGGAAGATGTTCTGTTCAGCGCACCTGTAGGCTCATCGGCAAAAATCATCTTTGGATTATTTATCATACTGCGGCAGATGCAGGCTCTTTGGAGCTGTCCCCCCGATACTTCGTTAATGTCGTTGTCGGCAATTTCAATTATATCAAGCTTGCGCATAAGCTGATGTGCCTGCTCCACGATTTCCTTGCGGCTTTTGTTATTCTTTTTAGACTGGAGCACAGGGAGGATTATATTATCAAGCACTGTGAGATTTTTCAGCATATACATCTGCTGGAAAATAAAACCCATTTCATCGAGTCGCAGTTCAGCAAGTTCTTTTGAATTCATTTTGCTTATATCCTTGCCTGAAAAAAGCACTGTACCCGATGTGAGAGAATCCATACCCGAAACAGTGTAAAGCAGTGTAGACTTACCTGAGCCTGATGGACCCATAATAGCTACCATTTCACCCTCACTGATATTGAAATTAACATTTTTCAGAACGTTGTTCTGACGCTTGTTGACGATATATGTTTTGCAAAGGTCTTTTACTTCTAAAATATTCATAATTTAATCCTTTCTTATTCGATGCCTGAAACATCAGAGGCTTTTATTTTTCTTGTATAAAGAGATGTGAGATAAGCGCTTATCGCTGTGACCGCAAGTATAATAACAGGGAAAAACAGCCACATTTCAAGGGGATTTACAACATAATCAACTGCAAGTTCCAAACCCATCATCTTGAAAACAGGGTCAATGCAGAGGTGTGTAAGAGGCATTGCAAAAATTTCGCCTATAATAATTGCAATAATTCCTACAAATAAGAATCTAAGCGTATGATATGCGTAGATTTTGCTGTTTTTTATACCTACAGCTTTCATGAGAGCAATTTCGCCCTGTTCTTTTGCAATAAATGAACGTTCCATAAGTACGGTTATAAGGGCAGTTAAAATAATTGTAAGTGCAGAGAACATAAGCTTTATAGCGTTGAGCGGCTCTGCAACAGCTGTTGTTTCTTCAACAAATTCAGCACCCGTTTTGAATTCCTTATATTGCGGATAAAGCTTTTTTATTTCATCAATGCGGCGGCTTATTTCCTTATCATCTGGACTATCTGTAAATTTAATCTGCAAATACATAGCACCTGTAACCTGTAAGTAGTTCATTTTTTTGTCTGAATATATTCTTATCTGCGTTCCCTGATTTGCCATTGTCTGATAAATTGCAGTTATTAAGTAATCGTCTTTTCCTTCCATTGTTTCAATTTTTATGGTATCACCTATATGTACGTTTAAAATATCTGCGGCACTTTTTGTAATTGCAATTTCGTAATCATTCTGCGGTGGTGTTCCCTCCATATATTCGTACATATCCATTGTTGTGCCTACACCCTGCGTAGTAAAAATCTGGCTTTTAATCTTTCCGTGTTCCACAGGGAGATTAATCTGAAATTCCATTTTACATTCCGCAGGTATACCATTTTGTGCAAGAGTATCTTCTATTTCAGCCATATCTTCCTTGCATTTTTCCTGTCCGTTTTCTTTCATATATTCAAACAGTTCTTCACTATTGTTTACAGATAAATCAAAATCAGAAACTGAAAAACACTTCAGAAGTGTATCACTTTTAAGTGTTTTAACTGTTGTCGAAAGTATAAGCAGAAGTGACAGACATAAAACAAAAGTAAGAGAAATAATACCAAATCTTTTAGGGCTGCTTATTATATCATTGATTGCAAGAAATGGTGTTGTATTCAGTTTTGACCTGCCAAGGCTCATAAGGCTCTTTTTGCGGAATCTTTCACCGGTCTGACCATTGCGGATAGCGTCAATAGGGGATAATTTCTTAACCTTTCCTGTACAGCCATAGCAAAACAGTACAATTACTGCTATAACAAGAACAGAACAAAGTATATTTGTTACAAGTGTATTTTGGTTATTAATAATAATTGATTTTGCCGAAACTTTCATAAGCATCTCACCGAATGGGAAGCTTAAACCAAGACCGATTACAGCACCGATAACAGCAAGTGCTGTATATTTCACAAGATAAAGTCCACGGATTTTGGAATTACTTATACCAATAGCTTTCATAACACCGATTTCACGGAATTCTTCTGATATTGTAAAAGTAATTGTGAAACGGAGTACAACAAAAGCAACTGCAATAAGAATAATGCTGACTACAAGAAGTATTCCTGTTATAATCATATCAAAGACATAAGAAAAAGTAAGCAGTGTTCTGTCGCCACGAAATGCATATTTTGATGTAGCGCCAGATAATTCTTCAACAGTTTTATTTACATCTTTCGTATTGATGTAATAAAGCACACCGCCGCTGCTGTTCTTTATACTTTCATTTGAATTAAAAATTTCAAAATCTTCGGAATTAACGATATATCTTATTGAACCCATCATCTGCGAGCCTAATAAAGCGTCTTTGATACTTCCTGCATAAGTTAAATCACAACTTATGCCCTCAAATTCAATAGTAATTTTATCACCAATTTCAATGTCAGTATTATCCTCGACAATAGAAGTCATATACACTTTTCCCTTTGGAACACTTTTCAGAATACTGTTGTCCTCAAGGAAATAATTCAAAGCCATATCGCTGTCACTTTGTAAAATACGTGTACCGCCTCCGCCTGACAAAGGTTCGTTGTCTTTGATTATAGCAGAATCAGGTAAATAAAACATCTCCTCTGTTTTAAAACTGTCTATACTTTTAGCATTTTTTATAGTATCGTATGGATCTTCACCTGTTCCCTTATTTACAGTTGCTGCAAAGTAATCGGGCACACCAGCCATTTCAAAATAATCGTCCAATGCTGTCGTAACGCTTATGATATTATTAACGCTTGACGACACAAACATTGTGGCAATGGTTATGAATATAAGCAGAATTATATTCATAGCCCTTTTTCTTTTTAAATCCTTTTTGAGTATATTGAGAAACATTTTTCCCAACTCCTTTCCTCGTTGTGATTTCATTATAGCATAGAAATTATTAAATAATCCTTAAATAATTTCTTGAGGGGAGCAATAGCAATATTTATCTTGAAATATTCTCTGAAATAGATTATAATTAAGGAGGTTCCCAAAAGAAAAATTCTTTGGAGGTAAATTGAAAACATGAAATACAATAAAACGTTATATAAGGAGTTATCGGGTATTGTTGCGCCTATAGCCTTTCAATATCTTATGTCATCTCTTGTTACTGCAAGTGATGCGTTTATGCTTGGATTTCTGGACCAGGATTCCCTTTCGGCTTCGTCTCTTGCCGGACAGATAGCTTTTGTATTCAGCCTGTTCTATGGCGCATTTGTATTCGGTCTAACCGTACTTGCGGCGCAGTATTGGGGAAAAGGCGATAAAAAGACGGCGGAGGAAGTATTGGCAATAACTATGCGTTATTCATTGCTTGTCGGGCTTATTTTTACCCTTGCCACTGCGCTGATACCGCGGCAGATAATGATGATTTTTACTTCTGACAGTAAACTTATTGCGACAGGAGCAGATTATCTGAGAATGGTATCTCTTTCATATCTGCTGACAGGATTTGCAGAAGCATATTTCGGAATGATGAAAGTTTGTGACAGAGCAAAGCTCAGTTCAGTAATTGGCTCTCTTGCGGTTGTGCTGAATATTATTCTGAATTGGCTGCTGATATTTGGAGTTAGTATTTTCCCAAAAATGGGAATTGAGGGTGCTGCTCTTGCAACTGTTATATCACGAATATTTGAAGCCGTTATGGTTATTATTGCGGTAGCAATGAAACGCTGTCCGCCGTTGAATATAAAACTTATACTGAGCTCTGGAAATAAAGAACTTCATAAGGATTACTGGAGGTATACCGTGCCTCTTCTGATAAATCAGCTTGGCTGGGGTGGTGGTGTTACCATGTATTCTGTAATAATGGGACATCTCGGCACAGATGCTGTAGCGGCAAATTCTATAGCAAGTATAGTGCGCAGTATGATTGCAAGTCTGTGCTGGGGTATAGCGTCAGGTGTGGGAATAATCATTGGTGGAATGCTCGGTCGAAATGAATTGGAAAAAGCAAAGAAAGCAGGCGGCAGCTTTGTACGCTTTTCAATATTGATAGGTGTTGTGTCGGGTGTTGTAATACTTGCAATAACGCCTGTTGTACTTCATTTTATTCATCTTGCACCACAGGCTCAGTATTATCTGAAATATATGATGTTTATGGCGGCATATTACATCATTGGCAACTCCCTTAATTCTACGATTATTTCAGGCGTTTTTCCCTCCGGCGGCGATACGAAATTCGGTATGTTATGCGATGTTATAACACTTTGGTGCGTAGTTGTGCCTATGGGTATGATAGGTGCATTTGTCCTTAAACTGCCTGTGCTTGCAGTTGCATTTATTCTTACCCTTGATGAATTTGTAAAAATTCCTGCTGTATACAAACACTACATGAAATATGAATGGGTGAAAAACATAACTAATTCGTAAATTCAAAGTCTCATCGAAAATTAACGATGAGGCTTGTTTGTATTATGCTCCCTCAGTTGAACTGGGATTTTTATATTGCTCCACCAATTATACCTTGCCAAAAAGACGAAAGCAGAAAGTAAATTTATCAAGGAAGAAAAATGCAGGAATGCTGTCGCATTTCAAGTTTTTCTGACGCAGAGAAATTTACTTTATGCCGAGTATTTGACGGCAAGCTTTAGTTGGTGGAGCAATAATACAAAAAGACGCTCTGATAATTTTTCAGAACGTCTTTTTTATTATTTATCATATGTTTCAATGCCTTTAAGATAAAGCTTTGTTGATATAAAATAGGAAAGTACATACAATACAGCAACAACAGCTGCTGAAATCCACTCGATTTTTATTATGAGTTTGTTATATACACCCATTTGAAATTTCGCACTAATTTCCATCATTTTCATTAAAAGTTCACTTCCCTTTGTAGGCAAAGGACCAAAAAGAAGATATATAAGCACCGCTACAAATAGAACACCAAGAACTGCACCTTTCATTGCCGAACCTTTTTTACTGTTGAAACGCAGAACAAATGGAATATCAACTGCTCTGAATACAATCATAACAAGAAATAATGGTATAAAAAGCTTTTTTGCATCAAAAAGCATTTCAATTTCATATTTTTTTACAGCCATACTCATAAACGTATCAGTAAGAAAAAGCGAAATCATGCAAATCATGGAAATAATAAATGATGAAATGTATTTGACAATGACCTGACCTTTTGAAAGTGCGGGAGTAGAGCTGATAAAATATGCCCATTTTTTAAATTCATCATTGGTTAACGTTTTTGAAGATATCGTATCAGCAACAAGAAATCCCATTACATATGTAAGAATTAAGATAAAATATCCTTCAGAACTGTATATAATTTTAAGTCCATGTTCCAGAGATTCGTATTTTCCTTCAATAAACGAAAAAGTAAAGGTATAAAGCAGAATCATAAATGGTATTATTGCAAAAGAGGTAATATAAGAAGGCAAATTCTGCCTGAATTCCTTGTAAAGCAATCCTTTCATCAGTCATATCTCCTTTCCATTGTACGCTTGCTAAAGAAAAATCCACCTATGAGAAGTGTAATTATAATAGGAATTGCCACGCCTCCAAGAACATCTAAAATATCCGCCATATTTGCAAAAACACTGCTTTCAACAGGTATGGTAATCACACCAGACTGAATATTTATATTTTCAGCTAAATTCAGTTTATCAGTATCCAGTTTAATTATTTTTGTTTCATCATTAGGAAGCCTTACAATAAAAATAAGAATTACTGCCATAAGAATAAGTATAAAAGTCGACAGAAAAGAGCCAAACTTCGATTCACTTTTAGTTCTTGCAGCGTGTAATACAGGAAGTGTAAAGAAATCCATAATGGTCGAAATAAGTAAAATTACAGACCACACCTTAAAAACGAAGCCAACATCCAAACCAATTTCTAAAACACTGCTTAAAAAAATAAAATTAACAAAAGTAATTATAAGCGAAAGAATTATATTTAATACTTTTACAAGCAATTCCACTAATGCTTTTTCAGTACCGCTTACAGGAAGTGTAAAAGCAAATGTACGCCAGTTTGTGTCTATATCTGCTGTAACCGTATTAGTAATATTTATGCGTGTTGAAATAAATGCAATAATAAATCCTATACTATACATCATTATCATCAACATCATACATCCAGATGATATATCTTCAACAGTCGGATTAGAACCAAAAAAATCGAATTTTAGGTTTCCGAATTTCATACTCATAACCATAATCCAGAAAAAAAACATTGTTGCTAAAGTTGAAATAAGCTGCAGGAAGAAAGTTTTTCTTGAAATTATAAATTCTCTGTAAAGCAAAGCCTTAAATTTCGACATATAATCACCGCCATTCTTTCTTGCTCTTGTTTACATAATATACCATAATTTCTTCAAGAGTAGTGCGGTCAAATACAAGTCCCGAATATTTACGCTTCATTTCATCGCTGTTATTCACCATAACCTCAGCCCCGAAATCATTAAGACGAGCGCTTATTATATCCTCAGGATTGATTTCTTTATAATCATTCTTGGTGCATTTGATAACGCAGTGGTTGTTGAGGATATCGTCCTTGTAACCGCTTATGAGGATCTTTCCCTTGTCGATAAAAGTAACGCTGTCGGCAATTTTTTCAAGGTCGCTGGTGATATGGCTGCTCATCAAAATGCTGTGTTCCTCATTCTGTAAATATTCAAGGAATATGTCAAGAATCTCGTTACGTACAACAGGGTCAAGTCCCGTTGTAGCTTCATCCATAACAAGCAGTTCAGCATTATGTGACAAAGCGCAGGCAATCTGCAATTTCATTTTCATTCCCTTTGAAAATTTTCCGATTTTTTTCTTTCTCGGAAGCTGTAAACGGTCGAGATATTCCGAATATTTCTCATTATCCCAGTTTTTATATATACCCCCGAAAATTTTCCCCATATGATTTGCGTTAAAAATATCGTGAAAGGGCAGTTCATCAAAAACTACCGCAATACGCTCTTTTATTTCTCTTTCATCTTTTTTATGGTCAAGACCAAGAAGCTTTATTTCTCCATCATTAATGGGAACAAGATTGAGTATACTGCGGATAGTAGTTGTTTTGCCTGCTCCATTTTGTCCGATAAAGCCCATTATACTGCCCTTGGGCACGTTAAAGCTTACATTGTCAAGAGTAAAGCCGTCATATTTTTTTGTAATGTTTTTCAGCTCTATTGCATTTTCATATGAATTGCTCATAACTGACCTCCATAAACCATTTCTAATATTTCACGAAGCTCATCAAGCTCCATACCGCACAGTTTAGCCTTATCACATACATTTATGAGCATATCCTCAATCTGCCGCAGCTGCTCCTCGCGGAAAAGCTCCTTATTCTGAGCTTTTATGAAGCTGCCCTTGCCCGTGTAGGATTCTATAAATCCCTCACGTTCAAGCTCCTCGTATGCTCTTTTAGTAGTGATAACGCTGATTCTCAGCTGCTGTGCAAGGGCTCTCATTGAAGGAAGAGCGTCCCCTTCTTTCAATTTGCCGTCGAGAATCATTTCTTTAATTTGGGAGGTTATCTGGTTATAGATAGGCTCTCCCGACGAATTGCTTATGATAATATCCATAGGTGTGCACTCCTATTCTTTGGCAGCATCCGCGAGCTCTGCGGAATCTGCCGAAAATTCAAATTTGAATAATGTATATACTCTATATATACATTATACACGCTTATATACAATTTGTCAAGGGTTTATTCAAAAAAATTCAAATATCTAAAAAGAAAAAACTCGTCCAATGGGCGAGTTTTTTATGTATAGGCATTTATTTCTTCCTTACGGTTCGGAATCTGTTGTAAAGCGAAGATGAAGCATAACTGCAATTAAGCTGCTTTAGAATCATGCCGATTTTATCCTGTGCGGTATATTCATAGCTTGTAAGTATAGCAGACCATGGTAGATTATTTTCTGAAAAAAACTCTTTCAAAATTTTAGAAAGTGCGGAATTTTCCATAATCACACGAACAGATGTGTTTTCTCCATAGGAATAAACAGATTCCACATCAGCATAAACGGTACATTCAGCCTGTATATCCCGTGAGGATAAGCCTGCCGAAACAGTGTAGTATCCCTCCTCGAAAGTCCATTGAGAGATGTTTGGGTCATAGCTTTCAAAACAGTGCTTATCCAGTTTAAAGCTTAAAGTTTTTTCTTCGTTGGCTTTAAGAAATACTTTTCTGAAATTTTTAAGTTCTCTGACAGGCTTTGTAAGCGTGCTTTCAATATCCGAAACATATATCTGTACTACGGTTTTACCACTAAATGTTCCCGTATTTTTTACAGTTACGGATACTGTTATTTCATCTGTGAAAGTATCAGAATCGGTGAAGATTTCTGTGATTTCAAAATTCGTGTAGGAAAGACCGTGACCGAAACAGAAAAGGGGACATATCTTTCTTGCGTCATACCAGCGATATCCCACAAAAATTCCCTCGCCGTAAGAAACCTGCATATCATCACCAGGGAAATTGAGGTAAGAGGGAATATCCTCAATCCGCTTCATCCATGTAAGTGGAAGTTTTCCGGAGGGATTTATATTTCCGCAAATGCAGTCTGCAAGGGCGCTTGCCCCCTGCATACCCGGAAGAAATGTGCAGAAAATTCCGTCGAATCGGCTTTCGTAGCCGTCGAGGGATACGGGACCGCTTACATTGAGAACAAGAATTTTTTTCATATCCCTGTTTTCCGCAGTATTGAGAAGCGCGTCAATTGTTTTTCTTTCTTCTTCGGGAATTGAAACAGTGAATCTATCCCGTCCCTCCTGACCGCGCAGGCTGTAAACGTACACAAAAACGTCAGAACTATCCGCAAACTGATTATGTGATACGCTTTTGAAACGGCTTTCAAGGGCGGATAAAAATGAAACATTTCTGTTTGTAAGAATTCCTGCACTTCCCTCGCCGCAGGTCAGAAGATATTCGCTGTATTCACCGAAAAGTGCAATATTACTTTCAGTTTCGAGAGGGAGAGTATTATTCTTGTTTGTCAGAAGAACAATTCCCTCTGCGGCGGCTTCGTAGGCGATTCTGTCGGATTTTTCCACATCTATCACACCTGTGGGCGCTTTGGCGTATTTCCGTGCAAGAGCCGCAATCCGACTTGCAGATGTTTCAAGCGCCTGAGGAGAAAGAGCGCCGCTGTCATAAGTCTCCCTAAGCTTATGAGGAGGTATAGGACCGGGCATGGCAAGGTCATTTCCTGCATTTACAGCTCTTTCCGGATTGTATACGGCTCCCCAGTCGGACATGACAACGCCGCTGAATCTCCATTCATTGCGGAGAATATCATTGAGAAGCCGCTTGTTTTCGGTGCATGGCGTACCATTAATTTGATTATAAGCGCTCATTACCGTTGCCACATCTGCTTCAACGCAGGCTTTGAATCCGGGGAAGTATATCTCCTGTAAAGCTCTCTCTGAGATAAACTCGTTTATATTCATACGGTTTGTTTCCTGATGATTAGCGGCAAAATGCTTTACATTTGCGGCAACTCCTGCGGATTGTACTCCCTTTACAAGTTCGGGTGCAAGGGAGGCGGCAAGAAATGGGTCTTCGGAATAGCCCTCAAAAAGTCTGCCGTTGCGTACATCTCTGTGGATATTTACATTTGGAGTGCCAAGGAGGATATTTACGCCAAACGCTCTTGCTTCTTCTCCAAGAGCCTGTCCAACGGAGAATATCACATCAGGATTCCATGTAGAACCGAGGAAAATTCCGGGTGGAAAGCATGAGGGCGCTGTCATAGCAGGAGTGATTTCTTTCAGCCTGTTGTATATCCACGCATAAAGTTCTTTTGATTCCTCCGATTCAAGTTTTTCAGGGGAGTAAAAATTTCTCAGCACATCTCTGAGGCTGTCACCGCCAATGCCGTCAATTCCGCTTTTGCTGAGGAAGTCACCGAAAAGCTGTTCGAAATTGATGCCAGTACCCCCGTCGAGAAGCTGCAGGGGAGGCACATTTTTTTCGGGAATGGGTGTAGTGCCGAAAAAATTTGCGCCATTTACAAGTGAAATCTGTTCGTCTACAGTAAATTTATTGTCAGACATAAAATTCTCCTTTCAGGTTATCTGTTTTTATTATACAATAAGATTTGTCATAAGTCTATAGAAAATAATGAATTTTGACGATTAACATATTTAAAATGCTTGATTTATTAATAAACATCTGTTATAATCATGATAAGGGCAATGCAGAAAAATATTGGCATTGTGAGAGGAGAATTAATTATGGAGTTAAAAAAACATTTCATGTCTATGGCTTTTGCCATGGCAGTAACAGCGTCGGCGCTTCCTGTGGAAGCTATGACCTCAAAGGCGGCTGACACACAGCTTTTTATCAATGAGGTTTGCACGCAGAACAAATCATGCCTTTCCGACGGATATGGCTCTTATTCCGACTGGATTGAATTATACAACAGCGGAGAATCCTCAATTGACCTTTCCGGCTATGGATTATCCGATAAAGCCGATGAGCCGCTGCAGTGGACTTTCCCCGCAGGTACAGTTATAGGCGGCGGAGAGCATATGATTGTTTTCGCTTCCAATCAGGAGTCAATGGGCTCTGAGTTTCATACAAGCTTTGCGCTGAGCAAAAATGGCGAAACAATTGTTTTAAGCAGTCCTGACGGAAATATTTTGCAGGAAATTACAGTTCCCACACTTGCTGAGGACTACTCCTACGGACGTACTCCCGACGGAAGTGATGTATTTGAAATAATGAACGCAACCCCTGCAAATCCGAATAAAATAGTTGCATCTGCACCTGTATTTTCCGCTGGCTCGGGATTTTACGGAACAGATTTTTCACTTTTCCTTTCTGTATCTGATAATTCTGAAATATATTATACCACAGACGGAACAAATCCCACAACATCGGATACTGCGCAGAAATACAGCTCTGCTATTTCCGTTAGAGACAGAACAAATGAACCGAATATCTACAGCGTATATGCTGAAAATGAATACTCTGCTACTTCAATTTCAAGAGGTACAGGCTATCAGAAACCGCCCTTTAACGTGGATAAGGCAACGGTAGTCCGTGCCGTTGCTAAAAACAGCGACGGTACATTCAGCAACGTTATAAGCCAGACATATTTCATCACATCGGGAGCGCTGGCACAGTATAAGGATATGACGGTTGTTTCACTTGTTACGGACCCCGAAAATCTCTTTGATCCCGACAAGGGAATTTATGTAACGGGAACACAGTATATCAACTGGAGAAACAGCAGCGATTACAATCCTGCGAAAAGTCCCTGGGATAACACAGGTATAAGCAATTTCTTCTCAAAGGGCAGAGAATGGGAGCGTGAGGCTACTATTACATTTATAAAGAACGGAAATACCGTAGTTGAGCAGAATATGGGTATACGTATAAAAGGTGCTTCAACGAGAAATACACCGCAGAAAAGCTTTAACCTTTATGCGAGAAGTGAATACGGCGCTTCAAAAATAAACTATCCTCTTATCGAAAACAACTATGACATTGACGGAAATCTTATAGACAAATATGATTCTGTATGCCTCCGTTCAGTCAGCGACGAAGCACGTCTCCGTGACGGCTTTGCGCAGAAGCTTGTGTATGAACGCGATGATATTACCAATCAGGATATGGAATCATGTGTCGTGTTCCTCAACGGCGAATATTGGGGACTTTATGAAATGACAGAGAAGTTTTCCGATTATTTCATAGAATCAAACTATGGCATACAAAAAGAAAATGTGGGAATGATAAAGAACGGCGAACTTGAGGAGGGTGACGATTATCTTCTTGACGAGTACTACGATTTTATGTATGACTATGCCTCTAAGGATTTGACAAATCCTGTAAATTATCAGGCAGTATGTGATTATATCGACATTGACAGCTTTATTGAGCACTATGCCGCAGGACTTTATCTCGGTACATACGACTGGCCTAACTATAACTATGGCGTATGGAAAAATACAGGAGAGGCTATTGACGGCAACCCCTACAGCGACGGCAAATGGCGTTTTATGTCCTTTGACTACGACTATACAATGGGCGCAACATATGCCGATTTCGGCGGAGTTGAGGGCTATGCTTATGACAGTTTCAGACATATGGACAACTCAAAGAAGGACGTTCCTACAAATCTCTTTGTAAATCTGTTGAAAAATAAGGAATTCCGCACTAAATTCGCCAATGTTTACTGCGATTATGCAAATGAAGTTCTCACAGAACAAAAGGGAAATGCAATGGCTGATTTCTATTTGCAGAACTACACAGAGAAGATTTCAAACAGTATTCTCCGCTGGTGGGGATTTTACGGCGGTTCAAAGGACAGCAACTACAACTATAACCGTCAGCAGTATACAGAGAAAAATATCCCCGGTATAAAGCAGTTTTTCAGAGAAAGAGCGTCCTATACTCTTGAAGATATGAAGAATTATCTTGGCATAGGCGGCGATTTACAGACGATTACCCTGAAAACCAACGGCGGCGGAAAAATTATGATAAACTCAATTATTCCCGATACTTCAAAGGGCAGCTGGAATGGCAAATATTTGTCCTCTTGCCCTGTAACTCTTACGGCAATTCCCGACGACAATGCCTCCTTTACAGGCTGGGGCGGTGATGTTTCGGGTACTGATAATACTATTACAGTTACTCTTTCAAAGGCAATGAGTATAACTGCTGATTTCGGTGAGAAAAAAGAAGTTAAGGGCGATGTCAACAGCGACGGAAGCTTAACCGTTGCCGACCTTGTAATGCTTGAAAAATGGCTGTTGGGTTCAGGAAATGTTACCGACTGGAAAGCCGGAGACCTCTGCGATGACGATATCCTTGATGTATTTGATTTGTGTCTTATGAGAGAGGAGATTATCAAGAAATAAAAACACACCGCGCAGAGCAAAATAAATTGCTTTGCGCGGTTTTTTGTTTGATTATTTCATACCAAGACTGTTATTGAGAATCAGCGTGCTGTAAAGAAAAAGCACATCTTGATTATCAAATTCCACAAAGCTGCCGATTGCGGCACTTTGCATATATCGAATATCCACGAGAGTGATTTTTGAATATTCCTCAACAAGCAGAGGCGCAAGACTGCTTCCGAAAGAATCGCGAAAAACCACAAGCTCCCTGTCCGTTTTTGCATTGGGATTTTCAATAGTTATAAGCGGGTCTGCACCGCAGAGAAACATTTCATAAGGGTCTCTGCCCTGCGCCTTTTCCATGTCATATATGCTTTTTTTAACGGGAAGTCCCGTGTTGTAGCTTGTTACAATACATTCGTCGAGGATTGTGTTATTAAGATAGTAAAGGGTATCAGGCTTTACAGGCAGTGCAAGCTGTCCGTAGTATACGCCGTAAAAATCCTTTTCAAGTTCAATGGCAGCGTATTCAGCATCGGGATTTACCCCCATTGCCTTGCCGATTGCGGCTGCAACATCTGTTATATTTTCCTGCCGCCAGTGAGTATCAGTTCGGTAATAATCCTCAATTGAAAGCAGTGGGAATATATCAATATATTTCATATACTCCGTTTTATTTCGCATTTCAGATACAAGTCTTTCATAATCAACAGCAAGTCGATTACTTTCCTTTGAAAGAAAATAATGCTTGTCAGGAACAATTGAAAAATATAAGTTAGTTTCAGTATCTTTCAGGAAAGTATCGTAGATATACTGAAAACGTTCTGCGGCATGATTCAGCATTTCGTCGGAAAGCTCCTTTTCTGCCTTTGCAAGATATCCGTCCTGTACATACAATCCGTTTGTTTCAGACTGTCGGAATACGCCAAGTACCGAAGCGGATTTTATACCTCTGAATGTGTCACGCATTGGGAAATGGTCAAGAGCATAGGATTCAAAGTCTGACATGAAGTGTCCCGAAAGGATTGTTTCAGCATTTGCTTCTGGAAATTTTGCAAGGACGCGGCGTTCACTTTCGGAAAAATCGCTTTTAGTGCCGAATATGCTCCACAGGGAAAATGCGGTGACAATTGCACCTGTCATAATGATTGAGGCAAGATTTTTAATATTGTATTTCATGCTGACACCTCCCTCAGAAACGGAAATAAAGGAATGGATTGAAAGAACCGTCTACAAGATATGCAGTTGCCGCAATAAGAAGAACTGCAATTACTACAGGCTGGAAAACTGCTGTAACTGCGGCAAAATTCTTTTCTGCCATTGTATAAAGCTTTTTCGGCAGGGGAGTAGAGCCTATAACAGCGATTACAAGAATAACAGCATAACTCCGCAGATAATAAGCCGTTTCAGCGGTAATAAGCGGAAGTCCAGCCATGCCGAACATGCCCTTTATGCAGTCGAAAGCAAGTTTGAAATTCGGAGCACCAAATATTACAAAGCTGACCATTACAGCAAGAAGTACGTAGCAATGTCCGATTGCTTTATATTTTGACAGGAATTTGTGCAGATACAGCTTTTCGATAATGAGGAAAAAAGCAAAATAAAGTCCCCATATAATGAAATTCCAATCCGCACCATGCCAGAAGCCTGTAAGCATCCATACAACGAAAATATTGCGGAACCATTTAAGCTTTGATACGCGGTTGCCGCCAAGTGGAATATACACATAATCGCGGAACCACGAACCGAGAGAAATATGCCACCTGCGCCAGAATTCAGTAACACTTGATGATATATAAGGATAATTGAAATTCTCCATAAAATCAAATCCAAGAATTTTGCCAAGACCTACAGCCATATCGCTGTAGCCCGAAAAATCAAAATAAATCTGGAGAGAATAAGCGGCTGCATATATCCAGCAGAAAAGCACAGACTGCTGTTTTGAATCAAGAAAAAGACCTGCAAGCTCACCAAGGGTATTTGCAATAAAAATCTTTTTTGAAAGACCGCATATAAACCGTCTAACACCCTCTGCAGCCTTATCAACGGAGTGTGTACGCTCATCAAGCTGTTTTGCAACGTCGGAGTAACGGACAATAGGACCTGCTATCAGTTGTGGAAACATTGTAACATAAGCTGCAAGATTAATAAGATTACGCTGCGCAGGAACAGTACCGCGGTATACATCAACGGTATAGCTAAGAATCTGGAAAGTATAAAAGCTGATTCCGATAGGCAGTGCAAGTTTCAATAAGGGGACGGAAAGTCCTGTTGCGGCGTTGAAGTTGGAGATAAAGAAATCCGCATATTTGAAATAACCGAGCATACCAAGGCTTATTATACACGAGGCAATCAGCGTAAGCTTTGCGGCATTTTTTTTCCTGTTTTTTTCTATGAGCAGACCGCAGATGTATCCGCAGATTATGCTTATAATCATGAGAATGATATATTTCGGTTCGCCCCACGCGTAAAATACAAGACTTGTAAGAAGCAGCACTGTATTTTTCAGCATTTTGGGAACAGCAAAATATAATATCAGTACAATGGGAAAGAAATAGTACAAGAATGTTATACTTGAAAACAGCATAAAAAACCTTCTTTCAAAAAGGCGGCATCATCAAATGCCGCCAATTTAACCATACTTAGCCCTCAAGAGACTTGGGGCACATAACGAAAAACACCTTGTTTCCTACCTGTTCGCAGATTGTTTCTTCTGCCTCAACGCAGATATTCCATCTGGGGTCAGCATTATCTTTAAGTGTCTGCATAAATGCTGCTGCGTCTGTGCCTTCTTCAAGGTCGAATACATATCCCACAAAAGCAATAGAGCCAATCATGGGAGCAAATGTAACACCTTCCTTAAAACCTGTGATTTCGGCGTTGCCAAAGCCTGTGAGAAGCCCCTGTTCAACGGGCATTGTAACAGGTCCGAAAAGAATTGCAGGGTTTGTCATAAGTCCGTCAGCAATTTCCTGTGCTGTTGCTGCCTCATTAGCAGCACGCTCTGTGAAGTCGGCAAGGAGGATTTCGCCTAATGTTCCCTCAGCTGTTGCATTGCTGTCAGCTTCGCCGTTTTCATCCTCGACGGGTGCTTCTGATTCTTCTTCCACTGCTTCTGTGGGTGCCTCAGTTTCAGCCTCTGTGGGAGCTTCTGTTACTGCCTCAGTGGGTGCGGGAGCAGGCTCGGAGTTTTGGTTTTCCTCTCCGCAAGCTGTCATACTCATCATTACTGCTGCCAGAATCATTAAAAATACCTTTTTCATTTTAAACTTCTCCTTTAAACTTTATTATTTTTCGGCATTGTATCATGCCGCCAAACAACTCTTGAAAAATTGTTTGAAGCTTTGGGTGCTTAATGTGCTTGTGTAAGCGCAGAAGCGCTATAACATTTTTCTCACCTCAATTGTTTTTCACATAGTATTTTATATCATCTTCATAATGATTATACTTATTGTTGCTTTCTTTAAATCTTTACATAAATACATAATTTGCATTTTTACAAGTGAATCAATTTCATTTTTTCCTAATCTGCGGAATTCCATTATTAAATTTCACAAATCATCTTAATCCATCCCGTAATGCCCTCAGGCAGTCTTTCATCGGCAGGCTTGCCGTTGTCAAACATAAGGTTATGCTGTATCCAGTTAATCATGCAGTGCTGCCCCATTTCAAAGCCATAGAAAACAGAAGATACACCGCCGTCGCCGTTGTAAACCCACTCAGGAAAAAAGCAGATGCAGTTTTTCAGCTGTTCCAGCTTGTCAATTCGGGGAATTATGCACTCGTTAAAATCAGCCATTTCATCATGTCTGCCATGAGCGATAATCAGATTTGTTCCATTTTCGGAAATTCTGTCAAGTGCCTCATCATCAGGAACATAAAATGAGGAAATTGGAATAGCACCGTCAAAAAATCCGCAGTAATCTTCTAAAAGCTGCCATGTGAAATATCCGCCGGAGGAAGCTCCCATAACGAATTTTTTGTTGATATTTTCGCTGTGTTCGAAGCATACTTTGTCATATATCGCTTTAACAGGAGCTGAATGTTCCTTTGACCATGTGCCGAGGATTCTTCCGTCCTCAAGACGTTCTTCATTGGCAAGGGGAACAATTATATATGCTCCGCCCATTGCCTGCTGATATTTTTTGGAAGCGTACTGCTCAGCACCGCAGCACATGATACATCCCTTCTCCATAAGGGAATTGCTTGCACCGTGAAGCCACATTAGCACAGGATATTTCTTTGAGGGGTCAGCGCCGTGTTTTACAGGGTCATAGACGTAATAGCGAATATCTCCTGTTTCAGCGCAGGGATAGATATATCTGTCGAATAAATCAAAGTATATCTTGCTTTTGTATGTATTTTCGTAGCTTATGAACTCGCCTTCTTTGAGATATTTCGCCCATTCGGGAACTGCGTTTTTGTTTTGTTCGAGTTTTTTGAAATCCGGTAATGCCATGGTTTTCCTCCGTTTTATTATTTTGTAATACGCACATAATATATAAATTTATCCTCATCTGCCCGGCTGATATCGTAATATTCATTGATAAAACTGTTTTCCTCAATGGGAATATTCCGCTGAAACTGCCATTCTTTTTCTATATCCTCAAAATTTGCTGATTTTAGATATAACATGGCTGTTCTCCTTTCCCCGTTTTTTCATCATTATTGTTTACTATATTATATCAAATTTCATTCTAACGGTCAATAGATTAATGGAATATTCAGAAAAAGTACATATAAAATGCGGCAGAATAACCTGCCGCATTAATTATTATTTAATTAATCCCAAGTAGGCTCCTTACCTGTAGAAATTGCTGCATAGTAGGCGAGAATCTTTGAAGCGTCAGAAGCGTCAACAATATCGTCTTTGTTTACGTCAGCCGCATTTGTCTGAGATTCTGTAAATGACGAATGTCCGCCGGTTTGGATTTTC
>JAZNZK010000007.1:0-22114 GCA_045594905.1 Ruminococcus sp.
GAGTGCGACAGCACGCCTTCGGTAGGTTTCCTTGCAGCTGTCATACCTATCTGTTTTTTCTTTAATCAAAAGAGTTTTTAGAGATGCCCTAAAGAAAATTTCTCTGTGTCAGAAAAACTTGAAATGCGACAGCATTCCTGCGTTTTTCTTCCTTGATAAATTTCCTTTCTGCTTTCGTCTTTTTGGCAAGGTATAATTGGTGGAGCAATATAAAATCATGTTAGTATATACTAATTCAATATTATTGCAATTCAGCGTGAAAAGTGCTATAATTAAAAGTGCAGAACAATTTTGCGAGGTAAAGTATGAAAAGAATTACTGTTATTACAGGTCACTATGGCTGCGGTAAAACAAATTTATCCGTAAATCTTGCGCTTAATGCCGCAAAAATATGGAAATCCGTTACCGTTGTAGACCTTGACCTTGTCAATCCCTATTTCCGTACAGCCGATTTCAAAAAGCTGTTTGAGGAAAACGGTATAAAGCTTATTGCCCCCGATTTCGCCAATACAAACCTTGATGTCCCTTCGGTGCAGTTCGATATCGAGCAGCTTGCCGCAGGCGACGGATGCCTTATTATCGATGTTGGCGGCGATGACGCAGGTGCTTTTGCCCTCGGCAGACACGCACAGTCTCTCAATAACTACGGCGATGAGCTTGATATGCTCTATGTTATCAATCAGCGGAGAAATCTCACGGAAACTGCCGATGAAGCCGTTTCCCTTATGTATGAGATTGAAACAGCTTCACGTATGAAGCATACCGCTGTTGTAAATAATACCAATCTCGGCTGTGAGACTACAGCGGAGATAATCGCTGAATCCAAGGATTTTGCAGACGAGGTAGCGGCTAAAACGGGACTTCCCCTTGCCTTTACAACCTGCCCCGAGGATTTGTGCGAATCCCCCGAAAATCCCGATATACTCCCCATAAAGGTTTTTGTTAAGCCTCTGTGGGAAATATAAACCAAAACTGTATATGAAAGTGTGGTGTAAAAATTGGCAAAAATGACTGTTATTACAGAACGCTGTAAGGGCTGTGGTCTCTGTGCCGCTGCCTGCCCCAAGAAAATTGTTGAGCTTCAGAAAGAAAAGCGTAACAAGAAGGGCTATTTCTACGCTGTATGTACCGATCAGGAGGCTTGCATCGGCTGTGCTATGTGCGCTATGATGTGCCCCGATTGTGCAATCACTATTGAAAAGTAAATGAAAGGAGCTTAAAGCTTTGGAAAGAAATCTTATGAAGGGCAATGAAGCTCTTGCTGAGGCCGCTATCAGAGCAGGCTGTAAGTGCTTCTTCGGCTACCCTATCACTCCCCAGACTGAGCTTGCCGCTTATATGGCTAAGCGTATGAATAAGGCAGGCGGCGTATTTTTACAGGCTGAGTCCGAAATCGCTGCTATAAATATGGTTCTCGGTGCGGCTTCCACAGGTGTCCGCGCTATGACATCATCATCTTCTCCCGGAATCTCCCTTAAGAGCGAGGGTATCTCATACATCGCAGGTTCTGACCTTCCTGCTGTAATTATCAACGTACAGCGCGGAGGCCCCGGACTTGGCGGTATCCAGCCCTCACAGGCTGACTACTGGCAGGCTACAAAGGCTCTCGGCCACGGCGATTTCCACCTTATGGTATTCGCTCCTGCTTCCGTTCAGGAAATGGTTGATATGGTTGTAAAGGCTTTCGATAAGGCTGACGAGTACCGCGTACCCGCTATGATTCTTGCTGACGGTCTCCTCGGTCAGATGATGGAGCCTGTATCATTCCCCGAAATCAGCGCAAATCCCACAGATAAGAGCAGCTGGGCTGCTGACGGCCACAAAGGCAAGAGAGAGCACCACATTGTAAACTCCCTCTACCTCAAGCCCGATGAGCTTGAAAAGTCCGTTGCTGACAGATTTGCAAGATATGAGACTATTAAGGCTAACGAGACTGACGCTGAACTCTATCTCACAGAGGACTGCGATATTCTTCTTTGTGCATTCGGCGCAACTGCAAGAGTTGTAAAATCCGCTGTAAACGAGGCAAGAGCACAGGGCATAAAGGCTGGACTTTTCCGTCCTAAGACACTGTGGCCTTTCCCTGTAAAAGAGCTTAACGAGGCTGCTAAGAGCGCTAAGAAGCTCCTCAGCGTTGAAATGTCCATGGGACAGATGATTGATGATATCAAGCTTGCTATTAACTGCTCAAAGCCCGTAGAGTTCTACGGACGTACAGGCGGCGTTATTCCCAATCCTGCTGAAATTCTGGCAGAAATCAAAAAAGTCGGAGGTGCTGAATAATGGCTGTTGTATTTGAAAGACCAAAGTCACTCCTTGATGTTCCTACACATTACTGCCCCGGTTGTACTCATGGTATCGTTCACAGACTCGTTGCTGAGGTTATGGACGAAATGGGTATCGAGGGCGATACAGTGGGCGTATGCCCCGTTGGATGCTCCGTTATGGCTTATGACTATTTCGGATGCGATATGATTGAAGCTCCCCACGGACGCGCTCCTGCTGTTGCTACAGGCGTTAAGCGTACAAATCCCGATAAGTTTGTATTTACATATCAGGGCGACGGCGACCTTGCTGCTATCGGTACTGCTGAGACTGTTCACGTTGCTACAAGAGGCGAGAATATTGTTGTTATCTTCATCAACAATACAATCTACGGCATGACAGGCGGACAAATGGCTCCCACAACACTTCCCGGACAGGTTACACAGACTACACCTTTCGGCCGTGACCCACAGCTTGCAGGCTATCCCGTAAGAGTATGCGAGATGCTTTCAACTCTTACAGGTACAGCTTATGCTCACCGTGTTGCTGTTGACAGCGTTCCCCATATCCGCGACGCTAAGAAGGCTATCAGAAAGGCTTTCGAGACACAGAAGGCAAAGAAGGGCTTCTCTATTGTTGAGGTTCTCTCAACTTGTCCTACAAACTGGGGACTTACTCCCACAGAGGCAATAAAGAGACTTCAGGACGAGATGATTCCCTATTATCCCCTTGGAGTATACAAGGACACTACAGAGGAGGGCAATGAATAATGGCAGCTACAGAAATTCTTCTTGCAGGCTTCGGCGGACAGGGCGTGCTCTTCGCCGGAAAAATCCTTGCATACTGCGGACTTCTTGACAATAAGGAGCTTTCATGGCTTCCCTCTTATGGCCCTGAAATGCGCGGCGGTACAGCTAACTGCTCCGTATGTATTTCAGATGAGCCTATCGGTTCACCCCTTGTACTGAATCCCGATATCCTTATTGCTATGAATCAGCCCTCATTTGACAAGTTTGTCAATGATGTAAAGCCAGGCGGAAAGGTATTCTACGACAGCACACTTATTGAAAGCGAGTGCACACGTACAGATATCGAGATATTTGCAATTCCCTCCACAGAGCTTGCAGATTCCAACGAGCTCAAGGGCGGTTCAAATATCATTCTTCTCGGCAAGCTGATGAAAGAGACAGGTATCTTTACACTTGACACAATGAAGAAGTGTATCGAAAAGGTTGTACCTCCCACAAAGGCACAGCTTATTGCAAACAATTTCAGAGCTATTGAGCTTGGAATGAATAATTAAGAATTATAAATGAAGAGGGCGGATGTTTTTCATCCGCCCTTTTGTTATCAGTTCCCAAAATAATTATGCATTAATAAAAAAACCCCCCGAAAGGGGATTTTTTATCAGATTAAGCCTCTGTGTTGTTCTCGATATAAGCAACAATGTCGCCTACTGTCTTGATGCTCTCAACAGCCTCATCGGGAATAGAGAGGTCGTACTCATCCTCAATTGTCTGGATAAGGTCAACGATATCAAGAGAATCTGCACCGAGATCGTCCTGAATGCTTGCCTCAGAAGTAACTGCGTCCTCATCAACTCCGAGCTGATCAACGATAAGCTCCTTAACCTTGTCAAATACCATAGTTTTTTCCTCCATCTTTTGATTTTAAGCGGTTTGACCGCCGTTTTATTTTTAGAATCGGCTATTCTGTGAATTCGCCAATCTTCCTGTACTTAGTATACCTTGCTTTTAGCAATTCGTCAATATCTTTTTGACATTTTTCTTCAATTTTGAGTGACAAATATTCTCTAATATTTTCGGAAATTTTGTCTAAATCGTTGTGTGCGCCTCCGAAAGGCTCTTCAATAACTGTTTCCGCAACGCCGAGACGTACCATATCATCGGCTGTAACCTGCATTATATTGCAGGCTTCTTCCTCACGAGACGCGTCTTTCCAGAGAATACTTGCAAAGCCTCTGGGAGATACAACAGAGTACTGTGCATTTTCCAGCATTGCAAGCTCATCGCATACACCGAGAGCAAGCGCGCCGCCGCTTCCGCCCTCTCCGAGAACGATTGATATAACAGGTGTACGCAGCGTCATAAACTCAGCAATATTCTTAGCGATAGCCTCGCCCTGACCGCGCTCCTCAGCCGCCATGCCTGCGTATGCGCCGGGGGTATCTATAAAGCATATAACAGGTCTGTGGAACTTCTCAGCCTGTTTTGCAAGCCTCAGAGCCTTTCTGTAGCCCTCCGGGAGAGGCATTGCAAAATTGCAGTCTTTGTTCTCATTGAGGTCTCTGCCCTTTACCTGCGCGATGATTGTGACAGGTCTGCCGTTAAGACGTGCAATTCCGCCAATTATAGCATGGTCGTCGCCGTAGTAGCGGTCACCGTGCATTTCATGGAAATCCGTGAAAATAAGCGGAATATAGTCCCTTACAGTCGGTCTGCCCTTTGTGTGAACAAGAGCAAGGCGCTCCCATGCGGTTTTATTGTTTTCCAAGGCTCAGACCTCCTTTTCTTCCTGCGTGTGCATTGCAAGAAGCGATGCAAGTGTAACACGCATTTTCTTTCTTTCAACAATCATATCCACAAAGCCCTTTTCCTGCATAAACTCTGCAAGCTGGAAATCCTCGGGAAGTCTCTGCTTCATGGTGCTTTCGATAACTCGTCTGCCTGCAAAGCCAATGAGTATTTTCGGCTCAGCTATGATGATATCGCCCAGAGATGCAAAGCTTGCAGTAACTCCGCCTGTTGTGGGGTCAGTGAGGACTGTTATATAAAGTCCTCCGTTGTCGCTGTGGAGCTTTACTGCTCCCGATGTCTTAGCCATTTGCATGAGAGATACTATACCCTCCTGCATACGTGCGCCGCCTGACGCGGTAAACATTATAACAGGGAGATTATTCTCTGTTGCATACTCAAAGGCACGGGCGATTTTCTCGCCTACAACGCTTCCCATAGAAGCCATCATGTATCTGGAATCCATAACGCCTACAACAGCTTTATGCCCCTTTATAAGAGCAGTACCTGTTACAATGGCGTCATTGAGCCCTGTAGCTTCACGGAGCTCCTCCTGTTTTTCAGGATATTCGGGAAAGCTTATGGGGTCGCAGCTTATCATGCTGCTGTCGAATTCCTCAAAGCTGTCCTTGTCGAAAGTAACAGCAATACGCTCTCTTGCGGTCAGCCTGCCGTGGTAGTTACAGTTAGGGCATACTCTTACCATATCCTCGTAGCGTTCAAGAGGAACGATTCCCTGACATCTGGGGCATTTGAATGAGGGGACGGTTTCCTCCTCCTCACCGCCGTTGAAGCGGTGCTTTACAACTTTAAAAAAATCTTCAAACATCTGTATTCACCGCCTTACTTCCGTGATTCCATATATCTTGTAAGGAATCCGTTGTCGTAATTTCCGCCGATAAATTCGGGTTGTTTTATAATTTCAAGCTGGAAATCAATATTTGTATCAACACCGTCAACGATAAATTCCGACAATGCCCATCTCATCTTGCGGATAGCTTCATCACGGTCAGCGCCGTGAACGATAAGCTTGCTTATCATAGAATCGTAGTAGGGAGTGATTGTATATCCCTGATAAACCGCGCTGTCAATGCGTATACCTGGGCCTCCGGGGACGTAAAGAGCGTTTATAGTACCAGGTGAGGGACGGAAATTCAGCTCGGGATTTTCAGCGTTTATACGGCACTCTATAGCATGGCCTGTCAGTCTGATATCCTCCTGTGAAACGCGGAGTGGCATATCAGCCGCAACTTCAATCTGCGCTTTTACAAGGTCAAAGCCTGTAACTTCCTCGGTTATAGGATGCTCAACCTGAATACGCGTATTCATTTCCATGAAGTAGAAGTCGCGGTTTTCGTCAACGAGGAATTCAATAGTACCTGCGTTATAATAGCCGCACTCCTTAGCCGCTGTAACAGCCGCCTTGCCCATTTTTTCGCGGAGCTCAGGGCTTACAACGGGGCTGGGGCACTCCTCCAGAATCTTCTGGTTGCGGCGCTGCATGGAGCAGTCACGCTCGCCAAGATAAATTGTATTTCCCTTTTTATCCGCCATAATCTGAATTTCAACATGGTGGGGATTTACAAGGAATTTTTCGATATATACGGTATCATCACCGAAGAAAGCAAGAGCCTCCTGCTGTGCGGCAACAATCTGGGATTCAAGGTCATCGGGGGAATCAACGCGGCGTATGCCTCTGCCGCCGCCTCCTGCGGAAGCCTTGACAAGTACGGGATATCCGCATTTTTCGGCAATTTTCTTAGCCTCGTCAATATCCTTTACAGCGCCCTTTGAGCCTGGGATAACGGGAACTTCTGCCGCAGCCATAGTCTCCTTAGCCGCCGCCTTATCGCCAAGCATTTCGATAGATTTATATGACGGACCGATGAAAACGATTCCGTTTTTCTCGCAAAGTCTTGCAAATTCGGCATTTTCGGAAAGGAATCCGAAGCCCGGGTGGATAGCCTCTGCGCCTACGTTTACAGCCGCCTGAATTACAGCGTTCATATTTAGGTAGCTGTCTTTGGTGGCAGGAGGGCCTATACATATCGCTTCATCGGCAATCTGCGCGTGGAGGGCGTTTCTGTCTGCGGTGGAATACACAGCAACACAGCGCACACCAAGCTCACGGCAGGCGCGGATTATACGTACCGCAATTTCTCCGCGGTTAGCAATCAATATTTTTTTAAACATTTATTGTACTCCATTATTGTCGGGTATTATGCCCGAATCTATTTACTTATCACCGTCTGCAACAACAAAGGTAATTTCGCAGGAAACAGCCTTTTCGCCGTCTACGGAAGCAAGAGCCTTACCTGTGCCGATTGGTCCTCTCTGGCGGATAATCTCAACTTCAAGGTCAAGGACATCTCCCGGAACAACCTGTCTGCGGAACTTAGCCTTGTCAATGCCGCCGAAAAGTCCGATTTTGCCCTTGAATTCAGGCTTTGAAAGCATACATACAGCACCTGCCTGAGCAAGCATTTCAACCATAAGCACACCGGGAGTTACAGGATAATCGGGGAAGTGTCCCTTGAACCAGAAATCGTCCTCTTTGATGTACTTTCTTGCCTTAACCTTAACGCCCACTTCCATTTCAACGATTTCGTCAATGAGAAGAAATGGATCGCGGTGGGGGATAATTTCCATTATCTGCTCTTTATTCATTAAAATATCTGACATTTTGTTTCACCTTACTTGATAATCATAATAGGCTGGTCGAACTCAACAGCCTGACCGTCAGTTACAAGAATACGCTCAACAACGCCGTCAAACTCGGACTGTACCTCATTCATCAGCTTCATTGACTCGATAATCATAATGATATCGCCCTTTTTAACTGTATCGCCAACCTTTACAAAAGGCGGCTTATCGGGAGAGGGTGCCTGATAGAATGTGCCTACAATGGGGGATTTTACCACATTTCCCTCAGGGAGAGCCTCAGCCTTCGGAGCTTCCGCTGTCTGTAAGGGAGCAGATGCAGGAGCAGCCACAGGCATACCCATAGGCATTACAGGGGCAGGGGGAGGACATTTCTTGCCCTTTATAGTTATATTGAAATCATCGTTGGAAATTGTGATTTCCGAAAGCTCATTGTCCTTTACAATTTTAGCAAGCTTTTCAACTGTTTCAAGCTCAACTGAATCGAAAATTTTACACATAGGCTTACTCCTTATTATTTAACTTTTTTGAAGCAGAGTGTTCCGTTATGACCGCCGAATCCGAGAGAATTGGAAAGTGCGGCATTAATCTCCTGCTTAATATTGCCGTTTACGCAGTAATCAAGGTCACATTCCTCATCGGGAACCTGATAACCTACAGTTGCGTGGATAATTCCCTCGTCAATGGACTTTGCCACAACGATAGCTTCAATAGCGCCTGCCGCGCCAAGAAGATGACCCGTCATTGACTTTGTGGAATTTATCTTTACATTCTTTGCCTCGTCACCGAAAGCAAACTTTATAGCGGCAGTTTCATACTTGTCATTAAGACCTGTAGAAGTGCCGTGAGCGTTGATATAGTCGATATCAGCAGGGGTAAGTCCGGCCTCCTGCATAGCAAGAGTCATACCCATACCTGCGGCTTCGCCTGTAGGCATAGGGGAAGTCATATGGTAGCCGTCGTCAGTTGCGCCATAGCCTGCGATTTCAGCGTATATCTTAGCGCCTCTCGCCTTGGCATGCTCGTATTCTTCAAGTACGAGAACACCGCTTCCCTCGCTGAGTACAAAGCCATGACGCTCCTTATCAAAGGGAATTGAAGCTCTTTCGAGGTTATCTGCCTTTGTAAGAGCCTTCATATTTGCAAAGCCTGCAAATGTAAATTCCACGTTGGTGCTCTCTGTACCGCCTGCAAGACAAACATCGAGATAGCCGTCCTTAATCTTGCGGAAAGCCTCGCCGATAGCGTGAGTAGCAGTTGCACAAGCTGAGGAGATATCGAAATTAGCGCCTCTGAAGCCTGTTTTCATAGCGATAGTACCCGAAGCCATATTGCTTATCATCATAGGGATATAGAAAGCGGAAACGCGGCCGGGACCTTTTTCCAGATATTTTGAATACTCGGAAAGGGTGAGGTCAATACCGCCGATACCCGAACCCACAAGAACGCCCGCTCTATAGCAGTCGATATCAGAGAAATCAGTACCTGCGTCAACCATAGCTTCGTGAGCCGCAACAACAGCGTATTTTGTGAATGTATCCATACGCTTTGCCTCTTTTTTATCGAAGCAGCCCTTTACATCGTAGTAAGCTGTTTCATCGAAATCACGGACAATACCTGCAATTTTAACGCCTGTTTTTTCCGTATCGAAAGCGTCGATATAGGAAAAGCCGATTTTGTTTGCCTTAATTCCCTCCCAGAATTTCTCAACACCTGTGCCGAGGGGAGTAATTGCGCCCATACCTGTGATAACAACTCGTCTGCTCATATATTTTATCATTTTCCTTTCTGCAATTCTTATATTTTATATTTCTGACGGGCGTCGCTAAAAACCGCCGTGAGGTCGTTTTTTAGAGATGCCTTAATTTACATTGAAAGTCCGCCTGAAATCTCAATTACCTGTCCTGTTATGTAAGATGCGTCCTCAGATGCAAGGAATGACACAACAGAAGCAACTTCCTCAGGCTCGCCGTATCTGCCGAGAGCGATTGCACCAAGCATTTTTGCTTTAAGCTCATCGGAAAGAACGTCCGTCATAGGTGTGCGGATAAGTCCCGGAGCAACGGCATTACAAGTGATATTGCGTGAACCGAACTCCTTTGCTACGGTTTTAGTCATACCGATTATAGCCGCCTTTGATGCGGAATAATTCACCTGTCCTGCATTGCCGTAAAGACCTGCAACAGAGGTGATATTGATGATTCTGCCGTGACGCTGTTTCATCATTACAGCGCAGGTATGCTTTAACATATTGTAGACGCTTTTCTGATTTACAGCAATTACAGCGTCGTAATCTTCTTCTTTCATACGTGCAAGGAGTGTATCCTTTGTAATGCCTGCATTGTTTACGAGAACATCAATTGTGCCGAATTCAGCCTTTGTCTGCTTCACCATAGCTTCGCACTGGTCGAATTGTGAAACATCGGCGGCGATACATATTGCCTTAATGCCGAAAGCCTCACATTCAGCCGCAACAGCAAGAGCCTTTTCCTTACTGCTTTCCTTTGGTGAATGATTTATAACGACATCAAAGCCGTCTTTAGCAAGTCTTTTTGCAATACAAGCGCCGATTCCCTGTGATGCGCCTGTTATAATTGCTGTAGCCATATTTTACCTCCATTTTAAATGCTTTGCTTTGCAAAGCAAGCTGTTAGCCTTTAAATCTGGCAATTGTTTTAATTTTCACAATCAATTTCAAATACAAGGTCGTAGCTTATAAGAGTGCCATAACCGCCCGTATCAACGGGAAGTTTGCCGACAAACCGCCAACCCTCTGCCGCCATATTCCTTATTACTTCACGATGGTCAGCGTTTCCGTATTTTTCACTTGACCTGTACCCTTTGAACATTTTCATTGTCATTCTTATAAACTTATATTCTTTCATAATAATCTCTATCCTTATATCAATTTATAGCAGCCATACAATTCGTCATTCTTCGTTTTCGTCATCAGAATTATTCCATTCAATAAGATCGTTCCATTCTTCATAGGAAGGATCTTCCATAACATAAACATTTTCATCGTTTATTGTACTTTCAGTTCCTATGCTGTAATAATCCATATCATAGGTTGGCAGAGATTCTTCTCCTATTGGATTATAGCTTTCTCTTATTTCGATATCCGCAATAATTCTATCGCACTTTTCACAGTACCCCGCAGGAATACACGGCTGTTTAAATGCGGAAAAGCAAGTGCTTTTCGTGTAACTAACTGAAAAAGCACTCTTTACTGGATGCTCTTTATTGTATTGAATATCTTCTTCACAATAAAAGTTAATTGTATCAGTAAAGCCATTCATTATACCAATTCGCCTCGATACTGGAACTGATATTTTCCCCTCTTGAAGTTCACCGCCACACACGGGACAGTATTTAAAACTTATTTTCCCCATAATAATCCCAATCCTTATATCAATTTAACGGAGCGATGTGAGCATCGCTCCCACAAATAATTACGCATTACGCATTAACTTCTCCGCCTGCTCCATAAGCTCCTTAACAATAGCTTCACAAGGCTTTACATCATTAATCATACCTGCAATAGCACCGCAGAGGAATGAACCTTCTTCAAGATTACCGTCCTGAACTGCTTTACGGAGAGAACCGAGAGTAACCTCCTCGAACTGTTCGGGAGTGAGTGAGCCGTCCTTTTCGCCATTTGCAAGCATTTTGGAGAACTTTGTCTTGATGTTTCTGCAAGGATGTCCTGTATAACGTCCTGTTACAACGCTGTCGGTGTCCTTAGCCTTAACAACAAGCTCCTTGAAAGTGGGGTGAATCTGACATTCCTCAGATGCAAGGAAACGTGTACCAATCTGTACGCCCTCTGCACCAAGCATAAATGATGCCGCAATACCTCTGCCGTCAGCAATACCGCCTGCGGCAATTACGGGGATTTCAAGAGCGTCTACAACCTGCGGAACAAGGCACATTGTTGTATTTTCACCGATATGACCGCCTGATTCAGTACCCTCTGCAACAACAGCATCAGCACCTGCACGCTCCATGCGCTTAGCAAGAGCAACTGAGGGAATAACAGGGATTACCTTAATTCCTGCCTCTTTCCAAGCAGGAATGAATTTTCCCGGATTTCCTGCGCCTGTTGTAACAACAGCAACCTTTTCATCAATACAGAGCTGAGCAAGGTCCTCAGCGTTAGGGCTCATGAGCATAATATTTACACCGAAGGGCTTATCTGTTTTCTCCTTGCAGAGACGAATCTGCTCACGGAGATAATCAATAGGAGCTGAACCTCCTGCAATAAGACCGATACCGCCTGCATTTGATACAGCGGCGGCAAGAGTATGTTCTGCAACCCAAGCCATACCGCCCTGAATAATGGGGTACTGACAGCCTAATAATTCTGTAATTCTTGTTTTCATAATTTGTCCTCCTTTTTACTTTTTCTAAAAAAAGTTTTTGTTTTCTGTAAAATACTTCCGTGTTTTAAATTTAAATTTTTCCCGAAATTTCGAGAAAAATTAACCATTCTTATTCCATTAGCAATTACAAAAATGTTTTTTTCGGAACAATATTTTAGTACACAAATACATCTCTTGAAGGAGAATTTAGTATCTGTGTTGTAAAATACTTTTCAACATTTATCTGTTTATGTGGGATAAAATCTTCCTTGTAGGGGCGGATTTAACCGCCCGATACAGATTAATATTCTAAAATAACGCTGCCGTAGGAAAGACCTGCACCGAATCCAACGAGAGCAAGTTTCTGTCCTTTTTTCACAATGCCCTTTTCAATAGCTTCATCAAGGGCAAGGGGAATTGACGCGCTTGATGTATTTCCATGGTGGTCGAGAGTTACAATGAATTTATCCATTGGCGCTCCCAGATTTTTTGCCGCAGTTTCAATAATTCTCACATTTGCCTGATGAGGTACAAACCAGTCGATTTCCTCGCTTGTAATGCCGATTTTCTCAGCGGCGGCATTGAAAGCTGTTGGAAGTGCCTTTACAGCGAATTTATACACCTCTCTGCCGTCTTGATAGAGACTGTGGACAGCCTGCTTTTCAAATCCGTCCTCAAAATCTGATTCAGTTTTAACAATCGAAGCAGGCTGACAATTTCTTGCATAGAGCTTTCTTGCTCCGCTTCCGTCGGAGTTGAGGAAAGAAGAATAAAGCTTATCGCTTTTTTCAATAACAGCCGCAGCAGCACCATCTCCGAAAAGTATGCATGAGCCTCTGTCCTCGAAATCACAGATACGTGAAATAGCCTCTGTTGAGATTACAATAGCATATTTTATGCTGTCGTCAGTTTCAAGGAATCTTCTTGCTGTATCAAGGGAGAATACAAATCCCGAGCAAGCGGCGTTAAGGTCAAAAGCGGCGGCATTTTCAATTCCCAGTTCATACTGGAGCAGACTTGCAATGCTTGGTGTTACAAAATCACTTGTAACAGTGCTTACGATAACAAGTCCGATATCCTTAGGGGAGATTCCAGCCTTTTCGATAGCTTTTTCAGCGGCTTTTTTGCCCATATACCACACAGGCTCCCAGCCTGCCATATGCCGCTGTGTTATGCCTGTTCTCGTGCGTATCCACTCGTCGTTTGTATCGAGGAATTTTGCAAAGTCGTCGTTTGTCATGATTTTTTCGGGAAGATAGCTTCCCATAGACAATAAGTTGATTCCCATTCCTTTTCTCCTTTATCATTCAACACAATTCACAGATGAAATTTTTCTGAAAAGTGTTGTAATATTTTCAAATTTATGTTATAGTTATATTATACACCCGTTGGGGTGCAGGTCGGATATGTATCTGTTATTCACATATACATCTATTGTAAATCATTTCCGGATTTTTTGCAAGGAGTTTTTCTCCATTTACAGCGGGTAAAAAGAAAATTCGGCAATTTAAACAGGATTTATTAGAATAATTCGGTAAAATCGTCGTTTTGATTGTCGTTTTATACAGAAAGGAACAATAAAAGTTATGACTATTTCACTGTTTGTGGGACAGGGTTCACAGATTCAGGGCATGGGTAAGGAGATTGCGGAGGCATTTCCAAAGACTGCGGAATTATACGACACAGCGTCGGATATTCTCGGCAAGGATATGAGACAGCTTTGCTTTGAAAGTCCTATTGAGGAGCTTTCAAAAACTATCAACGCTCAGCCTGCAATTATGCTTACATCTCTTGTTTGTCTCAATGCGGCAATTGAAAAGGGCTATAAATTCGACGGCGTGGCAGGTCACTCCCTTGGCGAATATGCCGCACTTGTAAGTTCAGGTATGGTATCAGCCGAGGACGGATTCAGACTTATAAAGGCGCGTGCAGAGGCTATGGAAGCGGCAACAGCAGAGCAAAAAGGTGCAATGGCGGCTGTTATGAAGCTTGCTCCCGAGAAAATCGAGGAAATCTGCGCTAACGCTTCAAATTATGTCACAGCAGTAAATTACAACTCCCCACAGCAGACGGTAATTGCAGGAACTCCCGAGGGAATTGCCGAGGTAAGCGAAATATTTGCAGAATTAAAGGCAAGAGTTGTACCTCTTAATGTTGCAGGTGCATTCCATTCAAAGCTGATGCAGTCCGCCGCTGATAAATTCTATGAAACAGCAAAGACAATCACATTCAACGCTCCGCAGGTGAAGTATTACTCCAACGTAACCGGCGGCGAACTGACAGATTTCAGTGATATGGCGGCAATTCTTGCAAAGCATATCGTTTCGCCTGTACGCTTTACATCCGAGCTTGCGGCAATGCAGGAAGCAGGAGCAGATACATTTGTTGAATTTGGTCCGGGAAAAACACTTACAGGACTTGTCAAAAAGACGCTCAAGGGTGTAAATGCTCTTAATATAGAAAATCTTGCAGGACTTGAGGGAGCTGAAATTTATGGATAAATACGGTCTTATCGGGCATCCTCTGGGACATTCCATGTCGCCGCTTATACACAATAAGCTTTTTGCTTTAAGCGGAATCGAGGACTACAGCTACGAGCTGATTGACATTGCACCCGAAAAGCTTGCAGAGAGCGAGGATATGCTCCGTGAGCTGAAAGGCTTCAATATAACTATTCCGCACAAAACGGCAATTATTCCCATGACTGACAAGCTTGGCGAAAGTGCGGAGCGATACAATTCCGTGAACTGCGTATCCAACGACAACGGAGTTATGACGGGATACAACACAGACTGCGACGGATTTCTCCGCTCTGCAGAGCTTCTTCCCCTCGGCGGAAAGGTACTCCTTGTTGGCTGCGGCGGCGTAGGCAGAATGATTGCCATTGAAGCGGCGCTTCACGGTGCAGAGCTGACAATCGCTGTTCTCCCCGATGCTGTAAAAACAGCACAGCTTGTAATGGCAGAGATACTTTCAAAGTGCGGCGGTGCTTCTGTAAAAATCTGCCTTGTAAGCGAGATTGAGGGCAGCTTTGACCTCCTTGTAAATGCAACTCCCGTGGGTATGTACCCGAAAATTGATGCTTGTCCCGTTTCAGATGAGATTATAGAAAATTGTCTCAGCTTTTTCGATGTGATATACAACCCTATTGAAACCCTCCTTATGAAAAAGGCAAGAGAGCTTGGACGTACAGCAATAGGAGGCGCGGCAATGCTTGTATATCAGGCTGTAAAGGCTCATGAATTGTGGTACGGCGGCGAATTTTCAAATGAGGATATATCCGCAATAATAAAAGATGTTGAAAACGAAGTTGAAAAAATGAATCGGGGTAAGTGATATGACTGTATTTTTATGCGGATTTATGGGCTGCGGCAAAACAACTGTGGGAAAGCTTGCCGCAAAGAAGCTGGGTTACAGCTTTTGCGATTCCGATGAGGTTATAGTTGAAAGAGAGGGCATGACAATTCCCGAAATCTTTGCGCAGAAAGGGGAAGCCTATTTCCGTCAGGTTGAAGCAGAGGTTATAAAATCTCTCTGCGGAAAAAAGGCTATTGTGGCATGCGGCGGCGGTGCAATGCTCAATCCCGAATCAGCGGCAGCGGCGGCAAAGGCAGGAGCTGTTATATTCCTTGACCTTGACTTTGAAGCCTGCTACGGACGTATAAGCGGCGATTCAAACCGTCCCATTGTTGTGAACTCCACAAAAGAAGAACTTGAAGAACGCTTCAATTCACGCTATGATGTATACAAGAAACATTCCACAATACAGATAGACGGCAGCGGCAGTCCTATGAGCACCGCAGAGCTTATTGTCGATGCTGTTAAAATGCTGAAGTGATATAAACGGAGGTTTTATATGCTTATATATAATGCTGAAATAATTACTATGGACGACAGGGGAACGATAAAAAAAGGCTGGCTTGAAACAGACGGCGGAAATATCGGTGCCGTAGGTGAGGGCGATCCGGAAAATATCCCCGAGGACAGCCTTGACGCACAGGGAGGACTTATTCTTCCCGGCTTTATCGACGCTCATACTCACCTTGGAATAATCGAGGACGGTGTCGATTTTGAGGGTGATGACTGCAACGAATCCACAGACGCTTTTACTCCCCAGATGCGCGCAGTTGATGGTATAAATCCCTTTGACCGCTGTTTTGAGGAAGCGAGAATGAGAGGCATAACAACCGTTGCTTCATGTCCCGGAAGTGCCAATGCCTGCGGCGGTGAAATATGCGCTGTAAAGACAGCAGGCAGACGTATTGACGATATGCTTATCAAAACCTGCGGCATGAAATTTGCTTTAGGTGAAAATCCTAAAAGGGTATACAGCGAAAAGGGTTCTGCTCCCGTTACACGTATGGCAACAGCGGCCATAATCCGTGAGGGTTTGTATAAATCGCGCAGATACGCTCACGATATGGATATATACTATTCAGATAACGAAAATTACGAGCCACCAGAGTACGATATAAAATGCGAGGCGCTTATGCCTCTCCTTGAACGCAAGCAGAAAGCATTTTTCCATTGTCACCGAGCCGATGATATGTGTACAGCTATGCGCATAGCAAAGGAATTTTCTCTGGAGCTTGTTATTATACACGGTACAGAGGGATATAAGATTGCTGACATCTTAGGTGAGGAGGAGATTCCCGTTATATGCGGTCCTCTGTTATGCGACCGCTGCAAGCCTGAAATGAGAGGACTTGAACTGGAAAACGCCGCTGTACTTGCGGAAAGTAACGTTAAGCTTGCAATATGTACTGACCACACGGTTATACCGATACAATATCTCCCGATATCCGCACAGGCGGCAGTAAAAGGCGGTCTGGATATGGAAAAGGCTCTTCGCAGTCTCACCATAGATGCGGCAGAAATCCTTGGAGTTGACGACGTTACAGGAAGTCTTACAGCAGGAAAAGACGCAGATATTCAGCTTTATCGCAAGGGCGAATCCCCCCTTGACCTTATGTCAGAACCTGTACTGGTTATGATTGACGGCGAAATCATAAAAAGAGAGGAACTGTAATGAAGCTTTTATCTGCAATAATAAGCGGTGTTATGGCGTTATCTTCCGTATCGGCAACAGCTGAAAAAGACAGCCGCAAAGAGATTTCAACAGTTATAAATGCTGTAGAGTATACAATACTCGTAAATTCCGACGGCAAAACAGCGGAACTGAAAAGCGTGTATCTCCCTCACAGCTACGCAGAAGCGGAAGTGCCCACAGAAATAAGCGGATATGCCATAAATGCCATAGGCGAAAAAGCCTATGCAGGCAATTTCAGCGTAAAAAAAATAATTGTCGGAAAAAATATAAAAAGTATCGGAGAAAAAGCTTTTATGAGCTGTAATGAACTGACAGAAGTAACATTCAGCAAGGGAATTACTGCGATTCCCGACGATTGCTTTTTCTCCTGCCCAAAGCTTGAAACGGTAAAGCTTCCCACATCGCTGAAAACTATCGGAGATGAAGCATTTTATGGCTGTGTTGCACTGGATATGGAAATTCCGTCAAATGTTACAGCCATAGGTAAAAATGCTGTTGGCATGGAGGCAGTAACCCACGAGGGCGGAAGCGCGGTAATACATGATTTTCTCATCAAGGGAACTACAGGCAGTGCCGCTGAAAAGTACGCCTCGGAAAATGGCATAGATTTTATAGATATGAAAAATTTTATTGCCGGCGATATAAACAACGATGAATCTACTGACGCCACAGACGCTTCGGACGTTCTTGCTGAATACGCAAAGATTTCTACGGGTTCTCCTGCGACATTTACAAAAAAGCAGTGTATTATGGGGGACCTGAACGGAGATGAAATTGTTGATTCTTCCGACGCTTCGGAAATCCTTGCTATTTATGCAAAGAATTCCACAGGCGGCTAATGGGTCTATCATAATTTATATATGCCTAAATTCGACAAATCACTATGTTGATTCCACAATTATTTTCTATGGATTTTTTTTAGTATCTTTTTCAGTAGCTATTGACAGAACGCTGAAAAAATGTTATCATTAAAGTTAATAAACTCGGTTTGTATTCGGAATGATTTTGTTCCGAAAAAAAGTTAAAGGAGGATTTATTATGCTGACTGATATTAACAGCAAATTCCAGAAAGAAGGACTGACATTCGACGATGTACTGCTTATTCCCGATGAGTCGGACGTTACTCCGAACATGATTAAACTCGATACAAGACTTGCAGGAAACATAAGACTTAATACCCCTATTATGACTGCCGCTATGGATACAGTAACCGATTCCCGTATGGCAATCGCTATTGCCCGTGAGGGTGGTATCGGAATTATCCACAAGAATATGTCAATCGAGCAGCAGGCAGAGGAAGTTGACAAGGTAAAGCGTTCCGAGAACGGCGTTATTGTAAATCCTTTCTCTCTCACCGAGGACAGACTTGTTGCTGATGCTGACGAGCTTATGGGCAAGTACAAGATTTCAGGTGTTCCGATTGTTGACGATAAAAACAAGCTTGTTGGTATTATCACCAACAGAGATATGAGATTCCTTACAGATTTCTCAGCAAAGATTTCCGAAGTTATGACAAAGGACAACCTTATTACAGCACCCGTTGGCACAACTATGGAACAGGCACAGGAGATTCTCCGCAAGCACAAGATTGAAAAGCTCCCTATCGTTGACGAAAACGGCTATCTCAAGGGACTTATCACAATAAAGGATATCGAAAAGTCCGTACAGTATCCTAACTCCGCAAGAGACAGCAAGGGCAGACTCCTCTGCGGCGCAGGAATCGGCGTTACAGCTAACGTGCTTGAAAGAGCAAAGGCTCTTATCGACGCACAGGTTGACGTACTTGTACTTGATTCCTCCCACGGCCACAGCGCAAACGTTGTAAAGTGCCTTAAGATGCTCAAGGAGACATACCCCGATATCCCTGTTATTGCAGGAAATATCGCAACAGCAGAGGCTGCTGAGGCTCTTATTGCCGCAGGAGCTGACTGCCTTAAGGTAGGTATCGGCCCCGGCTCTATCTGCACAACAAGAGTTGTAGCAGGATGTGGTGTACCTCAGATTACAGCAGTATATGACGTTGCATGCGTAGCTCAGAAATACGATATTCCCGTTATTGCCGACGGCGGTATCAAGTATTCAGGCGATATCGTAAAGGCACTTGCCGCAGGTGCAAGCGTAGTTATGCTTGGTTCACTTCTTGCAGGCTGTGCAGAAGCTCCCGGCGAAACTGAGATTTATCAGGGCCGTCAGTTCAAGGTATACAGAGGCATGGGAAGCCTTGGCGCTATGGCAAACGGTTCTACAGACAGATATTTCCAGGAGGGCGCAAAGAAGCTTGTTCCCGAGGGCGTAGAGGGACGCGTTCCCTACAAGGGCGTACTTGCTGAAACAATCTTCCAGCTTGTAGGCGGAATCCGTTCAGGTATGGGACTTTGCGGTTGTAAGGATATCCCCACACTTCACGAAAAAGCTAAGTTCGTAAGAATCACAGGCGCAGGACTTAAAGAGAGCCACCCTCACGATATTTATATCACAAAGGAAGCTCCTAACTATTCAGCAGGAATATAAAACATAATAAAACGGCGTATCTTCGGGTACGCCGTTTTTTATGCGAAATATATTTTATGACAGTGATAAAACAAAAAGGGCGGAATGTCCGCCCTCAGTCTGTAGAAAAAGGTGTATTGCATAATGGACACGGCACAGCCTGTCCCTACAAAACGGCTATTCTACGTTGTTTTGTGTAGGGGCGGATATCATCCGCCCCTACTGAACGACATAAAACAGTTATCTACTTATCTTACTTTCTTAGCAATATCATCAAGAAGCTTTGAAAGGAGCTCGCCCTGTGTCATAGAACCTAAATCTCCCTCGCGGCGTGAAGTTACGGAAACAGTGCTGTTTTCAACTTCCTTGTCGCCTACAGTTATCCACATAGGCAGCTTTTCAAGACGTGCGTCGCGGATTTTCTTTCCAACCTTTTCAGCTCTGTCATCAATTGAGCAGCGGATATTTGCTGCTTCAAGCTTAGCCATAAGCTCGCGGCAGTAGTCAAGATGACGGTCTGCAACAGGCACGATTCTCACCTGCTCAGGTGACATCCAGAGAGGAAGCGCGCCTGCATACTTCTCAATGAGATATGCAAGTGTTCTCTCGTAACAGCCAAGTGATGTTCTGTGAATGATGTAAGGGCGCTTCTTTGTGCCGTCTACGTCGATATATTCCATACCGAACTTTTCAGCAAGAAGCATATCAATCTGAATTGTAACGATTGTATCTTCCTTGCCGTATACGTTCTTGTACTGGATATCAAGCTTAGGGCCGTAGAATGCGGCTTCGTCAATGCCGATTTCGTAATCTACGCCGAGATTATCAAGGATTTTGCCCATGATTGTCTGCGCTTCATTCCACTGCTCTGCTGTTCCCTCGTATTTATTCTTGGGATTTGCAGGGTCCCACTGAGAGAAACGGAATGTACAATCTTCAAGCATACCAACGGTATCAAGAACATATTTTGCAAGCTCCAGACAGCCCTTGAATTCTTCTTCAAGCTGTTCAGGACGGAGCACAAGATGTCCTTCGGAAATTGTAAACTGTCTTACACGGATAAGACCATGCATTTCGCCTGAATCTTCCTTACGGAAAAGTGTTGAAGTCTCGCCCAGACGCATAGGCAGGTCACGGTATGAACGCTGTCTGTTGAGGAATACCTGATACTGGAAAGGACAAGTCATTGGACGGAGTGCGAAACATTCCTTTTCCTCGTCGTAGGGGTCGCCCAGAATGAACATGCCGTCAAGGTAGTGATCCCAGTGACCAGAAATTCTGTAAAGGTCTCTCTTAGCCATAAGAGGAGTTTTTGTAAGGAGGTAGCCGCGCTTCTGTTCCTCGTCCTCAATCCAGCGCTGGAGAAGCTGAATTACTCTTGCGCCCTTTGGGAGAAGAATGGGAAGTCCCTGACCGATGCAGTCAACAGTTGTGAAGAATTCAAGTTCACGTCCAAGCTTGTTGTGGTCACGGAGTTTAGCTTCCTCACGCTGCTTTATATCAGCTTCAAGGTCAGCGGCCTTGGGATATGCAGTAGCGTAGATACGGGAAAGCATTTTATTCTTTTCAGAGCCTCTCCAGTATGCGCCTGTGCATGAGAGGAGCTTGAATGCCTTAACGGGAGCAGTTGTCATAAGGTGAGGACCTGCACAGAGATCAGAGAACTCTCCCTGCTTGTAGAATGAAATAGGCTCGCCCTTGTCAGCGTGTTCCTCGCAGAGTTCAACCTTGTAAATCTCGCCAGCCTCTTTGAGAGCAGCAATAGCGTCAGCAGGGGACATTTCGTACTGCTCCAGTGAAATACCCTCCTTGACGATTTTCTTCATTTCAGCTTCGATTTTTTCAAGTTCTTCCTGTGTGAATGGCTTTTCAACATCAAAGTCATAGTAGAATCCGTTGTCGATAGCAGGTCCGATAGCAAGCTTAGCTTCTGGATAAAGACGTTTTACAGCCTGTGCAAGAATATGTGAAGCTGTATGCCAGAAAGTCTTTTTACCCTCAATTGTATCAAATGTGCAAACCTCAAATTCGCAGTCGCTGTCGATTACTGTACGAAGGTCTTTAACCTCGCCGTTAATTTTTACGCAGCATGCCGCTTTGTAGAGTCCCATGCCGATGCCTTTTACGATTTCGGCAGCTGATGATGCAGCTTCGATTTCTCTTATGCTGCCGTCTTTTAATGTTAATTTAATCATTGTAAATCTCTCCTTTATTTAATATGCATTACCCACAATTTCAAATTCCTCATCGTACAATTCAATTGATTGCGGCTCCATATATCCGTCCTCGCTGGACACAGTGAAACAGAACGTTATTTCGTCCTCGTCAATATCGGCGTATATATCATCAATGACGATACATTTTCTGAGGGTTTCCTCTGAACCGCGATAAATACCCTCCTCTGCAAGAATACGTGAAAGCTTTGCCTTTCCGCCGTTTATGGTTTCAAGCTTCATGGCTATACCGCTGATATTCCCTGTAATATCTTCCTCGGATTCGGTATAAAAGCGTATAGTAACCATATTATTCCACAGCTTGTACGGAAGCTCAAAAGCTTCCTGTTCCTCGTTGTACTTTATATTGCTCATTATTTCACCTCCCCACAATGATAAATGTAGCCCTGAGCAAAACACCACAAACGCAGAATTTAAGCGGATTTTCAAGGCAAAAGAATTAAATTTGTCACTAAAAAATATAGAAACAGCCAACCATCTTTGGTATAATAATATTGTAAGAAAAAACACACGAAAGGG
>JAZNZK010000008.1:0-323467 GCA_045594905.1 Ruminococcus sp.
GTTTGGTTTTTGCTGTTTTATCCATGTTTCTTTAACTCCAATCTGCTCTTTGGAGTGTCTTGCACTCCGCCGAATTCCTTTAGAGTTATTTTAACACATATTCTACGTTTGCGGTAGTCACAGGATTATTGGGCGGGTACGTGTATCTCATCGGTAAGGCGACATTGCGGATGATGTACTGTGGTGAAGCAGAGGTGTAATTGCAAAAAAGCTGCATTGCTGTGCGGGATAATCGCATGGCAATGCAGCTCTTATTGTTTTCGAATCTCAGTATCAGTATGTTTGGGTATGCTTCTCAATGAAATCCCTTGCCCGAAGCTCTGTCCTATCATATTCGATTTCAAAGTAATCAAGGATGCACTTCATATCATCCTGCATGGAAAGGAACACATCAAGCAGACGTTCATGCTTCTGCTCCATCTGCCATTCTTTCAGTCCCATATAGTAGAACATCTTGCTTTCATCATTGATATAGAACGGAACGATGTCATTCGCCAGGCACATCTTGAGGATAAGCAGTCTGCCGATTCTTCCGTTTCCATCGTAGAATGGATGAATTCTTTCAAATTCTGCATGAAATTCCGCTACATCATACAGATCAATATGCTTCTTTGCAGAAAACTCATTGATAAGGCTTTGCATATGAGCTGCTACTTCTTTCGGATGAACGGTGCTGATCTGTCCGACTTCATTGGGATATTTCTTATAATCTCCGATGACAACGTCATCATAGTCATCTTCAATCAATCCGGTTTTCAAAAGTCTGTGCAGATGCTTGATATACGCTTCTGTGATAGGCTCACTGACAGTATCAAGTACATAGTCAATGCACTTGAAATGGTTCGCAGCTTCCAGAATATCATTGACATGGGCTGTTCCATCTACGGTGTGCGTTTCAAAGATATATCGTGTCTGTTCGTGTGTCAGGCGGCTGCCTTCGATATGATTGGAATTGTAGGCAAAATCCACCTGCAGTCTGTGATAAAATCCGCCACTGATTTTTCTTTTCTTTTCATGCAACAGCGTATTTAAGACAGTTCTCGGCTGTGTCATAGATGAAACCTCCTTTGGTATGTTTTTTTAATATTATACACAATTTTGGCTGAAAAGTCAATGATTGGGAAGGGAGATCTGTGTGTATATTCAGCTCCAACTGCCATATCTGCACGGACTTTGCTGCTAAGCCTAAGTATTTTTTTGTAATCTACTATGTGATAAACTTCCTTGACATATAGTCATTTTATTAACGTGTAGTATCAAGCATATTATACTTTACAGAACATTGTTCGTGTGGATTCGTCGTCAAGATGTAATAAGAATCACGTGTAAATGTGGCATTTGGAGCGAGGTGTACAGTATTCGATCTTCATCACATCTCAAACGAATGTGTTAGATACGTAACGGCTTTTATGAAATTATTATGAAAGTCGGCAGGGAAGATAATGTTGCCTATTGATTTGTAATACACATTCAGAATCAGCATGAATGATCGGTGAGCCTTATCTTTCGTATTTATGTGTGGTTTATTTGACAATTACTAAATATCCATAAGTTTCAGTTGATCTGGCTCATTCAAAATTGCATTGACATAATCATCACAATTAAATTGATTATAGCGTTCTTCCAATTTGGTTTTAAGATTAAATAATCTTTTCTCAGCAGTTCTGACCAATTGATCGTAAGTGTATGCTGTTACTTCTCCAAAATTGTCCAGTGTTTTATGATGGCTTGTAAAGGCATCTACAGAATCTCCGATTACAAAAGCTTTGATATATGGTTTTGCGTTTAATTTATTGCCTTTATATATGCTTTCAACATATCCTTCTGCTTGCCCGATTTCTTTTTTGCCAATCGTAAAACCACCTTTTTTTAATTCGATAATAAGGATTTTATCTACATATACAATATCATTCTCATCAATCGCTTCTGTACAGGTAGCAGAAATGGTGTGATCAGAAGCTATCACTAAATCTGGTCGTTTATTCCAATTTATAGTGGTATCTTCTTTCAATTCACCATCAAGCAAACCCTTCATAACTGTTGAAAGCCTACGATTGAAGGTATAGTTGGGGTTATCATACTCGATGCCAAATAACCAACGAGCTTGAGTAATCAAAGGGTGAAGTACGTGTAATTCATCTGTTTTTGGATCGGCGCATAGTTTTTGGATTGCATCGATTACGACAACACGAGAATTGATCTCATCCAAAACAGTCTTAATATCTGAAACTGACCATTCATCTAATAGCTTATCCAAATTTGATATATCTGGATCTGACATTCCTGAAAGTTTCGCTAACAGGGATAATCCGCGTTCGTTGTTTAATACATTTATCAACGAAGAAATAATTATATTTAATTCATCTATCTCAATTTCAGGTTTTTGCTCCAAATAAGTATCAAAAAACTGTTTCAAATTATAAACTGCAGGAATCGAAAGAGAGCGGATTGCTTCTTTATTGGATCTTAACGCCTCATCTCGAACCTCAGTGGTTTTACCTTTATAATATTCGATACGGTATTTTCGTAAATAGGTAGCTAGTTTTTTATATGCTTCGTTCACTGGTTCAGTTTTTCTGAAACCTGCCCAATCGTATGCTACATCGTCAATGAGAAAATCTGCTTTTACAATAATTACATGCTTTAGTGCAAATTTTCTTCTTGCATCTTCTATTTTGTACTCTCCGATTGTCCATGCTGGTCTACCAACCAAACGACTATTAACCCATATAGCGATACCATTGTTAGATGTTGCTTTTTCTCCATCAGGAATTCTATAAATAAAAATTTGGATATTGCCATATTGGGTAACTATCGTATCTTCTTTAGCAGGTAATAAGGTGTTATGATACTCAACTCTCGAACCGTTTACATATATTTCAAACTGTGGATCAAACATAAATTTATATCCTAAGGTTTTGCTTATTGTCGACGCATCTGGAAAATGTTTTATAGCGTTTACAGTTATTTTGGTTCCGTTACCTTCCTTTGAAGTTTGAGAGAAATCATCGATAGAAAAAGCCGCATCACCGCCACAAACTGAAATTTTATATTTGTTCATGCAGCCATCTTTCCATGTTTCAATAGAATAATAGTTGTCAAAACATATAAGCGAGTGTCTACCAACACCATTTCTACCATATGCAACTCTGCGAATTCGGGTACTATCAGGAGCAACAAATTCAATATATTCACCTTGATGATTTACGCGATTGTAGGCAAAAACCATCCAACGGCTGCGAAATTCCTCGTCGGTCATACCGCTACCGTTATCTTCTATAATAATAGGCTCACCTTGTTTATCTGGAATTGTTATATCTACGCGAGTGGCACCGGCATCCCAAGAATTTGCAACCAGTTCGGCGAATGCAATAGACATATCTGACACAACACTAGGATATGTTCGTTCAATAAAATCGCTCTCAAATAATGCAAGATCACTCATGCTATTGACTCCTTTATATTATTTTGTTCTCAATGCTATTTTATGTTTGCCTTAAGTTCTAATGACTTAATTATATTTCCTACTCTTAATAAAAGATCATCATAAGTCATAATATCGGCAATATGCTTATACTGACGCTTTATAAGTTCGAAATCCTGCCTTTGCTCTTTGTTGAACTCGTTGCTTCTTCCCATAAGTAGAATTCCTTGTGGGTTGACAACCTGAACCCTTATCCCACTTGGAAGTAGTTCAGTCATTTTCCGTAAAACATCTTCTTTCGCCTTGTCTGACGAATTCAAGCAAAATAAATATTTCTCTATTTGCTGAATCGCTCCAGAAAGCTCCCGTGCGGCGACATAGTTATTTCTATATTGAGTTAATACACGTACATCTGCCTTTTTAATCTCTAAAATATCAACAAAGCCATTGTCATCCACCAATAAAAAGTCTGGTTGTTTGTCATTTTTACTGCCACCATAAAACTTTACTTCACGAACGCAGCAAATGTATTTAGGATACAGCAACTGAAGAATATTATGAATCTTTTCTTGCCATTGCTTTTCACCTATAGCTTCATATCGATTAAGCATATCTCTTAATTCTTGATATGCAACTGTAAATTGTTCTAGTTCTATCTGAATATTGTATTTTGACAAAGTAGGGGTAGGCAATGCATACTTGTTCTCTCTTGAATCGATAAACTTTTCATATATTGCCTCATATTTATCACATTCAGGGAAATAGTCCTTTATAATACTTGCGATTCTCATATGAGCATACTTGTTCAATTCAGCAGTTTTAGGAAATTTGCTTATCAGATTTTCAAATGTTTCTTTAGAGATACCGTTATGTGCTTCCCAATCACCGCCTATGTAGAAGTCACGCTCAATCACTTCGTCGATTTTTCTTAAAATAGAAATATCACGATGTGCAATAAACATTCTATAATTTAGTTTGATTTCATTGCCAAAATAAAAGGAATGCTTTGTTCTAAGCACCTCGGAATCAAGCTGAGTATAGTGTTCTCCTATAGTTCCGATACAGAAACGCAAGGTTTCTTCCCAATCATCTTGCTCATTGGTATTCTCGTATAACAAAGCTTTTGTTACAGAAAATGTGTGCTTTATCGGAAAACAGTCACCTTTGGAGAGCTTTTTAGTGATATCACCTATCCACATAGCAGGGGTATAGCAAAGAATCAACTTTTCTCCTGAATATTCAAATGATATTGATGACATTGCAAACTCCTCTCTTTAGATATCGATGCGCTTAATACTCTCATATTTGCTTCATAATGTTAAATCTAATTCCGCAATTATTTCGTCTGGAGCCAATGAATTCACACAAGCTATAGCACATGCAGAGTATGGTGTTTCTCGAGAAACAGCTATTCCAAGTTGTCTTAAGCATTCACCTTTGGTCATGTTATTTGATTCATATGAGCTAATTATCTGCGAGACCGATTCCCAAACCTTTGATCTCATGTATGTAATATCTGGATGACTCAGATTATAGATTATTCTACTTGCTTCTACACGATCTGAATCTCCAGTTATTGAAGATGCACATATAACATCCTTGCCAAAAAAAGAAAGAATTTTGACATCGCTTTCATTGCAGGGATCAAGAAGAAGAGGTTTTTCCACTTTGTTTCCATTGGGGGTTAACTGCGGGCTGCCAGTTTGTAATGGAAAAAAGTTCTGCTTCCCCCCGTCTCCTGTTTTTCTGTTACAAAATGCACAAGAAGCTCTATAGTTTGTGGCATCATTCTTTAGCCAATAATACCCTGTATCTTTTAATAGGCTATTGTAGTCGTACTGTTTATACTGAACAACTTTAGCTTTAGGACGAAAATGATCAATGTGAATGTCACTCATAGCTACAGGTGCTTCTGAATACCAACATTTTTTGTAAAAGAAATCTTTGAAATCACGTCTTAATGTAGGATCTCTCCATAATTCCGACGGGTTTCCCCAACTTGCGTGTTTTGCAAGCAAATCAGTCATATCTATATATCTCATATCTGTGCCTCATAAAGTGCGTTTATTATCTCTTCAATCTCAGCTCTTCTCCGATCCAGTTCATCAAAAGAAAGATATTCCTTATGATATAACGGTGAATTACGATAAACTTTAATGAAATCATCGTACAAAAAATCAATTGTAGTATACGACTTGGGTAAAGCTCCAAGTTCTTTTGTTATTTGCTTCAGTCGTTCCTTTTCCTCGGGTGATATTTCATTGTTGATGAGCTTAATGTAGAGCTGTTGACGTTCCTTAAACTTATCAAATGTCGGCTTGTCATAAGAGGTTGACAAGCGATAATATTGGCTTTGCAACAACCCATCAATACCCATACCAGTAGTATCTTCGATCGGTTCGATAACTTGAGCAATATAGAAACCATTGTTCTGTCTCACGGATTCGTTATGTGTAAAAATTCGAATAAATTCCTTAGATACACCGTTTATAACAAGAGGATCGTGTGTCGCTATCAGAGCTTGGGTATTCACAGCTTTTTCCAAAGAACGGTCAATTGTTTCTTTGATTTCATATTTCCATTTAGGATTCATATGAGCATCTGGCTCATCCATCAGAACAAGACAATCCTCTGTCTTACAAACGCCGAGCATGCCGAGAATTTTAATCAACTGCCGCTGACCTTCACTCATTTGGCTGCATTTTACTAAAGAAGCCCCTTGCGAAACGGTTACTTCATATTGTGCATCAAATAACGAATGTAATTTTTCAAAGAACTCCATAATTGTAATTGCATCCACATTTAATTCGTTAAGATTTTGAATTTCAAAATATGATTTTCCACCTGTGGAATACATAAATCCTCTTCTCAAAAAATCAGTAAAACGATGATCGATAAAATCAGTTAAATAATATAGACCAGTAGGAATATCGCCTTCAAAACTACCACGCCCCAAAATCCGCTCCACTTTTTCAATATTTATAGCCATATCGATAAATTCGACTTTATCAAATTCGCATGTTTCTATAAAATATTGCTTTTCAAACGAATCGTGACCACAAAGTATTGCTGAAAGATAAATAGAGGTCAAATCTTCGTCGCAATAATTGTACTTTCTTTTTGGAAAGTTTGGAAGTAACCTTTCCGAATCGTCGCTCATTACTTTAAAAAATAGATTCAAAGTTTGTCTACATAGTTTTGTATACTGATTGTTAATTTGAGTAATGTGAGGTTTGATTTTATTGTTGCTCCCGGAATAAAAAGTGATTATTCGTTGTGGGAAGATACGTTCAGTTTTAATGAATTTTCGAATTTTCCTGTAACTTCCTTCGAGATGCAAATTATTATCCTTATCTACTCGATAATCATGACCAACTTTTTGAATGAAATATGGGCTTTGAGCATATTCGTATTCTATCAGATAATCGTAATCAATATTCTTTTCAATCGAAGGTGAATCAAAAGACATGAGTATTTCCAAGATAGTTTCAAGCATGGTTGTTTTACCCGTACCATTCTCACCAATAAGAATGGTAGAGCTTCCTCCATTTATTGTGTTGAAATTAATCTCAAAATCGACCAAACATAGATGATTGTTAACACATAGTTTTTTGATTTGCATAACAATTACCTCATTAGCGAATACTCGCCAGATTCGTTTTTTGTGATAAGTTGCTTTTTTTCAAGTGTTCTCAATGCTTCCAACAACTCAAACTTTTTCGAGCCAAGCGACATGATTTCTTGAATAGAAACAGGCAGGGGAGCAGATCTCAATAATAACTTTATTATTGCCTCCTCACGCACATTTGATAACAATTCTTTGATATCTGCAGGAATCATAATTCTTTTGGTAGGTTTCCTTGTCGAATTATGTGAGAATGCATCTTCGCATAAAATCTTTTTTACCAACTCCACCGCGTTTTCTTCGCTCGGGTCATTCGTTCCCAGCTCGCCACGGAAGGCACGAGCGAGGATTGCTTTTTTCATTGTGCCGATTTGCTCAATAACTGATTCTGCGGTTTCTTTTGACCTTTTTTCCTTTGAAATCAAATTATCAAGAATATCAACAATTTTTTGCTGTTCATATATCGATGGAACAGGAACACTAACACTTTTGACATCTTGCTGATTAATACTCGCTTGATTTACAGCTTGCTTCGCATTTTTTCTCAATTCTTCTAACCCTAATGAAGAATTCAGGTAATAAATCAAATATTCTGGCACGATTTTAGATGTATCCAGAGATATTCGCATCATATTGCTTTCATATACACAGGTTTCTGGCAAATTCCTAATAAGAGCAGATTTTCCAAGATACGCCATGCTATTAACACGATTGATAACTATATCATTAATATTCAATCCATATAACTTGATTTCCTCGTCAGAAACTGTCAATCTTTTTAATGTATCCCAAGGTTCTAACCATCCATCATAAAAGCCATCAATTCTTAGTATTTTAGTACCTTGACCATAAGCATTTTGGGATTTATATAGACCGTTTTGTGGGCCACCCAAAATAAGCTCTCCCAAGGTTAATTCTGTCCATCCGCATTGCATATCATTATCGTTTAGTGATACAGTTAATTTCCCTTGTAAAGCATTATAAAGGATAGATTCTTTACGGAATTTATACCCTTCAACTACCTCCTGTGCTTTTTCTTTTGCTTCATCAAGTTTGGCAAAAAGGGATTCTATGCGAGCAACAATGCGGTGTTGTTCGGATAAGGGTGGTATAGGGGTCTCAGTTTCTCCCAATGATGTAGAATTGATATTTGCTATATTGGTCGTTTGTGTAGAGTTCCCCATGAATTTTCCATTAAGAAATTGCAATCTAAGAAAGTAAAACAAATATTTGGGATTAATTTTGCTTCTGATTGCCATAATAAAACCACCGAACGTCATTTCTTCAGTTAGCAAATGAACAAATGAGGTTTTCCCCACCAATTCACGAGAGTTAGCTGTAGACATAAGAATATCGTTTTCTCGAATAAGTTTATCTGCATTACCTTTCATATATGTTCTATCTACATATAACAAATCACTTAATTCCAGCGTTTCTTGAACATTCGCTGTTCGTAAACAAGGTATGTTGGTATCTGAACTTGAAGATTCTTTTGCAGAAGCAGGAAAAGTAATTCCACGTTCAAAGAGCGAAATGGCTGATAGTTTTGTCCAACACCAATTATCCGGTAATTTATATGGCTCATCCCAATTAGGAATCAACGCCTGTTCCAGTCTTTCCTCAATGGAAAGGCTGGAAGCTTTTGTTTTCTTAGCCATACTTATTCCTCCGAATTTAATGCTCTGAGTTCACGAACAACGCTTTTGAGCAGATCAATCGCTTCTTCAAGCTGTGCAATAGCTTCTTCACCGCTTTCGATCGGGTCAGGAAGCTCATTTGCATCAATAATGGAATCATCCTTAATCAGACCAAGGTCAAGACTATCATTGTAATCTCTTTCAATCTGTTCACGGGTAAACTTGCTCCAGCGTTCGCCTGTGCGTTTTGTTGGGTCGTTATAACCTTCAACAAACTCATCAAAATCGCTATGGCGAAGAGGTCTCGTCTTGCCAAAGCCCTCCTGATTGGTACGCAGGTCATAGAAAACAATCTCTGTTGTATTGCCCCTTTCAGTCTTTCCACGAGTAAAGAAAAGCACATTTGTCTTTACGCCCTGTGCGTAGAAAATACCTGTAGGCAGACGCAGAATTGTATGAAGATTGCAGAACTCCATCAACTCACGACGTACACTTATACCGTCACCGCCTGCAAATAGCACGTTATCAGGCAGCACAACAGCACAGCGCGCCTTACCATCTGCCTTTAAACTGCGATAAATGACCTGTAAGAAGTTCAGCTGTTTATTTGATGTCTGGAAGGAAATGTCGTCACGGTGGGCACGCTCTCCACCCTTCTTTGTTCCGAAAGGAGGATTTGTCAGAATGACATCATAATCCTTCATGCCCTTTGCACTCTGGGCAAGTGAATCGCCAAGGACAATATTGGCGTTTACATTATGAAGATACGCATTCATAAGAGCGAGACGATGCGTTTCATGCACAAGTTCCACACCACTGAACGCTTTATTGATTTGAAAATCTTGCTGACGCTCATCTAAAGTATAATAGTCATGATTGCTCTTTACGTAATTATTCGCAGCAATCATAAATCCAAATGTACCGCAAGCAGGGTCAAAACAACGGTCGCCTAATTCAGGCTTGATAAGCTCTGTCATAACATCAATCAGCACACGAGGCGTGAAATATTGACCTGCTCCCGACTTCTTTTCACTTGCATTCTTTTCAAGCAAACCTTCATAAAGGTCACCAAGACCTTCTTCTTTTGCTTCGTACCAATCGAGTTTATTGATTTCAGTAATAATTTTTTCGAGATTCTTGGGTTCCTCAATGCTGGAAGATGCGTTAGCATAAATCTGTGATACTCTGCCCACAGAGTTTTCGCCAAGCTTTGTAAGCAATTCCTTGTAAAACTTTTTGAGTTCAATTCCTGATTTCTTTACAAGCTGCTCCCATCTATATTCTTCAGGAATATCCTTGTCAGCACCTGTTTCCTCTGCCATTTTCAAAAACAGAATATAAGTAAGCTCGGTAACGTACTGATGATAGGTAATACCATCATCACGCAGAACATTGCAAAGATTCCAGAGCTTCTGCACGATATCTTGTGTGCTCATTATGCGACTCCTTCATAAATATAAGTATTGATACGACGGATAATGTCGTTAAGCTGACCTGCAAATTTCTTGTCAAATCTCGCAAATCCGCCCTCCATCTTGAATGCAGGTGCATCAAATGTTTCAGCATTCAAAATGCTTTCGTGCAGCATATACGTCTTGATTTTCTCTAAAAGATCAAGCTGCATTTTATTGAATTTGCTTTCAGAAATAAGACGTGAAAACGCTGCTTTTACACGCTCTTCATGGTTTGATACAGGTGTTTTTAAAACAGCTTGACGCACGTAAGCTATTATTTCAGCAACAATTTGCTCATTCTTTACATTGCTTGTTGCCTCATTAAGGTTACTGATTGTGAAATTCTCTTTATCCAAAGCAAGTTTAAGCTCTTTCAGCTGAGCTCTTGTCATATCACTTGGCTTCGCACAAGCAATACGAATAGCCTCTATCTTATCTTTGTTTTCGTTGACAAATGTTGTAAATGCTTCGAGATAATCTTCGGGCTTTTCGGTATCACCATAACCACGAGTGGTTTCATTTAAAGTATCTTCCTTATCAGAATAATATGTTCCACGCTTTTTACCTTTTAGTGAATCTACCCAAAGCAGAAAATCCTTATCTTTCTGACAAGTTTCGATAAACGCTTCTTCTGTGCAAGATTTCAGTTTTTTTGCATAAGCCCTCAAATCCTGTCCGTCTAAACGTTCAGAAACCTCATATTTCTTTTCATTCGTCAGATTATTGTATTTGCGCTGTAATCTAGCTATGATGCGGTCTTTTACCTGTTGCTTGTTTTCGCCGCTTGGACGGAACAGTTCATCAAGAAGCTCTGCCATGTTCTTATTGACAGTTACAGACTTCATTCCTGATGTGGAATCAAGATCTTCGTATACTCTTACTGCATCAAAGATATTAAAGTGGGTCTTGCCTATTTCAGGACAAAGACGAGTAGCACGGCCAAGCATCTGTTCAAACAGAATACGGCTGTTAATCTTACGCATGAAAACAAGATTGCATATCTTCGGAACATCGACTCCTGTTGAAAGCAAATCAACTGTTACAGCGATATTTGGATACTGATTATTCTTGAATTGCTTAATAACCTGCAAAATCTTCTTTTTGTTACCGCCAGCTGTTTTGCCCGTTATCTTCATAATAGCATCGTTTGAAATATCATAATCCTTGTAGATATCTCGTAGAGTATCAACAATACAATCGGCGTGATTATCATTTACTGCAAAAATCAAAGTCTTTTCATCACTTTCAGGATTGATATATGATGAAATCTCTTCTAGAACTGTTCGTGTGTGATTAGGTAAGACGATTTTTCTGTTGAAGTCAGCAACTTCAAAATCGAGTTCATCTTCAAGTACTGCACCATTTAGAAGTTCGTTTGTATTTGGGTCGTATTCTGCAATTGATTCACCTTTCTTAAATTTTACATCGTTTTCGATGAATTCAGTATTAATTATATAAGGCGGATCATGGTCAACAAGCCACCCATCTATAACCGCTTCACGATAACTGTATGTAAATATAGGCTCGCCAAAAATCTGAGTTGTATGCAAAGCAGGAGTAGCAGTCAATGCAACTTTTACAGCATCAAAATACTCGATAACCTGCTTGTATTTGCTCATATAATCTAACTGATCTTCATAGAGAATTTCTTCTTCTGTCATTTCTCTGTCAAGTATATACCCTCTATGTGCCTCATCGACAATGATAAGGTCAAAGGCGCCTGGCATTAAATCAGGCTTATCCGAAAGAATGGTACGTTTTAATAAACCCTGAACAGTAGAAATGCTTACTTTTGTTTCAAGGTTTATCTCATTATCATCAATATCTTTTATCTCATAGATTTCATTCAAAGTCATAAGTTCTTTAAGCTTTACATCCTTGAATGTATCCATTGCCTGTTCGCCGAGAGAAACACGGTCAACAAGGAATAAAATACGTCTGAATCTCTTTGATTCAAGCATTTTGTAGATAAGGCCAAGAACAGTACGAGTTTTACCTGTACCTGTTGCCATTGCAAGCAAAGCAGTCTTTTCGCCATTTACAATAACTTCAGTAGCCTTATTGATAGCTTTTATCTGATAGTCACGAAGATTAAGTCCTGTGCTATCTTCCATAAAGGAATCATCAGCATTTTCTAAAGCTTGATTTGCGTTATCAATATCCTGATTCATTTTTTCTTCGATATCTGTAGGGCTAAACCAATTTCTGATAGGATATGACTGGTTTGCAGGATTTCTTGCGTCTAAGAACCATATTCCTGATTTATTGCGAAGCTGTTCAAGAAAAGCTCGTCCGTTAGATGCAAACAGGAACGGAACCTGATAATTACCCCAAGTTCCAACAGTATATTTTATATGTTCAGACTTAATATGAGTTGCATAATCCTTAACCTGAACGTCGATAGTAGATGCTACATCTTCAGACATTCTCTTAGCATCCATTACAGCCACAAGCTTTTCGCCAATAAAGAATGCATAATCAGCATATCCATTCTGATAAAAAGCAGAATTAGTAGGCCATTCGCTTATAACAATATTTCTCCCCTTAACAGGTCGAGTTCCCTTGTTATAACACAAATTATTTGTATCAGCTTCCCATCCTGCTTTGCGCAGCTGTTCATCTATGAGACAACGAGTCTGAGCTTCATTCCACTCCATCATAGCAGAAACAGATTCAGCACGCTTTGCACGTTCCTTTTGAGTTGTACCGGAAGCTGCCGTCTTAACTTCTTCAAGTTTTTGTGTAAGCTCAGCTATTTTCTTTTCCTGTTCATCAAGTATAGCCTCTATATCTGACTGTTTATTTTCTTCTGGAAGAACAAAAGGTTCGGCATTGTATTTCCAGTCTCCATATGTTTGCATAAACCATACAGCCAGATTATATGCCATAGAAAGAAGCATTTTTGCATCATCTAAAGAATCCGCACCTGCATGAACAGCGTCATTACGTGTTTTGCGCAACACATAAAGAGTATTGTCAATATCAGTAGGGAGCAAGCCAGCTCGTTTCAAAAGTCGGATACGATTTGCCTGTGTATTATCATTTTTAGGATCCAAAATCTTTTCAAACACTATCATTTCCTGAACAAGACGTTCAGAAAACATACCAAGCTTATATATGCAAGCATTGGGATCTGAATACAGATAGTTCTCTGCTACTTTACTTATCTGTGCAAGAGCAGGCCAATATTGTTCAAGAAAATCGAAATTGGATTTCATAATCTATCCTCCCTACAAAAATAATAACGCCTTTTATTTTGTGCTTTTCCTATAAATCTCATCGAGACTTTTTCCATCGTTATCTTTCCATTCGACCCATCCATTTGTTGAACCGCCTAATACAAAGCAAGAAGCAGAACTGGGTGACGTAAATGACATAGAGATAGTTAAGTAATATTTTCCGTTTTTTAAAATGATATCACCGTTTTTAATTGCAGATTCGCGCTGTTGATCGACAATAGTCGAACGTCCTTTTCGTGACATATCTATCTGTGAGCCTTCGAGAACTTCAAAACATTCACCATCATAAACACCAAAAGCTGTTATACCATTACGAGTGGTATGTAACTTGCTTGCTTCACTTAGAGTTTCTTTAGCATTTTCCATCTTGTAGCCTTGCGTGGCCATAATGAACTTAATTTCTTCGTATACCTCTTCGATTAACGGAAGGTCATATTCATCAATATCGTATTTAGGATTAACTGTATTTTCAACTTTGTAACGATTTGATTCATGCGTTTTTGAAATCGCATAAGCTTCAAGGCCGCTTATCATATCAAGCGAGAATGTCTTATTATCAGCTAAGAACATAATTGCTTTATTCCAGAAATCTTTTGAACGATTATGGTCATCAAGTCTTGCTACCCCGTTGCGTGTCTGTCCGACATAAATCTGTGCAATTTTATTGTCATCATTTTCACTTATCAAATAATATATGCCAGGACGATTAATGCCTGAGAGTTTTTTAGCTTCAGAAAGCAAAGTACGTGGAACGACATATGTAGTCATTGTCGAAAGATGTCTCCTTATAGAACGAATGCCATCAGGTTGTCCATTATGATATATGATTTCAAGTTTTTTACTGATAGCCATTTTGATTACTCCTTTGTTTATTTACAGAGTTCTTTTAACTCTTATCATTGTCGAATGAACTTAGATTTCAGTTGATACAAATTCCGAGAAAATGCTTTTTCAAAAAACAAGTTCAAAGACATATAATAACTCATTATTTATTATATCACATAATTTGTCAAAATGCAATAACAAAAGTCGGATATAGGATATTTATATCGTTAATTCAAACGAAAAGAAATGTTGATTTAACAAGAAATTGATTTTAATATACTTTTTTCCACAACTTCTTCAAAAGCTTGTGGTATAGTGTTGTACTGCAGGGAGGTGGTCATATGGCACGGATCACGATTGAGGAATTATATCACGGAGAGAAGTACAACATCATGGGCAACGCTTTAGCAGAGCTTATGACGAAAGGAAAAGAAACAAAGGATACACGTACAGCATTGGAACTGATGCTCGTTAAGCACACAGTTCTGGCGGTACAGAAAGCACAGGCAAACGGTGACACCATCGAAATATGATTTTTCCTCCACAAGCTCAAAACTTGTGGAGTTTTTTTGTCGCTTTTATTGAATGCTAAACTCACATATGATATAATAAAATCAGTTTTGTATATCACAAGTAGCGAAACTGCAACCTGAGGGTTATTGTGGTCTGTGCTTTTATGTGTTACTATTTATGCAGAGGTGATTTTAGATGATTTTTCCTGAGAAATTACAGCTTTTAAGAAAAAGCAAAGGCTTTACTCAAGAGGAATTCGCAGAGAGACTTCACGTTTCAAGGCAAGCAGTTGCCAAGTGGGAAGCGGGACAGACCTACCCTGACATTGCGAATTTGATTCAAATCAGCAATCTGCTGAATGTGACTGTTGATTATCTTGTCAAGGAACAGGAATGCACAGTAAGACCCATATCAACCGACAACAACACAGATGAGATTATCGCATTTCGTCTTGAGGCAAATGTCAACACCTACGCTTCATTTATGAATGAGGTTGATTCCACAAGGCTTGACTCACACGATTTCAGATATGAAAAGGGCAACTATGTTTATCTTGATACATATGTTGGTGGTGAGCAGTTTGCAGGCGAAGAAGCTATCTGGAAAGACGGCAAGGCTGTGTATGCTATGAATTATATGGGCAGGGTTCTCGGGGAACGCTTCAGTGGGAATTTTCTGAAAGAAGCTCTTAAGAAGGCAGACTTCAATATGCCATATCGTGGCCCTGAATACTATCAATCGGGCGAGTACACATACAAGTCCAAGGTGTCGGGTGACTTCACCTGGTTTCAAGGCTCTGAAGAAATCTACTGCAATGACACCAAGGTATACGAATGTTATTTCCACGGTGGATTATTGAGATAACTTATACTTTGAACAAAACCTCCACAAGCTGAAAACTTGTGGAGGTTTTTGTACACTCTGATAATAAACGAACAAACATTCTTTTGGATTTGTGCAAGTGACTGAAATTTATTAAAATCGAAAATTTGTTCTTGACATTGAACGTGCACTGTGTTAGAATAAAGTTACAGGAGGAATCCTGATTTTAATTGAATATAACGATTTCTAATCGAGCAAGCGGAGACAGTCGCTATGGCTGAGCTACCAAGCGCCGTACGAAACCAGACTATGACGTGAACATTTTTATGTTCAATCCTTACAGGATAATTGCGTCTGTTTGATTCGTCGGCTTTTTTATTTGCCCGATTGTTTCGTACGATGATGAGAGCTTCTTTTTCGCTTGGCGAGGAAAGGAGCTCTTTTTGTTTTCTGAAAAATATTTTGAAAGAGGGTGGTGAAACCCCTTCTCCCAGTCCCTATAGAATAGAAGATTTTATGAACAACAATCTGCATAAAAAATGAATTTGAGTTCTGTGCAGTGCTACGAAGTTTTCTGTTTTGAAAAATTTGTTTTTGTGAAATGGAATTTTTTCTGCCTATAGAGTATTAGAGGGTGAAGAAAACATCAAAGCATACAAGAAACAATAGCATGATTTGTGCAAGGCTACAAACTTTTCTCTCGCACTTGTAAAATGCTCGGTTTCGTCGGCTAATAAATGAAGGCTGAAAAATGTTCGTCAAAATGTATTAAAGTAAAATTAAAATTTGTGCAAGGATACAAAATTTCCAGAAGAACAAAAATTTATCCCTGACAATTCCTCAAAAAGTTACTAGAGAAATATAGAGGGTAATTTTTCACCCTTCTCAAAGTACTTCTCCCAGTCCCTATAGAGCAGGAGGTGATAATCGTGCATAGCAAAAAGCATAAAAGATAACTCGGAATTTGTGCAAGGCTACAAAGTTTTCAGAAAAAGCAAAAAAAATTAGTTGTGAATTCCCCAAAAAGTTACCAGAGAAATATAGAGGGGCAAATAAAAAGCCCTTCTGAGAACCTTGAAAATTGAACATCAACACTTCGGTACGTCGTACTCCGATGATGGATGAACTTCCGTCAGCTGAGATCTCCATACGCCAAGACCTCGAAAGAGCGAGCGAGAAAATATGCGAAGATCAGCAAAGCAGAGCCAGCTTTGTAAGGCAATGAAAGTTGGGGTAAGGTACTTCCGTAAATAGCGGCTTGGATTTTGTAGTCCAAGAGGCCCAGATCTATGTGATTGGTAAGGACGCCAATCAGCCGAAGTTGTTCCTTTTGCCGGCGGGGGCAGGAGCAATCCTGTCAGAGAATTTCCGGCACCTTCGGTTTGAAGGAAAGTGCTGCTGCGTGTAGCAGCAGTGAAGTCACCCGGATGGGGTGGCGTGTCTTTTGACACAAAGAAAGTATATAAAAACACAAGGAGGTATTAATGAAATATTTCAAAGTTCCGAATCATGTGTTCGATTTAAATCTTACACCGATAGAATTTTATGTACTGTGCTTTCTGCTAAAATCCAGAAACAGCGTCACAGGCAAATGCTTTCCGAGTTACAGTAAGATCGCAAACGAGTGTCATATAGCACGAAGCTCTGTTGCAAAGGCTGTAAAGACATTGCAGGAAAAGCATATTTTGAAAGTGCAGCATAACTATTACAACCACAAGCAGAGATGCAACACTTATGAATTTGCACATGGGTGGTGTTGTGATGACACAGGGTTGTATCGTAAAACGGATACAAATAAGACTAATAGAAGCTAACACATGAATGTTATTTATTAATGCAGAAAGAAGAATATAAGCCAATTAGTTTTTGAAAAGAAATGCTAATCAATGTTAAGGCGTTCTTTTCTTCTCTGCTGATAATGAAAGGAGTTTCTATGCTGACAAATTTCGAAAGAGAAACGATTATCACATTCAATGAAGCGGAAACTGATTGCGAAGTCTACACATACAATCAGAAGCTGATTCACAAACTGAAAAAACGTTGTGAAAGTCATCCGAATCTGTATCAGATAGTTTCGGAAGATAAGTTCGGAGGATTCACATTCAGCTTTCCCAAAACACTTCTGACAATCAGTCCGAGAGTACCAATGAGCAATGATTTGCGGGAAAAGCACCGCAGAATGGCAGTCAAAAACGGACTTGGCAGAAATGGTGGCAAATCATAAGATAACTGTCGGGGTTGAACGGTCTGCAAACTGTTCAGGGTATCCCACGTCCAATGAATAAACAGAGAGCCACGAAGCCCGATAACTATCGGAGTGAAACGGGTAGAAATCGCAAGAATGGTTAGCTGTCTCAATTGAGAGTACGAGCAGTCCCACGAAAGCGGTCTGAATCTGAGTAGTTACGATGTTGCAGGTTAAAACGTCGGGGTTGTAGCCCTCCGACGCAATCACATCGACGAGCAAAGCTCGCCGAAGATACGGACAATTCGGGAAGTTCGCAAACAGGGTCGTAAAACCGGCAGGTGTTACGATTATGGTGTTACAATCTCCCGTAAGCACGAAAAATACGGAAAAACAAGCAAGTCGTGAGGTGTTACGACAGAAAGAGAGGAAACATGGAGAACAAGGAAAAATATGCATTCTGGCTGTATCCCAAGACCAAAAAGCTTGTGGAATCTCACATGAAAGATACACCTTGCCGTTCACAAAGTGAATTTGTTGAGGATGCAATCCGCTTTTACTGCGGGCATCTTGATGTAAACACAGGTGAAGCAATAGGATATCTTGCACCTGTGTTGAACGGAATGGTCAAGGCTGAGATAGCCGGAACAGAGCAAAGACTTGCACGATTGCTCTTCAAAGTTGCTGTGGAGCTTGGAGCAGTTACGCACTTAACAGCTGCGTCAAATGATGTCGATGACGAAGTAATTGACAAGCTTCGGGCGATGTGTGTGGATGAAGTCCGCAGAATCAATGGCACAATCAGTTTTGAAAAAGCGATAGCCTATCAGAAAGGGTGATGCGGTTGGATCAAAAAATCAGGACAGGTATCTGTATTTCAAATTCACTTTTGCAAGAGTGCGATGCCTATATCAAAAGCGGAAAAGCTGAGAACAGATCGGCTTTGATTGAAAATGCACTCAGACTTTTTCTTGCAAGCCGTGAGCTTAAGGATAAACAGAATCTTCTTGTTCCTGAGCTTGCAGAGTGCATTGCCGAAGCATCGGATAAGGGCTTTACAAAAATATCAAAAGGTCTGTTCCGATATGCAGTGGAGGTTGAAATGATTATCATGATACTTTCAAATCTGACCGACATTCCTGAAAAGGTTCTGAAAGAGTATCGAAAAGAGGCTGTTCGGAATGTTCGTCGGACTAAGGGAAAGCTGAATCTGGAGGAGCTGATACAGCGTGATAACTTTGGGATTGCAGAGAAAAATCTCGAAAGACCTGAACCACAGGGAACTCCGCTGCCCGACGACAGCTGGATGTATGAAGCATAATAAATGAATGGTATGCGTGTTTCACGCACCCCTTACAAAGGACGTAACGAAGTGTTCCTGCCTTATAATGTGCCTCCATAACGATTCGTGACGTGGGCAAAAGGGTATCGTGTTTCACGATAGCCTTATTTCAAAAAATATCTGACTCGGCAAATCACCGACTCAGGTACCGTTTTGGTAGTCGAGATATCATGCAGGAGGAGTTGTTTCACCGCCCCCTTGCTAAAGCTGGCCGAACGAAATGTTCAGTCAGACTACCTCGTGAAACGCTAGGGGGTCTGATGAAAATAATAATCCACCCGCACTGCTTCGGTGCAGGTGGTATGACGGTGAACGATTCGTTCACCGTGACGGGACGAAACATCCCGTCATAAAAAAGAGACTGTGTCGTGAAATACGACGCAGGCATGACAAAGCAAATAGTCGGGGTGTAAGCAAAGGATGCCCTGATTCAGGGCTGCCTTTACAGAGAACACACAGCGTAGGCAATTCAACAAAAGCGATGGGATCGTGAAACACGAGCCTATCGAAGAGAAAACCACTGCCCCGATTCAGGGCGGCGGTTACAGGTAATCCAAATTCAAATCAAGCGGCGGGGCGTGAAGTACGCCCTACCCCCAAAAATAAAAGCTGATGTCAGTTCGGCTGACATCAGCATAAATCTCAGGAGGATAACGATATGAATAACACTGTAAAAAATATCAAGAACGAACAGGACAAGCAGCTGGGCGATGCAATTGCATCAAGACTTACGATTGAAAATCACAAGAAATATACCGAGCTTCTTCTGAAAAAAGAAATGCAGAAAGCAATCAGGGGAGAAGAAATGCCGAGAGAATAACCGTATTTATTGGTCATACACAAACTCGGCGACAAATTGTCATTGAGTTTGATGATTCCATTTTCATGAAAAAAGAGTAAAATTGAGGTGAGCAGATGACTATTATTGAAATCGAAAAGAAGGAACTGCGTAAGTCCTTTGAGAAGAAGCCGTACAAGGTGAAATCAAAATCCAAGGACTGCACAGGCGAAACAATCACCAACCACGTTTTCTTTGAAATGCTCTGCAGCACAATGAAGGAGGAATGCAAATGACAGCAATAGAACGAATCAAAAGCAGAGGACGAGTTCCTCGTGCCGCACTTTACGCAAGATTTTCTTCCGATAATCAGCGTGAGGAATCCATAGAAGCACAGCTCCGGGCCATGCGTGAATACTGTGCCCGTAACGGAGTTGCGATCGTGGAGGAATTCTGCGATCGTGCACGCTCGGCGACAACCGATGACCGTCCCGAATTTCTCAATATGATCAGCACATCAAAGGAAGGACATTTCGACATTGTCCTTGTGCACAAGCTGGACCGATTCTCCAGAAACCGCTACGACTCAGCTTATTATAAGCGTGAGCTTCGCAAAAATAATGTCACTCTTATGAGCGTCCTTGAAAATCTGGATGACTCACCCGAAAGCATTATTCTGGAATCCGTCCTTGAGGGTATGAGCGAATACTACTCCAAAAACCTTGGTCGTGAGGTTATGAAAGGCATGAAGGAGAGTGCAAGGCAATGCCGTTACACAGGAGGTCATGTGCCGTATGGCTTCAAAGTCAACAAGGAAACCTACCGCTTTGAAATTGAAGAAAAGGAAGCAGAAGCCGTGAGAATGATTTTTCAGGGAGTATGTGACGGCCTTGGCTATGCGGAAATCATTGACAAGCTGAACTACTTAGGATATCGAAACAAGGCAGGCAAGCCCTTTGTGAAGAACAGCATCACCGAGATGCTCCGCAATGAAAAATACCGTGGAGTATTCATCTTCAACAGAGCCGCCGCCAAAACGCCTATGGGTACTCGTAATCATCACAAGAGCAAGCCCGACGGAGAGATGATACGCATCGAGGGAGGCATGCCCAGGATTGTTGACGACGATGTATTCTTCAAGGTCAGCGGTATCATCAAGAGCCGCAGTCAGAGAGCGACCAGCCGCAGAGCAAAGGAAACCTATCTGCTGACAGGCAAGGTGGTGTGCGGATACTGCGGCAGTGCCTTCACAGGAAACTGTATGCACTCAGGCAGAAACAAGCGTAAGCACGTCACCTACAAGTGCGGAGGTAAAAGCAAGCGTGGAGAGCTTCACTGCAATGCAAAGGATGTGAACCGCAACTATCTGGAGCAATTTGTGGTACAGCAGATCAGTGAAATCATCTTCTCTGAGGATAGAATTCCTCTGATCCTTGCAGGGTATGAGGATTCACTCGCCATGCTGAATCAGCAGTCCGATTCGGTGCTGAACACGCTGAAGGAACAGCGTCAGGGCATTCAGACGAAGATTGACAACATCATCTCGGTAATCACCCAGTCGGGCAGTCCATCGCTTCTGACAACGCTTGACAGGCTTGAACAGGAGCTTGCACAGGTAGGCGAGAAAATAGAAGCTCACGAGCAGTCAAGTGGCTGTAAGAGCGTAGATCCTGCCAAGGTTGTCGCTGCCTACCGCAGAGCACAGCAGATGTTTCTCGATGGCACACTGCCGCAGCGAAGACAGCTCATAAATCTCTATGTAAAGCGAGTGGTCGTTTATGATGACTACGTCCGCATAGAGCTCCATAACGTTCCCGGCAGTCTCAAGGGGAACGACGCAAGACTCACTGATGACAGTGAGCCTTGCGATGTACATATGATACTGGCGCGATTTTCGCGCAAAAAAATTCACGCTTTCATCCCAAGGGACAAAAACGTGAGTAAAATTGGTGGAGGCGAGGGGAATTGAACCCCTGTCCGAAAATCCATTCATGCAACTTTCTACGAGCGTAGTTTATCTATTATAATTCCCCGAACAGACCGCCGACAAACAGGCTGAAAGTTCAGGTAGTCCGAATACAATCAAGCGGAACGGACACTCCGCAGGATCGTTCACCGTTAGTCGATGCCCATGTGAAAGCCACGGTAATCAATCACAGGACAGAAGCAGACTTAAGCTGCTACCAGTGCACTATTTCTAGTAACTGTAATGTTATTTCTAGCGTTTATATTTAAACGTGGCGCAGTTTAAGGAGATTACACCGCAGCTCCGCTCGCTTATCGCACTTCAAGATCCCCGTCGAAACCTTTACGCCCCCGCAATTTGCATTACAAAGGAAAAGGGATATTACATACTGATATTATATCATACAAGAGCGCTTTTGTAAATAGTTTTCACGTACTTTTCAGAAATAAACCGTTGCCTATACAGTAAATTTGACAAGAATCAACATAATACTAATTTATAAAATAAAAGAAGACATATAAATCCGCCTGGTTTATTTTCAGACGGATTTGATACTAATATTACTGCACTTCAGCTTCAAATTCTGTATCGTTGCTTTTAATAGTTTCAACGAGTTCTTTTTGTATTTTTCTTTTGAGCTTTTTCATATGAAGCTCAAGCTTATCGGTTGCAAGAGCAATAAACTCAGAGTTTGTGGGACGGGCGGGAAAATTTTCTACACTGCATCCGAAAAACTCGCTCATGGCCTCTTTGTTGTTTCTGTTCCATGCCGCCTCAATAGAGTGTCTGATAGCTCTCTCAACTCTTTCAGGAGTAGTCTGATAGATTTCGGCTACCCGCGGATAAAGCATTTTTGTCATATTGTCAAGATATATAGGATTTTCCGCACTTTCAAGAATTGCTGTACGCAAATATCTGTAACCTTTTATATGGGCGGGAATTCCGAGGCTGCGTATAAGATTTGTTACTACAAGCTCAGCGTCGTCGCAGTTTTGAGAGTAATGTTTGATTATAGTTGATTTAACAGCATTGTAAATATCAATGTAGTCACATGGCTTTGAAATCGTAAAAGCGGCACCGCAGTCACGAAGCTGTTTATCTATATAACTGTTGTGGATTTCGCAAAGTACAATAAATTGCGGCATCTCCCTGACAGATTTGCGCAGTTTCGACATAAGCTGAACAGCGTCTGAATTTTCGAGAGCAAGATCAGTTATTACCAGTTCAGGAGAATCTGATATAATAGCGTTGATGATAATGCTTTCTTCATTTTTGCGTGTATATGCATAGATATCTTTCTGGCTGAGGTGTGATGCAAGTTTTACTCCGAATTCAGCGGAGCCACTGCAAATCAGCGCTTTTAAAGTCGGTTTTTCCATATACTTCATCCTGTTTTTAAAGATTTTTGTTTCTCCGTTCATCTGAATCGGAGTACAAATTAGTTTAAGCAGGGGATATGCTATATCGATGAGCAATAGCTTTTACAACACCTTGAATTTTTCATTACAATTCTATCATGTAATTGTTAAATCTGAAATAAGAAATATGTAAAATTTATGTAAAATCTTAAAGAAATACCATAAAGAGCTTATGCTGCGCTGTCTTATATAATTCTACATAGATATTTGGACTATTAAATCAGAAGATAGCAGGTACAGTTGCGTTTGATTGTGAGATTTCAGCTATATTGCGCAGTTTCTGACTATCAAGCGTATTTCAGATGAACCATATAAAAAAATTCAAAAAAAGTGTTTAAGAAATTTTACCACATAGAATCAGTAAAGTCAATAGATTTTCAAAGAAAGTTTGAAAATTGAATCGAATTCGACAAAAAATATCGCATGATTAAATTTTTTAAAATATTATATTGTGTGAAAACTATCAAATGATTTGTGCGGTGTTGTCAATGATAAAATATTCGATTTATTAAAGAGATATTAAAAAAACATATTCATTTTGTCCACTAAATGTTCAAATTTCTCTTGACATATTAATGGGAATTTGATAAAATAATAATATAGACATAAATTTATAAAAAAAGGGGAATTTTTTATGAAGAAAATATTTAAATCTGCAATGGCATTTGTTTCAGCTGCAGCGATGTGTGTAAGCGCATTTACGCCTCTGGGCATATCGGCGGCTGATACAGAGCTTTTCAGAGATTCCTTTGAAAGCGGAGAGGGCGACTGGGCAGGTCGTGGATCTGCAACTGTTTCAGTAAGTACAGACGCGAAGTATGAGGGCAGTAAGGCACTGTTCGTGTCAGGTCGTGAAGCTGAGTGGAACGGTGCTTCAAAGGCTGTCAGCACTGATGTCTTTGTTCCGGGACAAGGGTACGCATTAAGTGTTAATGTTATGTGTCCCACCGGAAACAAAATGACTCAATTCCATTTTACGCTCCAGTACAATGGCTCAGACGGCGAGACCTACTATGAAAAAATTGCAAGTGGTTCAGCGTTCAGCGGAGAATGGATTCAGCTTTCAAATACAAATTATATGATACCCGCAGGTTCTTCTGATTTGCACATTTATGTTGAAACCGACAGCGGTACAAGTGATTTTTATATTGATGATGCGGTTGCTGCTCCTAAGGGCACGGAAATTTCAGGTGCAGGTCAAAACAGTTTTCTTGTTCGCGGAGATGTTGACTGCGACGGCGTAGTTGACGTTTTCGATGTTATTGCTGCAAGATTGGGATTTATAAACGGATTTGCAAAGGGTAAAGCCTCATTGAATGCTGATGCGGACAATAACGGAGAAATTGCCGTGAACGACCTTGTGCTTATCAGTCAGTTTGCGTTGGGTGAGATTGATGAATTTCCTCAGGGTGAGCCTGTAGTACCCGAAAAAACACCTTTTGATTATAATGCAAATCTTCAGTATAAGGCTGCACCTGATGATTATATTAACAAACCTGCAAATGAACAGGGTAAGATAATCAAAGAAACATATACAGGTATCAATGGTCAGAAGAGCCTTAATGTGTATCTCCCGTATGGCTACGATGAGAGTAAGAAGTACAATATCTTCTATCTCATGCACGGCGGCGGCGAAAATGAAGATACGATTTTCTATGACAAGGATGCAAAGCTTGGCAATATTCTTGACCATATGATTCAGAACGGCGAGCTTGAACCAATGATTATTGTTACGCCTACATTCAACGGTGGAAATTGTACAGCACAGAATTTCTACAATGAGTTCCGTCAGAGCGTAGTACCTTTCGTTGAGGGTAAGTATTCCACATATGCGGAATCAACATCAGCAGAAGATATTGCAGCTTCAAGAATGCACAGAGCATATGGAGGCTTCTCAATGGGAGCGGTTTCAACATGGGCAGTAATGCAGAATTGCCTTGATATTGTTGGATATTATATGCCTCTCAGCGGTGACCACTGGTCAGGCAATTCCGGAGACGACAAGGCACGTTCCATTGCAGATGCTATTGACAAGTCAGGACTTGAAAAGAATGAATATTTCATTATGTGTGCAACTGGAAGCGACGATATCGCATATCCAAATGTTACACCTCAGATTGAAGCAATGAAGAAGTATTCTCAGTTTGTATATACATCTGACTTCTCGCAGGGTAATTTCTACTACATGGTAGCGCCTGCACTCACTCACTGGTGGGGCTATGTAAGGCATTACGTATACGATTGTCTCCCGTACTTCTTCCATGAATAAGACAATACAACATACAAGTTGTGTGGTGTGTTGAAAAGTCGAAATAATGTATTATTTAGGGGACGCTCTCTCTTGCAGAGCGTCCCCTCTTTTCAATTCAATCGCAGTCAAATCCAAGTGCGATATACCCTCACGTTCAAACAGCATCCTGCCTCACGTTCAAACAGCATGCTGCCTCACGTTCGGGCAACCCCTTACAGAGCGCTTGAACGCATCGCAGAGCTTTGCTCTGCATGGGACGCTGTCCCATACCCTGCCAGAGACGCTGCCTCTGGACTCCGTCAAAGAACTTAGTCCTTTGGAATCCCGATTTATGATAACTATGGTTTACTGTATTGCGAAAAAACTTGACATCATGGTGATTTTACGGTATAATATAAAATGTACAAATATGCTAAAACGGAGGAATCACCATTGGCTAATGATAAAATCAGAAATTTCTGTATTGTTGCACATATAGACCACGGTAAGTCAACCCTTGCTGACCGTATTCTTGAAAAGACGGAAACTGTTGCTATTCGCGATATGGAGGAGCAGCTTCTTGATAACATGGATATTGAGCGTGAGCGAGGTATTACTATAAAAGCTCGTGCTGTACGTATGAAATACAAGGCTCAGGACGGCGAGGATTATATTTTCAACCTCATTGACACTCCCGGTCACGTTGACTTCAATTATGAGGTTTCACGTTCCCTTGCGGCATGTGAGGGTGCAATTCTCGTTGTTGACGCTTCACAGGGAATTGAAGCGCAGACCCTTGCAAATACCTATCTTGCAATCGAACACGACCTTGAAGTTGTGCCTATTGTAAACAAAATTGACCTGCCCTCCGCTGACCCTGAGCGTGTCTGCAATGAAGTGGAAAATGTCATCGGTATTCCTGCTATGGACGCTCCAAGAATTTCCGCTAAAATGGGTACAAATATTGAGGAAGTTCTGGAACGTATTGTTACGGATATCCCTGCACCAACCGGCGATACCGAAAAGCCGCTGAAAGCTCTGATTTTTGACAGCTATTACGATTCCTATAAAGGAGTTATAATATACGTCCGCGTTAAAGAGGGACGTGTAAAAGTCGGCGATAATATACGACTTATGGCTACAGGCGCTGTTTTCACTGTTGTTGAAGCAGGCTTTATGGATGCCACAACTCTTGTAAACAACGGTTCACTTGAAGCTGGCGAAGTTGGCTATATTTCAGCATCTATCAAGAGTATCGGAGATACGCAGGTGGGTGATACTGTTACAAATAACGATAATCCCTGTGATGAAGCACTTCCTGGCTACAGAAAGGTTAATCCCATGGTATTCTCAGGTATTTATCCTGCTGACGGTGCGAAATACGGTGATTTGCGTGAGGCTCTCGAAAAATTGCAGCTCAACGACGCTTCACTTTCCTTTGAGCCTGAAACTTCGATTGCTCTTGGATTCGGCTTCCGCTGCGGATTCCTTGGACTTCTTCACATGGAAATCATACAGGAACGTCTTGAGCGTGAGTACAATCTTGACTTAATCACTACTGCGCCCTCTGTTATATATAAGGTAACAATGACAAGCGGCGAAGTGGTATATATCGACAATCCCACAAACTACCCTGACCCTGCCCTCATACAGACGGCGGAAGAGCCTATGGTTAAGGCGAGTATCCTTTCACCCTCAGACTATGTGGGAAATATCATGGAGCTTTGTCAGGACAGACGCGGAATTTTCAAGGATATGAAATATCTTGATGATACCCGTGTTGAGCTTCACTATGAACTGCCGCTGAATGAAATTGTATACGATTTCTTTGATGTTCTGAAATCTCGTACCAAAGGCTATGCAAGCTTTGACTATGAAATGATGGGATATGTACCCTCTAAGCTTGTAAAGCTTGATATCCTCTTAAACGGCGATATCGTTGACGCACTTTCCTTTATTATCCATACGGACAAGGCATACGGCAGAGCACGTAAAATTGCTGAAAAGCTGAAAGAGAATATTCCTCGTCAGCTCTTTGAAGTGCCTATACAGGCGGCTATCGGCGGTAAAATTATCGCTCGTGAAACGGTTAAGGCAATGCGTAAGGACGGACTTGCTAAGTGTTACGGCGGCGATATCACACGTAAGAAGAAGCTTCTGGAGAAGCAGAAAGAGGGTAAGAAGCGTATGCGTCAGCTGGGTACAGTAGAAGTGCCTCAGGAGGCGTTTATGAGCGTTCTGAAACTCGATACGTGAGGAATTGAGTATGTTATTTTACTATATAGCTTTTGCGTTGGCGGCAGTATGGTTTATACTGTGCATAATATCGGCAATCACTGAGAATAGTCTGCACAAAGAGGCGAAAATCCGTAATTTATTCCGCAGAATAAGAACGACTCTTAGAGAAATAACAATAGTCTGGGCTGTTGTTATTGTGTGGCTTGTGTGGTATATTGCAGCAAAATCCAATGAAATTAACTGGCTGTGGTTTAGTATGATTATCGGCACATTCCTTGTTGGTCTGATTATATTGGAGCATTTCCGCATATTTGGCATCGCAAGAACAAGAAAGCGTAAAAAGCGGGCAAAATTAAAAAATATCTGATTAATTCAGAGAACGGAGCCTATCATGTTCTGTTCAAAATGTGTGCGGATAATATCCGCACATACTGAAAGATAAGGAGATAAAATGAAAAATATATACAATTGTCCACATTGCGGCAAAAAAAGCTTTACTCCATGGAAAAAGGCGTTTGCAGGACAGCTTAATTCTCCCGGCAAGGTATGCGTAGAGTGCGGACAAAAATGCGTAAACGGCAAGAATGCAACTTTATTCAATGCGATTTTTTCAGCAATATGCTTCGCACTTATAGTTGTTGTCTATCTGAAAGCCCCTGATTTTTGGGGAACTGAACATGAATGGATAGCATTCTGGGAAATTCCTATTGTAATCGGTCTGATACTGCTGAAAATTTTTATGCCAAAGCTTGTCAATGCGTTTTTCTTTAAGCTTGAACCTGCAATACGTGTTGATGCGGTAAAATGAGTATTGGGCTTTATATCCATGTACCCTTTTGCGCGAAAAAATGCAGTTATTGTGACTTTTATTCCCTGAGTTACAGTAAGGCTCACGCTGAAAGCTATGCCGAGGCGGTACTGCGGAATATACATCATTATTCGGATAAATCAACGGTTCTGGACACAGCATATTTCGGCGGCGGTACTCCCTCTTTGCTTCCTGCGGAGTATATTTCACGGTTTATGTCTGAGATAAAAAACAGTTTCGATATGGCTGAAAATGCAGAAATAACCCTTGAAGCCAATCCCAATACGCTTACGGCGGAAAGACTGGAGATGCTTCGGGAATCGGGAATAAACAGGCTTTCAATCGGGATTCAGTCTATGAACGACGACGAATTGAAAATTCTGGGACGTACTCACACTGCTGAACGCGCCGCAAAAGCTGTATATGATGCGCAATCCGCAGGCTTTGACAATATTTCATGCGATTTAATAGCGGCGATTCCCAATCAGACTGCGGAAACACTGATACGCTCAATTGATGCTATGGCAGATTTGCCCATACAGCATATTTCTGCCTATATCCTCAAAATCGAGGAGGGGACAGCCTTTGATTGCGATGAAATCCGCAGAAATTTACCCGACGAGGATACAACTGCTGAGTTGTACATGACTATGGTTAATCGGCTTCGGGAAAATGGATTTTTGCAATACGAGGTTTCGAATTTTGCAAAAAAGGGATATGAAAGCCGCCATAACTGCCGATATTGGAAATGCCTTGACTATATCGGTATAGGGCCTTCGGCACATTCCTGTTATAAGGGGAAAAGATTTGCTGTATCTGCCGATTTACAGGAATTTGTTGAATCTCCTGTGCAGATTGAGGAAATCACTGACGAATCCCCATGTGGCTTTGAGGAATATGCAATGTTGAGATTAAGACTTGCAGAGGGATATGATTTAAATGATTTCTCTGAGCGCAAAGATTATCTGATAAAAAAGCTTCCGCCGCTTTTAAAGGCAGGATATGTTACATACGAGGGCGAAAAAATTGCCCTGACCGAAAAAGGATTTATCATGTCAAATTCGGTTATTGAATATCTGATTTTTTGAATGGAGTAGTATAATGGAACAGAAGAAAATCGACAGAATAAACGAGCTTGCCCGTAAGTCCCGTGAAATCGGACTTACTGATGAAGAAAAGGCTGAGCAGACGGAGCTTCGCAACGAATACCGCCGCGCTGTTACCGGAAGCCTTAATGCAAGTCTCAGCAATACATATATTATGACCCCTGACGGAAAAAAGCGCAAGGTAGTGCAGAATGGGGGAAAGGGCAGTGTATAATAAGCTTTTTGAATCCGCTGTTAAAGCCGCAGAAAATGCCTATTGCAAGTATTCGGGTTTTCATGTTGGTGCGGCACTTCTTACAGCCGACGGAAAGATTTATACAGGCTGCAATGTGGAAAATGCATCTTACTCTATGACAATTTGTGCAGAACGTACAGCCATATTCAAGGCTGTTTCAGAGGGAGCAAGAGACTTTTCAGCTATTGCTGTTGCCGGCAGTTCTGACGGCGATTTTTCAAAGAACTGCACTCCCTGCGGTGCTTGTTTGCAGGTTATGAGCGAGTTCTGCGGCAGGGATTTTAAAATAATACTGGCTGACGGTGTGCATAATCTTTCAGATTTTCTCCCTGTCAGCTTCGGCGAGGAGAATTTGAAATGAACCTTAAAGAAAAAATAGAAAAGCATCTTCTTGAAGTTCAGAAACCCTCACGCTATATAGGCGGAGAGGTGGGCAGTATCATTAAGGACAAATCAAAGGTTGATGTCCGTTTTGCGTTCTGTTTTCCCGATACATACGATATCGGTATGTCGCATATCGGTATGAAGATACTTTACTCCCTTAAAAATGCAAGGGAGAATTTCTGGTGTGAGCGTTGTTATGCTCCTGATGTGGATTTTGAGAAAATAATGCGTGAGAATGATATTCCGCTGTATGCTCTTGAATCCCTTGACCCCATAAAAGAATTTGATTTTATCGGATTCACAATGCAATATGAGCTTTCATACACTAATGTGCTGAATATGCTTGACCTTGCAGGTATACCCGTTTTTGCCAAGGACAGAACAGAGGAACTTACACAGATTGTTGTTGCAGGCGGACCTTGCGTGTGCAATCCAGAGCCCCTTGCGGATTTTTTTGATATCTTCATTCTGGGTGAGGGTGAGGAAGTAAACCTTGAACTCATGGATTTGTACAATGAAATGAAAAAGCAGGGAGCGAATCGACTTGAATTCCTCAAAAAAGCCGCACAGATTGAGGGAATTTATGTTCCGCGATTTTATAATTTTGAGTACAAAGAGGACGGAACAATTGAAAAAATGACCGTATCTGAAAATGCTCCCGAAAAGATTACAAAGCGTATTATCAAGGATTTCGACAATGTTTTCTATCCCGAAAACTTTGTTGTTCCCTTTACCGAAATAGTTCACGACCGTGTATCTGTTGAGGTTCTCCGCGGCTGTATTCGTGGCTGCCGTTTCTGTCAGGCAGGATTTATATATCGTCCTTTTAGAGAGAAGTCTCCCGATACAATTTATAAGGAAACTAAGTGCCTTTGCGAAAATACGGGATATGACGAGGTTTCACTTGCTTCACTCAGTACAAGCGACCATTCGCAGATTGACGAAATGCTCACAAAGCTTATCGACTACACAGCAGGGGAGCGTGTCAATCTCTCACTTCCCTCTCTCCGTGTGGACAATTTCACAGAGGAATTGCTTGAAAAAATCAAGAAAGTCCGCAAAAGTGGTCTGACTTTTGCCGCTGAGGGCGGAACTCAGCGTCTCCGTGATGTAATCAACAAAAATGTTACAGAAGAAGAAATCATGAGTACCTGCAAAATTGCCTTTGAGGGCGGTTACAGCAGCGTTAAGCTTTACTTCATGATGGGACTTCCTACAGAAACAGATGAGGATATAATCGGTATTGCCGACCTTGCACAGCGTATTCTCGACCTGTACTACAGCATTGAAAATCGTCCCAAGGGCAGAAGTCCGCAGATTTCCGTAAGCTGTGCCACATTTGTGCCAAAGCCTTTCACTCCTTTCCAGTTTGAGCCGCAGGACACCCGTGAGGAAATCGAAAGAAAGCAGAAATTGCTCCTTGATTCCGTAAAATCCAAAAAGATAAAGGTAAGCTACCACGACCCCGACGTTAGTCAGCTTGAAGCTGTTCTTGCAAAGGGCGACAGACGACTCTGCAATGTTGTATATACCGCTTGGAAAATGGGCTGTAAATTTGACAGCTGGAGCGAGCATTTCAAGTTTGATGTATGGCTTGAAGCCTTTGAAAAATGCGGTATCAATCCTGCATACTACGCTAACAGAAAAGCGGAATATGACGAAATACTGCCATGGGACCACCTTGATTATATGGTATCAAAAGAGTTTTTTATCCGCGAAAACAAGACTGCGCATAAATCTGTAACTACTCCTCACTGCCGTCAGAAATGTTCAGGATGCGGAGTAAATAAAGCTGTTGGGAGGGAATGTTTTTGTTAAGACTTCGTGCAACATTTGAAAAAACAGGGCGTGCAAAATATATTTCACATCTCGATTTGAACCGCTGTATGCTCAGAATTTTCCGCCGTTCAAAGCTTCCCGTATGGTATACCGAGGGATTCAATCCTCACCCATATTACAGCTTTGCCCTTGCTTTATCCCTTGGATTCGAAAGCAGCTGTGAAATTATGGATTTCAATATTACCGATGACAATATGCCCCTTGATACAATAAAGGACAGGCTCAACGAGGTTATGCCCGAGGGTATGCGTGTAGTAGATATCGCGCCGCAGATACAGAAAATTACTGCGATTGCAAAGGCTGAATATACATTCGATTTGAAAAGCGAGGAAACAGACGAACTTTTCAAGGCTGTTGAAAATCTCCTTACTTCGCCTGAAATTCTCATTGAGAAAAAGACGAAAAAGGGTATTAAGACAGTTGACCTGAAACCAGATATGGAAGTTCTCAGCTGTGAAGCTGTGGGCGATTCTGTAAAAATGAAAATGCGTCTCCCTGCGGGAACAAAAACAAATTATAATCCGACACTTTTTGTTGAAGCGTTGAGAAAATCCTGCAAAATTCCTTTTGATATGGCAAATACACGCCGTACAGGAATTTTATGTGAAAATAATGAAAAATTTTCTTGAAAACACTTGCAATTTCTGAAAAAGTATGGTATAATTATAAAGCATTTGTAATCCGTCTGCTTTTTGCAGATGAGGGTTAATGCCGAAAGACATTAAATCGAGCAGTCCGCTGCCTTGAAAGTTGTGTCGGTGACATGACAAGCGTGCCTTAGGGCAATGATTTTATTCCTGTATCTCCGTTATGCTGAAACGGTTTTTTCGGGAGAGGTAAGAATGTTCGGAAATTTTAGGAGGATTTTAAAATGGATGCACTCAAATTAATCAGCGGATCAAGCATGAAGGAAAATGCGCCCCAGTTCAACGTAGGTGATACTGTTAAGGTTCACGTTCGTATTCAGGAAGGCGAGAAGAGCCGTATTCAGATTTTCGAGGGTACTGTTATTGCTAAGAAGCACGGCGGTATCAGCGAAACTTTCACTGTAAGACGTGTTGCTCACGGCTGCGGCATTGAAAGAGTTTTCCCTCTTCACGCACCTGCAGTTGACAAGGTGGAAGTTGTAAGACACGGTAAGGTTCGCCGTGCTAAGCTCTACTACCTCAGAGACAGAGTTGGTAAGGCTGCAAAGGTTAAGGAGCAGATTCGATAAGACTGTGTTTGAGTCCGGTGCCGTCGGAGAGTTCCGACGGTTCGGCTCCTATCCGTAGGGGACTTTATGTCCCTTTTTTGCTATAATAATTACATTTCTGACTGTATGCGGAAATGTTCAGATTGAGAGGTACAGCAATGGACGAGAATAAGGAAATTATAGAAACAAATGAAAATGAAGTGAATAGTGCTGAAACAGTATCCGAGGCTGTAACCGAGGAAAATACTGCTGATGCGGAAAAGGCCGGAAAGAAAAAGAGCAGTTTTTTTAAGGATGTTGTAGAAATACTTGAATCTACTCTTATAACTGTATTTATAATTGTAATGATATTCACCTATATTCTTCATCCCGTAAATATTGATGGACGTTCTATGGTTCCGACGCTTAACAAAAATCTGACAGCTGAACGTGAAAAGAACGGAGATAACGATAAGGTGTTTATGAACACTGTTTTCTTTGATGTCAAATACGGTGATATTCTTGTAATTGATAAGGACAAGAATTATCTCCTTGATGAAAACGGTGAAGTTATACAGCCTGTGCTTGATACACCTATTAATAAGTGTATTATAAAGAGAGTTATTGCTGTTGGCGGTCAGACTATTGATATTCGTGATAATCAGGTTTATGTTGACGGTGAGCTTCTTGATGAGCCATATATTGCTGAGAGCAACTCTACTGCAGACAATGGTGCTTTTACAGATAAATATCCGATTACAATTCCTGAGGGGTACTATTTTGTAATGGGTGATAATCGTTATAATTCCACAGACAGCCGTGCAAGAAGCGTAGGACTTGTTAAAAAGGACCAGATTTACGGTAAGGCTATTATAAAATATTCTCCTATTGAAGAATTCGATATTCTTATCGGCTCACATAAGGGTTAATTGGCTTTGAAAAAATTGTTAAAAAGTGCAGTCGGACTGATTGAGCAGTTTATAATCACATTTTTTGTTCTGAGTCTTGTTTTCACTTATCTTGTACGTACTGTAAGCGTCAGCGGTGAATCAATGATGAATACATTTATGGACGGTGATCGTGTACTTGTAAACCTTATGGATAAAAGTGTTGAAAACGGTGACATAGCTGTAATCAATCTCAATCATTCCGTAACTTGCGATGAAAACAATAATCTAAGCATAAACGACGGGTTGGATATGACTGTTGTAAAAAGGGTAATTGCAACTGCGGGGCAGACTGTAGATATTGATTTTGCCGCCGGTATTGTTTATGTTGACGGAGAAAGGCTCTACGAGGATTATGTAGAATTGGGACTTACTCACGGCAACAGCGGCTCATTTACAGAAAAATATCCTGTAACCATTCCGGAAGGATATGTTTTTATTATGGGAGATAATCGTTCTGTATCCCTTGACAGCCGTTCCGCAAAAGTCGGATTCGTTCCTGTGGAGGATATTACAGGTACGGTCGTTCTTAAATTTTACCCCGAATTTGCTTTTTTCTCTTGAACAGGAGGATAATTTGGAAAATATTGATATAAAAACTATACAATGGTTTCCCGGACATATGGCAAAGACGAGAAGGGCGATTACAGCCAATCTGAAGCTTGTTGATGCTGTTGTGGAAATCATTGATGCGCGAACTCCCATGAGCAGCCGCAATCCCGAAATTGACACAATGACTGCGTCAAAACCGAGAATTGTTCTGCTGAATAAATGTGACCTTGCAGATGCAAACGCTACAACTGCATGGGTTAATTATCTAAAAAAAGAAAATGTAACAGCCCTTGCTGTTGACTGCAAATCAGGAAAGGGCATAAATAAGCTTATGCCAACTCTGAAAGCAACTGTGCTTAAAGAGCTTATGGATAAGCGCGAGAAAAATGGCATGACGGGTGCGCCTGTCCGCCTCATGATACTGGGAATACCCAACGTGGGAAAAAGTTCTCTTATAAATCGTCTTGCAGGCAGTAAGCGTGCAAAGGTTGAGGACCGTCCCGGAGTTACACGAGTAAAGCAGTGGGTTAAGCTTAAAGATAATACAGAATTGCTTGATATGCCCGGTGTTCTGTGGCCTAAGTTTGAGGACCAGTCTGCCGCTGTGCGTCTTGCTTTTACAGGTGCTATAAGCGATGATATACTTGATATTGAAACTCTTGCGATGAAGCTGCTGAGCTATCTTGCGGAGTGTTATCCGCAGTCACTTGTTGAGCGCTACAAAATTGAAATTGAAGATTCCGACGACGGACTTGCTCTCCTTGAAAAAGTTGGAAAAAAACGCGGTATGGTAATATCAGGCGGCGAAATCAATACCGAGAGAGCCGCAATTACCGTTCTGGACGAGTTCAGAAGCGGCAAGCTTGGACGTATTACCCTCGAAATGCCTGAGGTGAACTGATATGGCAAGAATTGTACTTCATAAGGAGCTTTTTGATTTTGACAGCGAACTTCGTACTGAATATCCCATATTATGCGGAGTAGACGAGGCTGGACGAGGACCTCTTGCAGGTGATGTTTATGCCGCCGCTGTTGTGCTCAATAACAGTGTGCTGATAGATTATCTCAACGACAGCAAGAAAATCTCTGAAAAACGCCGTGAACTGCTTTTTGATGAAATAATTGAAAAGGCAGATGCATACTGCATTGCTACAGCTTCCGTTGCGGAAATTGACGAGTTGAACATATTGCAGGCAACCATGCTTGCTATGAAGCGCGCTGTTGAGGGACTTGGGATAAAGCCTGATATGGCACTTATTGACGGAAATCGCATGCCCGAACTTGACTGTCCTGCCGACAATGTTATAAAGGGCGATGCTAAATCCGCTTCAATATCAGCGGCTTCTGTGCTTGCCAAAGTTGCTCGTGACCGATATATGAGAGGAATTGCTGAGAAATACCCCCAGTACTGCTTTGAACAGCATAAGGGCTATGGCACAAAGCTTCACTGCGATATGCTGAAACAGTATGGCGCAAGCGATGTTCACAGAAAAACATTCCTGAAAAAGATTTTAGGTGAAAGCGATGAAAACCGTTGAAATCGGCAATATAGGCGAAGATTTCGTATGCTCTTATCTAATAAAGCAGGGATATGAAATTGTTGAACGCAATTACCGTATTCGCGGAGGAGAAATTGACATAATTGCTGTAAATTCGGACTACATTGCTTTCGTGGAAGTCAAATCCAGAAAGCCGGACAGCATGGTAAGCGGTTTTGATGCCGTGAACTATCGTAAGCGAGAGCTTATAATTAAAACTGCAAGTGATTTTTGCTCAAAAAATCCCAACAAACTTCAACCGAGATTTGATACCGCACAGGTAATTATCTCTGAGGGAAGGGTGCTGAGCATTGATTATATACAAAATGCCTTTGATACAACAGGCTTTAAATTCATTTTTTAAAAGGGTGATTTTATGTTTTACAACAGTACAAGAAACAGCGGAGTTAAGGTAAACAGCGCTGAGGCTATCATTCAGGGAATTTCCGTTGAGGGCGGACTTTTTGTTCCTGAATCAATACCACAGCTTACCGATGAGGAACTCAAAGCTGTAGGCGATATGAAATACGCTGACAGAGCAGCTTTTGTTTTTTCCAAATTCCTGACAGATTTCACAGAGACTGAAATCCACTACTGTACTGATAATGCCTATTCAACAAAGAATTTCGAAACAGAGAGCATTGCTGAAATAGCTCATCTTTTCGACGGTACATATATGCTTGAACTCTGGCATGGACCAACATGCGCATTCAAGGATATGGCTTTGCAGATTCTTCCATATTTCCTCACAACTTCTGCAAAAAAAGTAAATCTCGACAAGAAGATTGTGATTCTTGTTGCTACATCGGGAGATACAGGAAAGGCTGCTCTGGAGGGATTTAAGGATGTTGAGAATACATCAATTCTTGTATTCTATCCAGAGGACGGCGTGAGCCTAATGCAGAAGCGTCAGATGAAGACACAGGAGGGCGGAAACGTCGGCGTATGTGCAATTAAGGGTAATTTCGACGACTGCCAGAACGGTGTAAAGGCTATCTTTACAGATAACGATGTAAAAGCTGCTCTTGATTCAAAAAATATGGTTTTCTCCAGCGCAAATTCTATCAACTGGGGCAGACTTGTACCTCAGATTGTTTACTATGTTTCAGCTTATGCTGAGCTTGTAAAGAGCGAGGAAATTACTGAGGGCGAAAAGATTAATATTGTAGTTCCTACAGGTAACTTCGGAAATATCCTTGCAGCGTATTTTGCAAAGCATATGGGTGTTCCTGTAAATAAACTTATCTGTGCTTCAAATGTGAACAACGTTCTCACAGATTTTATAAATACAGGCGTATACGACAGAAACCGTCAGTTCTACGCTACAGTTTCTCCCTCTATGGATATTCTTATTTCAAGCAACCTTGAAAGACTTCTTTATCTCATGACAGACAGAAACGACGCTGTTATCAACGAGTGGTTCGGTAAGCTTGCTTCCGAGGGGAAATACGAAGTTTCTGACGATGTAAAGGCTAAGCTTAAAGAGGAATTCTTCGGTGGATTCTGCGACGATGAGCAGACAAAGGCTACAATTCACGATATTTATGAGAAGTATTCATATACCTGCGATACTCACACAGCTGTTGCTGTCAAGGTATACAACGATTACAAGGCTGCTACAGGAGATGAGACAAAGACTGTTATCGCATCAACTGCAAGCCCATACAAGTTCTCTGCAGCTGTTCTGGAGGCTCTGGAAAACGGAACTTCCGATATAGACGAATATGCAAAGGTTGACAGAATTGCTGAACTTTCAGATATCCCTGTTCCCGCGGCTCTTGCTGACCTGAAAAACAAGCCTGAGCGTTTCACAGATGTAATCGACAAGACAGAGCAGAAAAACTACGTTCTTAACGTACTTGGTCTTTGATGAGCCTGTATGTTATTGGCGACCTGCATTTGTGCTTCTGCGACCCTTCAAAGACTATGGAGGTATTTGCAGGTTGGGACGATTATCAGCAAAAAATCGAGGAAAATTGGCTTAAAACCATTACTGCTGAGGATACGGTGGTTTTGGCGGGAGATATTTCATGGGGAATGTCCATGCAGCAGGCACTGCCTGATTTTCAGTTCATTCACAATCTGCCCGGACAGAAAATCATACTCAAAGGCAATCATGATTACTGGTGGATGACCATGAAGAAAATGGAGGACTTCTTTGCCGAAAACGGTTTGGATTCAATAAAAATACTTCACAATAATCATTATGCCTACGGTGAATATGGTATCTGTGGTACTCGCGGCTGGGTTAATATGCCCGGAGAGGTACAGGATGAAAAGGTGCTTCGCAGAGAAGTACAGCGCCTTGAAACCTCTATAAAATCTGCTGTTTCTGCAGGGCTTGAACCAATGGTGTTTATGCATTATCCGCCGATTTTTGCTTCAAATTTCAACTATGATATACTTGAAATATTGTACCGCTACAATATCAAGGATTGTTATTACGGACATATTCACGGGCACTCTGCTCATGGATTGTGTGTAACAAACACCTATGATGACATAAATTTTCATTTAATTTCGGGCGATTATTTACATTTTATTCCAGAAAAGGTGCTTTAATTTGTGTAATAGGTAGAAGTCTTGAATTATTGTAGAAATATGATTTGAAATATGGTATAATAATTAGGTATTCTTTAAGATGTACAAAGCGCATCTACATATATATTAATGGAGGATCATTATGTTAAAATCATCAAACAAAATCGATGTAAACACTGCTGAGCTGATTATCAGCATTGATGCAGAAACTTTTGAGGCTGCTGTTGAAAAGGAATATCAGCGTCAGAAGAAAAATATTCAGATTAACGGCTTCAGAAAGGGCAAGGTTTCAAGAAAGCTTGCTGAAAAGACTTTCGGTGAGGGTGCTTTCTACGAGGGTGCTATCAATAGCCTCCTTGGTCCTGAGATTGACGCTGCTGTTGCTCAGGAGAATCTCACACTGGTTGATAGACCTGATGTTGAGGTTACTGCAATTGACAAGGAAACAGGCGTTGAGCTCAAGGTTCTTTGCGTTACAAAGCCTGAAATTGAGCTTAACGATTATAAGGGAATAAAGGCTGCAAAAACTGTCAATGCTGTTACTGATGAAGATATCGACAAGCAGATTGACCTCATCAGAAAGAAGAATGCACGCGTTGTATCTGTTGATGACAGAGCTGCTCAGATGGGCGACGAAGTTATTATCGATTTCGAAGGCTTCTTCGGAGATGAGGCATTTGATGGCGGTAAGGGTGAGAATCACGCTCTTAAGCTTGGCAGCGGTCAGTTTATCCCCGGATTTGAGGATCAGATCTGCGGTCACAATGTAGGCGATGAGTTCGACGTTGTTGTAACTTTCCCCGAGGATTACCAGATGACAGATTACGCTGGCAAGGAAGCTGTATTCAAGACAAAGCTCCACTCTATCAGCTATGAAGAACTTCCTGAAATTGATGATGAGCTCATTAAGGATGCTACAGAGTTCGATTCCGTTGAGGAATACAGACAGAACATTCGTACACAGCTTGAGGCTGCTGCTGAAAGACAGGCAGAGGCTTCATTCGAGAACGCAGTTCTTGAGGCACTTATCGCTAAGGTAGATTCACCAATTCCAAATTGTATGTTTGAGCAGAGAATTGACGAGCTTGTAAATGCATTCGACCGTCAGCTCCAGCAGCAGAAGATGAGCCTTAAGCTCTACTGCCAGTACACAGGTATGGACGAGATGTCTATCAGAGATACTTACAGAGATCGCGCAGAAAGTGAAGTAAAGCTCAGACTTGCTCTTGAAAAGGTTGCAGAGCTTGAAAACCTCGAAGTAACTGAGGAAGATATCGATAATAGCCTCGGTGAAATCGCAGCTGCAAACAATATGGACGTAGCTACAGTAAGAAGATTTATTTCTATTCCTGACTTTACAGCTGATATGAAGGTTCAGAAGGCTGTTGAGTTTGTAAAGGAAAATGCAGTAGCTGAATAATTAGAAAACTAAAGCAGAAATATTGTTGTCCCGTTTTATACGGGACAATGATTTTATTAACATATTCCGACAAGAAATAAGAAAGGACGATGAATTATGAGTTTTATCCCCTATGTTGTAGAACAGACAGGCCGCGGAGAGCGTTCATACGATATCTTTTCACGCTTGCTGAATGACAGAATTATTATGCTTTCTGACCAGGTAAACGACGCAACCGCAAGTCTTGTTGTTGCTCAGCTTCTTTTCCTTGAAAGTCAGGACACAGAAAAGGATATTTCGCTTTATATCAATTCTCCCGGCGGGTCAATCACATCAGGTATGGCTATATATGATACAATGCAGTACATCAAGTGTGATGTTTCAACTATCTGTATCGGTATGGCTGCTTCTATGGGTGCGTTTCTCCTTGCAGCAGGAGCAAAGGGCAAGCGTTTTGCATTGCCAAACAGTGAGATTATGATACATCAGCCTCTTATTTCAGGCGGTCTTGGCGGTCAGTGTACAGATATCAAAATTCATTCCGACCACTTGCTTAGAACTCGTCAGAAGATGAATGAGCTTCTTGCTCAGAATACAGGAAAATCTATTGAGCAGGTTGAAATCGACACAGAACGTGACAACTATATGACAGCTCAGGAGGCTCTTGCATACGGAATAATTGATAAGGTTATTGAGAAAAGGTAGGGGAGCTTATGGCACAGTTTAAAGTTTGCAGTTTTTGCGGCAGGGGGGAAAACAGCACAGGAGCAATGTTTTCCACTGCTACTTCAAATATCTGCGACGAGTGTATTATTTATTGCTATGAGCAGCTTGTAGGTCCCGATTTCATGAAGGCAAAGCGCAAGGAGGCTAAGAATTCTCTGGCTGGCAAAGGCGGATTAAAGCTTATGAAGCCTGCTGAAATCAAGGCTTTCCTTGATGATTATGTAATTGGTCAGGACGAGGCAAAAATGTCCCTTGCTGTAGCCGTTTATAATCATTATAAGCGTATAAATAGTCAAGAATCCAGTGAAAAGAATGATGATGTTGAACTTCAAAAGAGTAATGTTCTGCTTCTTGGTCCCACAGGTGTCGGAAAGACGTTCCTTGCTCAGACACTTGCCAAGCTTCTCAATGTACCTTTTGCCATTGCTGATGCTACTACTGTTACAGAGGCGGGATATGTTGGAGATGATGTTGAAAACGTTTTGCTGAGACTTATTCAGGCTGCGGATTTTGATATAAAGGCTGCCGAAAAGGGCATTATTTATATTGATGAAATTGACAAGATTGCCAGAAAGTCAGAAAACACATCAATTACAAGAGATGTAAGCGGTGAGGGAGTTCAGCAGGCACTTCTTAAAATAATTGAGGGTACAGTGTCTAACGTTCCACCACAGGGCGGCAGAAAGCATCCTAATCAGGAAACGCTTAAAATTGATACAAAAAATATCCTCTTTATCTGCGGCGGTGCATTTGACGGACTTGAAAATCAGATTCAGAAGCGTATTGGTAAATCTCCAATTGGTTTCGGTGGCGAGCTGAAAAATAATAAGATTGAGGGAGAAAATATCTTTAAAAAGGTAATTCCAAAAGACCTTATAAAATTTGGTATGGTGCCTGAATTTATAGGCAGACTTCCCGTTATATCTGTTCTTGATGAGCTTGACGAAAGTGCACTTGTTCGTATTCTTACAGAGCCAAAAAATGCTATAGTTAAGCAGTACAAGAAGCTGTTCAGCTATGACAAGGTAAAGCTTGAAATTGAGGACGAAGCTCTTGTGGAAATTGCTAAAAAGGCACTTGCGCAGAAAACAGGTGCAAGAGGACTTCGCTCAATTTTAGAGGGAGTTCTTATGCAATCAATGTACAGCGTGCCCTCTGACAGTACAATTACAAAGGTTATCGTAAAAAAAGAGTGTATTACAGAAAATGCACAGCCTGAGTATGTGAAAAAAAAGACTGAAAAAAAGGCGGTAAAGGTTGCTGAATAAAAATAGCGGCGGTATTCATTGCGAATACCGCCATTTGTTATTTAAGTTCACTAATAATTTTTCTGCGATACTGCAAAGCTGCCTGTTCCGTTTTGTTTTCTCCGAAATTGTAGTATATCCTGTCAGCCAGAGCATCAGGGAGATATTGCTGTTTAACGTAGTGATTGGGATAATCGTGGGGATAAAGGTAATGCTGTCCTACAACTGCCGCTCCCTTCCCGTCAAAATGTTTATTCTGTAAATGACGAGGAAATTCAAGAGCGTCACAGCTTCTCACATCAGCAAGTGCGGCATCAATTGCCGATTCTGCGCTGTTTGATTTCGGAGCAGTTGCAAGGAGAATTATAGCTTCTGCAAGGGGAATACGTGCTTCGGGTAGTCCAAGCTGCAAAGCTGAATCCACACAAGCTTTAGTCACAACAATAGCCTGCGGATAGGCAAGTCCTACATCCTCAGCGGCTATAACGAGAAGTCGGCGGCAGAGGGAAATAATGTCACCTGCCTCAATAAGCCGTGCAGCATAGTGGAGAGCCGCATTTTCATCAGAGCCGCGGATAGACTTCTGCAAAGCGGAAAGAATGTCATAATGCTGGTCGCCGTCACGGTCATATCTCATATTGCTCCGCTGAACGAGAACGGACAGTGAGTCCTCGGTAACAGTAACCGCACCTTCAGAGGCATCACCGCAGAGAACACACAGCTCAACAGTATTCATCGCCTTGCGCACATCACCGCCGCAGCCGAATGCAATTAAGCGGCAAATTTCATCGGTTACATTTACGGCAATTCCCGATTCTTCGGCAATAATGCGGAATCCACGTTTAATGGCAGGGATAAGTTGTTCAGCAGTCACAGGCTTAAACTCAAAAACTGTACTTCGGCTGATAACCGCATTGTACACGGAAAAATATGGATTTTCCGTAGTAGACGCAATGAGCGTAATATCGCCGTTTTCGATGTATTCAAGCAGACTTTGCTGCTGTTTTTTATTGAGATACTGAATCTCATCAAGGTAAAGGAGAATTCCGTTTTCGCTGCCGAATGTGCCAATATCGGCAACAACATCTTTAATATCTGAAATTGACGCATTTGTGCCGTTGAGTTTGTAGAGGGACATACCGCAGTTTTCGGCTATAATTCGGGCAACGGTAGTTTTTCCAACTCCTGACGGCCCGTAAAAAATCATATTGGGAACAGTTCCGCTGTCAATGATTTTTCGCAGTGGCTTACCCTCAGCGAGAATATGCTCCTGCCCGACCACATCGGCAAGAGTTTTAGGGCGGATTTTATCGGCTAATGGTGCGGACATTATTCTTCTCCTTTCGGTGTAACTTTCCAGTAGTATCTTCGGTTTGATTCGGGGAAATCCTCCATAACACCGTGTTCAGGGTCATAGAATGTACCGTCGCAGTACAGCGACCAATGCCAGCATCGTGGAGTTTCAAGGCTGAGCATACACAGGGGCGGCAGTTCGTGCTTATATTTTACAGGCACACGGGCATCACAAACAGTAAAGCCGAAATTCCGCAGAGTATCTTTCATTTCACGGAGAGTAGTTTCCTTGTCGTTGCCTAAAAGTTCGCATACCGCCTCGGCAGTTGTACCAATTATCATAGCAAGTACCGCCTGACCGCATTGCAAGTCTGTAGGTTCGTGGATATAATTTATTTTCATTGGCAGCTCCTAAAGGTTTTATCGCCTTTTATATGTAATAATTTCAGGTTCGCTTCCGTTTACACTATAGCTGCATAATAGAATGAAGCTTGTATCTGCAACAACACCGTAGCATATACCAAGGTCGGCAAATTCAATCTGACAGCCAAGATAAATGTAATTATCTTTGAGAAATTTTACCTTTTTGCCGCTGGGTAGAGTATATTCCAGGTTTACAAACTGTCCCGAAAGTTCGTATAATTGCGAAATTTCAGATATATTTTCTGATTTGAGCAAATTGTTAATTTCATTAATAAGAGTATTTTTAAACTCATCATACAATGCTCTGCCACCAATTTTAATGTACTCAGCTGCGATACATCGGTTCGCACAGTTTTTCTCACAGCCGCAGCAATCCTTATTGTAAGGACATTCACTGCAATCAATACCACAAATTGAATTCATAATACACCTCTTTCAATGTTTAGGTACAACATACCACACATCAATCTCGGCTTTATCGGGAACTTCAAAAAGGCTCTGCACCTTATTGAAAAGCCCCTCGTCAACGTAGAAATCACAGCCGCCATTTCCCTCGGAAATTCTTTTATTGCGTTTTTCGATATTCTTATGCCACATTTCATCGGAAACGTCTATATAATGCCATTCGAAGTCAACTCCCGAATTTGCGAAAAATCGGGAAATATCTTGTCTGTTCTGCTTAGTCCAGAAACCCCAGTCGAGAATGACATTTGCTCCTGATTTTACAATTTCAGCTGCCTTTTTCCGCAGATATAAATTGACTTTTGCAGCAAAAATGTTGTAAAACTCACCCTGTTCATTTTCAATGAGGTCAAAAGTTGCCTCGTCTGTAGAGAGTATCACCGCATTATATTTTTCCTTCAGCTGTGCGGCATAATATGACTTTCCGCTGCATATTTCTCCGCAGATTAATATTACTTTTTTCATATTATTTTTTCTTTCTTGGCTTTCTTTCGGGTAAATCGGGGTACATTTCGCAGACCATTTTCTGCAATTTTTCCCTGTCATCGAGGATTGTAACGGGCAGCATGGGCTTAGCACCCTCATAAGGCGGTTCAGCAATGCTGTCAGGCATATATTTTTTGCTTGCTTCGGTAATCTTCACCATAAAGCCGTTACCGTATATACCGCCGAAAATTCTTTCACGGTAATAGAATATATATCCGCCCATCATCGGTATATTGCGGATTTCCTCCAGTTCTGACAGCTGTTCCATAATGTATGCTGAAAGTTCTTTAGGTGATGCCATTTCAATTCTCCTTTTATTTATCGCAATCCATAAACACACGTGAGCCTGTTGCGCCCATTTGTCCTTGATATTTTCCTTTGTAGGAATTAAGAGCAGGCTCGTCCATTTCCGCAAAAACAAGCTGTCCAACACGTCTGCCAGCCTTTAACTCAATGGCACATCTGTTGGCATTGTAGAGCTCCAGAGTTATTTCACCCTTGAATCCGGGGTCAACCCAGCCTGCATTTTGTATAAATAATCCCATTCGTCCGAGGGAACTTCTTCCCTCGACGAAAGCGGTGAGATTATCGGGCAATTCAAAATATTCCATAGTTGTAGCAAGAACAAATTCCCCAGGCATTATAAGATAAGTATCTGTAGTTATGGTCTTGTAGCTTATCTGACTTTCAAGTGTTATAATATTTGACGGTGTGTCATCAACAACGCTGAAAGTGTTTCCAAGGCGTATATCCACACTGGCAGGCTGAATCTGCTCCTTTGTCACAGGATTTATGACAAGGGATTTTTCATCGAGCATTTTTAAAATTGTTCTATCTGATAAAATCATTATTTCACGTCCTTTAAAGTAAGTTCCGCCATAGCCACATAATGAAGCACATCAAACTGCGGCGGAGCTTCATTTTCAAGCATATTTCCGTGTTCATTTTCCCACAGCTGCAAATCATCGGGGGAGAGTGACGCACCTACACCACGGCAGGCTCTCATTCTGCCGTGCCAGCTTTCACGGGTAAATGGTAGCATTACATCATATTCCTCACGGTAGGTAACATCGAAAAATTCGAGATATTCATCGGGTACCCACATAGGCTTGCGGATTTCCCCTGAACTGTTCCAAGAGGGATTATATTTCAGAATAATATCTTCGCTTCGTGCAGCAATTTTGTCCTCATAAGGCAGCCAAGCCATATACAGAATGAGAAATTTTCCACAATTTTTCAGCACTTTGGCAAGCTTAGGAGCAAGTATCTTATGGTCGGGATACCAAATACATTGGCAGGCTGTAGCAATATCAAATGAATTTTCGGGGAAGTCGATTTCTTCCGCAGGGCAGGGGATAAAGTCAATTTTCATATTCTGCAATTGTGCAAGCTGAACTGCCTGTTCAATCTGATTAGGAGAAATATCCGTACCTGTCCACTCAGCGCCGAAACGGTACATATTTCGGGGAAGCACGCCTGTTCCTGTGCCAATGTCGAGGACTTTCTGTCCCTTGACGCACAACCCACGGTCAGCGATTTTCTGATAGAATATTTCGGGGTAAATATCCCTGTATTTAGCATAATCCTGCGAAGTTTTACCCCAGTCGAAAGGTTTTCCGCCGTCAATATTGTTTAGTTTCTGCATATCGGTTTCCTCACTTTCTGTTATTTCTTTTTATGAATTTTACAATTCTCGGTCTGTTATATCTCTGCATAATGACAAATAGCAGGTCATACAAAGCACCAAGTACCGAAGTTATAACAAATACGGGCAGCGCTCCGAACCATATAGCTGAAATTATCGGCAAAAAGCTGAAAGGGATAATTGTCTCATGAACAAGTTCTGCCTGACACATTGCCTGAGCGATTTCATCCCAGCTGTGAATTGAAGCGTCAAAGAGGGAGCTGTCATAGGTTGGCAGATTCTTTTTCCAATTTTTCACATTCAGCTTTTTGTACATAGACTGCTCAAAATTGCCTGTCTGAAACCATTTTTTAGTATAGTCAGTTTTGTTATTCATAACAGCATTATATATTTGTCCGATAATCAGCCTGATACAAAAGTGATAGGCGATTGTTCCAAACGTAATTGCAAGGCTGAGAAAAATCTCCATATCTGTAAGGCTGTAAAGGAGGGTAGTACATAATGTAGCTGCAATTGTTGAAAAAGCGATAAGCTTCATTGTTTTTGCCATTTATATCAATGCTCCTCGTATTTTTTTATAATAGTTCAGGTGATTGGGGCGAGATTTTCCTCTTTCACGCTCAGTTCATAGGGCAAATAAGCCGAGCCCATCCGTATAGCAAGCTCGTGAGCACTTTCTTCAGTAAAATTACCGGAAATTACAGTTTCATTTCCGGAAACATATGCGTTGACAACAGGGGAATAAATTAATTCATCATCGAGCCAGATTGTGATTGGCGTACCCGTGCCTGCGAGTTCTGCAGTTGCATCTGAAAAAGCCTGAGCCCCTTTTTCTTCAAAGCATAAATTAACTATGTAATCATTATCAGGGGAAAGCAGAGCAAAATAAGCAGAAGCAATATCTTCATTTGTAATAATCAGCTCGCCGTCCTGAGAATCACCCTTATACATTTTTAGAGAATTCGGCATTGTCAGCAGTTCGGCTGTATTCTTATGCCAAGCCATAACCATATTGAAATCAATTTGAATGGTATTCAGCTCATAATCTGCATAAACTGAACAAGTTGTATCAGAGTAAGCATTTGTGAAACGCTGTGTGAGTATTTCGGAAATCTTATCAAGAGTACTATCATCAGCATTTTCATCAGCTGAAAAAATGATATAGCTGTCGTAAGCATATTCTGTAGTTTCGGCAGAAGTTTCATTTGAAGATGCAGAAGTATCATTTGTACAGCCTGTTAAAAGTAATGACATGGATAATAAGAATAATAATTTTTTCATAACAATCTCCTAATCTCCTAATTTCCTAAAAAACACAGGGACGGACAGAACGTCCGCCCCTTAGGTCATTTTTACTTATAAAGTGGGAATTTCTCGCAGATAGCAGTAACGCCTGCACGGATTTCGTCAGCCTTGTTCTCGAAATCTGTAGCACAGAGGAAGATGTACTCAGCAATCTTCTCCATTTCCTCAACGCCAAGACCACGAGTTGTAACAGCAGGTGTACCGATTCTGATACCGCTTGTTACGAATGGCTTTTCGGGGTCATTGTGGATAGCGTTCTTATTCACTGTGATGTATACCTCGTCAAGTCTGTGCTCAAGCTCCTTACCTGTAATGTTGAAAGGACGGAGGTCAACGAGCATAAGGTGGTTATCAGTACCGCCAGAAACGAGGTTGAAACCTCTCTTGAGAAGGCCGTCAGCAAGAGCCTTAGCGTTCTCAACGATCTTCTTCTGATACTCCTTGAACTCAGGCTTGAGAGCCTCACCAAAACATACAGCCTTAGCAGCAATTGTGTGCATAAGAGGGCCGCCCTGTGTTCCTGGGAAAATAGCGGAGTTAATCTTCTTAGCAAGGTACTCGTTGTTTGTGAGGATAAGACCGCCTCTTGGTCCACGGAGAGTCTTGTGAGTTGTAGTTGTTACGATGTCAGCGTAAGGAACAGGTGACTCATGAACGCCAGCAGCAACAAGACCTGCAATGTGCGCCATATCAACCATAAGTAATGCACCAACAGAACGTGCGATTTCAGAAAGCTTCTTGAAGTCGATTGCTCTTGGATAAGCGGAAGCACCTGCAACGATAAGGCGAGGCTTGTGCTTAGCAGCAAGCTTGTAAACTGTATCGTAGTTGATCATCTCTGTTTCATCGTCAAGACCGTATGAAACAAAGTTGAAGTATTTACCTGAAAGGTTTACAGGTGAGCCGTGTGTAAGATGTCCGCCGTCTGCAAGGCTCATACCAAGAACAGTATCGCCTGGCTGGAGTACAGCGAAGTAAACAGCTGTGTTAGCCTGAGCGCCTGAGTGAGGCTGTACGTTAGCATACTTAGCACCAAAAAGCTCGCAAGCTCTGTTGATAGCAATTTCCTCAACCTCGTCAACGCACTGACATCCGCCATAGTATCTCTTTCCGGGATAGCCCTCAGCGTACTTGTTAGTGAGAACGCTGCCCATAGCAGCCATAACAGCAGGTGATACGATATTTTCGCTGGCAATAAGCTCAAGGTTACGACGCTGTCTTGCAAGCTCCTTGTCCATAGCTGCACCAACAGCTTCATCGTACTGGGATACAAATCCGATAGAATCCATAAGATCGTTATACATTTTTAATCTACTCCTTATTAGTATGATAGCATAAAACGCTATTTTAATTATACACTATTTTACAAATTAATGCAATAGTTTACATGAATATTTTTATAAAAAATCGTCCCATGTAATTTCCTTGTCGGAAGTGGACGCTGCGGCATAAAAAGCCAGAATCATGGAAGCGTCAGCTGAATCAATTGTTTCGTCTCTGTTTACATCGCAGTTAGGGATTTTGCTTGCATTGAGGTCGATTTCAGAACCAGTTGAAATCTGAGCATACACGCTCAGTACTTTTGAAGCGTCGGATGCATCAACAGATTCATCTTCAACAACATCGCCAAGTCCTTCAAAATAACTGATATCGTAAGTAGCGATAGCTCTGTTTCCACCAGGGGGAATAATTTTGACTAAGCCTTTATCAGTATTGTTAAGCGTTTCCTCAATAGTGGAGGGGACAATACTGCATGTATCGGTTATATTAACAATTTCCGTTTCAGTAATAAATGCTCCGTTTTCGTCTTTTTCGGGAAGTTGTGTATACTTTCTGATAGTAACATTGAGCCCGTCAGTCTTGATATTGCCTGTTCTGGAATAATACTCTGTTTTTACAGGAATGGACGGGCATTCTATGGTCATACGGAGAAAAAGGGCATAAATAGCCGTATCTTCGGTTATTTTCTCAGGATATTTACTCCAGCCGTTAAAACCTACCTGAGTATAATCATTGAGATGATAGTTCAGGGAAGTTGTATCAATTCCGCTGAGGTCAACGGATTTTCCGTGGGGTACGCTTAAAGTAGCCATAACTTTTCCGTTAAAGTCAATAACCGTAACCGTGTGATTTTCGGCGCAGACAGCGTTGGTCGGCACAGCTCCTGCCATAAGCGCAAGGGACGCTGCGGCGGTAATAAGTCTGTTTTTAAATGTCATAATTGTCCTTTCTTCCCCTGACAAAAAAGAAACGGGTTCTGTTCAGAAGTTTTTTGACAAAATCCGTATATTCGTCATAGGTGAGCACAAGATTCATAAAATTGGCAGATATAAAAGTTTGCTGAGGAATATCATATTCAAAAACCGCATAAAGAACAACACTGTTCCAGTCAGTTTCTATGGCGGTTTCCTCAGCGAATTTTTTGTATTCTTCAAAATAATCTTCAATGGTTTCAATAGTTTGAAAACCTGCATATTTTGAATTGATATAAAGGTCGATATCACGGCGTATCTGCCGCATGCGATAGGGGAGCATAGGTTATCCTCCCTGCGTATCAGAATCATTTTCAGCATTTTCGGATTTTTTTCCGCGTAGCTGTTTCAGTTTTGCTTTGTATGTACATATTCCGAAAATAACTGTCGAAAGAATAAAAGCGACAATACAGATAAGAAAAATAAGTCCCTGAGGAACAGCAGCTGTATTTTCGGAGATAGTCAGCAAAAAATCAGTTATCGGTAAGATCATAGGGATCCTCCTCGTTCTTGAGAACAAGTTCGATGATTTTACTATAAAAATTTGCAGGGTTCAGCATAATTTTATCGCCAATAAGCTGAGCCTGCGTTTTATCAGGGGCAAACAGCTTGAGATCCATAAGATCGTTTTTCAGATCGTGACATCTCACGCGGACATAACAGCCATTTTCAGCCTCGGAGTATTCAACTTCCACTTCTTCTTCCATTCGGATTCGGGAAAAATATCTGAGGGAAGCGAGAACAAGGTTATCACGGTAGGATTTTGGCGCATATTTCTTCAGTTCCTTCGCACAGGCAATGCCCTTTGGAAGAAGAATATAGCAATCCTCATTATTCTCATTTGCTTCGGTTCTGATATGTCCATTTTCCAAAAGAAATCCAATAGAGTCCTGATAGGAAAAATAGTTTACAAGTCCTGTTGTAATGAGTATATCGTACAAATGCTCAGTATTTACAGGCTTATCAATTTTTTTCAGCAGATAGCAGATAAGGATATTCAGCGTGGGGACGTCTTTTATTTCAGTATCTGCTTTTGCTGCCATTTTAAAAATATTTTCATTCTGCATGAATATCACCTCTGCGAAAAAATTATGGAATCAACAGAAATTCGGATAATCCAATATAGCCGAAAGCAAGGCTGTATTTACTGCCGATTCAACATATATGACAGCTTTCGGAACATTACAGCAGGGCTGTGAGCCTTTTTTAGCTGGCTTGAAAGCGGCATTGAGAACAATTGGCATACCTGAGGATATGCCGTTCAGAAGTCCGCCGTGGCTGTTGGTTTTAGTCATTGAATATCCCTGTTCCGTTGTATATGTTTTGTCAGAATACTGACTTCCCAGCATTTCAGCAGCCGAAAAACCAGCGCCAAATTCAACTCCGGTTATATCGGGGATACCGAAAAGCAACTGAGCTATATTGTTGGCAAGTCCGTTGAAAACAGGAGAGCCCACACCTGAGGGTACATTTATGGCAGCACATTCTACAACTCCGCCGAAGGTTTCTCCCGATTCTTCTGCCATAGCCATATCATTTAGCATAAGCCAGCCGTTTTTATCGTTTATAACAGGAAAATCCTTGAATCTTATGCTAAGAACGGCATCTCTTGAAAGACGAACAACATCAAAGGGATTGTCCTTAATATTATGAATTTTAGCGATATGCGCACCTGTATAAATTCCTCTTCTTTCCAGAATCTGACCGCAGACTGCACCTGCGAAGCAGAGAGGAAGTGTGAAGATTTCGGCTGTCTGCGAGTTCTTTTCAGTATCGCAGTAGCCTCTGTTACATACAGCGCCTGTATAGTCAGCATGCCCATAGCGAATATTCTTTGGCTGAGAATCCTCCTGAATGTACTCTTTCTGATTGCGTATAACAGCGCAAAGAGGCGCTCCTGTTGTGCGCTCATGATTTATACCCGACATAATTCGGGGCATGGGTATTTTGCCTCCTCCGAGACATTTAAAAGAAAGCCTGTTTAAAAATCGTGATATTTCGTCGGAGTTGATGAATTCTCCTGCGGGGAGACCACTTATTGTTATACCCACAACGGAATCCTGAGCTTCGCCAAAATACGATACAGAAATATTATTGTTCCATATCAATGACATAAGCTTTACCTCCAAGTCGTATATAGTCGTCGAAGAATGTGGGATATGACTTTTCAGCGGCTTCTGCTCCTTTGATAATAACATCACCGCCGCAGTTAAGAGCAGCAATTGCCGCTGCCATAACAATACGATGGTCGCCAAAACTGTCAACAGTACCACCGTTAAGTTTTTCTGTGGGCACAATTTCAAGACCGTCATGGGTAACGGTCACGCTTCCGCCAAGATTATTCAGCATTTCCGCACAGGCGGTAAGACGGTCGCTTTCCTTGATTCTGAGGCGTTCTGCATTGAATATAACGGATGTCTCATTGCCGTATGCACCAAGAACAGAGAGTATAGGAACAAGGTCGGGTATATCTGAGCAATCTGCTTTATATCCTGAAATTTCGCCGTTTTTTGTTGTTTCTGTGATGATATCTGTTATTGCTCTGTCGCCTTGTACGCTGTTTGAATTGAGATTCTGTATATTTACCTGAGAACCGAGAGCATTAGCCACATAGAAGAAAGCAGCCTGAGAATAATCGCCCTCAATATGTTCATCATAGGGCGTATACTGCTGATTTCCTTTTATTACAAAGCTGTTTTCGGTTTCGGTAACGGTTATGCCAAAACGTTTGAGGATATCTATAGTTATATCCACATAGGGGCGGGATTCAAGGCGTGAAGTCATTACAATTTCTGAATCACCATCAGCAAGAGGAAGCGCAAACAGAAGTCCCGTAATAAACTGAGAGGACACATTTCCTTCGATTTCATATACTCCTCCCGTAAGTCTGCCGCTTATTTCATAGGGCATTTCTTCGGTGCGGAATACTATGCCATGTTTTGTCAGTTCGCGCTTGTAGATATCAATGGGACGCTGAGGAAGTCTGCCGCGTCCGTAAAATACGGAATCTGCACCAAGTGCGGCGGCAACAGGCATAACAAAGCGAAGGGTAGAGCCGCTTTCATTGCAGTCAATTTCAGCAATACCGTTTATACTGCCGCTTATACCCTTTACATTTACAATATCACCATTAATTTCAAATTCAGCGCCAAGAGCAGACATAGCCGCAATTGTGGCTTCGATGTCCTTGGACATGGTTACTCCCGAAAGCACAGAAGTGCCGTTTGCCAGCGCCGCACAGATAACTGCTCTGTGAGCACAGCTTTTTGACGCAGGTATGCTGAGATTACCTTTGAGAACAGAGGGACTGATTCTGATATCCATACTTAATCCTCCATAAGCGCAAAGAAATCTCCTACGCTGACTTTGCGGATTTCAGCTGAGCCGATTTCGGGGCAGACAATGTAGCTGATTGAACTTGATTCGCATTTCTTATCCTTGGCACAGAAAGGCAGGAGTTCGCTCATGGGAGCCTCTGTTGAAACGGGAAGCTTGTACGCTTCTGCACACTTTTCAAGACGTTCCGCAATCTGAGTGCCACAAAAACGGCGTGTAATCATGCACATTCCTGCCGCTACTCCCATACCGTGAGTGTAATCGGTATAATTGTGCCAGCCTTCAATAGCGTGTCCAAGGGTATGTCCAAAATTGAGAATCATACGCTCGCCCTTGTCAAATTCATCGTTTTCCACCACCTGACGCTTTATATCAACGCAGGTATAGACAATCTCGTCCATTACATCATGAATATTGCTGATATCATGATTTTCGCACATCTCAAAGAGATTCTTGTCGCGAATCATGCCGTACTTTATGACTTCTGCCATACCGCAGGCAAGCTCGTTTTCGGGGAGAGTACGCAGAGTATCGCTGTCGCAGATAACGAGAGCAGGCTGCTTGAAAGCTCCCACAAGATTTTTTCCACCGGGGATATCAACGGCTGTTTTTCCGCCTACTGAGGAATCAACCTGTGAAAGCAGGGTTGTTGGAACTTGTACGAAATCAATACCTCTGAGGAAAGAAGCTGCCGCAAATCCTGTGATATCGCCTACAACGCCGCCTCCGAGTGCAATCAGAAAATCACTTCTTGTGATTCTCTTTTCACAGAGAAAATCGAAGATAGCGCCGAGTGTATGGAGATTTTTTGATTGCTCACCGTGGGGAAAAACGAATACATCGGCTGAAATTCCGCTTTCGTTCAGGCTGTTGATAAGTATATCGGAGTACAGTTTGTCCACTGTATCATCTGTTACAATAACAGCTTTTTTTGAATTGAGAATTTCTGAAATAAGTCTGCCGCTATGGTACAAGGAGCCTCTTTCAATATGTACATTGTAGGGGCTGCTTGTATTGATTCGTATTTTCTTCATCGGAATCACACTCCATGTAATTACTTTGTTATTATTTTCCATATTAATTATATCATATCTCGCAGCACTTGTCAAGGCGATTTTGTGCAAAAACACGAAGAATAAACCGTCATATTATTAGTTTTCATCAGCGAAAATGTGTTAATTTGCCGAAATTGTGACAGAATGGAAAAAATTTTCGTTTAGCTATGGACAAACATGAAAAAATGTTGTATAATATAAAAGCATATGAAATTTATCGGAGGCTCATGGAGACTTCGAAGCATAATAATATATCGGAGGCAAAAATCAAATGAAAACATTTAAGAAAATAACAGCTGTTACAGCTGCTTTAACAATTGCAACAGCTTTCACAGGTTGTACTCCCTCTGTAGGAAGCGGAACAACTGAGGCACTTACTATCGGCGATAAAGAAATTCCAGCCGGTGTATTCATCTATTACACAATGCAGGGCTTCAGCGAGGCGCAGTCAATTATCCAGACTAATACAGGAGAAATGCCTGAGGTCAAGGATGTGAAGAATTCCAATATTGACAGTATCGATTCTAATGATTGGATTCAGAACAAGGCAACTGAATACTGCGCAGACTATGCAGGTATACTTCATGAATTTGAGGCTATCGGCGGAAATCTTACAGCAGAGGATATTGATTCCGCAGAAGAAATGGCTAATTATTACTATTATCAGGACACAAGACTTGAAGAAAACGGTGTAAGTCTTGATTCTATGAAAAAAATCGCAGAAAGCACATATATGGAGCAGGCTATATTTGAGCATTACTATGGATTCGAAGGTGAAAAAGGCTGTTCTGAGGAAGAGCTCAAGGATTACTTCGACGAAAATTTTGCCCGTGTAAAATATGTTACTATCAGCCTTCTTGACGAGTCAGGAACAAAGGTTGCTCCTGACAAGGAAAAGGAACTCCGCAAGCTTGCTGAAAATTATGCAAAGCAGGTAAACAAGAAGTCCGGTGAGCTTAACAAGATGCACGAACTTGACGCTGTAAGTGAGGAATATGATGAGTATGTTGCAGCTCACACAACAACAGCTGAGGGTGCTACAACAACTACTACCACCACAACAACTACAGCTGCTGATGAGACAACTACTACAACTACAACAGACCCCTATGCAAATGAGCGTCTGATTCAGAAGTACACAACTACAACAACAGAAGCTGCTGATGAAGATACTCTTGAGCTTGAGACAGAGACAACGGAGGCAGAGGCTGAGGAGAGCGAAACAGACAAGAATACACGTCTCTTTAACGAGTTCGTTTTCAATGAACTTGGTCTTGGAGAAGCTAAGGTTTACGAGTACAGCGAAGACACACTTTACGTTGTTATGCGCGGAGACCTTAGAGAGCGTATGACTGAGGACGATTACTGGTCTGAGGATTATATTCTCAATCTCCAGTCAACAAGATATTATGAGGAATTTATAAAATACCTTGACGAAAAGACAAGCGGACTTACAGTAGAAAAGAACAAGTCGGCATACAGAAGATATGCTCCTTTCAAACTCAATCTTGAAACTACAAGCAGTGCGTATTAAATAAAACATCAAAGCGGATTCTGAGTGTTTTTCAGAATCCGCTTTAATTTTACCTATAAAATGCATATCCGTCAGCAATTTCGGAATCTCTGACAATACCTGTCTGCTGGTCGATTGTTCCGGGGTCTTCAATGAATTCTTTTTCTCCGCTTGGTCCAGCCCATTTATCGAATTTTTCAATTTTATACTCAGCCAGACCAATAACAAGGGATACTCCACTGTTTTCGGCAAGAGCCTCCCAGCGCTCCAAAGTTGCCATAAATGGACAAACTTCATTGGCAAATCCGTAATAAATCTGCGGTACGATATAGTCTGCATATCCCTGATTTGCCGTCCAGAGCTCCACATCGGCATATTGAGTGTTGTAGTCGGAATCGATGTTTCCCTGTGGGCTTATGCCGAATTTCAGCCTGCTGTCGTATTCTTTTACAGTGTTGTACAGAGCCTGCACCATAGAAGTTATGTTGTCCCTGCGCCAGTTGCCAAGGTCCGCACTTCCGTCGGCTACAAAGGCTTCGATGTCAAATTCGGGAGAGGTATCAGGGTAAAAATAATCGTCGATATGTATGCCGTCAATATCATAATTATTCATTATCTCTTTTGCAGTGTCGCAGATGAGATTTGTTACAGCGTCGTATGCAGGGTTGAGATACCACCTGCTTCCCACCTGTCTCACCATAGGACTGTTGGAATTTATCCATTGCTTTATTATAAAGTCATTAGGAAGTGTTTCCATTTTTTCAATTGTCTGCATACGATAGGGATTTATCCATGCATGAACGGATATATCCATAGAATGTGCAATGTCGAGAACTATCTGCAATGGGTCGTAGTCTCCGTCATTAAAAGTTCCGCGGGGATAGATGTCGGATTTGAAATAAGCATCGCCCTCGGGATGAACATGAAAATATATGGTATTTATCCCACGGATAGCTTGTTCTTCAAGGAGCTCACTGATAGCCGCAGAAAATTCCTCTTTGGATTTACCATGCATATATTCTGTGAATTCGACATATGGAAGCCATGTAGCTTTCTGGTAGTCGTAATTCAGCGGAACATATGTGTTTTCTTCTGTAACTTCGACAGTTGTTGCCTGAGTTTCGGGAGTAGATTGACTATTTTGTGGAACTGTACAGCTCGTCAGCAATAGAGAAATTGCCAGTAAAAGATAAATCCGTTTTTTCATATATGCCTCCATTAATTTTGTTTTTTGTATATTCTATGTGAAAAGGTTGCAGAATTATTACAGATTGATGTGGAGAAAAACGAGAAATATCCCGAAAAACAGCAGAAAAAAGGCTATGTGTCATTTTACGGCAGATATTGACAGAAAGCAATAATTAATGTATAATTAATTTATACAGACTATCAGGGGGATGATTAATATGAAAAAATCTTCAAAAAGATATATTTCGGCGGCGATTGCTGGATTGTCGCTTATTTCCGCTTCATCATGCGGTACAGTGGTACAGAATGTGAGTTCGCCCTCAGTACATACAGGAACACTTTCACAGGGCGAAACAATTGACACAACTACAGCAGCTGAAACAGCAGTAATTGAAACTGTTACATCTGCGACAGCGGTGGAAGCTGCAACGGAAGCAGGAACAAATCCAACAGTATCAAATAAAGTTATGCGCGGCAATCTTTACGATGCCGACGGCGATATTCTCATGTTCAGCCAGCTGGACAGCAGCGGCAAGGAAGTACGTATGACGAATGACAGCAACAAAGTTGCATTTGCAAACGTTCTAAACGAAATGTCAGAGGGAATCGACCTCACTCTTGATAAAACTCTGAGAACTCCCAATCCAACAACAGTTGAGGGCGGCGAATACGGCAGAAGTGTACAGCTTACCTTTGATGCAGATGTGCAGAATGCGATATACGATTATATGGCAAGCCAGAATATGAAAGGCTGTGCTGTTGTAATGCGAAGCGACGGTTCGCTTATGGCACAGGTATCGTACCCCTCATATGACCCTGACGTATATTATGGTGTTGAAACTGAGGAAGACCTTGCGTGGGGAACATACGGAAACAAGGCATTCCAGAATTTCCCTCCCGGTTCATGCTTTAAGATAATGTCGGAGGTTATTGCCGATAAGCACGGCGTATACTCGCTTCACGATGAGGGTGAATGGAAATTCGACGGTGTATCTATTGTAAACTGGGACCATGATACAAATGGCGGATATCCCATGCAGAGAAGTCTTTACTCCGCATTTGTAAATTCCAGTAATATATTCTTCGCAAGAGCCTTTGACCAGATAGGGAAGGACGCGGTTCTTGAAGATTTAGATACCATATTCCATTTCGGTACTGATATTGAATGTGATTTCGGTGTTATAGGAAATAATATTGAGATATACTGTAACGACGATTTGAGACGTACTGCATTCGGTCAGTCCTATGTCCTCACTTGTCCGATTTATCTTGCAGCACTTGGACGTGAAGCTGTATACGGCGATATGGTAAAACCATTTGTCGTAAAAAATGTAGTAGATACATCTGATTTAAATACTGTAGTTGAAGCAGGCTCACAGGCAAACGAAGTAATCGGAAGTATACCTGCAGAGTGCAGACAGAATCTTCTTGACGGTATGAAAGGTGTAGCAAGCGGACTTGGTGTATCTGTTCCTGCAGGTTATGAATTCTACGCAAAAACAGGAACAGCTGAAACATGGGAAAATGATTTCCTTTATATTACGGGTGTCCTTAAAAATACAGCAGATGACGGTAATGGCGTATACACTGACTACAACGACTACAACGGTTCATATATTATAGTAATACAGGTGAGAAATCCTGCAAATTTCGGCTACAGCTTTGCAAGCGAATCGGCGGCGTTGTATCAGGGTATTGTAAACGCTGTTGTGAACAACTGACATAGTTTTCGGAGATAATATGAGGAGAAAAACGGACACTTCAAAAGAGGACAGACAGCCTGTACTTATATGTATTGCAATGATATATCTTTTCTTTGTGATGTATATAACATTGTTTGACAGAGAGATAGGACGAAGGCGGATTATGCTTGAACCTTTCTTTGAAATCAGAAAAATGATAAAAACGCAGAAATATGAGCACTGGCTTGGGCAGATTTTCGGGAATATATTCCTATTTTTTCCTTTGGGAGTGTTTCTGCCAATGATTTTTGATTTCTTTAAAAAAACGAAAATGACGGTTCTGGCTGGATTTATTGTTTCTCTTTTTATCGAACTGATGCAATACATCACAGGCAGGGGCTTATGTGAGCTTGACGATGTGGTTCATAATACTATCGGAGCGTTTGCAGGAATTATTATATACAAAAAGATAAGATATTTATTGCGGAATAAAATTGACCTGTAAAATAAAAAAGGAAATGCCGAGGATTAAAAATCCAAGACATTTCCTTTTTGTTGTTATGTGTTATGAAACTTTTTCTACTGTGTATCCCATATCTTCAAGGAGATTATCAACGCCGTTTTCACCTGAGTAGTGACCTGTGCCAACCATATATAAGCACTTTTTGCCCTCTGTGAGATACTGAGCAGCCTTTTCAGCCATATTCTGATTGCGGTTATCGAGCATAATCTTCATGTAATCCTCATGGTCGTCCTTGAGATCTTCGGGAAGCTCATCAACATCAATATCGGAATCGAGAGAAAGCTCGCCGTCGCCTACAGCCCAGCCATTGTAGAGTTCAGCGTAAGATTCAGCAAATTCGTCAATCTCATCCATGCTGTCGATAACTTCGCTGATAGTGTAATCCGCATAATCGTCAGAGTAAGCATTAAGAGCCCCTGTCTGAGTAGCAAGATCCTCGATGTTGATAATTTCCTTGCCGTCCTGCTGTGCGAGACCAATGAAGTATGCATCAGTACCTGAAAGCTGCATATTCTCAAGGCGGAGGAGCATTACTGTTGAAAGCTGATTAATCCAGTAACCTGTTGTGTACTGGTCGAGCATTTCACTGTATGCACCGATGCTCTCAAAATAAGCCTTAGCCTTTTCATATGTTTCGGGAGTGAGGTGCTCCTTAACTGTAGTACCGTCGCTGTAAATCATACCGTTTACATATTCAAGCTGAGCGTTTGCATCTGTTGTAATCGCTGTGATATCATATTCAACAGCAATGGAATCGCAGCTGTTGTAAATCTCCATGATATCAGCAGGATATTCAGTAATGCTTGCGGGGAGCATATGGATAGTACCTAAGAGGTGAATAGTATTCCCTGTTGCAGGGTCTGTAACTTTCCAGAGGGGAGGGTTGATATCTGTTGTAGTAATATACTCGTTGATATCAGCTGTTGTGCCGAAAAGAGCCTCAATATCTGCTTCGCCCTCAGCAACAGTTGCTTCTTCGGTTGCAGCTTCTGTTTCTGCTTCAGTTGCAGCTTCGGTTGTTTCTGCTGCTGTAGTTGTTTCAGCTGACTTATCAGGAGTGTTGTTTTCTTTTGTTGTGTCCTTCTTTTCGCATGAAACGAAAGAAAGTGTCATTGCTGCAGCCATAACAGCAGCCATAATTTTTTTTGTTTTCATAAATATAATCCCTTCTGTGAGATATATCTTTGCGATTTATTTCACAATCTCACGATATTCATTTTAGCACGTTAATAGACAAAAATCAATATGAGTGGTTAAATTTTCACAATTCTATCAAAATATTTGTATGTATAACTAAATTGACTAAACTTTCAACTATGCTTTTTAAGAAGTGAAAATTATTTTGACATTTTATGATATAAGTGGTATAATATATATATTACATAAGAGGGAGAAAATCAATGAAATTATTTTCAAAAATTTTTCTGATATTAAGTATTGTACTTGAAATTCTGGGATTTATTTTATTTTCACTTGTATTTGTTTCAGATGTCATAGAGAATGGCGGAGCAGACTGGATTTTATTTCTGGCGATAGCTCTTATACCGCTGTTATGGACCATAATTTCTGCTGTAACACTGAAAAGAGTAATAAACGGCAGAGTTAAGGTAATACCTGCGGCAATACTTATGAAGCTTACAGTACTATTGTTGCTGAGTGCAGCAGCATTTCTTTCATTAGAAGACGGAATATATGCGGCAAGCCTTTTCGCCATTACAGGTTTATTTTGCGGGTTCAGTGCATTTGCAGCTACAAGACTGCGCAATATAACATCTGCACCGGGAATCCCTGAAAGGTATCAGTTCAAGGGATATAACGCAGGAAATCACTGGTATTTTGCCGCTGTGGAGTATCTTCATAAAAATAACAGAAATATTTCAGAGCTTGCGGATATGATACGTAATGCCGCAATGAAAAATACCCAAAACGATGAAACTCAAACATGTGGACTTACCTTTGATGAGAAAAACAAAATTACTGAATATGCCTGTATGCCCTTTGTTTATCTTTTTCAATGGCTTATAGAAAATAATCATATGAGCGAATTTTTTATGAAAAAATTCAAGGCTGATGACATAGCAAATGTGAAAAGCGGCTTTATACCTTCGATGTATTTTTTCAAAAACGCTATGCGGTGCAAAATTGACAGGTGGGATATCAGCGAGAAAATACATAATTTTCTTATATGGTATTATGAGCCATTTACAAATGCTGGCTGTTACCGCCGTATAAATGAAGCGTATTTGTTTGATTATTGCAGTATAATCCAGAGCAAAGGTGCGGATTTGTATTGCTGTGATTACCATTATGATATCTACAGAGAGCTTAAAGAAAAATTTGACAGAAAATATGAGGAATATCTTGAGTTTGTTGAAAGGGACAAAAAATTTATTGCCGGTTACAACAAAACAAAAACGACGCTCAACTGGCAGCTTTTTAATAAAAATCTTGAAGTTTACGCAAATCATGAGCCTACAGCGGAGGAAATCGTAAATTGTGAAAGTGCCCTGAACTGTTTAAATGATAGTCAGATAAAACAGCTTGAACGCATGATAATTAGAAAATTGGCTTTAAGTACGCCTGTTGATTTCCGCAGTGATATTATCCCTGAATCCGTACATATTCATGAAGCTGAAAATAATGATGTTTATTTCTCTGTGGGATGCGGTATATCAATTGACGAAAACAAGATTATCGGATTTACTGTAAAAAATGGTGTTATTGTAAATCTGACATGCGATTATGAATTTGATATGCCATACTGCAAATATGAAAACGAACGATATGAACTCGGAAAAAATGATATAGATTTCATTGCTCTTACCAATCAGAGTACTGTTGAGGAATTATGTGAGCGCGGAGAACTGGAAACTGTGGAAATAAAAATCGAGGGTATGCAGATGAATAGCGACAGCGGACGCGGAAATATAATATATCTGACTCCTGCCGCTGCAAAAATATTCAACGAGAATATCCGCAGATTAAATATTCTCAATAAAGCTCATTTAATAAATGATGTGAATATTTCATGCAGCAGATGTGAAAACAGCATAGTTCCGCAGGCAATATATTTTGCAGGAATTATAAAAAATATTGAAAATCCGCAGGAAAAAGAAACCTACAGATACAGCGACTTGCTTGTTGTGTGGGAATAAAATATAGGCACTATCTCTTTGCGAGATAGTGCCTGTATTTTTATTCAATAAGTCCGATTCCCCAGATTGTAAAGCTTCCGCTTCCTGAAATAGAAACGTTAAGCTCTCCGGAGGTTTCCTGATAGTAGCCAAGTTCTGCGTCGGGACCGCCCCAGCAGTACTGCTTGTTGCCGCTGATTTTGGTTGTCTTGCCGTTTACGGTTACATCTATGCTGCCCATTCCAGAGCTGTTAGCCTTGAATACCACAATAAAGCCCTTGCCATTTGCTTTAAATGTCATAGGACTACCGCCATTGAGGTTGTAGGAGTAGGGGAGCGCTGAGCCGCCGTAGCCGCTGCCTGCAGACCATGAGCCTGCATTGAAGTTTGTGAGAGTTTTTGGGTCAACATTTTTGCAGGTCTGATATTCTGTACCGTATACCGTAGAAGTCGGAACAGTATATGATTCGGAACGATTTTCTGTTTTCATAGCCTTGCGGAAGAAGTATCCGAGGCAATCTGCAATAAGCTGTCCGCCCTTGTCATGTGGGTGATATTCGTCGGAGAAGTAATCTCCCTTGCCGAGAAATCCGCTGTTGAATGCCTTTGTAAGAGCGTTATCCATGCTGATTATCGGTATATCAAAATTTTCTCCTACAGGAATCATCTGCTTTTGACTTGAGAAGCCGCCCTGAGCACGATTTATAAGTATCACAACAGCAGGCTCATTGGGTAAATCGAGGAATTTCTTGATAACGCTTTCGAAGCATTTCTTGTACATGATATCCTCATGGTCGTTTACGGAAAATTCAATGAATACGATATCAGGATTTTTTTCAACGATATTGCTTTCACTTCTTACAAGGCCTACAACGGAGGAAGTACCTGAAAGACCTGCATTTACTTCTGTAAATCCGCCTGCTGCAAATGTGGATTTAACATAATTTGAGAACGGAGTTGAATATTTCTTACCCTCAGTAATAGAACCGCCGAGATAAGCCATTGTAAGCTTTTCGCCGTTTTCCGCAGCTTCAAGCTTCTTTGTAAGGCGGTATGTATTGCCCATGCTGTAAATTGAACTTTCGTAGAAGTCAATCCACTGAGAAGTCGCTGTTTCTGTATAATCATCCCATTTGTTGTCTGGCTTAGGAGGTTCGTTAAAAGTAAACTCCGAAATTTTTCCCATGAGGAACTGTTCAAGCTGAACCGCGTCTGCAATTTCAATAGTGCCGTTTTTATCAACATCAGCAGATTTTTCATAGAACTTATTATCAAGCCCCTTTGTCAGCGCCTGACGCATAAGAATCATATCAAAAACATCAATTGTTCCGTCGCAGTCTACATCTCCGGGAGAAACAACAAGGGGCTTGGCACCGCTGATTCCAGTGCCTGCGGGAGCAGCAACTGCCGCGTCGATATAAAAGCTTGTGTCAGTGTCAATTGTTTCAACATATAAGATAAGGTCAGTTGCGCCGGCAGGGATAGTGTATTCCTTATTAGCAAGCTGAACCCATTGTCCTGCAGTAACCTTTGCAGAAGCAATGCCGTCGTAAGCAGTTGTACCCTCTGCGTTGGTATATTGCAGAGTAAGCTTGAATTCTTCTGTTGAGGTACCACCTTCGTACATGGCATTTACGCTGAAACTATAAGTTTCTCCTGCTTTGAAAACAGTGGAATCCAACTCTTTTGAAGCGCCGTGCCATGAGGCAGTTCTTCCGCTGCAATAAAGGGAGGCTCTGCCCTCGTAGGCAGCAAGCAGATTTTTTTCAGCAGCAGCACCTCCTCTGCCTGTCCAACCGTCAGTAGTGTTTTCAAAGGTGTCGTTGAAGTAATAGTCGTTTTCTGCGGCAGAAATATTTAGGGTATTTGCCGTCATTAATGGTACGGAAGCTGCCATAGTGAGGACTACAGCAGTTCCGACGCTTGTGAGTTTTTTTCTCAGAAGCATAATTTTTCCTCCTTAAATATATTTTTCAGCTAAATTATATTATATGCGATTATACTATATATTAAATATACATTATTTTTTAAGATTTGTAAATAAAGTATAAGCTTAATCGCAATAATTGAGTGGATAAGAGCAATATCTGACTGGTTTATAAATTAAAAATATAATATTTTACTTAATTCAAGTCTGCATTGCGCAGAACATGTTTAAAGTTAAGATATAATATAATAAATTAGCGGTTATTAATTTTTTATATAAAGCTTGACAAACTAAAAAGAATAATGTATAATTTATATATATAGTACAAGGGGAGGTGCTTCATCTTGAAAAGGATATGGAACTTTTTTAATACACTGAATGAGTTCGTCTATATATGTGATTTGGAGACGGACGAGCTGATTTATATGAACGACAAAACTCTTAAAACTTATGGTCTGAAATCACGCGAAGAAATGCAGGGGAAGAAATGCTATGAGATACTTCATAACAGCTCAACAAGGTGTAAAAACTGTATTAATAATAAGCTTAAAAAAGGTGAATTTGTGGAGAGTAAGTTTTATAATCCACGGGTAAAAAAGCATCTGCTTACAAAAGATACTATTGTTGAGTATAAGGATAAGCTTTATCGTCTCAATATTTCAATCGATGTTAGTAAACAGGAAAAATATAATGAGGCTGTTGCAAAGTACGAAAATCTTGAAGCAACTGTAAATGAGGCTTTCCGAACTGCTATGCAGGCATCGAATCCTGATACGGCAATTGATATTGTTATTGAATATCTTGGGAAAACTCTGAATGGTGAAAGAACATATGTCTTTGAAAAGAATGAAAATAACTGCGATGATAATACATATGAATGGGTTGCTAAAGGTGTAACTCCGTCAATTGATATGCTTCAGAATGTGCCGCCTGAGGTATGTGCGGATTGGTACAACTCCTTTGACAATGGAAATCCTATTGTTATTGAGGATATTGAGGATATTAAGAATGTTAATTACCAACAGTACGAAACGCTGAAAATACAGAATATCAGGTCCGTTGTTGTTGTGCCTTTGATTCATGAGGATAAGGTAATAGGATTTTACGGCGTAGACAATCCGCCTATCCATGATATGAATTATGTGGAAAATATGCTGAAAATTACGGGTTATTTTATAGTGTCCCAGATTCAGACACGTAATCTTATACGTGAGCTTCATGATATGAGTTACCGCGACCAGCTAACAAAGATAGGCAACAGACATGCTATGAGAAAGTATGTCAGGGATATGAATAAATCCAGAAGTATAGGCGTAGTGTACTGTGATATTACAGGTCTGAAACGTGTAAACGACAACGAGGGACATGCCGCAGGTGACGCTCTTATAAAAATGTGCTGCAGCTTTCTTGATGAATTCTACAACGATTATGGTGTATTTCGTATTGGCGGAGATGAACTCCTTGCTCTTTGCTCATGTATCAGCAAGGAGGAATTTGAGGCGCGTGAAAAGCGTTTCAGAGAGGCTATAGCCGAAAGGAAAATTCCCCTTGCGGTAGGTTTTTCGTGGCAGAAAACAAGCGGTGAAAGCATAGGAGAGATTCTGCACGAAGCTGAAATGGCAATGTATTCTGATAAAGCGGCATTTTACAAGGCTTCGGGTATTGAGAGAAGAAGATAGATTTTTCAGCCGTCTGATATAGGCGGCTGATTTTTCTTGCATTTTTATAAAATATATGCTATAATTAACCTATACAAATGAACGGAGGACGAAAAAATGATTTACGTTACAGGTGATACTCACGGAGATATATCACGCTTTAAAGACCCGCAGCTGAAAAAGCTGGGAAGCGATGACACTCTTATTATATGCGGCGATTTTGGCTTTATCTGGGACGGCTCAAAAAAGGAAAATGCTGTGCTGAAAAAACTTATGTCTCTTGATTATACTATTTGCTTTATTGACGGCTGTCACGAAAATTTTGATTTGCTTGAAAAATATTCCGAAAGCACATGGAATGGAGGAATGGCGAGAGTTATTGCTCCAAATCTCATACATCTCATGAGAGGGCAGATTTACACTATCGAGGGAAAGAAAATCTTCACATTCGGCGGCGGTCACAGTCAGGATATCGAGTTCCGCCGCGACAGCGACTGGTGGGAGCGCGAACAGCCTACCCATGAGGAAATAATGGAGGCTGTAAGAAATCTTGAAGCAAATAATCATTCTGTGGATTATGTTATAACTCATGAGCCACCTGCTTCTGTAAAGGACTGCCTTGGAGTTGATGTGTTCCAGCGTATCGAAGTACACGCATTATTTGAGGAAATAACAAAAGCCTGCCACTATGATAAGTGGTTTTTCGGGAAATGTCATATAGATAAACATATTCCCGTGAAATTTTATGCTGTGTTCAATAATGTAACGCCGCTTGGAAAGTAATTTTTTTGAAATAATATTCATAAAATGTATCATTAACGAAACGAGGTGCATTTTATGAAAAAATTCAGCTTAACGGATCTTATTATCTCAATTGTTTTTGCAGAGCTTGTGGGCGCTGTTTCTGCCCTGCTTGCAGGGGATTCCCGCGGCTTGTACACAGAACTTATACAGCCGCCATTAGCTCCGCCCTCGTGGGTATTTCCTGTAGTGTGGACTATTCTGTATGCCTTAATGGGTATTACATCATATATGATATACAGAAATGATAACTACAGGAGAAATTCTGCTCTAACAGTATATCTGGTACAGCTTGCGGTTAATTTTTCATGGAGCATTATATTTTTCAGATTCCAGCTTCTCACTTTAGCGGCTGTAGTTGCAGTGATTCTTACGGTTCTCGTCGGAATTATGATTTGTATGTTCCTTTCAATAAGAAAAAAGGCAGGGTATCTAAATATTCCCTACCTTCTTTGGATGATTTTTGCTTCATATCTTGCGATTGGGACGATGTTGCTTAATTGAAAAAAACTCCCTGATTCAAATTGAATGAATCGGGGAGTTTTGTATTTATTCAGTTTCAAGACTGCCTTTTCTGATAACTGTACCCGCAGGGAAAACAGTATCGCACTTGAAAGAAAACTTCATCATAGCGTGATTTGCGACCTCAACAGATTCACCGTTTTCGTTGAATATAGTGTCGAGAGTCATTGTTACAGGCTTTGCAGAAGGGGATAGCAGCTCCACTTCATCTCCTGCAAAGAATCGGTTACGCTGTGTGCAGTATACTGTGCCGTTTTCGCATCGGTCAACAACAGCAACAATATCATAATTTCTGATATATCCACTGTTTTCGTAATACTGAGATTCTTCGGGAGTTCCGAAGAAAAATCCGTTGCAGTACTGTCTGTGACTTACTTTGTAAACCTCATCCCTAATCCAGTCAGGAAGCTTAAAATTATATGGGTCACGCATATACTCATCTACAGCCATACGATAAGCATTTGTTACAACAGTTACATAATAGGCGGATTTTGCACGCCCCTCAATTTTAAGGCTTGTTACTCCTGCCTCCGCAAGCTTGTCAATATGCTCAATCATACACATATCTTTTGCGTTGAGAATATACGTGCCTTTTTCATCCTCATATATGGGGAAATATTGTCCGGGACGCTTTTCCTCCATGAGATGATATCCCCAGCGGCAAGGCTGAGCACATTCTCCGCGGTTAGCATCACGATTTACGAGATACTGAGAAAGGAGGCATCTTCCCGAGAATGATACACACATAGCGCCATGAACAAAACATTCAATATCAAGGTCAGGACTTGTTTTAGCACGGATTTCTGCTATTTCATCTAAGCAAAGTTCACGTGCAAGAACGATTCTCTTTGCTCCGAGATTGTAAAGTTCACGGGCAGTAGCATAATTGACAATACCTGTCTGAGTTGAAATATGTATCTCCATATCAGGAGCATATTTCTTAATCAGCATAAGCAGACCAATATCTGCTACAATAAGCGCATCGACTTTAGCATCAACTGCCTCTTTAACGAACTGCTCAAAGAATGGCAGTTCGTTATTTCGGGGCAGTGTGTTGCAGGTAAGATATACCTTAACACCCTTTTTGTGAGCATCATCAACCGCCTTTACAAGCTGTTCAAAATCAAAATTCATAGGTGAAGCGCGCATACCGAACTGCTTTCGTCCGAGGTATACAGCATCTGCACCATAATTCAGTGCGGCAGTGAGACGTTCCTCATCACCTGCAGGAGCAAGAACTTCAAGTATACTCATTATTCTTCTTCCTCCACAGGATTATCAATATAATACTGTTCAATTTCAGCCTGTTTAGCTTCGTGTTCTTCAAGAGTTTCAGAGAAGAATGTCTCATTTGTTCTGATATTTGCGATAAAGTAGAAGTTCTTTGTCTTTTTGTTTGTGAGAACGGCGTCAATAGCGTCAATACCGGGGTTTGAGATAGCTCCGGGCGGCAGTCCCGCGCTCTTGTAGGTATCGTATGCGTCAATGATAGTCTGGTTGTAATATTCAATATTCGGGCGGATTGTATTATTTGAATAGTTGGAAGTCGGGTCTGATTCAAGCTTTGGGAATACATCCTTATTTTCAATACGGTTTCTGAATACAGCCGCAACATCGTTCATATCCTTTACGTTTGCAGCCTCCATCTGTACGATTGAAGCAATTGTGATAAGCTCATCAAGGTTCATTCCAAGTTCTTCCATACGCTCATAGCGGGTTGCGTATGTCTTTTTGCTTGTGCTGAATTCACCGTTCATCTTTGTATCGAAGTTGTAGTAAATCTTCTGACATACTTCCTCGGGCTCACTGTTTTCATAGAAGAAGTAAGTATCGGGGAAGAGGTAGCCTTCCATTTTCTGGAATTTAAGAGATGAATCGAGAGGCAGTCTGTCTTCAAATCCCACACCAAATCCTCCGGCATTGAAGTAGAAAATAAAGTCATCAGCGTCGCAGATATGGTTCTTTTCAAGAATATTTGCAGCTTCTATAAGTGTTGTACCTTCGGGAATAGTAACCTGTATGGATTCACCCATTTCCTCGGTGGGAACTTTTGTAAGTTCATCAAGAATAGTTTCATAGGGCATATTTGGACGTACAAAATGCTCACCAACAACATAATTGTTTTCTCTGCCGCCAAGCCCTGCAAAGAGTTCAAATGCCTTGGAGGATTTGATTATATCGTCCTCGAATAGCATCTGAGCAACCTGCATATTTGTAGCACCCTCGGGGATAACGATAACGTGTGTATCTTCGCTCTTTCCGATACCAAGCATATCCTTACCATAGCCTATGATAACAAGAGAAAGAATGGTAGAGATACCGAATATAAGAGTTACGAGAATGAGAACTCCAGGAAGTCTGCTCATTTGCTTCTTTTTCTTCTTTTTCTTTTTCTTGCGGCGTGGTGGTGGAGCCTGATTCATTGAACGTGCAGGATGAACATACTGCTCCTGCTGATAATATTGCTGATGAATTTCTTCCTCTTCGGGATTTTCCTGAATAGCTTCGGTGTATACCTTCGAGAAATTCTGCTCGTCGATTTCATCGAGAGCGTCTGCAGTTTCAAGAGCCTCCTCCAGCTCTTCCGCGTCGTTTTCAGCCGCATCATTGAGAATATCGTTGAGAATATCCTTGTTGTCACTCATTGCAAAGCACCAACCTTTCTTCTGTTACTATAGTTTTGATTTTAATATCATGTTCCATACTCGGCAAATCATTGGCAATGCACTTTTCGTAAGTAATTCCGATAGTGTAAAGCATGGGATATTTTGCAAGGAATCTGTCATAATATCCGCCGCCGTAGCCGAGTCTTTTTCCGTCGGCAGTAAAAGCTAATCCAGGGACAATACATACGGTTTTATCTGTAATTTCCGGTATATCCGCAATATTTTCCTCGGGCTCTGCAATGCCGTATTTCCCGCTTTTAAGCTTATCGTGGGAATTGACAATATAGAATGTCATTTCGCCGTTTTCGCCGCATTTTGGATATGCTGCATTTATTCCTTTTTTGTGGAGTTCGTCAGCAAAAAAACGTGTATCAGGCTCTGAACCGATTGAGGAAAAAAGCAGAACGGTATCCGCATTGTCAATTTTTGAAAGTTCCGCGAGCCGTTTTGTTATAAGCCTGTCAGCTTCTTTAGTTGAGGCATTTTTTCGAATCTGTGTAAAATGCCTGCGCAGTTCTTCTTTATTCATATGCGCACCTTTTCAGCCACACAGAATTGCATTGTATTGTCTTTTACGCTCAGCCTCGGAAACTGCCTTTTCAACGAGAGTGAGGGCGAATTCCATAGCTGTACCTGCACCTTTGGAGGTTACAATATTTCCGTCAACAGCAACAGCTTCATTGCAAATAATTGCACCATCAAGCTGAGTTTCAAAACCTGTGTAGCATACAGCTTTTTTACCATTGAGGATTCCTTTATGACCGAGAATAGAGGGGGCGGCACAAATTGCGCCGATTGTAATATTCTTCTCCATGCAGAAATCAATAGCAGCCTGAACATACTCGGATTTTTCAAGATTGAGAGTTCCGGGCATACCGCCGGGAAGAATAATCATTTCAAGCTCGTCCGTAAGAGGCGCTTCCTGAGCGATAGTATCTGTAACAACGGGAATACCATGAGAGCTGACAATAATATTATCGCCTACACCGACAGTAATAACTTTTTTCTCAGCGCGTCTGAGCAAATCAATGGGAGTAATGGCTTCGACTTCTTCAAAGCCGTTAGCAAGATAAACGTATATCATAATAACAGTCCTTTCATCTGAAATTTACGATGTATTTATTAAGCAGGAAAACGGGATTATATGAAAGCTTAGATTTTCTCAATCCTTCAATTCCCAAATCTTCTTCACGATTGATATATGTGTAATTTTCTGTACAGGCTTTTACAAAGCTGTTGCATATGCCTGTATAGATACCGTCATGGCTTCTGTCAGCCTTTTCGATATGAACGCAGAATGTGTCAGAATTCAGTCTTTCACCGATAGTGACAGCGGCAATTTTTCCGCCAATACGTATAATACCGCCCTGCAATCCCAACTCTGTAAAGTTGTTGAAATAGGTATTAACAGCATACTGTTCAGCTATTGCGGAATGAGTTGTATTATCGTCGTATTTGTTATTGTAATCGGAAACTATAAAGCTTATACAGTCATCGAAATCTCTTTCGGTAATCAGCGAAAACTCACTTTCAATACGGTTGAACTTAGCAAGATGATTCCGTTTCTGGTGGAATTTTTTTCCCTTCATTTCCGCAAGGTCTGAACGGAGATAGATATAATCCGAGCCGTCGCGGTCAAGTTCAGCTGTGAATCTGTCAGGATAAAACTCATTGAGCATTTCAAGAGATTTTTCCGTAACTCCGCAAATCCGCAAGGGATATCCCATACTGTTGCTGAAGCGTTCCATTTCGGTTATAACATTTTTGTAATTACCCTTGCCTGAGGGAAGTATAAAAGTCGGTATACCGTCCTCGTTTCCGAAAGAACAGACAATATAAAAATCCTTATAAAAACAGATTTTTGAATCTGCAAGCCTGCACCATGCCAGATTATTTGCAAAGGAATATTCACAGCCCATGAAATCAGATTCTGCAAGAGCTTTAGTGGCTTTCGCCTTGTCATCAAGAGTTAGGTGGCGGAATTCAAGCATCTGCGGAATCCTTTATAAACTGTGCAAAATATGCCTTTACCTCAGCCGCCTTGCCGCAGGTCATTTTTCCCTCGGGGCACTTTCCGCTTGCTACGCAGGAGGGACCTGCATATTTAAAGATATTTGGAGCAGTTTGCAGGCATAATTTCAGCATTTCATTGGCTACAGCGCGGATTTCCCACTGTGCACGATTACAGCAGCGGTGGTGGAAAAAGTTGAAAAGTGAGCGTACATTCATAGTAACAACAATTTTTGTTTCGCAGGCATTGGGGAGAATAAAACGCGCATCCTCATTGGCAAGCTTTCTTGCCTTGGATTCAGCGGATTTTTCGTCAAGTCCCTCTGCTATGAAGCGATTTTTATGGGATTCAGTAAGCATGTTGGCAATTTTGTCATAGCTGTCTGAAATCAGGCTTATAGTGCGGTCAAATTCAGCTTTAGCCTCGGGATTGTTTTCAATCTCAGGGGGAGTAACAAACTCAAAGCCGTTTTCATTGACGTATCGCTGACTTTTCTGGGAATATGAGGCAATACGGTGACGTACAAGCTGGTGAGAGCAGGCACGGGATATTCCCTCAATGCCGAAAGTAAAGCTCACATGCTCCAGAACGCTTTCATGACCGACAGAAACAAGCATATCAATGAAATTAGCTGTTTTTTCCTCAGTAAGTCCGTCGCGGAGAGAGCCGATATCGCTGCTTGAATAGCACAGCTTTGCGGCAGTTGCCACGGTTTTTTCAGCGTCGGGAGTATATGCAAGAAGTGAAACATTCATAATAAATCCTCTAATGTTATAATTTACAGGGAATCCCTGTCTTTGAACATATATTATTATTTTATCATTTTTTGGCTTTATAGTCAAGAGAAAATCCTTAAAAAATCCGTATAAGGACAAGTTCCGTTAAAATGCACAGGAATTAAGCCGATTAACTAAAAAAAGTCGGGAGGCAAATTGCAAAAAATGTTGTAAAATACTGGGAAATATGATATAATAACTATGTATGTTTATTGTACAGTAATGTGAGGTGTTATATGAACAATCTGATTACAATAAGCTGTGAATCGGTAAAACAGATTAATTTTGCAATGCAGCAGAATTATATACCGATTTTCCGCAGCATAACAATAAAGAATAACAGTTCTGAGGAACTGAAAAATATAAAAATCAAAATCAGATTTGAACCTGATTTTGCCGTTGAATACGAATCTGCCCCCATTGATATCCAAGGGAACGAAGCTGTTGAAATATCGCCTTTGAATATTATTCTCCGTCCCGAATATCTTTTCGGATTGACTGAAAAAGTGGTAGGTTGTATGATGATTGAAGCTGTATGCGAAAATGAAATCATCGCCAGTATTACGGATAACATTGAGCTTCTCGCCTATGACCAGTGGACAGGACTTAATATACTTCCTGAGATGATAAGTGCCTTTGTAACGCCAAATCATCCTAAAATTGCTGAAATTATTTCCAAGGCATCGGAGTATCTGAAAAAATGGTGCGGAGATCCCTCATTTACAGGTTATCAGAGCCGCAGTTCAAACGTTGTGAAAATGCAGATGTGCGCCGTATATGCCGCATTGCAGACTGAAAATATAGCTTATGCAATGTCCCCTGCAAGCTATGAATCGGCACAGAGAGTACGTCTTCCAGATGCTGTACTTACAGGAAAAAGCGGTACCTGTCTTGACTTGGCAGTGCTTTACTGCGCCTGTCTTGAATATATCGGGCTGAATCCACTTCTTGTGCTAATGGATACCCACGCATTTGCAGGCTGTTGGCTTGAAGAAGAAATCTTCCCCGATTGTCTGTGTTATGATAATACAGCTCTCACAAAGCGTGCTGCAAAAGGTATTGACACAATTTCAGTTGTGGAATGTACGGATTTTGTTGCTGGAAAATCTGTTGATTTTGATAATGCAGAGGCTCACGGTATCTCAAAGCTTGGAGATGCTGAAAAATTCGTATGTGCTGTTGATATAAAGCGTACAAGAATAAGCGGCATACGTCCTATTCCTGCCAGAGTTGCAGATTCAGGAACATTTAAAGCCGTTGACTACGGTACGCGGAAAAAATCCGAAATAACCTCAGCTCCAAATGAAATCTTACATAACGGGGGAATAATCACCGACAGCGGAAAGCATGAAAAACTCACAAAGCAGAAAATGTGGGAAAGAAATCTTCTTGACCTCAGCCTGAGAAACAGTCTGCTTAATTTTCGTCTGAAATCCACAAGCGTAAGAATTATTACAACGGATTTAAGCCGTCTTGAAGATGAGCTTTCGGGAGGAGAGGAATACAGGCTTTATCCTGCTCCTGAGGATATGTTCAGCAATGTTGCTGACAGCCGACTTTTTGAGCTTGAAAATAACAGGGAACAGATTGCCGTAATTGCTGACGAGGAACTGAAAAATCGTCGTTTGCGTACATATCTTACAGCGGCGGAGCTTGAAAAGAATATGTCAAAGCTGCGCAGACTTGCTAAAGTAAGCCTTGAAGAAAACGGAGCGAATACCATATATCTTGCGTTGGGATTCCTTGAATGGTACGAGACAGACAGAAGCGAAAAGCCGCGATATGCGCCGCTTATACTGCTTCCTGTGAATATTACGCGAAAGATTCAGGACAAATCTTACAGCATAAAGCTCCGTGATGAAGCTGTACAGATAAATATAACTCTCCTTGAAATGCTGCGACAGAATTTCGGCATAGATATTCAAGGGTTGGGACAGCTTCCGGAAGATGAAAAGGGAGTAGATATTCCGCAGATTTTCAGTGTTGTACGGCAAGCGGTTATGGCTAATTCCCGTTGGGATGTCAAAGAACTTGCGTTTATAGGGCAGTTTTCATTTAGCCGATTTATCATGTGGAATGACATATGCAACCGTTCCGATGACCTTATGAAAAACAAGGTTGTGGCAAGTCTTGTATCGGGCAAAAAGGAGTGGAGTGAAAGCGATATATCAATAACTCCAAAAGAGCTTGATGAAAATGTTATGCCCTCGGAACTTGCAGTTCCTTTATCTGCGGATTCCTCACAGCTTGGGGCGATTTATGCCGCAAATCAGGGGAAAAGCTTTGTGCTTCACGGCCCTCCCGGAACTGGAAAATCCCAGACAATCACGAATATAATCGCAAATGCGCTGTATCATGACAAATCTGTGCTTTTTGTTGCGGAGAAAATGGCTGCTCTTGAAGTTGTACAAAATCGTTTGGAAAAGCTTGGTCTTTCGCCATTCTGTCTTGAACTCCATTCAAATAAATCGCGGAAAAAAGATGTGCTGAATCAGCTTGACAATGTGCTGAATATCAGCAGAAAATCATCTCCGCAAGAGTATAGCGCAGAGGCAGAAAGAGTTGCGGCTCTTCGTCGTGAACTGAACATATCTGCAAAGGAAATCCACAGTAAAAGAAGCTTTGGAATGTCGGTATATGAGGCAATCGTAAAATATGAAAAATATTCTGAATATGGCGGAAAGCTGAGCTTTACAAACGAATTTCTCAATTCCGTAACTGCGGAAATATATCAGAATTGTATTGAGGAACTTGAAAAGCTTGGGGCATCGGGAAAAGCTTTCGGAGATATAAGCGGAACTCCGTTAAAATGCTGTAGTCTTACAGAATACACCCCTGCTATGCGCGAACAGCTTTCGGAAACGCTTTCACAGTTTATAACAGCACTTGAAAAAGTGGAGTGTGAAAAAACATATTTCAGTGATATTTCGGGCAAAAATAATATGAGCATTTCACAGCTGAAAGCCATTTCCGATATATCGTCAGCTTCTCTTTCAGAGGGAGATATTATTTCCGATATTATCAGTGACGAAGGCTGGGACAGAATCAGCGATACAGTAAAATCCCTTATAAACGACGGACATGAGCAGAAAAAGCTGAAAGCTGAAATTATGTCAGAGTTTGAGCCAACGGTGTTCAGCTACAACAGCGGAAATGCCCTTGCTGAGTGGAAAACAGCGCAGAACAGTTGGGTAATTCCAAAGCTTATGAAAAGCGGCAAAATTGTAAAGTCACTGTGCGCTCATGCAAAATCAGCTGATACCATTACAAAGGAAAATTTTGCGGAATACTGCGATAAACTGAATAAATGTAAATCTCTTACAGAGACGGTAAATAATATTCCTGCCGCAATTGCCACGATTTTCAGCAGTCATACAGGATTGCTTATGGGCGAAAATACCGACTGGAACTCAGTTGAAAAAGCTGTGGAGATATCTGAAAAACTGCGAATGCTTATCAGCGAAAGCCCTTTTAATTCTGCTGAAAAACAGCATATTTCACAGCGTATAACAGCACTGTTTTGTACATCTCAGCGTAAGTTTGAAAACAGCGCTAATGCTGAATCCTTTACAGAAAAATATTCCTTGTGCGAAAAAATTCTCAGTGAGCTGAAAGATAAATATTGCCTTGTTCCCGATAAGCTTATGGGTGAAAATCCTATTTCTGACACAATTGAACAGGTGCGCAGTATCATATCTGCACTTCCTATGCTAAGGGAATGGACTGGTATTATGGCTATATGCCGCCGCCTTGAAGAATTAGGCACAGGCAATGCAGTACAGGCATATATGGAGGGAAGAATCGAATCGGACAGCCTTTCAAAAACCTTTGAATGTGATATCTGCCGCGGATTTGCAGTTAAAACCATATCTGAAAATCCGGTTCTTGCAGGATTTCAGGGAGCTGTATTTGAGGAGACAATCCGAAAATTCGGACAGATTCTTGAAAATTTCCGCAGACTTACCGTTGAAGAACTTGTTGCAAAGCTATCGGCAAAAATTCCTGATTCAGAATCGGCAGACGCTGAAATGCTGCTTCTGAAAAAGAATATAAAGAACGGCGGCAGGGGAATGTCTGTTCGCAGACTTTTCGACAGCATACCCATGCTTTTGCGGAAAATATGCCCCGTTATGCTTATGAGCCCCATATCTGTGGCGCAGTACATAGCCCCCTCATATCCCAAGTTTGATTATGTAATATTTGACGAGGCTTCACAGCTTCCAACCTGCGAGGCTGTAGGTGCGGTATCACGAGGGGAAAATGTTATTATATCCGGAGATCCGAAACAGCTTCCTCCCACCAGCTTTTTTGCCGCGTCCCATAGCGACGAGGAAAATATGGAAAATGAGGATTTGGAAAGTCTCCTTGATGACTGCCTTGCTTTGTCCGTACCAAGTGAGCATCTGCTGTGGCATTACCGTTCACGGCATGAAAGTCTTATTGCATACAGCAATGCGAAATATTATGGAAACAAACTGTATACATTCCCGTCCGCAGATAATATGGTATCAAAAGTTACACGTATAGCTGTTGACGGGTATTACGACAGAAGCAAAACCAGAACGAATAAAGCAGAGGCGCAGGCTGTTGTGGATGAAATCGTTTGCCGCCTGAGAGATGAGGAACTCCGCAAGGAAAGTATCGGAGTTGTAACATTCAGTATGCCTCAGCAGAATCTCATAGATGATTTGCTTGCAGAGGCATACAGAAACGAACCTCAGCTTGAAAAAATTGCGGACGAGCTTTATGAGCCGATAATCATAAAAAATCTCGAAAATGTTCAGGGTGATGAACGTGATGTTATCATGTTCTCTATCGGGTATGGTCCCGACAAGGACGGAAAGCTTTCAATGAATTTCGGACCTCTTAACAGGGACGGCGGCTGGAGACGACTTAACGTTGCCATTACCAGAGCAAGAAAACGTATGCTTGTATTTTCTGTTATTACTTCGGATATGATAAATCTGTCAGTTACCCGTTCAGAGGGTGTTGAGGGACTTAAAGGCTTCCTGAAATTTGCAGAGCAAGGCGGCGGAATAGCTGTAAAGGCGGAAAATCCGAAAACAGCATCGGAGGGATTTGAAAAAATCGTTGCCGAAGAGCTGAAAAAACGCGGATATACCGTTGATTGTGCTGTGGGACGCTCCGATTTCAAGGTTGATATCGCCATAGCGCATCCTACCGACAGCGGAAAATATATTCTTGGAATCTTCTGCGGTACAAAATCGGCATATGAAAATACAACAGCCGAGGACAGATATCTTTCACAGAAAAGCGTTTTACAGGGACTTGGCTGGGAGACTATGAATCTTCATATCCTCGACTGGCTTGATAACAAGGAAAAGGCTCTTGAACGCATAGAAAACAGGATTTCGGAAATCCTGAATAAAACGTGATAAGGAGAAAAAATTGAACAGTTTATTAATAATCATAGGAAAAATTATAGTAGCTGTACTGCGGCTTTTCAAACGCAATGCAGGAAATCTTCCCGGAATCGTGCTATGGCATCTGACAAAGGGAAAATGCTGTAAGATGTTTAAAGTTGACTGTCCCATAATTGCAGTTACGGGAACAAACGGAAAGACATCTGTAACTAACTGTATTGCACAGCTTTTTGAGCAGAATGGCAAGAAGATAATCATAAACAAAGAGGGTAACAATCTTGATACAGGCATCTGCTCCCTGCTTCTACGCCATTGCAATATAAACGGAAAGGTAGACGCTGATTATCTTATATTTGAAACAGATGAAAGTCATGTTCCCGTTGTGTATTCACAGCTGAAACTTGAAACTCTCGTTGTGCTGAATTTCTTCCGCGACCAGCTTGACCGCAACGGCGAAATGGAAACGCTTATCCAGAAGATAAACGGCTTCTGCAAGACTTTTGAGGGCAATCTCATACTAAACGGTGATGATCCGAATACTGCCCGTCTTGGCAGAGCAAACGAGAAGAATAAAAACGTGAAATATTTTCATGCAAAGCCGTATGCTTTTGCTACAGATACGATTTTTGAGGCTTCTGAGGGACGTTTCTGTCCATTCTGCGGTGAGCCGCTGGAGTATGAATATTACCAGTATTCTCACATTGGCAAATTCAGCTGTAAAAAGTGCGGATTCGGCGATTACGAGCCATATATCACAGCAGAGAATATCGACCTTGAAAAATCCGTATTCACAGCCGACGGTCATGAGTATTCACCACAGCTTAACAGCATATACAATATCTACAACATGACCGCTGTTGCGGCGGCGGCAAAGCTTTACAGCATACCGGAAAAGATTACAGATAATGTCATATCAAAGTATACCATAAACAATGGACGAATGGAAACCTTTATGCTGGGAGACCGCAAGGCAACCCTGAATCTTGCAAAAAATCCCGTAGGCGCAAATATGACGCTGCGAGTTATGAACGAAATGCAGATAGAAAAGGAATTGCTTTTTGTTCTCAATGATAACATTGCAGACGGTCTTGACGTATCGTGGATATGGGATATAAATTTCAGTGTATTTGACCGTGTTACAAGAGTTGTAACATCCGGCACAAGAGCTCATGATATAGCCGTAAGAATTAAATGTTCAGGATATCCTGCCGAGAATATAACAGTTCGCCCCGACCTTGATGAAGCGGTTGCAGAGCTTGCAAAAACTGAGGGCAGAAAATTCGTAATAGCAAATTATACAGCAGTTCAGCCCACACGTTCAGCATTGAAGCGATACGCTGAGAAGCACGGAGGTAAAAATGAGTAAGATAAAAATACTTCATATGTATGCGGATATGCTTGACCTTTACGGCGACAGCGGAAATATGGAAATAATCGCTTACCGCTGTAAAATGCGCGGAATCGAGTGCGAAATTGACAAATATTCCATAGATTCCCCAATGCCTGATTTTTCTGCCTATGATTTGATATATATTGGCGGCGGTGCTGACCTTGAACAGCAGCATATCTCTGAGGATTTGGTAAAATGCAGAGACGGCATAGAAGCGGCATACAAAAACGGAACATTCCTTTTTCTGATATGCGGCGGATATCAGCTTATGGGCAAGCATTACCGTGATGCAGACGGTGTGGATATCCCCGGACTTGCCCTGTTTGACTACTACACAATAGCCGAGCCAAACCGCAGAAAGAGATGTATAGGCAACGTTGTAATACGTACTGAATTTACAGGAAAAACTGTGGATATTGTTGGATTTGAAAATCACGGCGGACAAACCCATGATGTAAAAACTCCCCTTGGAGAAGTGCTGTACGGACACGGAAACCGCACAAAAAGCAGACACGAGGGATATTTTGAAAAAAACGTAATAGCTACGTATATGCATGGTCCATGCCTTGCAAAAAATCCGGAAATATCCGATTATATTATCGGATATTGCATAAACAGAAACAGCGATACAGTTGCCCAACTCCCCCCCCTTGACGACAAGCTTGAAAATGATTGCCGTCAGGTTATGATTGACAGACTTTTGAATAAATAAGCATTTACAATTAAGGAGAATTATGAAAAGATTATTTTTTGCATTTATATTGACAGCAGTATGCACATTGACAGCTTGTGGAAAAACAGTAGGTACGGATTCGGATACAGTTCCGAAAGCAGAAACGACGGAATCTGCTATTACGACAGAATATCAGGAAACAACAAAACAAAGCGGAACAGCAACTATAAATACAACAATAGTGATTGAAACGACTGTCTCCACTACAACTACAACAATAGCAATTGCTGATAAGAAAATTCCCGATGAAGTATATTTCGAGAATATTGACACAGTCGAGGTATATGCTGAAATACCATTGTCAGAGTTTATAACCGATACAAATGTAACACTTCTTGAGCCCGACAAAAAAATCGGTACAAAGAAAATCGGTCACAAGGGAGTAAAGGTAAAATTTGAATATAACGGCGAAGAGTACGAGGGTAAATTGGGATATGACGTAGTTGATACCACAAATCCTGTGATACTGAATATGGGCTGGAATCCCTATGTAAAGCTTGACCAGCCATTTAATCTCAGCTCTATTGTGGGATATGTTGATAACTACGACCGCGCACCTGTGCTTACTTACACAGGAGAGGTTGATACATCAAATATCGGCACATATGATATTATCGCAACCGTAACAGACCAGTCGGGAAACAGTACAAGCTGGGATATGACAGTTCTTGTGCTCAGTGAAATACCTGCACCCGAGGACAATAACCCAAGAGTAAACTTTCAGGATTTCATGGATTATTACTGCTATGAAAATGTAAGCTATGGTATAGATGTTTCAGCATGGCAGACAAATGTTGATTATGAAAAAGTTAAGGAGCAGGGCTGCGATTTTGTAATTATGCGAATGGGTTATTATTACGGCGAAATCGTAATGGATGACTATTATCAGCAGAATATGGAGAATGCGACAGCAGCAGGACTTGATGTTGGCGTATACTTCTACACAACCGCAAACACCGAGGACGAAGCAAGGGAGCAGGCACGCTGGATAGTTGAACAGCTTGACGGCAGAGAGCTTGATTATCCCGTAGCATTTGACTGGGAGGAATGGGGACAGTTCCAGCAGTATGGCATGAATGTATATGACCTGAACCAGATATTCGAAGCATTCTGCGATGAACTTGAAAAGAATGGATACACGGGTATGCTTTACAGCAGTAAGAATTTCCTCAATAACTTCTGGACAAACAAGAATAACAGACCTGTATGGCTTGCACACTACGTTGATGTAACAGATTACGAGGGACAATTTGCAATATGGCAGGCAAGCGCATATGGCAGAATGGACGGAATTGAGGGTGATGTTGATATGAATATCAGACTTAATGAAGTGCCATTATCTTAAAACAGGATTCCGTCGAAAAAGCTATATACCGTAATTCTGTGTAGGGGCGGATATTATCCGCCCGTAATTTCGGAACGAAATTTGGTTTTTTGACAATCTCTGGCGGAGGATAAGTCCTCCGCCTTTTTGTTATATTCCCGTTTTTTTTATCATAGTATTGAGTATGTAAAACGGAGGAATATACATATGATTAAAAACAGGATTGTAAGAGATACAATATTGCTGACGATTATGCAGCTTATACTTGATTCAGCCGCGCTGCTACTAAACGGATTCATTACCCGACAGCTTGGAGCATCTGCAATAGGAATGTTTTCACTTATGGGTTCATTTCTGGGACTTGCGGGAATTATTTCCAACGGCAACGCATTTTTATGCACAAGCCGTCTTATTTCGGAGGAAATGGGTAAAAATAACGGAAATCCCAACCGTGTGCTTTTTCACGGAATAAAGTTATGTATGGCTCTCAGTCTTACGGTATCAGCAATTATTATAATCTTTGCCCGCCCATTAGGAATGAAATTTTTCGGAGACGGAGAGGTTGTATCGGTTCTGAGATTCATGCCCATAGCCCTTGTGACAGGTGCAGTGTCCTGTTGCTTCAAGGGATATTTCAATGCCTGCCGAAAAGCCTCATCTGCGGCGGCGGCAGATATTGCGGAATTTATTGTGAAATCTGCGGCAATAGTGATTATGACGGCTCTTTCTGCCGATAATAGTGAAGGTGCAGTATGCAGAATAATGATATCTTCCATTATAGCAGGAAATATAACATCATTTCTTTTTCTGCTTGTACTGTTTGCAAAAAAACGTGTTAAAGGTACGGGAAAAGGAACGCTTTCATTCCGACAGTATGCCGCATTTGCATTTCCAATTATGGGCGGAGGCGTACTGACAGCGATTCTCAGCAGTACAAACGACGCACTTGTTCCCATTTGCCTCAGACAATACGGCGATTCCCTTGATGAAGCTCTTGCACTGTTCGGCATATTTGAAGCAATAGTAATACCTACTCTTTTCTTTCCAAGCGTTGTATTGTGTTCAATGTCGGGGATTATTGTAACGGAATCTGCAAGAGCCTCCGCATCTGGAAACAAGGAACGTCTGAAAAGTATAACATCAAGGCTTATCAGGTATACTATGATATATGGAGTTTTTTCTTCAGCAGTGCTTATTCGTTTTGGCAGACCTATCGGAGAAATTTTAGGCGGCGGAGAAATTGGCGGAAACATGATATCGGCAATTGCTCCCGTAGTACCATTTATATATCTTGAAATAGTACTTGAAGCCATGATAAAGGGTATGGGCTTGCAGGGATTTTCTTCCATAAATTATCTTGTGGAATATGTGATAAGAATATCTGTTGTGCTGATAGCTGTATGTCATATCGGTTTCTGGGGAATTGCACTTTCGTATTATGCAAGTAATATTTTTGGAAATATATCAAGGCTTGTCAAACTTTTAAAACATACCGGAGTGCGATTCAGACCGTTTTCAATGGCAATCTCGCCTATTTTGTACGCATTTCTTACGATGTCAGCGGCTGATTTAATTTTTCGTTTGTTCAGTGTAAAAGCTGAAAGTATTTTCACAATGTCAGTGTATGTTATTATTTGGCTTGCATTATATGGCGGAGTGTATATTTTATCGCATATATTAACTCCTGTAGATTTTAGAGGTCGAATTTTTGTACATAATAGACAAACGAGCGCATAAAAAGTAATGAGAAATGTAGAAAAAACAAAATAGTATTGCAATTTGTCTATTTTTGTTATATAATTATAAATGTGCTATAAAAAAAGCACAATATTACAAAAAAATATGCAAATTCCATAACGGAGGAAAAACGAATGACTAATTATGATGTAACACAGATAAGAAATATAGCTTTTGCAGGACACAACGGTTCAGGTAAGACATCACTGGCAGAAGCACTGTTATACAAGGCAGGAGCTTCAGACCGTCTGGGCAAGATAGCAGACGGTACAACTGTATGCGATTACGATCCCGAGGAAATCAAGAGAGCCATATCAATCGGCACATCTCTTGCCTCTTTCAATTATAATAACAATAGAATCAATCTTCTTGATACTCCCGGTTTGTTTGACTTTGCCGCTGAAATGGTAGAGGGAATCCGCGCCGCTGATACTGTAATGATTACAGTTTCCGCTAAATCAGGCGTAAAGGTAGGAACAAGAAAGGCATATGACGAGGCAGTAAAGCAGGGCAAGTCAAAGATGTTTGTAGTAACAAAAATCGATGACAAGGACGCAAACTTCTTTAATGTACTCACAGAGCTTAAAACAGTATTCGGACCTACAGTATGTCCTGTAGTTGTTCCCGTTATCAGCGACGGCAAGATTGTTTCATACGTAAATCTCATTGAGATGAAAGCGTATAAGTATGACAGCAAGGGTAACGCTGTTGAAACAGATATGCCAACAGCTGAAATTTCAGAGAAGTTTGAGTATCGTATTGACGGACTTGTTGCAGCAGTTTCAGAGGCTGTTGCAGAAACTTCTGATGAGCTTATGGAAAAGTTCTTTGAGGGTGAGCCTTTCACACAGAAAGAGCTTATCGACGGTATTCACGACGGTATGAACAGAGGTATCATTACACCTGTTGTGTGCACATCGGCAACAGAGCTTACAGGAATTGATATGCTCTTCAAGGAAATCGAGCTTCTTCTTCCAAATCCTACAGAGGTTTATGCTGCTGAGGCATACACTCCTGCAAAGGACGTTGTGGAGATTGCTTGTTCAGAAAGCGACCCTCTTGCCGCATATGTATTCAAGACAGTTGCTGACCCATTTGTAGGCAAGATGTCATTCATAAAGGTTATTTCAGGTAAGCTAACAGCTAACAGTGAGGCTGTAAATTCCGCTACAGGAAATACAGAGAAGATAGGCAAGCTTGTAAATCTCTGCGGTAAGAAGCAGTCTGAGGCTTCATCTGCTTCTGCCGGTGATATTGTAGTTGCGGTTAAGATTACAGCAAATACAGGGGATACTCTTTCCGCTGTTTCACGAATTGTTGAATTTCCTGCTATGGAATTCCCCAACACCTGTTATTCAATGGCTGTAAAGGCTAAGGCACAGGGCGATGAGGCTAAGATTTCCACAAGTATGCAGCGTCTTACAGAGGAAGACCCCACTCTCACATATATTCAGGACGAAACAACAAAGGAGCAGATTCTCAGCGGACTTGGTGAACAGCATCTTGAAGTTGCCGCAGCAAAGGCAAAGGCTAAATTTGGTGCTGATATCAAGCTTTCAGTTCCAAAGATTGCGTATAAGGAGACTATCCGCAAGAAAGTAAAGGTTGAGGGTAAGCATAAGAAGCAGTCAGGCGGTCACGGTCAGTATGGTCACGTATGGATTGAATTTGAGCCCTGCGTAAGCGATACACTTGTATTTGAGGAAAAAGTATTTGGCGGTGCAGTACCGAAGAATTACTTCCCCGCAGTACAGAAAGGACTTGAGGATTCCGTAAAGAAAGGCGTACTTGCAGGCTGTCCCGTTGTAGGCTTAAAGGCTATACTGGTTGACGGTTCGTATCACCCCGTTGATTCATCGGAAATGGCATTTAAGACAGCCGCTTCACTTGCATACAAAGAGGGACTTCGCCAGGCTGACCCCGTTATGCTTGAACCTATCGGCGAGCTTAAAGTAAATGCTCCCGACGAAAATACAGGCGATATTATGGGTGAGCTCAACAAGCGCCGCGGCAGGGTTCTCGGTATGGAGCCTGTTTCTAACGGAATTACTCAAATTGTTGCAGAAGTGCCAATCAGAGAAATGCATGATTTTGCAATGTATCTCCGTCAGGTAACAAGAGGTATGGGCTGCTTCACATTTGAATTTGTAAGATATGAACAGCTCCCTGCAAATCTTCTTGCAGAGGTAATTTCGGCAGTAAACGTTGAAGAATAAAGTTATAATAGGACAGACAGCGGCGCTCATTACCGCTGTTTGTCTTTTTCCAATTAATGCGTCAGCCGCAGTCAGAGGAGATGTAAACGGCGACGGAACATTTTCCGCAGCCGACCTCGTAGCATTTTCACAGTATATTATGGGTTCGGGAGAAGTGCCGAAATCTCTTGGCTCAGGTGATTTATACTCCGATAATGTGCTTGATGTGTTTGATGTAATAATGATGAGAAAGGAGCTTGTAAAGGCTTCTCAGACAAATATAGTACGCGTAACAAATACAGAAGAACTTAAAACAGCCCTTGCCAATGCAAAGCCCGGTGATGAAATAGTTCTTGCAGAGGGCGAGTATATCTACAGCGGCTCAACTCCAAAGGGACGGACATTTACAGGAGAAGCAGACGGAACAGAAGCAGCACCTATAATACTTCGCTCTGAAAATCCTGATAATCCGTCAGTGATATCGGGTACAACCCTTGAACATAACTATGTTCTTACTATTTTAGGTGATTGGTGGGAAATTCGCGATTTAAAAGTAACCAATGCCTCCAAGGGTATAATTGTTGATAACAGCAACTATACAAAGATAATCAACTGTGAGGTGTACAATATAGGTACGGAGGGTATACATCTCCGTGACAACAGCTCATATTGTCTTGTTGAAAGCTGTAATATTCACGATACGGGAGTTATTACGCCTAAATATGGCGAGGGTGTGTATGTGGGTAGTTCCAAATCTACTACTGGCTATGGCTTCAAATGCGATTACAACACAATCCGCAACTGTAAGATAGGTCCGAATGTAGCGGCGGAGCACGTTGATGTCAAGGAGTACACAACGGGTACTCTTATTGAGTACTGCACATTTGACGGTAAGGGCATGAAAGGCGAAAACTATGCCGACAGCTTCGTTGACCTCAAAGGAAATGACTGTATACTCCGCTATTGTACAGGCTATCGCAACGGAGAAGTGAATATAAACCGAGCATTCGAGATGAACAAGCTTGACGAGGGCTGGGGACAGAATGCGTATATCTACAGCAATAAGGTGTATATGGATACTGCGGTTAATTCTCAGGGCAAGGAAATGGTATTTCTTAACTCCTGGAATTGCACAGAAACAGTCTGGGATAACTGGATGGCATACGAGGACGGAGAACTGTTTTATTGCGATGATGAAAAAGACCGATGGACATACTATAACTGCAATGGACTGACCTACGGAGATTCGTCAATGGAGGCTGATTTGCCAAGATGAAGAAATATAATTTTTACGGCTGGGAAAATGGCGGTATAAAGCCGATATCTGCGGATATCGGCTTTATTGGCAATTTGTGCGATATGTACGACGCATTAAGTGAAATATGGTGTGCGGAGACTTGTGCTACACGTATGCGTCATAAGTGGACGAAAGAGAATAAGACACTGGGACAATGTTCGATAACAGCATTTCTTGTACAGGATTATTTCGGCGGTGAGGTTTATGGAATTTTAAGAAGCGGCGGAAATTACCATTGCTACAATGTAATTGACGGGCTTGTATTTGACCTTACAAGTGAGCAATTCAGAGATGAAATTCTCAACTACAGCGAAAATCCACTGCAAATCAGAGAAATACACTTCAAAAATGACGAAAAACGGCTGAGATATGAGCTTTTGAAAAAAAGACTACAGGAAATTACAAAAAGTAAATGATATTATTTTAACGATATCCCCTTGACAAGATAGCAAAAAAGTGGTATAGTTATTATACAGCGTACAATTGTACGTCTGTCACGGACGATTTTGAAAAGGTGATGAGCATGGAACAGATATCCCAGCTTATTGTTGTGGATGCACAGATACTTCCCGACGTTTTTACAAAGGTGCTTGAAGTAAAAAAGCTTATGGCAAGAAAGGACGAAAAAAGCTTTGCCTCTGCTTGTAAGAGAATAGGCATATCAAGAAGCGCTTATTATAAGTATAAGGACAGCGTATTTTCCTACGATGAGCTTTTTAACAGAAAAATAGTAAATCTTTATCTTCTGCTTAATGACGAACCGGGAGTGCTTTCAAGCGTGCTTATATTTTTGAACAGCATCAATGCCAATATTTTGACGGTAAATCAGAGTATTCCCGTTGACGGCGCTGCTGCTGTAAATATATCAATAAGGCTCACTTCTGAAATTCACGAGGAGCTTAAATCACTTAATTCAATCTCAGACCTTGAAGGCGTTCTTGAGGTAAAGGTCCTGTCAGCCGAATAAGGTTAAATCAATAAAAGGAGTTCATTTTTTATGTCAGTTAAAGTTGCGGTATTAGGTTACGGAGTTGTAGGCTCAGGTGTTGTTGAGCTTTTCTATAAGAATAAGCAAAGTATTGAACAGCGTGCAGGCTGCGAAATGGATATAAAGTATATCGTAGATATCCGTGATTTTCCCGATTCACCGTACAAAGATAAATTCACAAAGGATTTCAACGATATCCTCAATGACCCGGAGGTAACTGTTGTTGCAGAGTGCATGGGTGGAGTTGAGCCGGCATTTTCTTTCTTGAAATCTGCACTTGAAAAGGGAAAAAGTGTTTGTACATCAAATAAGGAGCTTGTAGCGGCAAAGGGAGATATTCTTCTTGCAGCAGCAAAGGCAAATAACTGTAATTTCTTCTTTGAGGCAAGCGTTGGCGGAGCAATTCCGATTATCAGACCTCTTCACCGCTGTCTTGCAGCTAACGATATTTCAGCTGCCTGCGGTATTCTCAACGGAACAACAAACTTTATCCTTACAAAGATGTATGCAGACGGTATGACATTCGAGGATGCATTAAAGCTTGCGCAGGAGCTTGGATATGCAGAAAAAGACCCTACAGCTGACGTAGAGGGACATGATGCATGCCGCAAGATTTGTATTATATCTTCACTTGTATTCGGCAAGCACGTATATCCAGACAGTGTATACACAAAGGGTATTTCCGACGTAAAGCTCTGCGATGTTGCAGCTGCTGACGTTCTGGGATACGCAGTAAAGCTTATCGCATCTGTAAAGCGTCTTGAAAACGGCAAGATTCTGCCTACAGTAATGCCTATGCTTGTACCTCACGAGAGCATTATGGCAGGCGTAAGCGACGTATTTAACGCAGTTATGGTATATGCCGACGGCATTGACAAGGCAATGTTCTACGGCAGAGGTGCAGGAAAGCTTCCCACAGCAAGCGCAGTTCTGGGCGATGTTATTGAAGCCGCAAAGCATAAGGTAACTGTATTCTCACAGACATGGGAAAGCAGTACAGATACAGACTTTATTGCATCTGTTGATGATATGAAAGCAAAGTGGTATTTCAGCGTACCTGCTGATACAGCAGAGCTTCCCGAGGGAACATATACAGATTATGACAAATCCTCATTTGTAACAGAGGAAGAACTCACATTCAAGGAAGCAGAGGCAAAGGCAAAGGCTATGAACGCATTTGCTTGTATTCCTGTGCTTGATTAATAAAAAAAGCCGTATCGTTAGGTACGGCTTTTAGTATAATATGAAAGGAGAAAAATCATGCCTGCACTGATATCATTAGCGGCATATGCTGTAATAAGTCTTATAGCATTTGTGCTGTATTTTGCCGACAAGAAAAAGGCGCAGAAGAATAAATGGCGAATTAAAGAAGCGACCCTTCTTGGCTTCGGATTTTTCGGCGGAGCAATAGGCGCACTTCTTGCAATGAAGATATTCCGCCACAAGACAAAGCACTGGTATTTCTGGGCAGTAAATATACTGGGGTTGATATGGCAGATTGCCCTGACAGTATTTTTATTTATAAAGTATTAAGTCCCGATTTTATACCCGACATTATAATATCCCTTGCCTTTATTGCGCCCTCTTTTGACATGGGCGGAGTATGGGGCAGGGGATATTCTATACCAAATTCCTCGTATTTTTTCCGTGCCATATCATGATAAGGCAACACATCAAGAGCTTTAAGATTCGAAAGAGTTGCAAGGAATTCACCAAGTCTGAACAATTCCTGTTCATTATCAGTGAGATTCGGAACAACCACACGGCGAATCCATACAGGGATTTTCAAATCCCGTAAATGCTCCGCAAACCGCAGGATATTTTCGTTTCCGATACCCGTCAGGGATTTATGATTTTCCGAATCCATATGCTTTATATCCAGCATAACAAGGTCGGTATATTTCAGAATTTCGTCTATTTTCTCAGTATTTTCGGGATTAAATACTGCTCCCGAGGTATCAAGACAGGTGTGGATATTTTCTTTTTTTGCATCGCGAAAAAGTTCAAGGAGAAAATCAGGCTGAGCGAGAGGCTCACCGCCTGTAGCAGTTATACCGCCCGATTTCAGAAATTCCCTACATTTGTCGTATTCAGCAAGAATATCTTTTACAGACACTTCATTGCCTTTTTTAAATTCCCACGTATCAGGATTGTGGCAGTACTGACAGCGGATAGGACAACCCTGAAAGAATACAACGAATCTCACACCGGGACCGTCAACAGTACCGAAGCTTTCAGTTGAGTGAATATAACCTGTCATGATTTCAACTCCTGTACATATTTAAGAAGGGTAACACGGTCATTTGCCAGCATTTCGTCCATAACAGCGTCAAGGATATTATTAAGACAAATGCCGATTTCTTTTCCGCTAAAACCGAGGGAAATCAGGTCATTTCCGTTTATTGCAAGCTGTGAAATGCTCATACAGCTATCCTCAGCAACAAGACGGCGAGCAATATCAGCAAAGCGGTCGAATTCATCGTTTTCAGCAAGAACAAAGCTGTGTTTCGCACTGTTATCGGCTTTTTTCGCCTCTATGAGCATAAGGAATCCGTCAAGACCAATTTGATTTATAATGCGCTTTATCTGCTTTTCAGTTTGTATTTCATCGCTGTGACGGTAAATAATTTCGTGGACAGTGTCAATGGTTTTATTGTCAAATTTGAGTCTTTGCAGGATATTTTTTGCCATTTCCGCGCCGATTTGCGCATGACCTTTGAAATGACCGCGGCCATTTTCATCAAGTCTGAAAGCGGCAGGCTTTCCTACATCATGAAGAAGCATGGTAAGGCGGAGCAGATTTGTCATGTCGTTATTTCTCGGTACAGCATTAACAGCTCTTGCAGTATGTTCATATACATCATATTTGTGATATGGTGAGTGTTGGTCATGGTCAAAAGCGGGGATAAGTTCAGGGATAATCTGCCCGATGATATCGCGGTATTCCATAAGTACAGAAAGGGCATTTATACCGCTTAAAAGCTTAACAAGCTCAACAGAAATACGCTCGACAGAAATATTATCAAGGCGATTTTTCAGAGCATGAATGGCATTTGATGTATTTCCCTCTATGGTAAATCCAAGTACAGAGGAGAAGCGTACAGCGCGGAGAATCCGCAGAGCGTCCTCTGTAAAGCGTTCTTCGGGATTTCCAACACATCGGATAATTTTATTTTTAATATCATTTTCGCCGCCGAAATAATCGTATATATTACCGTTTAAATCCATAGCAATTGCATTGACAGTAAAATCACGGCGAGCCAAATCTTCACGGAGACTGTCGGTAAAAATGACATTGTCAGGGCGACGGGAATCAGTATATTCGCCGTCAATACGAAATGTGGTAATTTCGAAGGGCTCATTGTTGAGAAGAACAGTTACAGTTCCATGCTTTATACCTGTAGGAATAACTTTCTGTTGTGAAAAGACCTCAATTATCTGTTCAGGCAGAGCGTTAGTAGTTATGTCGTAATCGTGCATGGGGATACCCATAAGCATATCGCGCACACAGCCGCCTACGATATAAGCCGAAAAACCAGCATTTTCAAGAGCCGACAGAATGAATCGGCAGTTGTTTTCAATTATCATATTAACTCCTTATAAGGTTATTATCTCTATTATACACCATTTTCCGCAGAATTGCAACTATTGATGAAAAATAGGGAATATTGACGAAAAACGGTTGACCTAATCGAGAATATATGATATAATATAGAAAATATTATTGCTCCACCAACTAATGCCTGAAGAATTAGCAGGTAGAGCAATTAGATATCGAGGTGTTACCGATGAAAAGAACTGATTATATAGGCTGGGACGAATATTTTATGGGAATTGCCATATTTTCGGCTCAGAGAAGCAAGGATAACAATACACAGGTAGGAGCTTGTATTGTCAACGATGAAAAAAAGATTGTTGCAGTGGGATATAATGGTATGCCTACAGGCTGTAACGATGACGAAATGCCATGGGAACGTGAGGGCGAAACATTACTTGATACAAAATATCCATTTGTATGTCATGCGGAGCTGAACGCAATACTCAACAGGAATTCGGCAAATTTAAAGGGCTGTACGTTGTACGTAACATTATTTCCATGCAATGAATGTGCAAAGGCAATAATACAGTCAGGGATAAAAAAAGTTGTGTACAAGAGCAATAAATATGCAGACAGTGAGAGTACAAAAGCGTCAGCACTTCTTTTAAGCAAATGTGGTGTGGAATGTGTGGAATATACATCATCATCAAAGAAAATCACACTTGAACTATAATTATTAAAAAGGCGGTCAGTTCAAAAACTGCCCGCCTTTTTGTTATTTGCTTTTATTCAAAAGGATAGACAATTCCCCAATCACCGCGGAGCTTATCCATTAACTCCATGATGAAAATTGTTTCCTCGTGTGGCATTTCATCACATTCCTTTTTACCCTCGGATATAGCTTTAAGTGAGGCAATAACCTCATATTCATATCCGCTTATCTGTGGCGGAGCATCGTATCTCTCGTGACGGCCGTCGTTGTAGTATACGTCAATTCCCTCGCAGTTATTGATGTTGTGAAATTCAATTCTGCCCAGAGTGCCGTGGATAATTCCCTTTCTGTCAAGGGCGCAGTAGCAGCAGCTGTGAAGAAGTGCGGATTTACCGTCAGCGTAGGTGAGAATAATGGAATTGTGCATATCCACGCCGTATTCGTTTTTGGTACAGCATGATTTGATATCTACAATATCCTTTCCGAAAGCCATAACAGCGAAATTCAGGGCATAAACGCCTAAATCCAGCAGAGCGCCTCCTGCAAGCTCAGGTTTTACAAGTCTTTCCATATGATTAATAGGATATCCCAGATTAGCAGTAAGTGACATTACCTCGCCGATAGCACCGCTTTTAAGTATATCATCAAGAGTTTTGCGCATGGGAATAAATCTTGTCCAGATAGCTTCGCAGATAAAAACATTCTTTTTTTCAGCGGCTTTAAAAAGTTCCTCAGCCTGCTTTTTATTAGCAGTGAAAGCCTTTTCACACAGGACATTTCTGCCGCTTTCTATACAAAGCATACAGTCCTCAAAATGACGTGAATGTGGAGTTGCAACATATATCAGGTCAAGACGGTCATCAGCCGCCAGTTCCTCATAGCTGCCGTAGAATGTGGGAATATTATGCTCATTTGCAAAAGATTCTGCCTTTTCAGCAGTTCTTGAACCAATGGCAAGAACCTCAGCGTTTTCCATTTTAGCAACTGTATTTGCCATTATATGTGCAATTCCGCCTGCACCGAGAATGCCTATTTTCATAATAGTTATTACCTTTCTGTTACAATTTTTCTCAGGGTTATCATATCATATACATCAATTACATTGTCGGAGTATACATCAGCCTGAGCGCCATTTATATTATTTTTAGCGCCAAGAAGCCATTTGTTAAGCTCTACAAGGTCAGCAACACTGATATTTCCGTCGGAATTTACATCGCCCATAATACCACCCTCAGACTGCTTGTAAACCGCAGTTACAGTCATATCGGAAGTGAGTGAAATCTCAGCTGTAGGCGTATTGATAGTTTTTCCGTCAGAGGTTTCCCAGTGAGAGAAAGCGTATCCTGTCTGCGCCTTTGCTGTAAGAGTTACGGGATAATCACTGTAATAAGCACCTGTCCACTTGTTATCCTTGAATGTGGGAGTAATTGTGTTAAGTATCACTGTACCCTTTGCGGAATCGTTATTCAATGTTATATTGACTTTATTTCCTCTTAATCCGCATGAATTGCGGAGCTGATCTGTGACGTTTTTGTTTCTGTCACGGTAGAATGTCTTTACAGATTCAACTTCGTTATTGAAAGTTGTTGCATTATCCTGCTGCTGACCGCCGAAGCCTCCGCCCCAGCCGCCTCCCCAGCCGTTATTTTCGCCTTGCTGAGCATCCTTAGGCTCAAAACGGTCGAGGGTATCAATGGTCATATCGCGGTATTCGTTTGTAAGTTCCTCAATCATAGCCTGAACTTTTTCGTTATTGAAGTTTTCATTTGCCATATCCATAAATGTGGTAGCAAACTGACGTTTGAATGTATCGTTATTCATTGCATTTTTGAAAAGTTCTGAAATAAAGCCTGTATTACGCAGAACCATGTCAAAAGTATTATGGTTTGCAGATGCGCCCATACCGCCGTAAAGACCTGTACTGTATTCAGTATCAAATAGGATAAAACGCCATTTTCCGTCGCCCCATTCGTTGTCAGAGTAAACGGAGGTTGATTTCCACATAGCCGTATTATTGGGGGAGAAATCCATATTTCCATAGTAGATTTCAGCACACATATAGTCAATAAACGATTGCATATCTATTTTTTCGCAAAGCTGATTATAGTTTGAAGTCTGCGAAAGATCGTTGGAATTGAACCAGTTCTGGAGGCTTTCCCATTCAGCAAAATCTGATTCCGTACCCTCTTCAAGTTCGCCGTTTTTAATAAGGCATACATCATTCTTGTCAATTCCGTAGTGGGCTTCAATGTAATCGTCGCTGAGCTTTTCAGTGATTTCGTAATGTCCCCAGTATTCGCCGTTAATAAAGACGATGCAGGGCTTCATTGCCTGAGTAAGCATGTCCCTGTCAGCAACAAGAGCCTGATTGAGCTTGTCACGGAAACGGGTAGCGCTTGCGTCATTACCGCCGTTTCTTATCATAAAGCTGTCGAATTCCTTGATTTTCTTTCCTGTGTATTCGCTTTTCAAATCGCCGTCAAAGAGGTTGAAATCGAACTTTGAAACGCCGTAGTCAGCGCGTGCATAGATATTGAAGCTTTTCTGCATATGACTTCTTGAAGCGCCGCCGTGAATACGTATACCGATATTCTGAGTGTGCTTGACCTGTCCGTCCTCGTAAATCTGCATAATTGCAGGACGTTCCCATTCTCTGCCCTTATTGGAGTAGTTTCCTGGAATCTGCCATTCCTGAACAAATGCACCGCCGCCGTTTGTGTTTTTCCATTCGTCATATGTAGCGCCGAGGACATAAATGCCTTTGTCATGACCGAAAAGGTTATCCTCATGGGTTGTAAGGGAAATAACCTTTACATTCTGATAGTAGGAAGCACGATTTCCATAGCCTATGAAATAAGCCGCTGAAACAGTATCGCTGACATTTCCGTTTGAATCAATAGCAACAGCATTAATAACCATAGCCTTATCTACAGGCTTTGTGGGAGCAGTTACAGTACCGCCTCTTATATCTGTTCTTGCACTGAGATAGTTTGGTTGCGAGCTGATATCAGATATAGCAATAGGGGAGGAGTACATCTGTGAATTGCTGTCAGGCACGCTTCCGTCAGTGGTATAATACACCTTTGTGCCGTTGGGAACGGTAATATTGAGGTCAAATCCGCTGTCATAGAAGCCGCCCTGCTGTGAGAATACAGGCTCTTCAACGTCCTTCTTCAGCATATCGCTTTCTCTGTTGGCATTGTTGGGCGACATATTCATAATACCGAAATTATCGGAGCCGTCGGAGATTCTTCCGTATGACTGGTCGCTTGCAAGGGCAGGGAAATCCACGGAATCCAGTAAAACAGAATCGGGAGATGTAAGAATAACCGTTTCGCCGCTTGTGGAAAGTCCGAATGAGGCAGTATATGCGCCATTGATTTCAGGCATTGTTGAATCGCAGTAAACCACGATATACTGACCGCCGCCGATAGAAGTGCCCGAGGGGAATGTGAATTTAAAGGGTTCACTGTCCTTGTCGGATAAGCCGCAGCCGCTGAGGTCTATGGCTGATGAATTGGGATTGTAAAGCTCTATCCAGTCGTAGCAATTGCCGTCAGGGGCGGTGTGTGTGCTGTTTTTTGCACATATTTCGTTGATTCTGATACCCTCTCCCGCAGCTAAGGCAGATATATCTGCAAAGACATGGGTATAGGGGATTGTGAGTGCTGCCGCAGTAATAAAAGCGGAGACATTAAGGTGTTTGCTGTTTTTAAACTTCATAAAAAATCACTCCATACTGGGAAGCTCTGGAAATCTTCCACGCGATATAATTCCCATGACAAACATCATTTACTGCGGTGTCAAATCTTGCAGCTGATATTTCTCATTTGCGAAATCCTGTTCGTGTTTCGATTTTCAGAGAAACCCTATTAATATTTGGATTATTCCCCATTTTTTCTTTACATTAATTATAATATATACGAAATAAAAATTCAATTCAAAAAATGCTTTTATTATTTTTTGCTTAAAAAAACGTTGGATTAGACAAATTGCATATAATTGAAATGTGCAGTTTAACATATTTGTCAAGAGCTTTCAAGGTTGTTTTAAGGTTATTTTGTAATATCTGTAAATAAGTAAAATAATAATAATATATATATATATAATTCGGTATAAAAAAGCTGTTCCAAAGAACAGCTTTAATACTATTTAAGAAGATTGCCATTAGCGTCGTGTGCGGTAGGAGATGAAAGTATTATAAATCCCTGTATAAGACCCCATAATACAGTAATAGCACCAAGTCCGAACATTGTCATCAATACCTGTACAATTCCTCTTTTGGTATAGCCAAGATAGAAGTTACCGATACCCAGTGCGCCGAGAACAATGCTGAGAATCCCTGCTGTATTTTTTGATTTCTGTATAACAGGGACAGGCGTAACATCATTGAATGCCCTGTCAATTCTTTCATTTGGGTTGTCTGAATAATAGTTATTGGTAATATTTATTACCTGTGGAGCGTCCTGTTTCATTTCACTTCCGCAGTATTCACAGAATCTTCCTGTTACTTCAGCCGCGCAATTGGGGCATTTCATATTAAAAAATCCTCCTTTTAGCCTATATCATTTTTGATTTTAATATAGTATTATTATATCATATTTATATAATTTTGTCAATGATTTGAGGATAGTTTTTGTTTCGGGATAGAAAAAAGAGCTCCCGAAGGAACTCTCTTTTCCGTATATCATTATATTTAAGGAACGGGCAATAGAATATATTTACTGTACAGATTCGGGAAGGGATGTAATAATCTTAGCATCATATTTCTTAATTGAAACTGCATCAGCTGCTGTGATACCGTCACCCTTGCTGGATACGTCAGCGTTTGCGAGTCCCTGTTCTGAGAGACCATATTTATCGTTGTTGCCTAAGTGCTGGAGAATTGCTGTTGCGTCAGCAATTGAAACCTTACCGTCGCAGTTTGCGTCGCCTGAGAGTGTTACAGCAGGGAGATTGGGGTTAGCAGGTGTTGTAGGAGTTGTTGTTGGTTTTGTAGTTGTAGGCTGAGTTGTGGGATTTGTGCTTGTGGGAGGTGTAACTACTACATCAGATGATATCTTCATGTTGTCCATACATCCGCCGTCTGTCTCAAATAATCCTGAAAGCTGTGTGAAAAGTCCCTCGCCTGTAGCTTCTGTGAGACTGTATTTGCCTGATGCAACATAGCTTACAGATGAATCTGTCTCAAAGCCTGCATATTTACAGCTTGAAGATACCTTTTCAGTTCTGCTTGAAACTACATTTGCCTGCTGGTCGCCCTTTACGTTGATATAAGCGTCATTGAAGCTCTTTACAACACCGCCTGACTTGACTGTTACAGGGTCCTTACTGTCTTTCATTACGTTGTATTCGGAGAAGATATATGCGTTTGCTCTTGGATTCTGGCAGTAGCTTGTCTGTCCGTCGAATACGTTGTTGTACATGTGGATATCAGCCTGACGAGCAAGAGGTCCTCTTGATTCGCAGTTCTTCCAGTAGTTGTGGTGGTATGTGAGGTGATACTGATAGTTTGTATCAGATGCACCTACGAGATTTGTCTTGTGGTAGCCCTCATAGTAGCAGTAGCTGTTTGTGAAGTACTGTCCGCGCTTGAAATCGCATGCGCCGTCGCCCTCTGCCTTATCTGATTCAGCAGGATTTGATACGTGAGGAACGTAGAACTCACAGTTGTGGATCCAGCATCTTTCAACGGGAGCTGTAAGTTTATCGCCTTCCTGTACGCCCTCCATACCGAGACAATCTTCGGGAACGTTCTTGAATGCAATATTTCTTACTTCAAAGGATTTGCCGAACTGAGGGTCTGCTGATGTTGCCATGAAGTGAATTCCCCAGCCGTCAATTGTAGCATCATTGCCGACACCCTCGATTGTGATGTCCTTACCTGCGCTCATTCTTGCCATGTAGCCGTTGTCGCCTACAGAGCCGCCGAAATCTACTGAATCGTATGCTGTAACTCCTGCGGGAGCTGATACATTGCCTACGATACGGATTACAAGGGGAGTGCCGTCCTCAGCAAGCTTCTTGATGATGCCGCTGTTTGTATTAGGCTTTCCGCCCTTTGATGTCTGTCCGCTTCCTGTGTCCTGACCAGAAGAGTTGAGAATATTACCGATACCTGATACTGATGTACCGTCCTTGGATGTGATTGTTACTGTATCCTTATTGTCCTCTGTGATGTAGAGAACCTTTGCATTTACTTTGAGTGTGCCGTTATCTGTGTAAGCTCCTACTCCCTCATCATAGTTGAAGTGAGCATATCCTGAACGGTCCTGAGCGCCTACTACGATACCGGGCTGTGTAACTGTTCCCTTTGATGTTTCAAGTGTGATTGAGTATTCGCCGGGAGTAAGTCCGAGGATATCAACGCGTACACCCTCTGCAACGTCTCTTACGAGATATTTGAAATCATCGCCTGTAAGTGTGCCATTTGATGCACCTGAATATGATACTCCTGTAACTGATGCGTCGTTGAGACCTGAGCATACAAGATATGCCATTTCATTCCAGCCGCCTGCATACTCAACCTTGATATCTCCGGAGGGTACAACAGCATCGGGAATGTCAACTACTGAAGTTACAACAGGCTTTGAGGGATTCTGAGGTGCTGTAGTCTGAACAGGCTGAGAAGGCTTTGCAGTAGTTACAGCAGAAGAACCTGCACTGCCGCCGAATACCATATAGAACAGATTTACACTGTCAGCCTTTGTGATTGTATGAGAACCTGTACCAAGGTCAACGGTTACCACACCATTATTAGCAGTATATTTTGTACCGTCAACCTTGATAGTTGCGGAGGGTTCAACAAACACAAGCGTAAGCTTTCCATTTGAACCTGCATTGAATGAAATGCTTGTTGCAGATTCCATTTTCAGACACTGTGTGAGAGTTTTTCCGTCATATGTAACTGTTCCCTTGCTTGAAGAAAGGTTACCTGAAATTGAGAAGAAAGAGCTGTTAAGTCCGTTTGCTGTAAAGTCGTGGACCTGTCCGCCTGACACAGATGGAGTTGTGGGATTTGTCTGTGCAGGCGTGGTCTGAGAGGGTGCCTTCGTAGTTGTAGCGGAGGGTTTTGCTGTAGAAGGCGTTGTGGATGGCGGATTAGTTGTGGGAGGATTGGAAACATCATCCTTGAATCCTGAACCGATTGCTGTTATGGAATCATCGTAAGCTTTGAGTGCTGACTTGAGAGCAGAATTTACGCCGTAATCCTCATCGTCAACTGCATTGTTGAATTCCCACTTGAAATCGCCGCCGTCAACACGGCCTGCCTTTGCCATAACGATTGCGGGAACGTCAGCAGCAGCGTCAACATTATAGCTGTAGAAATCACTTGCTGTATCGAAATTGTTATATGAAGCTCCGCCGCTGATTGCCTTTACGGAGGAGGGTACTTTTTCATCTCTTGAAGAAGCAACATAAGCGTCATATGCAGAGGGATTTTCACTGTAGGGAACGAAAGCCTTTGCGCCCTCAATTATGTTGCCGTATGCTTTGATTACGCCGCCGACTTCACCTGAGAATGTGCCGCCTGTTGCATCATCGCTGCCCTGCTTTGATGTGAGCATGGGGTATTTACAGTTGCGGAAATAGTTGTTTTCAGCGAAGATATCTGAATCTGTTGTTGAGCCGATACCATACTTTGAGTTGCCGTCGTAGTAGTTGTTGTATACATGAACTGTAGCAACTCTTACACGGGGATGACGAGAATCGGAATGGTCAAACCAGTTGTGGTGATATGTTATGTAATTTGATGTATCACTTGCGTTTGCGCCCTGGAGATTACATTTTCCGTTATCAAAGAAGTGATTGTATGAATGTGTGATGTGGTGGGATTTCTTTGTATCAAGAGCACCGTCGCCCTTAGCTTGGTCTGCATCTGAGCCTGCATCGCCATAGAAGAAATCGCAGTTGTGAACCCAGCAGTATGAATCGTTCTGCTGGAGGCCGCAGTTATCGCCCTCGGAGCTGTTGCAGTTCATGAAGCCGATATTTCTCACCTCAACATCTACACAGTTTTTAAGAACGATACCATACCCATTTGCTGTAGCGTCAGAGCCGATACCTTCAATTGTCATGCCTGCTGTAACTGTGTCAAGTACTAAATCGCCCTTTGTGAGAACCGAAGGGTCAGTAACGTTTCCGATAAATCTGATTGCTATAGGACGTTTTTCAGCGCCTTTTTTGTAAGCAGTAATGATATTCTGAATACCTGTGCAGTCAACTTCGCCCTTGCCCTGTGCGTTAAGTTTTACAGTAACGCTGTCCTTGTTTGCATCTGTTACATATACAATGATTGCGCCGCTTTTGAGTGTACCGTCAGTGTTGTAAGCTCCGGGAGCGTGACCGTCCGCAAAAGCGTAACCGCTTCTGTCGTGAGCGTATACATCTGCTGTAGCCTCAGCAGCTTTTGATGTGTCAGGGGAACCGCTGATTATTGGAACGACCTTGATTGTGTGACTTCCTGCTTTAAGACCTACTGCATCTGCTCTCATGTAGCCGCTGTACTGTCTGATAAGCTCGGAATCAATCTGTGTGCCGTCAACATATACATTGTAGCCGCTTGCGCCTGAAACTGCGCCCCATGTTGCATACATACCCTCGGCATAACCTACAGCTGCGTTGATTTTTACGCTTGCTTCGGCTGCCATTGCTGTTGTCATTGTGTTTGCCATTGGAGCAACGAATCCGCCGATTGCACCTGTTGCAGATGAAACACTTACTAATGCGGATGCTGCGATTGCCATGATTCTTTTCTTCATTATTGAATTTCTCATAAGATTTTCCCTCCATAAATGGTTGTGAGCCTGTGCCTATACAGGCTGCAATAAAGTTGGTTAATAATGATATACTTGGATAAGCTATCTTATCCCTTTTTGTTGAATGGCCGTTTCAACCTTACAACCATATTATACCGCACATTTCCGCGGTTTACAATGATATATAATACTGATTAACTGATATATTATGCTTTTGCATTAGAATCTAAAATATAATTCATCATATAAATATGTTGTAGCTGCGTATTGACAAAAAAATATCAGTGTGATATAATTAACATGTAATCTTCGGGGCAGGGTGAAATTCCCTACCGACAGTATAGCCTGTGAGCCGCTTTAGCGGTTGATTCGGTGAAATTCCGAAGCCGACGGTGAGTGCGAAAACTTCGCATAAGTCCGGATGTGAGAGGATTATCTGCTGATAAGACAGATTTCGTCCCCGATTTTTCGGGGATTTTTTGTTGAAGGAGGTATGTATGTACCACGAGAATTTTATGGCGGCGGCGCTTGAACTTGCGAAAAAAGGCATAGGATTTGTAAATCCAAACCCAATGGTTGGAGCAGTAATCGTCAGAAACGGTGAGATAATCGGACAGGGATACCACAGAAAATGCGGAGAGCTCCATGCTGAGCGTAATGCCTTTGCCGATTGCCACAGCCGCGGAATTGACTGTACAGATGCGGATATGTACGTTACCCTTGAACCCTGTTGTCACTATGGAAAAACGCCTCCTTGCACAGAAGCTATTATAGAGCATAAGATAAAACGCGTGTTTATCGGCTCGTCTGACCCTAATCCACTTGTTGCAGGTAAGGGAGCTAAGATTCTCCGCGAAAATGGTATTGAAGTTGCAGAGGGGATTTTAAAGGCTGAATGTGATAGCCTCAACGAGATTTTTTTCCATTACATAACGAAAAAAACTCCCTTTGTAACTATGAAATATGCCATGACTATGGACGGCAAAATTGCTTGTTATACGGGAAAATCCCAATGGATAACCGGTGAAGATGCAAGGGAAAATGTTCACCTTGACCGTTTGAAGCATATGGGAATTATGGTAGGTGTGGGAACTGTACTTGCAGATAATCCCATGCTGACCTGTCGTTTAGAGGGTGGAAAAAATCCCGTGCGTATTATATGCGACACAAATCTGCGAACTCCTCTTGACAGCAATATAGTCCGCACAGCAAGGGAGATTCCAACAATTATTGCCTGCTGTAACGGCGATACTTCGGCATTTGAAGCTATGGGTTGTCAGATTGCGAGAGTTTCCGAAAAGGACGGACACGCTGATCTTAATGCGCTTATGGTTGTTCTTGGCAGAGATTACAAAATCGACAGCATACTTTTAGAGGGCGGCGGCGAGATGAATTGGTCGGCGCTGAAATCGGGCATAGTCAGCAAGGTGCAGACTTATATTGCACCTAAGATTTTCGGCGGAAAGACTGCTCCTACGGCGGTTTCGGGAATTGGTGCGGCTTCTCCCGACGAGTGCGTAATGCTGTATGACAGGCAGATTAAGACAATTGGCGGCGATATTCTCATAGAAAGCAGGGTGAAGAATGTTCACGGGGATAATTGAAGAAATCGGCACAGTGAAGAATATACAGCGTAACGGCAGCAATTCTTTCATTGTCATTGAGGCAAAAAAGGTACTGGAGGACGTTCACCTTGGGGATAGTATCGCTGTAAATGGTGTATGCCTTACGGTAACGAAAACCGACGGCAGTATATTTCAAGCTGATGTTATGAATGAAACCCTCAGCCGTTCATCTTTAGGTGAACTCCGTCAGGGCAGCAAGGTCAACCTTGAACGTGCAATGGCGGCAAATGGGCGATTTGGCGGTCATATCGTTTCGGGGCATATTGACGGTACGGGAACAATCACCGATATTGTCAATGATGGTATTGCTGTGTGGTACACGATTTCAGCAAATGCCGATATTATGCGGTATATCGTGGAAAAAGGCTCAATTGCCATAGACGGCATCAGTCTTACTGTAGCACGAGTAACTGACAGGGATTTCAGCGTATCTGTTATACCTCACACCGCTGAAATGACCATTCTTTCCACAAAATCAAAGGGACAGAGGGTCAATCTTGAAAATGATATTATAGGAAAATACGTGGAAAAGCTTATGAAGCCTGCTGAAAATACCGAAAAAAGCATCATAAATACAGCTTTTCTGGCATCTAATGGATTTATTTAAGGGGATATTATTATGAAAAAGTTTATTTTGGCATCAACAGTTTTAGCCGTAATGGCTTTAAGTTCTTGTTCCGTAAATGTAAACGGCAATGATTTTAAAGTGAACAGCGACTGGAAATTTAAGCAAACTAAGTCAGAGACATTGAATATTGAGCCTGAAAAGGCAACAAAGCTTGATGTCAATATTGATGTGGGAAAAATCAGCATTGAATACGGCGATACAAAAAATGTTGATGTAGATGTGAAATTCACAAGCAATGGCATAAATGAAGATAAAGTTAGTGCAGCTATTGAAAATGCAAAGATTATCACCGAGGTGAAAAACAAAACGGTTTATATCAAATCGGCTGAAAAAGATTTTGACACTCGTTTTGTTAATCTGACAGCTGACCTTGAAATCACCTTGCCAAGCGAATTTTCCGACTTTAACATTGAATCTGATGTGGGCGATATTCACCTCAATAAGCTGAAAGGTTCTTTTGATGTTACAGCTGATGTGGGAAATGTCAAGCTTGACAGTCTTGTGGGCGATTTCAAAGTAGATGCAGATGTTGGAAATATTGATTGCAATAATTTAACAATTAACGGCAATTCTGAAATTAATGCCGATGTGGGAAATATTGACATTTCCCTTGAAAGTGTTGATGAATGTAATCTTCAACTTGTTGCAGATGTTGGAGATATTGATGTAGATACACAAGGGATTGATTTTGAAGAAAAATCCGAGTCCGAGGATTATGTCGGCAAGAAACAAGAGGTTGTAATTGACGACAAATGCAATGTTACCTTAAAAGCTGACGTGGGTAATGTTAAAGTAAATAAATAAGATTGAGGAGAATTTTGAATGTTTCAGTATAATACCGTAGAGGAAGCTCTTGAAGCTTTAAGAAACGGCGAAATTATCCTTGTTACTGATGATGAGGACAGGGAAAACGAAGGCGATATGATTTGCGCCGCTGAATTTGCCACAACGGAAAATGTCAATTTTATGGCGACTCAGGCAAAGGGACTCATATGTATGCCTATGAGCATTGAGCTGTGCCATAAGCTGCATTTAGGGCAAATGGTTGATTACAATACTGATAATCACAGCACAGCATTTACTGTGTCAGTAGACCATGTAAACACCACCACGGGAATTTCCGCAGAGGAGCGTGGATTCACGGCACGTATGGCTGTTGATGACAACGCAAAGCCTGAGGATTTCCGTCGTCCTGGTCACATGTTTCCGCTTATGGCAAAGAAAAACGGCGTTCTTGAACGTGAGGGACATACAGAAGCTACAGTTGACCTTATGCGTCTTGCAGGGTTGAAAGAATGTGGTCTTTGCTGTGAGATTATGCGCGATGACGGCACAATGATGCGTGCTGAGGAATTGCAGAAAAAGGCTGTGGAATGGGGAATGAAGTTCATTACAATTAAGGCTCTGAAAGAATACCGCAAGGTGAACGAAACCCTTGTGGAGCTTGCCGCAGATACTAAACTGCCCACGAAATACGGTGAATTCCGCGCCGTATGCTTTGTAAACAAGCTTAACGGTGAGCATCATGTTGCTCTTGTCAAGGGCGATATCGGCAACGGTGAGGATATTCTCTGCCGTGTACATTCCGAATGTCTGACAGGTGACGCTTTCGGCTCTCTCAAATGCGACTGCGGTCAGCAGTTTGCGGCGGCTATGACTCAGATTGAAAAAGAGGGCAGGGGAATTCTGCTCTATATGCGGCAGGAGGGCAGAGGTATCGGACTTGTAAATAAGCTTCGCGCCTATGAGTTGCAGGACGGCGGTATGGATACCCTTGACGCTAATCTTGCTCTTGGCTTCCCTGGGGATATGCGTGAATACTATATCGGTGCGCAGATTCTCCGTGCGCTTGGCTGTAAAACCCTCCGACTGCTGACGAATAATCCCGAAAAGATTTACGGTTTAAGCGGATTCGGGCTTGAAATCAAGGAGCGTGTGGCTATTCAAATGGACGCTACGGCATACGACCTTTTCTATCTCAAGACAAAGCGTGACAGAATGGGACATATTTTAGGGGACCTCTAAAAATCGCCTCACGGCAGTCTTTCTATGACAAATACCATTTACAGCGTTGTCAAACCTTGCAATACACAAAGTATTACTGCGGTTTGCCGCCTTGTAACTGATATTTGTCATATACGAAATCCTGCTCGTGCTGCGTTTTTTAGAGAACCCCTTTAGATTATTAATTAATAAGGAGATTTTTAAAATGAAAACATATGAAGGCAATCTTATTCCAAAGGATGTAAGAATAGGAATCGTAGTTGCACGATTCAACGAGTTTATCACAAGCAAGCTTTTAGGCGGCGCTGTTGATACTCTTAAAAGACACGATGTTTCCGAGGATTCCATTGATATTGCGTGGGTTCCCGGTGCATTTGAAATCCCTCTTATTGCAAAGAAAATGGCTGACAGCGGCAAATATGACGCTATAATCTGCCTTGGCGCAATTATCAGAGGCAGCACCTCCCACTATGACCTTGTATGCAACGAAGCGGCAAAGGGTATTGCACAGGTATCTCTCAACAGCGATATCCCTGTAATGTTCGGCGTTATCACAACGGAAAACATCGAGCAGGCTATCGAGAGAGCAGGCTCAAAGGCTGGTAATAAGGGCAGCGAGTGTGCAGAGGGCGCAATCGAAATGATTAACCTTATCAGAGAGATTGAGGACTAATGGCAAATCTTATTTTTGACTATGACGGCACACTTCATCAGTCAATGAGGACATATGCCCCTGCATTCCGTGCAACCTGCAAAATGCTTGCGGATATGGGATACATGTCTGAAAAAGAGTACACTGACGATGAAATAAGCTACTGGCTTGGTTTTAATTCAACGGATATGTGGAATAATTTTTTTCCTGATGTGCCTGCCGATATTAAAGAAAAGGCGCGCATTTTCTTAGGGCAGGATATGGGACAGCGTGTGGAAAATGGCGAGGGTGCGTTATACCCAAATGCCGAGGAAGTCCTTGCAGAGCTGAAAGCACAGGGGCATACCTTGATTTTTCTCAGCAATTGCCGTGTGAAGTACATGGAGCGACATTCAAGAGTGTTCGAACTCCACCGCTTTTTCGATTATTTCTACTGCTGTGAGGAATTTGATTTTATTCCCAAATATCAGATTTTCCGCCTGTTCAGCTTACAGCACAAGGGACAATTTATAGTCATCGGCGACCGTTTCCACGATATAGAAACAGCGGAGAAAAACGGCTTAAAATCTATCGGTTGTAGATACGGCTATGGAAGTCCTGAGGAGCTTTCGGCGTCGGATATAATTGTTGACGATATAACAGAAATTCCCGAAGCTGTAAAAAAATTGCTTGCATAACAATAAAGCGTACCACATTGAAATTGCGGTACGCTTTATTTTATACCAATCCCTGAAACAACAGTAGACAAATCAAATGGCATAAATGGTGTATGTCGTCGTTGTCCTCCTCACCATACGACAGTATGTTTTCGTCGTCCGCCTTGACATACATCATTTCTGCTCATCATCTTTGTCTACTAACATTTTAGGAATTGGTATTATTTACTGTCCTTTTTATCGTTTTTGGATGTCATAACTGCGGAAATCTTCTGAGAAAGATATTCATGGTTGAAAATCAGCTTTGCAAATTTATTATTTTCTGACTTTTTGCCGAAATAATCATATGCCATAATTACACCGTATGCTCCAAACCCTATCATTAATATGAAATACGGCATTGCGTACTGTGATTTTGCCTCCGCAAGAATGTGATATATTACGCCGCCTAAGATAACAACAGGAAGTGTTACACTGAGGAAGTTTTTATTTTTAAGGCAGGCAAGAAGTCCGACAAATACAGCGGCAAATATAAACTGTGCAAAGTAATCCATGTATTGCTTTACAGTATCCTCTCCGTCATAGCAAACCCATTGGGCAAGGGCTGTTCTGCGGTCATAGTTATTTCTTACCTGATTGTTCCATATACTTTGATAAGATGTTTCATTCCACTGTGACATGAATTTTTTATAGAAAAATTCCTTTCGATATTGGGGGTGTTCTTTGAAATAATCAATTCTTTCTTTGATTTGTTCCATTGACTTCTCACTTGCTTTATCGGGATTGAAATTGTTCTCAGCAAATACATCTATTGTAAAATATGGACTGTACCAACCCGGCGCATTGCCTGCCTCGTGAAGTCCCATTGATATCCATGAAGTAATTGGGATAGATTCGCCTAAATCAACATTTGCACGTTTTTCGTAATGAGATTTTACAGCTGGATTTACAGCTAACGCAAGCGCAATGGATGCCGCTATAAACAATATATCACGAACAAATTTTTTTCGCTTGAACATTGCTGTAAATGTTATACAGCATATTGCTACAAGAACTATGAGATAATTCTGTTTTATCATGACGGCTAAAGCTGTGCAAATTACAGAAAAGGGGGCATATATGATCTTGTCCTTTTTTAGATAAAGCACCATGAAGAATAGACCATATACCGCAAAGGCAAGTCCCGGAATAAAGCCGTAAAGGAATGAACAGAATATAATAGGCTGAGCTGCGAGTATAAATAAAAGTGATGTAACTGCACACACTCTTTCATCATTGAAGATGTGCTTGTTCATGAGAATCAGAGCGCCGTAAGTCGCTGCAAGAAGAAATACATTTATTACCTCAAGGAAAAGCAGGTTTTCAACAGGTCCAAAAATGTGCGCAATGCGAACAAAAAACTCATTAAAAAACACATATCCCAGCTGGTAGGAGTAATTTCTGAAATACCGTTCGCTTTCGGCAAGAAATCCAAAATCTTGGTTATATGCGTTTAAAGCCGCTTGCGTAACTCTGTATGAATCTTCTGTGGGTGATAAGTTGGAGGAGAATATCCATATTGTGCCGATTACAATTGTCCATGTTGCAGTAATCGTGACTTGTGCCCATACAGGTATTTTCTTTATCAGCGGCAAAAGCAGAGATATAAATAAAAACCCGCAGACAAGCCATAATATATTGGCAAATACATCGTCGCTGTAGTATACTACTGTTTCCCAGCCCTGTCTTACACGAAAAAGAACATTGTCTATAGCATTTTCTTCCATAACAATCTGCATATCAGAAGTACCAAGCAGACTTTGTGTTGTGAGTATTCCCATTACAGCAAGCATGATTACTGCGACAATTACTCTTGCAATGGTCATGAATTTATTATCTGGATTCAGATTGACTTCTCTTTTTTTTATTTTTGTCATATTATTTTTCCTTTCTTGAATGAGATATAAATATATTATACTATGAATAAAATATTCTGTCAATGATTTTCACGAAAAAGCACGCTGAATGATCAGCGTGCTTATAATTAATTATTTATTCGAAGTCTTTTTTCGAATTCTTCTTCGGGGAGTGGCTTATCAAAACAGAAGCCCTGAGCGTTGTAGCATTCGCTTTCTTTGAGTATAGCTACATGGTCTGTTGTTTCAACGCCCTCTACAAGACATTCAAGTCCGAGATTCTGAGCCATTGCTATAACGTGTTTGAGCATTGTTATTTTCTGGCTGCTGTACGGGTCGTTATGCTTCGGCAGAAAGCTCTTGTCTATTTTAAGCGTATCCCACGGCAAATCGCGGATAAGATTAAGCGAGGAATATCCAACACCAAAATCGTCAATGGAAGTGCTGATGCCTACATTGTGAAGTGATGCAACAATTCTTTTCAGCTCGTCAAAATCGACATCTGATGTTGTTTCCGTAAGCTCAATTTCTATATACTTGTGAGGGACATTATACTTTTTAATTGTATTAATAATCTTTTCGTCAAGATTTTCTGTTCCCAGATGAAGTCGGGACATATTTACGGATACTCTCACCGCTTCTAATCCCTTGTCAAGCCACCTGCGGATATCGCGGCAGACGTGTTCAAGCATATAAAAATCAAGAGTGCATATGTTAGAGCTCTGTTCAAGGACAGGTATAAACATATTCGGTGGTATAAGCTTGCCGTCATGCATCCAGCGGCATAGTGCCTCTGCACCGTTAAGTGAGTATTTTTTCAGTTCAACCTTTGGCTGATAGTATACCAGAAATTCCTCATTTGCAATTGCTTTCAGGAAGTTTTCTTCAACAATATGCTGATTTTCAATCGTTTTTTCAACATTTTCGTCATAAACTATGCAATTAGAATTCGGTGTTCTTTTCATTATACTGTATGCGTCTGTTACTTTGTCTATTACCTTTGTAGCCGGCATACAGTTATTCTCAATATGATATATACTGAAACGGGCAGATACGGTTGTGTATGGCTCAGCGGGATTTTCTGTTTCCACAGATGCACCTGAAAGATAATTTTTTACAGTTTCAAGTCTGTCTGCGCTGAACAGATGCAGAAAATTATCGCCGCCAAGTCTGCAAAGGCAACAGTCATCACCTGAAATAGCAGTAAGTCCGTGAGTAAAGCGTTCCATAATTTTAGTACCCTGTTCTCTGCCGAAAGCCTGATTTATAAGTGAGAACTTTTTCAGATTAAATCTGCATGAGATATATTCAGAAGCTTTTTTTTCGCGGAACAGTTCATGAAGTTTTATAGTGTAGAATTTTATGTTGTACACGGCAATATCAGGGTCGTAGAAACTGAGATAGCTGCAAAGTGCCATACTGCGCGCCCTGCCGTTGAATACAAAAAGCGTTACAACAAATGTGTTAATTTTTTCATGTTCACATGCAGTCCATTCGGCAGCATCTTTTTTGGGAAAAACTTTATATATGGCAGTACCGCCTGGGGTATTTCTTGTTACGGCAAAAGACTTGTTCTCGTCGTAATCGCCCTCAGAAAAGTAAACAGCCGTATTAACTTTTTCTTCTCGGTTATTTATATCAGGATATTGTATAAGACAGGCTTCCAATCGTGAAATTCTGAGGAATCGGCATATATCTGCTGAAGCCTCATTGATACTGGGATGAATTACATCATCGGGAATTTTTTCCATATTGAGTATAAATGAACCGAGAAGTTCCGAATACTCCTTTTCATAATCACTATTATTCATCATTCTTACCCCTTACGTCAAGCTGCGGAATAGTCATCCGAGCTCTGAATTTATTGTCACTTGTAACCCCGAAATCAATATTAGCATTGAGATTGTTGTATATTTCTTCTCTGATTCTTGATGAACATGTATTTTCCGATTCTGAATTTTCGGAAAAACAGTTGTTCATGAATTCCGAAAGCTCAGAGCAGGAAGAAGCAGTTTCAGCAATAATTTCCATTGAAAGGGAATAGAGATAATATTCCTCAGTACATGAAAACATTATAAGTATATTTTTTATATCTGAATGTTTTACAATAAAGGATATGATACCCTCAATGACAAACTGTATGGTTTTGGGGTTGCCGAGAAGCTCATCAGGAACAACGCTCAGTACTTTTGTATCGAGAGGTACATTCTGCTGACCGCATATAGTTTTGATTCCAGCAAGGATAGAGCTTGTAAGCTCGTGTGTATTGTATATCACATCGCTGCCAAAATCAAGATTGATTTCCTCCGCTTCCACATATGCTTTTGAAAGTCTGAGGCGGTTGCTTTTAATGAGAATATAATTTTTGTGGGCAATATTTGAAAGCACTTTTGATATCTTGAAAGCATAATCAGCAACTTTTTGAATTTCTGCCATAGTCATTCGTTTTATGTTGCTTAAAAATTCGGAAATATGCTCCTGAGTGAAATTCATTTCCAGCAGCATTTCCTTAATGTATTCTTCACCTTCGTCGGTACAGATAATCTGACCGCAGATAAAATTACCGATAATTATATCCTCAAGAAGAATAGGACATGAGATTTCGTACAATCCAGCATGACATTTGTATATCCCCGGTTTGTCTGTAACATTGCTTTTTTTGGAAGCCTCAGCGGAACGGGACATACACTTCGAGATATTTTCAGCGGACTGGCGCAGTACCTTACGGCATATACGGCTGAAATTGGACGAATGTGTAACTTGTTTCCCTGATGAATCAGTAATTACGGAAGCAATTCCCGTAAATTCCGAAAAAGCGTCCTGGAATTCCTGTGTAATCATTTTGTCTAATAGTTGGTCAATTGGATAATATGGCATTGATATCACCTCGATACGAGAACGTTTAACATCTTATGATTTGCTCCTGTATTTTTATAGAGCAATAGTATTGTATTTTTTTGTTTTTTCACAAAACTACCCTATACCATATATATATTATAGCACAGTAAAAAAACAATTTCAAGTTTTTTGGAAAAAATGAAATATGCTTTGGATAAAATATGTGATTATGCACAAAATCAAAGTGATTATTTAGATGAAAAGTCAAAATATTTGTTATTAAATTATGGTTTCTTTAAAATGAATAACATAAGAAATAAGATACATGAATTTTTATTAGTAAATTATATATTTTTTTCAGAGATTTGTATTTTCTATAGACATTTATAAAAAAATGTGGTATAATATTGTAAGGAATTGCTGATTCATAAAAAATGAATTGATTATATAATTATTTTCTGTGATTATTTTCTGAATTAAACTAAGTAAAGAATCGGGTGTTGAATTATGAAATCCATTATAATAAAAACTTTAGCTGCAATGACGGCTTACATATCATTGATATCACCCATTTCAGTTTTTGCAGAGGAGGAGGGAACTGCTGCGGAGGCTCAGCTGGAGATAGGTGAGGATGTTGTCATTGACCACTCTTTTAACAATAATAGTATTGGCAAATGGCTTCCTTTCGGAGGCGGAAGGATTATTGTGAATGAAGAAACAGGCCATTCCGAAGGTCAAAGTATAAAAATAACAGGACGTGAGCACCCGTATGACGGCCCTTCATACAACTGCGATGCACTTTTTATTCCCGGTGAGGCTTATTCATTTGACGGTTGGATTCATCATGAAGGTGAGCAGACGGAAACTTTTTCATGGACAATACGGACAAGAGACAAATACGGTACTGATACATTTACTCAAATTGTATCTGCGGATATTGAACCTGGCGAATGGATAAGCATTAGCGGTGATGCTGTTATTCCCGAAGACGCTGTTTCGTCCTTGATATATATAGAATGTGGAAATGAGCAAACTGATTTCTCTATAGATGATATTCTTGTAAAAGGAAATGTTTCAGAAGCGAATGATAGTGTTGTTTCGGAATTCGAAGATAAGTATATTATGGACTTTGAAAAGGATTTTGACCAGTGGGTTGCAAGAGGTGAACTGACTATTGCTCATACTGATGAATACAGCTTTTCAGGTGATTATTCCATATACGTGACAAATCGTACAAAAGTGTGGAACGGCCCTACTGTATCCGTGTCCGATAAGGTTATAAAGGGCAATGACTATTATTACAGCGCATATGTGATGTATAATGGCGAAGAATATGGCGATTCACATGGTTTCAGAATGGAGATACAGTATACAATTGACGGTAACATCACATATAATCTTATTTCATCCAAAAACGTGAAAAAAGGCAAATGGACAAAGATGGAAGGGTATTATAATATCCCTGTTGAAGCCGAAAATGCATATGTCTATATTCAGACGGATAATCTTGAAGAGGGCGTCCAGCCTACCAAAGATGACACTATGTCTTTTTATGCTGACAATGTCTCGATATGCAAGGCAGAGGTAAAGAAAAAAGAGCAGATAACGCGTAATATTATTATCGGTGCTTTCGTGGTTATTGTGCTTGCAGTTATATTCTTCATAGCAAGTGTTGTTCGTCGTCGATATAAGAAAAAAAGTGAGGCTCTTGAGCTTGTATCTCTTGACGCTATGACAAGGGTTTACAACAGAAATACATACGAAAAGAGGATATCCGAACTTGAATCAGAGGGTGAAAAGTACAAATCTCTGTATTTTGCTCTTTGTGATGTGAATTTTCTGAAATTTATCAATGATACTTACGGACACAAAAAAGGCGACGAAGCAATCATCAGATGCGCTGAAATACTTAAACGTATAATTGGCGAAGATGGTGGAGTGTACCGTATCGGCGGCGATGAATTCGTTTGCATATCCGAAAAAGAATTCAAAGAAGTACTTATTGCGGAAACTGAAAAGGAATCCGCTGTTGATAAGGGTTATCCCTTTGAAATTGCCTGTGGATTTGCACAATATGATGCTGAGAAGTATCCAGCAGTAAAGGATATTGTAACTCAATGTGATAAAGAAATGTATGTGCATAAGCAAGAAATCAAAGCTCGCAATAAAGAGTTTTCGAGAAAATAATACAAAAATAATACAATAAAGAGGACGGCTTGAAGCCGTCCTCTTTCATCTTATATTTTCCATGTTGCGGATAACTCGTTTCATAGCTATATCCAGTGGTTTACCGAGAATCAGCGCTATGCTGAAATTGCCAATGCAGTGGACTATATCAAAGCTTATACCTCCCAGCCAGTATGTAAGTGCATATGCAGGTGATATGAAAATATAGGGCAGCGCAAAAAGTGCACCGAAGCATAGTCCGAATCCGCCGTTAATTACAGCCCATATCAGCCAACTGTCGATTGTACGCATTTTGTATACCAATAGAGCGAATAATGGCCATACAACAAGATAGGTTGCCCACCACAGACCAAATCCTGCGGAAAACAAATTCAGCCACACATAAATAAAACAGGCTGAGATTCCGTCTTTTCCGAGATTTTTGGTGAATACCACGATAAGCAGTGTAACAAGCTCTATATTGGGCAGAAATGCCAGCGAAATCTGCGCAACATAGAGAGTTGCACCGAGAAGTGCGATGCGCGTCAGTCGGAGAATTTTTTTGTGCTTTACCATCCGATTTTCAGTTCGAGGAGATAAGAATCTCCGTCTTCTATAACGATTTCATCAACTCCTGTAACGGCAGATTCGCCGTTTACCATGATACACCACCATGATTGTTCCTCATCGTTAGCTTCAAAGCCTTTTGCAGATTTTATGAATCTGCCATAATCAGATGTTTCAAATCCGATGAGTTTTTCACTTTCAAGGAAGTTTCCAAGGTATTCTTCGTCCGTAGTGTATTTCTGCTCGAAATTATAATTATCTCTTTCAGATATAATCTGTACTGTAATGGACTTTTCGCCCTCTATAGCATCCTTTTTTGTGGATTCGCGCAGAAACCACAATCCAATGCAGAGAAGTGCAAGTATCAGGACACCTGCAATGCCAATGACGATTTTTTTAGTGTTTGACTTCTTTTCCATTTTAAAATTCCTTTCATTTAACGGGAAGTCAAAGACAAAAAGTACACAGGCACTACGAAAAAACTCTCCGAGGTATAAAAATATACACGGAGAGCGATTTTTGCATAACAAATAAACTACAGTTCATCGCTCGTAAACTGTAGTCAATGAAGCGACCCGACTTAGCGCTCATACGGCGCAATACGGTAGCGTGACTGCGTGGGATTCTCACCCGACTTCCCTTATTTTTACTTTTGAATTATATCATATATTCATTTGTTTGTCAAGGTTATTTAAGAATTATCGTTTCGCCGTCGGAACTTATAGTTGCATTAGCAAATAGGCTTTGTATAAAATCCTCATATTCCTTTGGATTTGTCAAAGCAGGGCTGTAATGGGTAAGCCACAAAGCCTTAGAATTTGATTTTTTTGCAATTTCTGCGCTTTGGGAAAAGACCATATGCCCTTTCTCCTTCATTTTTTCGGTATATTCATCGTCACCATACATACCCTCGCAGATAAGCAAATCAGAATCGGCGGCAAAATCAGCAAGTTCTGTGAAATAGCGTGTATCTGTTATGTAAGTCACTTTTATAGCTGCACGTTTTTCATCTGTTACCATATCTGATGTTATAGTTTTGTTGTCAATGATAACAGATTCTCCTGAATGAAGCTGTTTCCAGTATTTTACATCTATTCCCAGTGCCCGCGCTTTTTCCGGATTGAATACAGGCTTGCGGTTCAGCAGGAACGAGTAGCCGAGGCAGTCGATGCTGTGGTCAAGCGGCATTGAAGATATTACAATATCGTTCCAATTGAAATGGGATTTTTCATTCAGCGGCAGTTCATGTATTTCTATACCAAAAGGAAGTACAGGACAGATACACAGCAGATGTCGGATAGTATTTGTTATTCCCTCGTGGCCGTAAATTTTTAAAGTGTTGGTTTTTCCGCAATTGCCAAGGGAAAGAAGAAGTCCCGGCAGACCTGATATATGGTCGGCATGAGTGTGAGTAATAAGCAGGATATCAAGGTGACTAAGCTTTAATTTATGTTGATTTATGGCTATCTGCGTACCCTCGCCGCAGTCAATAAGGCAGGCTTTCCCGTTATATTCCAGCCACATACTTGCAAGCCAGCGTTCTGGGAGGGGGAGCATGCCGCCTGTTCCAACAAGAGTTATATTTATCATAATGCACCTACTTTCATATAAAAAGATAACCCTTGAATAAATCAAGGGTTATCAATACATCTATTAAATTAGATGGCGCGGATTGAGAGATTTGAACTCTCGCGCCGGTTTCCCGACCTACTCCCTTAGCAGGGGAGCCCCTTCACCACTTGGGTAAATCCGCAAACCGACGAAAATCGCCGAAAATAAATTGGCGGAGAGGGTGGGATTCGAACCCACGTGACCGTTAAGTCAAACGGTTTTCAAGACCGCCTCGTTATGACCGCTTCGATACCTCTCCATTTCTTATAAGCTGAACTTCACTCTCGCGTTTCAGCTTTATTATTATACCATGATTTTTTTAAGTTGTCAAGAAAAAATAAAAAAAATCATGCACAAATAAAATTCAACAAAATTGTGCATGATTACTAATAGGCTTTTTTGAACAAAATGGTATGGATAAAAATAATGTTAAATGAATAAAATTAAACAAAAATTAGAAAATAGACTTTACATAATGGTAATTTTAGTGTAAAATATATATAGTAAGCGTCTGTGTTAATTATGGCTTTTAAAGTGAGTACAGATTAAATATTTCCCTACATGAAATATGGCTTGCTTAATGTATTATGTATAATTCAAAGAGGTGCAAATTATGGAACCAGTTTACAAGAGAATATTGTTAAAGCTCAGCGGTGAGGCACTTGCGGGTGATAAGAAAAGCGGTCTTAACTACGATGTCATTACAAATATCTGTACAAGTATAAAAAAAGTTGTTGATGCAGGTGTTCAGGTTGGTATCGTTGTAGGCGGCGGAAACTTCTGGAGAGGCCGTTCAAGCGGTGCTATGGACAGAACACGCGCAGACCATATCGGCATGCTTGCAACTGCCATGAATGCTCTTGCTGTTGCAGATGTTCTTGAATCTCTCGGCTGTGAAGTTCGTGTTCAGACTGCTATTGCTATGCAGGCTGTTGCAGAGCCTTATATCCGCAACCGTGCTGTTCGTCATATGGAAAAGGGCAGAGTTGTTATCTTCGGATGCGGTACAGGTAACCCATTCTTCTCTACCGATACAGCCGCTTCTCTCCGTGCAAGTGAGATTGAGGCTGATATTTTCCTCAAAGCAACTCTTGTTGACGGTGTATATGACAAAGACCCACACAAGTACGATGATGCAAAGAAGTACGAAAAGCTCACTTTCTCACAGGTTATAAATGACGGACTTGCTGTTATGGACTCCACTGCAGCTGCTATGTGCCGTGATAATAAGAAGAAGATGCTTGTATTTGACCTCAGCCGTCCTGATAATATCTACGACGCTGTTATGGGTGCAAATATCGGTACTGTTGTATCAGAGGATTAATTATTATATTAATATTAACGAAAGGAATGATTTCAAATGAAAGAAACAATTAATCATGCAAAGGAAAAAATGACAAAGAGCCTTAACGCTCTCGATAAGGAGTTTGCTGCTGTTCGTGCAGGTCGTGCTAATCCTGCTGTTCTCGACAAAGTTATGGTAGATTACTACGGAGCTCCCACTCCTGTAAATCAGATGGCTGCTATTTCCGTTTCAGAGGCAAGAATTCTAGTTATTCAGCCATGGGATAAGTCCTCACTCAAGCTTATTGAGAAGGCTATTCAGGCTTCAGATATCGGTATCAATCCCACAAATGACGGAAATGTGCTTCGTCTTGCTTTCCCACAGCTTACAGAGGAAAGACGTAAGGAGCTTTGCAAGAGCATTAAGAAGTACGGCGAGGACTGCAAGGTTGCTGTTCGTTCTATTCGTCGTGATACTATGGATAAGCTCAAGGCAATGAAGAAGAATTCCGAAATCACTGAGGACGATCTCAAGGATTGCGAGAAGAAGGTACAAGACCTTACAGATAAGTTCTGTGCTGACGCAGATAAGGCCGTTGCTGCCAAGGAAAAGGAAATCATGACGGTTTAACGGTGTATTATGGCTATCTTTGGTAAAAAAGAAAATTTAACTCTGCCAACAGAGCTTCCGCAGCACGTAGGCTTTATCATGGACGGCAATGGCAGATGGGCGAAAAAAAGAGGTCTGCCCCGTCCTTTCGGACATAAGGAGGGCGCGAAGAACTTTAAGAAAATTGTCCGCTACTGCAAGGATATCGGTTTGAAGAATATCTCTTTCTATGCCTTTTCAACTGAAAACTGGCAGCGCCCCGACGATGAAGTCAACACCATTATGGAACTTTTCCGTGAATATATTGTGGATGTCCGCAACTTCCTCAGCGAAAATACACGTATGATTTTTCTCGGCGATAAATCCGCATTTGATGAGGATTTACAGCAGAAAATGATTAAGCTGGAGGAAGATACTGCTCATTATACGGAAATGACTCTTATGATGGCTGTAAATTATGGCGGCAGAGATGAGCTTGCACATGCGGCAAGAATACTTGCTCAAAAAGCCGTAAACGGCGAAATAAAGCCTGAGGATATAACGGAGCAGTCGATTTCCGATGAGCTCTACACAAAGGGTATTCCCGATGTTGACCTTGTAATTCGTCCTTCCGGTGAAATGCGTCTTTCAAATTATCTTATATGGCAGTGTGCATACGCTGAATACTATTTCACAGATGTTTTATGGCCTGATTTTACACCTGCTGAGCTTGACAAGGCATTGATTGAGTTTGGCAGACGTAATCGTCGTTTCGGAGGTGTATGAAATGGCTACACGTTTAATTTCAGCGGCAGTGGGTATTGTTATCATGGTTTCCATGCTGATACTTCACAATACTTTCGTTCTGCCCTTTGTAACAGCTGGTATAATTGTAATTATGCTGTATGAGCTTTTGCGTGCAGTAAAACTTGAAAAGAGTATTGCGATACTTGTTGCTGCATTTACTTACGGAATTACTGTTCCATTTATTTACAGCCCAAGATACAGTATGATTTCGTCTCCTCTGACTTTTGCAGAGTACAGAGAAAATCGCGGTATGATTCTTTTCTCAATTGCTTTAGTATGCTGTTTTGGCGTATTTGTTATCTGGCTTAATCAGCATAAAAAAATACGATATGAGCAGATATTCTTTGCAATTGCCGCAATAATTCTTGTTCCAAATGCTATGAGCACAATGGTGCGAATTGACAGAGATAATCCGAATCACGGTGTATTTTTCCTTGTGCTTGGATTGTGCGGTGCTTGGATTGCGGATTCAGGTGCATATTTCACAGGCGTTGCAATCGGCAAGCACAAGCTTTGTCCTGAAATAAGCCCGAAAAAGACAGTGGAAGGCTTTATTGGCGGTATAATTTCCACAGCAGTTGTTTTTGTTGCCTGCTTTGCAGTGTACAATAATATGATTGCTAAAAATCCCATGCAGGAAACTGTCGGCAGCTATATTGCTGTTGCTGTTACTGGAATGTTCTGCGCTGTTATAGGAACGGTGGGAGACCTTACAGCTTCCATGATAAAGCGCCAGATAGGCTTTAAGGATTACGGAAAGATTATGCCCGGTCACGGCGGACTTATGGACCGTTTTGATAGTGTTCTTTTTGTGCTTCCTACATTTTACTGCCTTATAACTATAGCTAATAATTTAAACATATTATAAAGTATGAAAGGCGACTGTGGTTGCCTTTCGTATTTTATGGAAGATTTTTTCATATACTTTTCAAGATGAATTGATTATCCATACGCAAAGGAGTAATAATATTAATGAAAAGGGTTTCAATTTTAGGATCTACAGGCTCTATCGGTACTCAGTCCATAGAAGTCTGTGAAAAACACGGACTTGAAATAATTGCCCTTGCAGCTCACAGCAGTATTGATATGCTGGAGGAACAGGCAAGAAAATTCCGTCCGAAATACGTGGGTATTTACAATGAAGAAAAATACACTGAGTTAAAAAGCCGCCTTGCAGATACTGATATAACTGTCCTCTGCGGCATGGAGGGTTTGTGCCACATCGCTTCACTGGAGGAAAATGATATTGTCCTCAATTCCGTTGTGGGTATGGTTGGACTTCTGCCAACGCTTACTGCCATTAATGCAGGCAAGGATATCGCCCTTGCAAACAAGGAAACTCTTGTAGCAGGAGGTGCTCTTGTAACGTCTCTTGCAAAGGAAAAGGGTGTGAAGATATATCCCGTGGATAGTGAACACTCGGCTATATTCCAGTGTTTGCAGGGAAATAATCCTGAACAGGTAAATAAAATTATACTTACTGCTTCGGGAGGTCCTTTTTATGGATATTCTTATGAACAACTGAAAAACGTCACAAAGGCTGACGCTTTAAAACATCCTAACTGGGACATGGGAAACAAGATTACCATAGATTCTGCAACTCTTATGAATAAGGGACTTGAATTCATTGAGGCCAAGTGGCTATTTGACCTTGAACCCGAGCAGATTGAAATTGTTGTACATCGTCAGAGCGTTATACATTCTGCTGTTGAATACAAGGATTTTGCTGTAATTGCTCAGCTTGGCGTTCCTGACATGAAAATCCCGATACAGTATTCGCTGCTTTATCCTGAAAGAGTAGAATGTCCTACAAAGCCTCTTTCCCTTACGGATTACGGAACACTCACTTTTGCAGAACCTGACAGCAAAACATTCAAATGTCTCGGTGCTGCAATTGAGGCTATTTCAAGAGGTGGAGCGTATCCCTGTCTTGTAAATTCAGCAAATGAGGAGGCTGTAAGAGCATTTCTCAACGACGAAATACAGTTTGTGCAGATAGGCGAAATTGTTTCTTCCGTACTTGAAAAATTCCCTTATACAGAAATAAAATGCTACGAGGACGTAACAGCAGCAGACAAGGCTGCAAGAGAATACGTCAGAAGCATTATCGGTTAATGGGTTCACTGAAAGGATAATTATGGGTATAATAATTGCATTGATTATTTTCGGACTGATAGTAACGGTCCACGAATTCGGTCATTTTATATGTGCAAAACTCAGCGGAATAAAAGTGCTGGAGTTTTCCGTAGGAATGGGACCTAAGCTTATACAGAAGCAGAAAGGGGAGACAATGTATTCCCTGCGTGCCCTTCCAGTTGGCGGATACTGCGCAATGGAGGGGGAAGATACATCAGGTGATGACCCCAGAAGCTTCCGAAATGCAAAGCTGTGGAAACGTATGCTTGTACTTGTTGCAGGTGCGGGAATGAATTTCATACTCGGTTTCATTTCTATTATAGTTATGGTCAGCATGATGACCGATATTCCCACAACTCAGATAAAAGGTTTTGCAGGAGTTGTGAACGATGACGGTACAAAAACATATTATGCGGACAGCTATAAAACGGGACTTCTTCATGATGATATAATTATAAAAGTTGATAATACCCCTGTTTACAGCGTTCTTGACTTGAATTTTATGCTTATGCTTGACCCTAATGATACTGACCATGACCTTGTTGTAAAGCGTGACGGTCAGAAAATCAAGCTTGAAAATGTAAATTTCCACAATTCCGAAACAGGAGATAAAATGGATTTCGGACTTGTTTATCTTGAAAAAAATCCTGTGAATGTTATAAGATATTCGGGACAGACTTTCGCTTCCATGGGGCATGTTGTGGGTCTCTCACTTAAATCCCTTTTCACTGGAGAAGTTAGCAAGGATGAAGTTTCAGGTCCTGTGGGAGTTGTAACCACTATAAATGAGACCACTCAGCAGGCAGAATCTACGGAAGATGCGATATTCAATCTTTTCTATATGATGTCGCTTATTACAATAAATGTGGGAATATTCAATCTTCTTCCTGTTCCAGGACTTGACGGCGGCAGATTGCTTTTCTGCTTTATTGAGCTTATCAGACGCAAGCCTGTAAAACCTGAACATGAGGGATATGTTCACCTTGCAGGAATGATTCTGCTGTTCGGTGTTATGATATTTGCCACCTTTAACGATATTATGCGTTTATTCCAGAAATAAAAACCGTTTATGCCGTACAAGGATTTTTCTTTGTACGGCATAGCTGAAAAGGAGTAAAATAATGAGAAATGTCAAAGCTGTAAAAGTCGGGAACTGTGTTCTTGACGGAAATCACATCTACATACAATCAATGCTCAATGTGCGTTCAGACGATATTGAGGGAAGCGTTAAACAGGCTGTTGAACTTGAAAAGGCAGGCTGTGAAATAGTACGTGCCGCAATTCCCGATATGGAGGCTGTAAAGCTTATTCCTGCAATAAAATCTGCTGTGAATATTCCTCTTGTTGCGGATATTCATTTCGACTACCGTCTTGCAATTGAAGCAGCCGCAGCAGGAGTTGACAAGATTCGCATAAATCCCGGAAATATCGGAGGACTTGACAGGGTAAAAGCTGTTGTAGACGCTTGTCGTTCAAGAAATCTGCCTATCCGTATTGGAGTAAATTCGGGTTCACTTGAAAAGGAGCTTCTGGCGAAATACGGTTCACCAACTCCTGAGGCTCTTGTGGAAAGTGCGCTGAATCATGCGGCACTTTTAGAGCGCTTTGATTTTGATGACATTGTAATTTCTATAAAATCCTCAGATGTAAACAGAATGTTGGCATCCTATCGTTTAGCCGCTGAGAAGTGCAATTATCCGCTTCATCTGGGAGTTACCGAGGCTGGTACAGAGCGCATGGGACTTATAAAATCCGCAATTGGTATCGGCTCACTTCTCTGTGACGGTATCGGTGAGACTATCCGCGTATCTCTTACGGACGAGCCTGTCAAGGAAATTGCTGCGGCTAAGGATATACTCAAATGTATCGGCAAGCGTAAAGGCGTTACTATAGTAAGCTGTCCAACCTGTGGGCGCACAAGAATTGACCTTATTGGTACTGCTAAAAAGGTAGAGGCGGCTCTTGCAGATTCCGAAAAAGATATAACTGTTGCAGTTATGGGCTGTGTTGTAAATGGTCCGGGAGAAGCTCGCGAAGCTGATATCGGAATTGCAGGCGGTGACGGCTGTGCGGTTATCTTTAAAAAGGATGGTACTCAGCGTAAAATCAAGGAGGAGGAAATAGTTTCCGAACTTCTTGCGGAGGTTGAAAAACTTTAATGGATATAAATTTATCTGAATTTTTAAAGGAATATTGCCCCGATATTCCGGAATCCGTGCGGAATGGTCGGATATATAAGCTAACCTATTCCGACAACCTGAAAAATTTCAATTTTTTTGCGGAATTCAGCAGTATTGTCCCATATTGTGATATATCGGCGTTTAATGCCGCTGTGACAAAGGCATTGGAGGTTGAATCGGTAAGCTTAAATCCCCGATATCCTAAAGAATTGTTTGAATTGTCCTGTATGAGTGATATTATTGAAAGGCTGAAACGTGAAGTTTCTGTTGTGAACGGGTTCCTCAACGATGCTGAAATGGGCATAAACGGCGGAAATATTGATATACAGCTGAAGCACGGCGGACTTGATATGCTTTCAAAATGCGGATTTTCCCGAAAGCTTTCACAGCTGATATATAATCAATTTGGTTTAAGCTATAATATCAATCTTGGCGGAGCAGACGCTGTATCAAATGACGAATATGATGAAATCATTGAAAGAGCGGCGGCAGAGCTGCCTGACTACAGTGAACAGCTCATACCTGAAAAATCTCCTGCGGAATTACATTCCGAAGCGGCAGCTGCGGCTGTTCCAACGAAAGCCATTGACAAGGAATCCGCTGACCTTGTATTTGACGGCGAATCTGCTGAAATAATCATGGGCAAGGCAATACGCGACACACCTGTGACTATATCCGATGCTGTGACGAATCTTGGTACTAAAACTGTAATTGTTGGAGATGTTTTCGCAAAGGAGATAAAAGAACTGCGAAACGGAAAAAGTGTAGTGACCTTTAGTATTACCGATTACAGCGGTTCGCTTCTTGTAAAATGCTTTGTAAAGGCCGAGGATAAAGACGACCTGGATAAGCTTGGCGGTATAAAATCAGGTGCGGCGCTTCTTGTATCGGGTAAGATAGATTATGACGAATATGCAAGGGATATATGCATACTTGCAAATTCAATTATTAAGGTTAAGAGAAAGCAGAAAACTGACAATTATCCTGAAAAGCGTGTGGAACTTCATTGTCACAGCACCATGTCAGCTATGGACGCTGTAACCGACCCTGTAAAGCTTATCAACAGGGCGGCAGAGTGGGGACATCAGGCGATGGCTATAACCGATCATGGATGTGTACAGGCATTCCCCGACTGTATGTATAATATGCCCAAGAACTTCAAAGTCATTTACGGCATGGAGGCATATGTTGTAAATGATATTGACCGTGAGCTTATTCTAAAAAAGCCTGATGACCGCGATTTCAACGATGAGATTATAATATTTGACGTTGAAACAACGGGATTGAGTTTTACAAAGGACAGGCTGACAAGTATTGCCGCTGTAAAGGTGAAGAATTTACAGAATGTTGATACTTTTGAAACTTTTGTAAATCCGGGTATGCATATTCCTGAAAAGATAACGGAATTGACAGGAATCACTGATGAAACTGTTGCAAATGCGCCCTTGGAAGATGAGGCACTCCGCAAATTCATGGAATTCTGCGGCGATAGACCTGTACTTGCGGCTCATAATGCAAATTTCGATATAACAATGATAAATGAGGTTTGCAAGCGGCATAACATAGATTTTGAGTACAACTGGCTTGATACCCTTATTCTTAGTCAGGCTATGCTGCCCGAAATGGGACGGCACAGGCTGAATAATGTGGCAAAAGCGCTGAAATTGGGCAGCTTTGAGCATCATCGCGCAGACGAGGATGCATTAATTCTTTCCAAAATATACATAGAGCTGATAAGCCGTCTGAAAAATCAGCGCGGATTTACTAATATCGGGCAATTGAATGATGTTGCCGCAGATATTGATGTTAAAAAGCTGAAATCCCACCACCAGATTATACTTGTAAGAAATCAGGCAGGACTTAAAAATCTTTACCGTCTTGTATCAATTAGTAACCTTGACTACTTCTACAAAAAGCCGTTAATTCCTAAATCTGTCCTTATGGAACACCGTGAGGGACTTATTTTTGGAAGCGCCTGCGAGGCAGGAGAACTGTTTCAGGCCATGCTTGACAGAAAGCCGCAGGAAAAAATTGAGGAGCTTGCAAAGTTCTACGACTATCTGGAAATTCAGCCTCTTTGCAACAACGAGTTTATGGTTCGTGAGGGAGTTGCCGCCGATGAGGAGGAGCTCCGCACATTTAACCGTTTCATTATTGACTTGGGTGAAAAGCTGGATATCCCTGTATGCGCTACCTGTGATGTTCACTTTTTAGACCCCAAAGACGCCATATATCGCAAAATTATCCTTGCCAGCATGGGCTTTAAGGATACGGAGAATCAGGCTATGCTCTATTTCCGTACTACTGATGAAATGATGAAAGAATTTGCATATCTCGGCGAAGATAAAGCAAAGGAAGTCGTAATTACCAATACCAATGCTATTGCGGATATGATTGAGGTTGTACGCCCAATTCCAAAGGGAACTTTTACTCCCACTATTGAGGGCGCAGAAGATGACCTTGTTCGCATAACTCATGACAAAGCCTATGAAATTTACGGCAATCCGCTGCCTGAACTTGTTGAAAAACGGCTTGACAGAGAACTTTCATCAATTATCAAGCATGGTTTCTCTGTGCTTTATATTATTGCACAGAAGCTTGTGTGGAACTCTGTTGAAAACGGCTATCTCGTGGGCTCACGAGGCTCTGTAGGTTCGTCCTTTGTGGCATCAATGGCGGGAATTTCAGAGGTTAATCCTCTGCCGCCTCATTACATATGTCCTAATCCTGAATGTAAATACAGCGAATTTATCCTTGACGGTAAATGCGGTTCGGGATTTGACCTGCCGCAGAAAAACTGCCCAAAATGCAATACGGATATGCTGCGCGAGGGGCACGATATCCCATTCGAGACATTCCTCGGATTTGACGGTGATAAAGCCCCTGATATCGACCTGAATTTCTCGGGAGAATATCAGTTCTATGCCCACAGATACACTGAAAAGCTGTTCGGTAAATCGAACGTGTTCAAAGCAGGAACGATTTCAGCTGTTGCAGATAAAACTGCATTTGGATATGTTAAGAAATACTGTGAGGAAAACGGCATAAACCTTAATAACTCGGAGCTTACTCGACTTTCAATCGGCTGTACGGGAATTAAGCGTACCACAGGACAGCACCCCGGAGGAATGGTAGTTGTGCCCTCTGATTATGAAGTGTACGATTTCACTCCTGTTCAGCATCCTGCGGATTCTGCGGATTCCGAAGTTATCACAACCCACTTTGACTTTAATTCCCTTCATGATACAATTCTCAAGCTTGACGAACTTGGTCACGTTGTACCGACTTTGTACAAGCATCTGGAGGATTTAACAGGACTTGAAATAAAGAATATTCCCGCATATGATTCTAAGGTAATACAGATGTGTACCGATTGTACTGTTCTGGGAGTTACAGAGGAGGATATATTCTGTAAGACGGGAAGTCTTGGCATACCAGAAATGGGTACAAACTTCACTATCGGTATGCTTCTTGATGCTAAACCCTCACGATTCAGTGACTTTTTGCAGATTTCGGGACTTTCCCACGGTACTGACGTATGGCTTGGAAATGCAAAGGACTTGATTGAAAACGGAACTTGTACAATTTCTGAGGTTATTGGTACCCGTGACAGTATTATGACATATCTGCTTTATAAAGATGTTGAGCCGAAAATGGCGTTTCAGATTATGGAGTGGACACGTAAGGGTAAGGCTTCAAAGCAGTTTACTCCCGAAATTATTGAAATGCTGAAAAGCCATAATGTTCCCGAGTGGTATATCGAAAGCTGTCTGAAAATTAAGTATATGTTCCCGAAAGCACACGCGGCGGCATACGTTATAGCCGCAATGAAGCTGGGCTGGTTTAAGCTTTACAAGCCACTGGAGTATTATTCCACATATTTCTCGGTACGTGGAGAAGACTTCGATGCTGAGCTTGCTACAAAGGGTATGGAGGCTGTTCGGGCAAGAATTGTTCAGCTTAAAGAACTGGGAAATGACCGATCCAAAAAGGAAAGCGACCTTTATGATATACTTCTCATTACAAATGAAATGATGTCAAGAGGTTATGAATTTTTGCCTATAAATCTGTTTAAATCCCATGCTGTTGATTATCTTATAGAGGACGGCAAGCTGAGAATCCCATTTGCCGCAATGTCGGGTGTTGGTGAAAACGCCGCAAAGGGACTTTATGAAGCGGCGCAGGCAGGGGGATTTATCTCCATTGAGGAATTCCAGCAAATGAGTGGTGTGTCAAAGACCACAATAGATATGCTGAAAAGCATAGGAGCTTTTGGTGATTTACCCGAATCTACACAAATGAGTTTCTTTTAACTTGACTTTATTATAATATTATGGTATCATATTATCATAGTAGCACGCTAAAGTGAACAAACTTATGTAAAAGGAGTTTTTTATGAAAAACTATGATCTTATAACTCCCGAGGGCACAAAGGATTTGCTTTTCGGAGAAAGTGTTGTCAGAAGAACAATTGAAGATACGCTGTTAAAGCTTTTCAAGAGCAGAGGCTACAGCGAAATCATAACACCGGGACTTGAATTTTTCGATGTATTCAATATGAAATCCCGTTATTTTCCTCAGGAAACACTTTACAAGATGACAGACAGCAAAGGCAGACTTCTTGTAATGCGTCCTGATTCCACAATGCCCATTGCAAGAGTTGTTGCAACACGTCTACGTGACGCTGAGCTTCCATTGAAGCTTTGCTATAATCAGACTGTATACCGCAACGAATCTGTATTGAAAGGCAGAAGTGACGAAACAGTACAGGCAGGTATTGAGCTTATCGGTTCTGAAATGAAAATGGCTGATTTGGAAGTCATTTCCGCCGCTGTTGACGCTCTCAATGCATTCGGACTTGAATTCTCTCTTGAACTGGGACATATTGGTGTTTTCAAGGCACTTGTTGAACGTCTTGATGCTGATGATAAGGATAAGGATTATATCCGTAAGCTCATAGAGAACAAGAATTTCCCTGCACTTAATGATTTCCTTGATACATTCGGAAATAACAGTGTAACAGTTGCATTGAAGAAACTCCCTGCACTTTTCGGCGGAGAAGAAGTTTTTGAAAAGGCTGAGGAGCTTATCCCCGATGAAAACGTAAAGCGCATACTTGATGAGCTCCGTGAGATTTACTGCGATATTGCTGAAATCTGCGGCAGCGAGGGCAATATTACAGTTGACCTTGGACTTGTAAACAAAACCGATTACTATACAGGACTTATTATCAAGGGCTATCTCAAGGGACACGGTGAGGCAGTTATTTCAGGTGGACGTTATGACAAGCTTATCTCCGATTTCGGATATGATATCCCCGCGGTTGGCTTTGCGGTTAATGTAAATGCAATTTCAAAGGTTATTGAGAGAAATGGAATACTTCCCACAGAGCCTGCTCCCGATGTTATCGTATTTGCAGAGGAGGGCTGTGAGGCTGCAGCAATTAAGCAGGCAAGAGAGCTTCGTGAACAGGGATTTATTGTTGAAAATGCGCTGTTCAGCGATATAGAATCAGTACGTGAGTACGCTAAGGAAAAGAAAATCAGTAAGGTTGTAGTAGTAGACTGCAACAGCGAGGAGGACGAAATATGAGCAAGCCTATAAGAATCGCTCTTACAAAGGGCAGACTTGAAAAAGATACGGTAGGACTTCTTGAAAAGCTTGGATTTGACTGTACAGCAGTACGCGAAAAGGGAAGAAAGCTTATACTTCCAGTTCCCGATGCAAATCTTGAAGTTGTACTTGCAAAGGCGAACGATGTCATTACATATGTTGAGCATGGCGTTTGTGATATGGGAGTTGTAGGCAAGGATACAATAATGGAGATGAAAGGCAAGTTTTTTGAGCTTGTTGACCTTGGTTTCGGCAGATGTAAATTTGCCCTTGCAACTAAAAAAGGATTTGATTTTTACAGCGGCTACGGTGTAAAGACAATTGCTACAAAGTATCCCAATGTTGCAAGAAGCTTCTTTGAGAAAAAGGGAATGGACACAGATATTATCAAGATTGAGGGTTCTGTGGAACTTGCACCAATTCTCAACCTTGCTGATGGTATCGTTGATATTGTGGAAACAGGTACAACCTTAAAGGAAAACGGACTTGAAGTTATTGAGGACGTAGCGCCTATTTCTGCACGTCTTATTGTAAATACAGTTAGTCTGAAAATGCGTCAGGCTGAAATTGAAAGACTTATCACACTTATTGAGGAGAATTTATAAATGAAGAAGATTTACGCAAACGGCACAGATGAAAAGGCATTTCTTGCAGAGCTGAACAAGCGTGCAGGTGAAACAAATAAAAAGGTAACAGAAACAGTTTCCGCAATTATTGATGATGTCCGTGAAAACGGCGATACAGCTGTAAAGAATTATACTCTTAAATTTGACGGAAATCTTCCCCAGTATTATGAAGTACCCCGTGAGGTTATAAATGACGCTCTTACTGAGGCTGATCCCGAATTTGTAACAGCACTTCTCAACGCACAGGAAAATATTGCTGATTTCCACAACCGCCAGAAAGAGCAGGGATTTATTAATCCAAAGGAAAACGGCGTAATTCTCGGTCAGAGAGTACGTGGACTGTCCCGTGTAGGTCTTTATGTTCCTGGCGGCACAGCTGCATATCCCTCCAGCGTTCTTATGAATGCAATTCCCGCAAAAATTGCAGGAGTACAGGAAATTGTAATGGTTACACCTCCCTTAAAGGACGGTACACCTAACAAGGATATACTTGTGGCAGCTGCTATCTGCGGAGTTGACAGAGTATTCATGTCAGGCGGTGCACAGGCAATTGCTGCTCTTGCATACGGTACAGAGGAAATTCCCAAGTGCGACAAAATCGTAGGCCCCGGAAATATCTACGTTGCAACAGCTAAGAAACTTCTTTACGGCGTTGTTGACATTGATATGATTGCAGGTCCAAGTGAAATTCTTGTAATTGCCGATGAAACAGCTGACCCTAAATTTGCAGCGGCTGACCTTATGTCACAGGCTGAACACGATGTTCTCGCATCTTCAATTATGGTCACAACAAGCGAAAAGCTTGCAGATGAAACAATTGCTGAAATCAACCGTCAGAAAGAATATCTTTCACGTAAGGAAATTATCGAGAAATCCTTGGAAGATTACGGTGCAATCATCATTGCTGACAGCCGTGAAAAGTGCGTAGAACTGGCAAATGAAATTGCTCCCGAACACCTTGAAGTACTTATGGAAAATCCTATGGAGCTTCTTGGAAGCCTTGACAATGCAGGTTCTATCTTCCTTGGAAATTATGCGTCAGAGCCTCTTGGCGATTACTATGCAGGACCTAACCACGTACTTCCCACAAGCGGAACAGCACGTTTCTTCTCACCTCTCGGAGTTGCAAGCTTTACAAAGCGTATCAGCTACACATACTACACAAGAGAGGCACTTGCAGAGGCACACGATGATATTGTTCTCATTGCAGAAAAAGAGGGACTTACAGCTCACGCAAACGCTATTAAGGTAAGATTTGAATAATTTTTTATTATCGTTTCTTGTAGGGGCGGATATTATCCGCCCGAAATCTTGTAATAAAAGGAAATCTCTAAAAAATAGATTCTGAAAGATGTGATAAATTATGAGTAACAATTGGGAGAGCTATGTCCGCAAAGTTGTACCATATACCCCGGGTGAACAGCCACAGGTAACGGACGTTGTAAAGCTCAACACAAACGAAAATCCATACCCTCCGTCACCCTCTGTAAGGGCGATACTGGAGGATTTTGAATACGGCAGAATGCGTCTTTACCCCGACCCCGATTCATCGGTATTGGTTGACGCAATTGCAAAGAGATACAATGTAAAGTCCTCACAGGTATTTGCAGGAGTAGGCTCTGACGATGTTTTAGCCATTGCCTTTATGACATTTTTCGGCTCTGAAAAGCCTGTGATTTTCCCCAATATAACATATTCTTTTTATGATGTATGGGCTGACGTTTACCGTATCCCTTACAAGCAGATTCCTCTCAACAGCGATTTCACAATTAACAGAGAGGATTACATCACAGAAAACGGCGGTATAGTTATCGCCAATCCAAACGCTCCCACAGGAGTTATGGAAACAATTGAAAACATTGAATATATCGTTAAAAACAATCCCGACAGCGTAGTTATCATTGACGAAGCTTATGTGGATTTCGGAGGTGAAAGCTGTCTGCCCCTTGTGGAAAAATATGAAAATCTTCTTGTGGTGCAGACTTATTCAAAATCACGTTCAATGGCTGGTATGCGTATCGGTTTTGCAATTGGAAGCGAAAAGCTTATAAAGTATATGAACGATGTGAAATTCTCCATAAATTCATATACAATGAATCCAATTACACAGCTTTGCGGTGCGGCATCAATGGCTGACGAGGAATATTTCCGTGAAACCGTTGACAAAATTATTGCCACAAGAGAGCGTTCAAAGGCTCGCCTTGCAGATTTGGGATTTGTATTCCCCGATTCAAAGACAAACTTTATTTTTGCAAGTCCTCAGAAAGTATCCGCAAAGGTTATATTTGAGGAACTGAAAAAACGCAATATTTTTGTCCGTTACTGGAATAAGCCCATAATTTGTGATTATCTCCGCATATCCATAGGCACAGATGAGGAAATGGACAGATTATTCAATGCATTGGAGGAAATCATAAATGGATAATATCAGACGAGGTGAAATCACGAGAAAAACCCGTGAAACCGATATTTATATTGTCACAGAGCTTGACGGAAAGGGAAATTCCGACATTGATACAGGTGTGGGATTTTTCGACCATATGCTCACTGCCCTTTCAAAGCACAGCGGAATAAGTATGACTATCAAGGTCAAGGGCGATTTGGAGGTGGACTGCCACCACACAATTGAAGATACGGGAATTGCCCTCGGTCAGGCGCTTTATATCGCATTGGGCGGTAAATCGGGAATTGTCCGCTATGGTACGGCTTATATCCCTATGGACGAAGCTCTTGCAATGTGCAGTCTTGATCTCAGCAACAGACCATTTCTCGTGTTCAACTGCGATTTTACAAATCAGTCCTGCGGCGGTTATGACCTTTGTATGACTGAGGAATTTTTCCGTGCATTTGCTTTCAATGCAGGGATTACAATGCACATAAATCTGATGTATGGCACAAATGACCACCACAAGGCAGAGGCTGTTTATAAAGCTGTTGCCCATGCTTTAAAGGCGGCTGTGGCTTATAATGCTGACGGAACTACACTTTCTACAAAGGGGGTACTGTAAATGATTGCTATTGTTGATTACGGTGCAGGTAATATTTTCAGCGTAAAAAATGCCCTTGATTATCTCGGACTTGACTGCAAGCTTACATCTGACAAGGACGAAATAAAAGCGGCTGACGCTGTTATTCTCCCCGGAGTTGGTGCATTTCCTGCTGCTATGGCTATGCTTGAAAAAAGCGGACTTATTGACACTATCAAGGAAGAAGCCGCAAAAAAGCCTCTTTTGGGAATTTGTCTTGGTATGCAGATGCTTTTTGAAAAAGGCTATGAATTTGAGGAATGTGACGGTCTTGGACTTATAAAGGGCAGCGTTCGCTATATGGACGAGCCTGACCTCATTATTCCACATATGGGCTGGAATAAGCTTGAAAAGCTCAACCATTGCCCACTCCTTGAAAATATCGGGGACGATGAATATGTGTATTTCGTTCATTCTTATAAGGCAGAGTGTGCCGATGAAAATATAGCCGCATACAGCGAATACGGCGGACGTGTTCCTGCTCTTGTATTTGACGGAAAATTCGTCTACGGTGCTCAGTTCCACCCAGAAAAAAGCGGAGATACAGGATTAAAAATCCTTAAAAATTTCAGTTCATTAATATAAATCCTTTCTCTTGCAATAAGCTATGAAGATACAACAGAGAGGAAATTACATCAACAAACGGAGGATTTGTATGATTATTTTACCTGCAATTGATATAAAAGACGGCAACTGTGTGCGCTTATTCAAGGGCGATTTTTCCACAGTTGAAAAGGTAGCAAGTGATTACCTTGAAACTGCAAAAGGCTTTGAGGCGGCAGGCAGCGAATGGATTCACATGGTTGACCTTGACGGAGCGAAAGAGGGCAGACCTGTAAACACAAAGATTTACACAGATGTTGCCGAAAAGACTAATTTAAAAGTAGAGCTGGGCGGCGGTATTCGCTCACTTGAAACAATTGACGAATATCTCAAAATGGGCATAACAAGGGTAATTCTCGGCTCTGTGGCTCTGAAAAATCCTAAGCTTGTAAGCGATGCTGTTGAGAAATTCGGCAGCGAAAAAATCGTTGTTGGGATTGACGCAATGAATGGTATGGTTGCGACAGAGGGCTGGCTTGAAAGCTCCGATGTGAACTATATCGACCTTGCAAACAAGATGATTGAAGTTGGTGTGAAGTATTTCATCTTTACGGATATTTCAAAAGACGGCACACTCAGCGGTGTAAATGTGGAGCAGTTAAAGGCTCTCGCTGACGCTACAGAGGGACGTGCTAACATCGTGGCAAGCGGCGGAGTTCACACAATGGCGGATATTATAGCCTGCAAGGAAATGGGACTTTACGGCACAATCTGCGGTAAGTCCATTTATAAGGGTACGCTGAATTTAAATGAGGCTATCAGATATGCAAATATGGAATGAGATAAAAACTGAGGATGATATTGAATTTTTTATGAATCAGACACGCTGTATGCATGATGCTGTGATAATATCGTTGGAATATATTTCCGGCTGTAATGTAACTGAGGATAGAACTACAGTTTTTTCGTTTGATAATGGAAATACTATTAGACTTGTTATCGGAAGCTGTTGGTTCGGAAAAATCGAAATGATATTCAGTGGCGTGATGTATTTCTGTTCAGGTAAAAGCGCTGATATGTGGGAATGCCACCTTAGTTTCCGAAGAGATTTATTAGGCAGAACCCGTGATGACCGTTTAATTGTCTGGACAGACAGCATATTTAATCCTGAGATATATGGAACAAAAATTGAACTTGGTGCTATAGATCTGAGACAACCAACAGATACCAATATTATAGCTGATGAATTAAAATGGCGGTTTATAAAAGATATTGAGGAGGCTTAAAATGCTTGCAAAAAGAATAATTCCCTGTCTTGACGTGCGAAATGGCGATGAATTTAAATGAGGCTATCAGATATGCAAATATGGAATGAGATAAATACCGAGGATGATATTGAAAAACTTGGAAGTCTACATGATTCAGTGATAGTATCTGTTAATTATAACAGTGGATGCTCCGAAGATGAGCAGGGAATTATTGTTTGGACTGAAAAAGACCAACATACTGCTTCGGTTATTATTGACAATCCATGGACAGGCAGAATAGAGCTTTTTTTCATTGGTGTAAGATTTTGCGTCATTTCAGGATTTACTGAAAATTACTCAAATGAAATATATGGCTGCAATATATTTTTCCGTACTGATTTAATGGGAAAGACACGTGATGACAGGCTTATAGTATGGACCGACGGCAGTTATACTTCTCTGGAAAAAATATATATTGATTTACATAATAAAAGTGATACATTAATTATCGCCGAAAAATTAAAATGGCGATTTATAAAAGATATTGAGGAGGCTTAAAATGCTTGCAAAAAGAATAATTCCCTGTCTTGACGTGCGAAACGGCAAGGTAGTAAAGGGAGTAAATTTTGAGGGAATACGTGATGTTGGCGACCCTGTTGAATGTGCGGCAGAGTACAATAAGCAGGGTGCAGATGAAATTGTATTCTACGATATAACAGCGTCATTTGAGGGCCGTGGAGTGTTCCTTGATGTTGTGCGTGAAACTGCAAAAAAAGTATTCGTTCCTCTGACAGTTGGCGGCGGAATAAAGACAGTTGACGATATACGTGAAACTCTCCGTGCAGGTGCAGACAAGGTTTCTGTGAACTCGCAGGCTGTAAAAAATCCGCAGCTTATCAAGGACGGAGCAGATATTTTCGGCAGTCAATGTATATGCGTTGGAATTGACGCTAAAAAAATAGCCGACCACAAGTGGACGGTGTACATCAATGGCGGACGAGTTGATATGGGAATTGACCTTATCGACTGGGTGCATACAATTGAAAAGCTTGGTGCAGGGGAAATATGCCTGAACTCCATTGACGCTGACGGCACAAAAGAGGGCTTTGACATTGAAATGCTGAAAGCTGTATGCGACAACTGCTCAATTCCTGTAATTGCCAGCGGCGGTGCAGGAAAAATCAATGATTTCTATGAAGTTTTCGAAAAAACAGGAGCAACTGCGGCTCTTGCGGCTTCGCTGTTCCATTTCAGAGAGCTTACTGTAGGCGAGGTTAAGGATTATTGCAGAGAACGTGGAGTTATTGTGAGGTAAGATATGGAAATACTTCTTATTTTAAGTATAATTCTTTCATTTGCTATACTGTTTGGAGGATATTATATGAGCTTTCAAGCGCCAAAGGATAAGGAAATGAAGATGGGGTTTCGTACTGAACGTGCCAAAGCAAGTCCTGAGGCATGGGTGGATGCAAACCGTACCTGCGGCAAATATTGGCTGATATTCGGAGGTATAGGATTGGCATTGACCATAATTTCATTGCTTGTTTATGCTTTGGTTGGTGATGAATGGGCAAATATTTTTGCTATAATTACCCCTGCCGTGATATGTGTTGGTACAAGCAGTGCAATTAATATTGTCAACAATGGACTTCGCAGTAAATTTGACGAAAATGGCAGACCAAAAGAATAGGAGTGTAAAATGATTAAAATTGATTTAAACGACCTTGACAAATTCTTTGAAAAAGGGGAGTTAATCCCTGCAATTTGCTATGAGGTCAACACAAAAACAGTTCTTATGCTTGCGTATATGAACAAGGAAAGCCTGAAAAAAACTCTTGAAACAGGCTATACATGGTTCTGGAGCCGTTCCCGTCAGGAGTACTGGAATAAGGGTGCTACATCGGGACATTTGCAGAAAGTCGTGTCAATTTACGGCGACTGCGATAATGATACCCTGCTTGTAAATGTGGAACAGACGGGAGTTGCCTGTCATACAGGAAGCTACAGCTGTTTCTTTAATGAATTATATAACACGGAGGAATAAAAAAATGAACGTATATCACGAAATTTTTGAAGTAATCAAGGAGAGAAAAAAGCAGTATGACAGCGGAAATGCTGCTGAAAATTCTTATACCTGCTACCTTTTCGACAAGGGTGTAGACAAAATCTGCAAAAAAATCGGCGAGGAAGCTACTGAAACTGTAATTGCTGCTAAAAATAACGACAATGACGAGCTTATGAACGAAATCAACGACCTGCTCTATCACATCATGGTGCTTTGTGTTAATCAGGGACTTGAATGGACTGATGTTGAAAGAATCCTTGACGAGCGTAATGAGAAAATCGGAAACCTTAAAAAGTTCCATACCGTTGACAAGAACTCATAATACAACGAATCCCCCGAAAAATCGGGGGATTCGTTGTTTATTCATATTTCCTGAACATTTTTGGTATAAGCACCACAACAATTATCAGCATAGCAAGAATACCCCCTGCGATGAGGAGAATGGCCGTCAGAGTCAGGTGCGGTTCGCCGTATACCTGCGTAGTGTAGGTGTATGTATCAGATGTCAAAGCCTTGTCTACAGCCTCAGCAATAACCTTATGTCCTGCTTCGTTGGGGTGGATATCAATCTCCCCGATACGCGTCAGCTCTTCACATTTGCCCACAAAATCTGCGGCAACGTCGATTACTTTATAGCCATTTACGGAATTATCATTGATAATGCGGTTGAATTCAGTTAATGTGGATTCTGAAAAATCTGTAACAAGCGAAATATCCGTAAAGGTTTCAAGGGGATTGTAAAGCGTCTGTATATAGACATCTCCCTCTGATTTTTCGTTTAAAATTACCGTGATTTCTTTCAGATTTGTTTCGAATTCCGTAAGAGAATCCTGCACATTTTCCTCTAAAGTTGCAATCTGACTGAGAAGTGACAATATATCTATATCATCAATATTTATTGTCTGATTTTCGGGAGTGATTCCCAGTGACGAAATAATAGGATAAATATTTCCAAGCAGGTCATTTCCGCCGATTGATACAACAAATGCATCAGTTTCTGCGAGTGCAGAATCCAGTTTTCCGCTGTTGAGAAGCTCTATAAGGTCAGCGGAGGTTGCTCCTGAAACGGCGAAATTCTGCATTTCGTGGGAGTATGTCTCCGCTAAATCCGCTGTGTATTTAGCATCAAGAATATTTGCATAGGAATCGGGACAGGAATAATTATCAGTGGAACTATACCCCTCAAGCCCGTAACCTGCGGCTATGGAATCCCCAAGAAACATAAGTCGGGGAGGGGTATTTGTCTCGTATGTCTTGTCAACGAGGTCACGTTCTGTAAGGGCACAGCCCGTCAGAGCAATTGGTACAAAAAGAGCAATTATGGCAGAAAAAATTTTTTTCAGCATATATTCACCTTATCTGTTGCGAGATTTCATATTGCGGTCAATTTCGCGGTTAGCGTCACGCTTTGCGGCATCAGCGCGCTTGTCGTAAAGCTTTTTACCTTTACAAAGTCCCACATGCATTTTCACGCGGGAATCCTTAAAGTATATGCTGAGAGGTATAAGCGAAAGACCGTCCTGCTTTACAGTTCCGAAAAGCTTATTTATCTCGCGTTTGTGCATGAGAAGCTTGCGGACGCGCATGGGGTCGCGGTTGAAGATGTTTCCCTTTTCGTAAGGGGAAATGTGCATGCCGCGCACAAAAATTTCTCCATGGTCGATAGAGCACCACGCGTCTTTGAGATTGACAGCACCCTGACGGATTGATTTTACTTCTGTACCCACAAGCTCAATGCCTGCTTCATATGATTCAAGAACGAAATATTCATGTCTTGCCTTGCGGTTTTCGGCAATGGTTTTAGTTCCTTTTGAACGCATAATTTTTCCTCCGAAAAATAGTATTATAAGTATTATAATAATTATAATGCAAATGGGCTAAAAAGTCAAGTAATATTATGTCATAAATTGTTATAATATTTATTTTTAATAAAGCTATTGATTTTTTTTTGCAAATCTGATATAATATTTATATTATGCAGCGGTATCGAAGTGGTCATAACGGACATGACTCGAAATCATGATGCCCCCTGAGGGACGTGGGTTCGAATCCCACCCGCTGCGCCAGAACAAACCCCCCGATTTTCGTAATCAGGGGGAATTTTTTTAGCCTATCTGCTCTGAAATATAAATCGTAATTCTGTTCTGTAAAGCCTCAGCACATTCCTCAGCAGTACATTCTCCACTAAAGAAACGGTCAATTTCTTCATAGAAAATTTCATACATCTTATCTTCTTTAAAGGTGATTTTATGTTTTCTTGTTGCCATATTGAAATATTTATCAACAGCTGCAGCGTCTTCCTCTGTAACCTTGCCTATTTTCATTAATTCGTCACCGACATGGTAAACAAGCCCTACATAGCCTCTTATATCTTCATCATAGTAATCGTCTGAAAAATCGAAATAATTATTATAAAAATAGTGGTCATTGTAAAGCTTATAGCCTGTTTTTGTAACGGGGAATGGAGCAGAATTCAGATTGTCAGTATAAAACTGGTCAGTCATTTGGGATTTTATAAATTCCCATGCAAGCTCTTTATTTTCAGATGTCTTTGTAATTGCAAGCTGGTCAAAGGCAGTAAGTGTAATATCACCAAGAACAGTTATAGGCTCGCCGCCGAACTTACCTTTCGCCATATCAGTATAGTTACTGCATGTAAGTATTCCTTCTGTGGAAAAAATTTCTCTATCTTCAATATATTTTAAAGCCTCACGGCGCATATCTTCCTTATGCTCATCTGAATTTAAATATTCTTGCCATTCAGCATCTGTCTTTGGCACAAATTCAATTTCAATTACATCAGCCTCATTGCAGAAATTGAGATAACGTATAAAAGAATCATCAGTAAAATGACAAGTACCGTCTGTGTAGTCAATCCAGTCAGACCACGATACTCCGAGGCTTAAACGTGTATATTTTGAATCGTTTTCAATTTCTCTTTCGATGGGCGGATTTATCGTCATATCAAGATGTTTTTCAAAATTCCAGTCAGAGCCGTCACCTACGAATTTTGTTTTTGCTACTGTTCCAAGTTCAAGTGATACGCGATTTGGAAGTACAAGAAGTTCATCGTTATATTCAAAACAATTCAGTACGCTTGGCATAAAATAATCACGGGTAAAAATTTCGTCCTTGTCCATGTAAGTGTACAAATCTTCAAGAACACCCATAGAGGCAAAATCAACGTCATTCATTACTGCATAATCACGATTAAAGTGCATAATATCAGGGAGATTTCCCGAAAGTGCGTCCTGTTTCATCTGGTCAAATACTGCGTCCCTATCCTCATAATCTGCGCTGTATTTTACAACCTCCACAAGAAAATCATTTCCGCTGTCATTCCATTCAGTGACATAATCCTCAATGAAACTATTTCCCTCAATACCAAGAGTAATGGTCTTGATATTCGCCATTTCTTCTTCTGTTCTGGGAATAAGCTTTTTTAGTTCTATTTTCCACTGGCTTCCGTTCATTATCAAAAGAGCAATATTTCCGTCAGGAAGCACACGATAACCCTTGATATAGTTTGTGGAATAACCCGAAGTTGAAATGTCAAAAAGCGAAACAACTTCCTGTGTGTCGGATTTTACACCATATATTTGAGAATTTGTACGCAGGAGCAGGCTGTATTCGCCGCTTGTAGCCTGCATTTCGTAAACCGTTTCATCGAAATTGTATTCGGTATTATTTAATTCTGTAAGCTTGCCGTCTTTTTCAACCTTGCAGAATGTGAGGATTTCCTGCTCGTTTACGGTGTTTTTTAGGGCACAGATAACATTTCCATGATTATCCTGCCCGAAACAGTCAACCTCGCCTTTGTCTGTTGAAAATTCTCCAAGATATTTTCCGTTGATGTCGAACATTTCAAATCCGCCGTTGATTTCAGCAATTACAATTTCACCGTCGGAATATAGGTTCTTGAAATTTACCGATTTATCGGGAACTACGCCGAAATCCTCCACAGTAGCCTCTGATTTCAGCTTGCCGTCAGGGGAATATGTCTTAATCATAAACGAGTATTCAGCCACTTCGTCATATTTTTTCATTTCTTCTTCGTTAGGGTATTCATACAGCGGAATCGGCGGTAAATCGCCGTAATCAGCATGACAGACAAATAATACAATTGTTTCGTCATTAGTCGCCGTTAGGTTATAATTCACTCCAACATCAAATTCGGGATATTCAATAATTTCAGACTCTGAAAAATCCCCTTTGACTTTCCATATCTCAGGTGTACGAGTGCTTGTACCCAGCATAAGAAAGTCTTTGCCGTTGTTGTATGGCATAACTGAATACACCATTTGCATATTTTCGGGAAGAGGTAAAGCTTCCTTTTTGTAAGCCGCAACGCTCATTTTCTCAGCGGTATAGCTTTGTTTCGGCTGGGATTTTTTCTCAGTTCCGTTACTGCACGAAGCAGCAGACAGCATAACTGAAAGGGCAAGGGTAAATGATAAAATCTTTTTCATAGTAAAGCCTCCTTTGGCTACAATATAGAGCATATTTAATGCTTTCATATATAAGTGATTTAAAATGCCCAAAAAGACGAAATAAATTTTAAATTTTCAGAATTTTGTATACCTACACAAAAAATGCGGTATGCTTTATAGCATACCGCACAATAATTTTGCTGATTTTTATTGTTTCTATCACAATCTGTAAACCTAAGTTTACGAATCAAAGTTCAAAAACAAGTCCTGAAAAAAGCGGCTTTGCAGTATCTCCAAGACGTTCTTTCACCTTGTCAAATCCGTCGAGGGTTGTACAATGACCTGTATAAAGATGTGTAATATTTTCATTACGTATGATATCGCAAAGATCGTCAACCTCAAAATCTGTGAATGAACAAATTTCCTTGCCCTCGGGAGTTTTTCCAAGCATATGAAGTCCGCCCACATAGGCATAAATGGGCTTATCACCGAAAAATACCTTGGTTTCACGGATAATATTCGCAACAGTTCCATGAGAACAGCTATTGAAAATAATCAATCCCTTTGGCGTGTCAAAAATAAGGCTCTGTTCATGTGCAAAATCATCGGGAACTATTTCACCGTTCTCGCATTTGTAAAGCTTCACTTTTTCGCCAATTTTCTGCAAATCGGGAGTATTATGACCAACGAGATAAACACCCTCGGAAATCTGTCGGTTATCCGATACATATTCAATTCTGTTGGTATAATCAAGCACTTTCTGAGGTACACCGATTTCGTGAATACCGCCGTTAGCGGAGTAGTATTTGCCGTTTGCGCCTTCTCGTGCGTACAGAATTGCATTTTTATTTCGCTCAAAGAATACGTCAAATCCGCCTGAATGGTCGTAATGACCATGGGAGAGAACGGCATAATCCACATCTGAGAGGTTAATATTCAGCTTATCTGCGTTAGTTGCAAATAATTCAGAACAACCTGCATCCAGCAGGATTTTTTTATCCGATGTTTCGATGAGCAGGCTTAAACCATGCTCTTTTGCAAGCTCACAATCAGAGCTGTTTTCAATTAAAACTGTTATTTTCATACAAAAACTCCTAAAAATCATTGACTATATTAAATTTATATGATATAATAATACCACCAAATTGAAACGGAGGTAATATTATGAAAAAATTAACTGCATTTTTAGTTGCTGTTGCGCTTATAGGCTGTTCCGCTGATATTTATATGCCCTCTGCGGAGGCTATGAATACCATAAGTGTTATGGATTATACTGCACAGCTTGATGATGAAACAGCTGAAACTCCAGACCTTGAAGCCGACTGCAAAACTGTTACTGAGGGTGATTTCACTTTTTATGTTTACGAAGATTTTGCCTATCTCACAAATTTTGCTGACAGAGAAGCCGAGGAGGTTGAGATTCCTGCTGAAATAAATGGCGTACCTGTAATTGGCTTGACTGACGCTCCTTTTGGATTCTGCCGCAAGCTTAAAACAATTACTTTCCCTGATTCATTACAGTACATAAAATGGGAAGATATTATTACAACTAAAAGCCATAAAGAGCTCTTAGCGGCATCAAGTGAAGAAATGTCTGAAACTATAACAGAAGTAATTTATCCAACCATTGAGGAAATAAAGGTATCTGAAACAAATCCATATTTTATGGTATCTGAGGGGCTGCTTTACTCCAAGGATATGAAAAAGCTTATAGGCTGTCTCCCTGCGTTGGAAATGACAGAGCTTAAAATTTCCGAAAAGGCTGAAATCATAGGCGATTACGCTTTTACAGGCTGTTATAAGCTTAAAAATGCTATTGTACCAGAAAATATCAAGCAGATTAACAACAGCGCATTTGTCGCTTGTGTAAATCTTGAAAGTATTGAACTTCCAAAAAGTATCAATGCTGTACATATGGATACTTTCTTTCTCTGCGAATCTCTTACAGATGTAAAATTCAACGGTGATATCTGGGCAATAGGCAGTGGTGCGTTCGATAAGTGCAAGTCGCTTACAGAATTTGATATCCCCGATTCCGTTTATTATATGGGTAGAAATCCCTTTAAAGAATCGGGATGTGTGGAAGTAAAGGACGGCATACACTACGTTGATAACTGGGCTGTAGATAGTGATGAGGATATAGTAAATGCTGTATTTGCTGAGGGGACGGTTGGTGTTGCAGAGTGGGTATTTCAAATGCGCAATGACATTGAACTTGTAGATTTCCCTGAATCTGTAACATATGTATGTGATGCGTTCATTATCGGTTCAAATGATGTAACAAATACAATCCACTACAGAGCGCCGTATATAAATGAAAAAACACTTAAAGGTGCAAAGAGCACAAGTGATATTTATATCTACGACAAGGAATGCGATATTTTCGATTCTGAAAAGACAATCCCTGCGGAGTACAAGACAAATAAAATCTTGCCTGATATTAGTGACAATGGGGATTGGATTGTAAATACTCCCACAATTACCGCAGATGAGGAAACTGTTGAAAATGCCGTTGTAATCCACGGATATGCAGGTTCAACAGCACAGGCATACGCTGAGAAATACAATAGAAAGTTTGAAGTTATTGAGGAAGAAATTCCACAGACAACCACAGAAGTAACTACAACAGCAAATACTACGACTACAACAGAAACTACAACTGCGACTACTGAAACTACTACAGTAACTACTGAAAACCCTACAGAAGATGTCGTTCCCGAAATTGTTATGGGTGATGCAAACGGCGACGGCAAATTGACAATTGCCGATGCTGTAACCCTGCAAAAATGGCTTTTAGGAAGCGCTGATTCAAAGCTTGAAAATCCCGATGCAGTTGATTTCTGCAAGGACGGGGTAATTGATATATTTGATTTATGTGTTATGAGAGAGGAAATGGTAAAAGGGTTATAATGAAACTTTTAGGGCGTGTTCCGGTTTTTAGAGAAATCCATAATTAATTTTTCTTGGTAAGGTATTGCCTTGATTTTATGTCATATCAGAGATTTAATTCTTTTCTCAGCCGTATGATTATATTTTCTGCAATTGTGGCAATAAACTCAGCATTCTGCGGCATGTAATTGACAGTTATTGATGTACTGCACAGTGTGTAATTTCGCTTGTTAAGCTTATCGCTATTCCATAGGTCAGAAATAGCTTTAGTAATTGAACGGTTTATACTAAGGGGTATACGCTGAAATCTATTTGCAAGCTTTTCATATATTTCGGAAATGATATCGCTGTGGAGAGGCGTACTGAGGTACATATATATTGCTTCCTGCAAATAAATAAATCCGATACAGTTAGTGTTGAATCCGATATCTTTTAATTCCTCGGCAATCATGCAGAATATGATTTCTTTTTTATAGGCATTGTTTTCCAATGCTTTCTGTATTTTTAATTCTATCATTTAGTCCTCCGAAATTTTTTCTTCTTTATTACTATACACTGTAATGTATTTTTTGTCAATAGTTTCCGAAAAAATAACAAAAAACGGCACGGAATCCCGTGCCGCTTTTAATTTAATGGCAGTTATCAGCAGCCACAGCCGCAGCCGCAATCGCTGTTGTTGTTGCCGCAGCCGCAGCTGTTGTTGCCGTTGTTACCACATCCGCAGAAAAGAACGAAGATGAGGATGAGAAGGATGATCATGCAGCTGTTGCCGCCAAAACAAGAATTACACATAATAAATATCTCCTTTGGAAGATGTATTTGAACCGCTTTGTTTGCGTTTCATAGTACATAATATGCCACAGAGAAAATTGTGTTACAGATTTTGAGAAAACTTTTTCGGTAATTTTTTATTTCGACTGTTATCGCGCGGTATTCGTGGCATAATATAGTAACAGAAAAAGTAACGGAGGAGACAATATGATAAACAGAGAAAACTTTACATCCAAAGCCGCTGACATTATTGACGGAGCTGTTGATGCCGCCTCGGAACTGGGGCACACCTATGTAGGCAGTGAGCACATTGTACTGTCAATCACAGGAGACGGCACAACCACAGCTGCACAGATTCTCATGGACGGGGGCATTGCCTATGATGACCTACGCCGAGAAATAATAGCACTTGTGGGGCAGGGAACGCCCTCTGTCCTGAATCAGCGATATTTTACAACTGCTGCAAAACGTATTCTTGAAAATGCCTGTAATATTGCACTTAGCGACAAGAAAAAGCAAGCATCTCCCGAGCATATTCTTGCGGCAATTGTTAGCGAATCCTCATGCAGTGCCTGTACTGTTATAAAAAAGGCAGGAGGAAGCATGACAGATATATGTGCAGGACTTGAAATAATATCCTCAGCCAAGATAAGAGGAGAACTCTACGAAGCTATAAAGCCAAAGGTATCACATCTGCCGAATCTTTTCCGTTATGGCAGGAATCTTACGGATATTTCACTTATAAAAAAACATGACCCTCTTATTGGCAGAATCAAAGAAGTAGAGCGAGTATTGCAGGTGCTTTCAAGACGAGTAAAAAATAATCCCTGTCTTATTGGCGAGGCAGGAGTGGGAAAAACGGCAATAGTTGAGGGAGTTGCAGAGCTTTTCGTGCGAAATCTTGTACCTGATTCCCTAAAAAATAAATTTATATTTTCTCTGGATTTCACATCACTGCTTTCAGGAGCGAAATATCGCGGCGATTTTGAGGAGCGTGTAAAGGCATGCATTGACGAGGCAGTAAATGCAGGAAATATAATTCTTTTTATTGATGAGCTTCACACAATTGTAGGAGCAGGTGCGGCAGAGGGAGCTATTGACGCGGCAAATATAATGAAACCAATGCTTGCACGTGGTGAATTGCAGATTATCGGTGCAACAACCTTTGAGGAATACAGCAAATCTATTGAAAAGGATTCAGCACTTGAACGCAGATTCCAGCCTGTACAGGTAAATGAACCTGCGGCTGAAGAGTGCATTGAGATGATTCGGGGCTTAAAAAATCGCTATGAAAGCTATCACGGAGTTGAAATTCCCGATGATATGATAGAGCTCTCGGTGAATATGGCGATACGCTATGTAAGCGACAGATTTCTTCCCGATAAGGCTATTGACGTAATTGACGAAGCTTGTGCCTGTGCGAAAATACGCTGTAATTCCGGGATAAGACGGAGAGATTCAGAGTATATCGACCTCAGAGGAAAGGATTGCAGTATAAACAACATCAGCAGGATTTTAAGTAATGATGGAGACAGCGTACTCTGTGCTGATGATGTATTGTCAGTGATATCAATGAAAACTGGTATTCCTCTGAATAAGATTACATCAGAGGAGGGAGCACAGCTTGGTTTCCTCGAAAAAACTCTGTCGGAGCGTGTTGTAGGGCATAGCTATGCAGTAAAAAAGGTAGCAAATGCGGTATGCCGTTCACGCTCAGGACTTGGAGAGGGCGGCAAGCCAGCGGCATCGTTTTTATTTGCAGGTCCGTCGGGAGTTGGAAAAACGGAGCTTGCACGAGCATTGGCAGACTGCCTTTTCTGTTCCGAAAAAAATTTGATACGAATTGATATGTCGGAATATATGGAAAAACATTCCGTATCGAAGCTTATTGGCGCACCTCCCGGATATGCAGGATATGACGAAAAAAGCGGAAGTCTCTGTGACAAGATAAGGCGGAATCCCTATTCACTTGTACTTTTTGATGAAATCGAAAAAGCCGACCCTGAGGTGCTTAATATAATGCTCCAGATTCTTGATTATGGCACACTTACGGATTCCACAATGCGAAAGGTCAGCTTCCGCAATTGTCTTATAATAATGACATCAAACGTAGGCGCAGAGCTTTCAGGAAAAAGCGGTCTTGGATTTGGAACAGACAGTGGAGAGAGGGAGAATCGCGTGCTTGAAGCTGTAAAATCGCGGTTTACACCTGAATTCACAGGACGAATTGACGAGATAATTGTATTCCGCAGTCTTGAACGTGATGATTTAATGAAGATAAGCGAAAAGGCGCTGGATAATCTGCGGATTCGTGCAGAGGCTCTTGGAATTGGCATAAGCTATGGTAATGATGTAGTTGAAGCAGTGGCGGCAGCAAAGGAAACGGACAAATATGGAGCGCGGCCGATAAAGCGGAGAGTGACAGATTTAATAGAAAACGAGCTTGCTAAAATGATAATTGGTTCAGCAGTACAGAGGGGAGAAAACGTCAGAATCGAGGCACAGAACGGCGATATAAGGATAACAAAAAGTGTTGTGGTTTAATATGGGATACTAAAGGGCGAAGTTCTTTAGCAGTCTTGCAAGATGAAGCAAAAAAGGCGGTCAGAAAATCGACCGCCCCTGCTTGTTGATAAACTATAAATAAAATGGGATTCTAAAGGGTGAAACCCTTTAGCAGAGTCCAGAGACGGAGTCTCTGGTGGGTGCAGGGCAAAGCCCTGCGTGGCGTTCAAGCGCTCTGCAAGAAAGAGCGTCCCCTTGAAAATTATCTTGTTGTAACTTTTTCGACAGACTGAGGCGGTCAGAAAATTGACCGCCCAGTATATCATATATTCATAAACTTCAAAATCTCATCAAGGTATTTCAAAGCAGTATTTCTGCCGATTCTATAAACTTCCAGAAGCTTATCCTGATTATGTTCAACATGATCTACAGGCAGGGTAGCAGGAGGCGCAATAACATATACCTTGCCCTGTTTCTCAGATTGACGGATATGTTTCAGCTGTTCGTTGTACATTTTCGGACGGTTTGCGTATGTTCCCACAAGCTTAGGATATTTTTTATAGGCTTTTTTTACCAGTGAAATGCTTTTGCTATCTTTTTTTTCGTAATCGCGGGGCTGAGTGAGTATAACAATATTTTTATCGTAGCCGTTATTCTCCATAAATCGAAGGGGAATAGAATCAGAAATACCGCCGTCAAGGAATTTTCTGCCGTCGATTTCTACAATTTTAGCGGCAAGAGGCATAGAAGCGGAAGCCCGAATCCATTCAAGTCCCTCTGAATTTACGGTATTGAGCCTTTTATATACAGGTTTGCCTGATTCAACATCAGTGCAGACTACATAAAATTCCATGGGATTGCTGTTGTAAGCGTCATAATCGAATATATCAAGCTTATCGGGGAGCGTATGGTAGCAAAATTCGCCGCCGAACATATCACCTGTTTTAATAAGTGAGCGGACGCTGCAATAACGCTTATCCCTGCAAAATCGCAGATTATAGCGGATAGCCCTGCCGCGCTGTCGAGATTTGTAATTGCAGCCGAAGCAAGCGCCTGCGGAAACGCCTACAGCGCCGTCAAATTCTATGCCGTTTTCCATAAGAACATCGGTAACGCCGGCGGTAAAAAGTCCGCGCATAGCGCCGCCCTCCATAACAAGTCCGTATTTCATAGCCACATTCCTTTCTTTAAACAATATCATAATTATAATACCTTTTTATTGAAATGTCAAGTTATGGTATAATATAAAGCGTATTTCTAATATGATTTCTTAAAATTTTCTAATTTAATAACAATTATTATATTGACTTTATTTTAGATATATTGTATAATTAAAATGATGTATTATGGTCAGCTGTCACCATTAAGGACAGTACCGCATATGAACGCCCCGAAAAGACAGATAAACTGTCGGCAGTTCAGCAGCGGAGAAAGGAAGCCGCTATGAGTATATTCAATCTATCAAAAGAGCCTCCGGAACTAAGCCATGATTGGAGCGTTTTTCAGCAATTTATAGGAAATATCGGCGCTTTTACATATATAGCAAAAACAAAGACAGCATATCTTGACGATGTAACCTGCCGTATGCTTTCGTGTTCGGGAAATAAACTGAACGAGTTTGAGTTCTTCAATCTTCTTGAAAAAATTTCAAAAATGCCCGTTGAGGGACAGAAACACATCTATAAATTTACAAACAACAATAAAACAAAGTATATCAAGATGAATATATATGAATCCAGTGACGAATGGCTTGGATTTGTACAGGATTTCACACGTCAGTTATCACAGATTCAGGATACAGCATTTGCTGAGTACGACCCTGTAACAAAGCTGCCTTCATATCCGTATTTTTCACAGCAGATAAAGAAACTGCTCCCGGATGTACAGAATTGCTGTCTTGCTACGCTATATATAAATGGAATTGAAAAGCTTGGTTCGTTCCTTACTGTAGACAGCACAAACTCCTGTATCGCCTCTGTTGCTGAAGTACTGAAAAGCTTTGCAGGGGAAAATGTCCTTATCGGTACAAAATCGGGATATGAAATGCTTGCTTTTTTCAAGGACTGCGACAGAATGTTCATATACAATATCCTCAACAGTATGGATGAGGCTGTACAGAATTGTATTCTCACTGATGATTTCGGAGAAATTATCGATATCTCCGACAAGAGCAAGCTTAGTCTGTATATCGGCTGTTCTTCGTATCCCAATGAGGCTACGGATTTCAATATGCTGGTGAATTATTCTGAATTTGCCCTCTACGAAGCCCGTACTGACCGCCGTCATGTTATTAACTGGTTCTCTGAGAGCAACTATATACGCGAAAAAGACGCGTATAAGAATGCTCAGCTGCTGAACAAAATTATTACCGAAAATCAGCTTACATATCATGTTCAGCCTATTGTTGAAACTACTACAGGAAATATAGTTGCTTACGAAGCCCTTATGCGATGCAACGGCGATATAAAAATGGAACCGAGACAGATTCTTTCCATTGCCGCAAGTCAAAATTCCCTTTATGCCGTTGAAAAGCTGACATTCTACAATACTCTGAAGCTTCTCAGTGAAAATCAGAGCGTTTTCGAGAACAGAAAGCTGTTTATTAACTCAATGTGTGAATATACGCTTAACGAGGAGGATTTCAACGAGCTGTATCTCACATACGGCGAGCTTCTTGAAAAATGTGTAATAGAAATTGTTGAGGACAGTGCTGCAACTCCAGAAGCAATTGAAACTATCAGAAGACGTCTGAATTTCACTCATGCACAGCTTGCCATTGACGATTACGGCACAGGCTATTCCAACAGCTCAAACCTGCTTAAATATCGTCCTGATTATGTAAAAATAGACCGTTCACTTATCTCGGATATCCACAATGATATGAAAAAACAGCAGCTTGTTACTCAGATAATTGACTTTTGCCGCGATAACCAATTACAAACTCTTGCAGAGGGTGTTGAAACTGCTCAGGAAATGAAAACCGTTATCCGTCTTGGCATTGACTTTATTCAGGGATATTACACATCAAAACCTAAGCCTTTATTCCTTGACAGCATTTCCAAGGATATTAAAGATGAAATTATCAGAACAAATCTCGAAACCCGTCCCACAGGCTCTAAAAAGGTTTATGCAGCACAGAATGATACGGAAATCGACCTGCTTAAACTTGCCCTTGAAAAATACACTGATATCCACATATACCAGAGCAAGCTGACTATTGTTGGCGACCCTGAAAAGACTGTGAAAATGAATATCACGATTATGGATAATCACAGCTGTGACCTTACGCTAAAAAACGTCAATATCGTCAGCGGAAACAGCAGACCTACAATTTCAGTAGGCGAATATGCAAGACTTTCCCTCAACGTTTCCAAATCAAATAAGCTGGGATATGCAGGTGTTTACGTACCTATGGGCTCACAGTTTGAACTTAAGGGCAAGGGTACTCTGACACTTGATTGCTACGCTACATACGGCATTGGTATCGGCAACGACTTTGAACACAGCTACGGCGATATCACCATTGATATGGAGGGTAATCTGGAAATTATCTGCAACGGCACAGACACTGTCTGTATCGGAGGCGGATATAACGATGATGATTCTGAAATCAGGCTCATTTCGGGAAATATCAAAGCCGATGTCCACACTCACAATGGTATTGCTATCGGAAGCTTTAACGGCGACGCAGATATTGAAATTTCCGAGGGATGTAATCTTGATGTCACCATGGCAGGAAAACGTGTTGCAGGAATCGGAAGCTTCCGAGGAATCGCTACAATTGCAAGCTCTGCGGATATCATTATGTCATGCAGTTCAGCTGAGGCTGTGGGAATCGGTGTTATTGAGGATGGCGAGGGAAGTATCCATATCCGCAAGGGTAAGATAACTGCAAAGATGAACTCCGCAAATCAGACCTGCATAGGCGCAATAGGCGGAAGTGTAAATACAAAGATTATGAATGCCGAAATCAATATTGAATCCGAGGGCGACTATGCCGTTGGCATTGGTGACAGCGAAGGAAGCGGAAACGTGTTTATCATGGATTCCTCAATAAATCTGAAAATGTCTTGCGGAAATCCGAGAGATATCTGCTCAGGAAGCGGAGATGTACAGATACAGAACTCCACTATCAATTCACTTGTTAATAATAAACGCATCGAGCATAACAGCAACTGATGCACAATATATAAAGGAAGGTAAATTATCATATGAAACTTGGAATGGTTGGTCTGCCAAACGTTGGCAAAAGTACACTTTTTAACGCTCTTACAAATGCAGGAGCAGAATCTGCAAACTACCCTTTCTGCACTATCGAGAAAAATATCGGTATTGTTTCAGTTCCCGATGAAAGACTTGATAAGCTTGCAGAAATGTATGAGCCTGACAAATTCACACCCGCAACTCTTGAATTTGTGGATATTGCAGGTCTTGTAAAGGGTGCTTCAAAGGGCGAGGGACTTGGTAACAAATTCCTTGCTGACATTCGTGAGGTAGACGCTATCGTTCACGTTGTACGCTGCTTTGAGGACGACAATATTGTTCACGTTGACGGAAATATCAATCCTCTCCGCGATATCGAAACAATCAATCTGGAGCTTATTTTCTCCGATATCGAAATGATTGACCGCCGAATAGACCGCGCTAAAAAGGCAGCAAAGGGTGATAAGAAATATCTTGTGGAAATCGACTTCCTTGAAAGACTTAAAGAGCATCTTGAAAGCGGAAAATCCGCAAGAGGCTTTGATTTTACCGATGATGAGCGCGAGCTGATAAAGTCAACTCCGCTTCTTTCTGCAAAGCCTGTAATCTATGCAGCAAATCTCTGCGAAGCTGATTTCGCAGGAGATATCGAAAATAACGAGAATTTCTGCAAGGTGCGCAAGCTTGCAGAGGAAGAAAACTCCGCTGTATTGCCAATCTGCGCACAGACAGAGGCTGAAATCGCTGAAATGGACGAGGAAGATAAGGCGATGTTCCTTGCTGAACTTGGACTTGAAGTATCTGGACTTAACCGTATTATCAAAGAGGGATATGCGCTTCTGGGACTTATTTCCTACCTTACAGCAGGTAAGCCTGAAGTCCGCGCATGGACAATCAAGCAGGGTACAAAAGCACCGCAGGCAGCAGGAAAAATCCACACAGACTTTGAAAAAGGTTTTATCCGTGCGGAAGTTATCGCATTCGACGACCTTATGGAATGCGGCACAATGGCGGCTGCAAAAGAAAAGGGACTTGTTCGTCTTGAGGGCAAGGAATACGTAATGAACGACGGCGATATTGTTCTTTTCAGATTTAATGTTTAATTAAAAATAATGCTATGTATAAATCTCCCCGAAAAATACTTCTGGGAGATTTTTTTCACAAAAATTTTACACAGAAACTATTGCAATTTATGTCGAAATATGATAATATATAAATGTAGGGATTTAACACTTTACCACGCATACATATTATGTATGCAAAATTTAAAAAGGGGGTATACTATGAACATAATCCTATGGGCAGCTCTTGTGGTGATTTTCATAATCGTAGAGCTATCGACGTTACAGCTTGTATCAATATGGCTTGCAGTTTCATCGCTGATAACGCTGATATGCACACTGATTTTTGATAAGCTCACATTGCTCGGTCAGACAGCAATATTTGTGCTGACCTCTGTAGTTCTTGTAACGGCTACCCTGCCGCTTATCAAGAAACGACTGAACAAAAAGCATATTGCCACAAATTCCGAACTGGAAATTGGCAAATCTGCCACAGTCATCGAGGAAATCAATCCCGATACAAATTCAGGACGTGTTACTCTTAATGGGGTAGATTGGAGAGCCGTTTCTGCAAAGGGAATGATTATTCCGAAGAACAGCATCGTCACCGTGACGGAAATCAAAGGCACAAAACTCATCGTCGAAACAAAAAACTAATGTATAGGAGATTATTATTATGGAAAATTTAGGTACAATTATTCTTCTTGCTGTTATTGCATTCCTTGTAATAATTGCAATCAGAAGCTTCAGAATCGTTCCTCAGGCTCATGTATATGTTATTGAGTGTCTGGGCTCATTCAAAGCAGAGTGGCAGACAGGACTTCACATTTTATGGCCATTCTTTTACAGAATTGCAGGTAAGGTTTCCCTTAAAGAAAAAGTCGTTGACTTTAAGCCTCAGCCTGTTATCACAAAGGATAACGTAACAATGCAGATTGATACTGTTGTATTCTATCAGGTAACTGATGCCAAGCAGTACATCTACGGTGTTGAGCGTCCTCTTGCAGCTATTGAGAATCTCTCAGCTACAACTCTTCGTAACATTATTGGTGAAATGGAACTTGACGCAACACTTACTTCCCGTGACGTTATCAACACAAAAATTACAGCAATTCTTGACCAGGCAACTGATCGTTGGGGTATCAAGGTAAACCGTGTGGAGCTGAAAAACATTCTTCCTCCCCGTGAGATTCAGGACGCTATGGAAAAGCAGATGAAGGCTGAGCGTGAAAGACGTGAAAAGATTCTTCAGGCTGAAGGTGATAAGAAGTCACAGATTCTCGTTGCAGAAGGTGAAAAGGAATCCCAGATTCTTCGTGCACAGGCTAAGAAGGAATCCCAGATTCTTGAAGCTGAGGCTGAAAAGCAGGCTATGATTCTCCGCGCTGACGCTGTACGTGAGCAGAAAGTTCTGGAAGCTACCGGTGAAGCGCAGGCTATCGAGCTTGTACAGCAGGCTCTTGCAGACAGCCTTGTAAAGCTTTCAGAGGCAAATCCTTCTGAAAAGGTTATTCAGCTTAAATCTCTTGAAGCCTTTGCAAAGGCAGCTGACGGCAAATCCACAAAGATAATTATTCCAAGTGAAATTCAGGGCCTTGCAGGTCTTGCATCGGGTCTTAAAGGCGTAATGGAAAGCGATTCAGCAAAATAAATCATATCCCTACAAATACAAAAACCGAGGTGTAAAAGCCTCGGTTTTTTGTTAATAATTGGGATTCTAAAGGGTGAAACCCTTTAGCAGAGTCAAGAGACGGAGTCTCTTGCAGGGTATGGGACAGCGTCCCATGCGGAGCGAAGCTCTGCGATGCGTTCAAGCGCTCTGCAAGGGGTGAATTCCTAAACAGTCCTGTGGACTGTTTGGGAAGAGGGGACGCTCTGCAAGAGAGAGCGTCCCCTTATACTAATCCACTTTTCCACATGCTGAACCGAGGTGTAAAGCCTCGGTTTTGTTAATTTATTGAGGAAGAAACTTTCTTCAGAAAGGTTTTCCCCAGTAAGTTTCAATTAACTCCGCTGTTGCCATTAGATAAGGTGCAATACCTTTTGCCTCGTTTTCAACAACTCTTTCACTGAGGTAATATTCCGCAGATCCGTCGCGGTTATTCGCTCCCCCAAGTCCGCCCATAAGGCAGATATTTCGCAATACAGGAACATCTCCGCTTCTGTCAATATATTTTTCTGTTACTGTCAATAATGCTCTTTCGCCGTTTTCAGCAGCGGATTCATCAACAACACCAAGGTTATAACCTTTCATCGTACTGTAGGCATAAAGGAGAGTTCCGCTTGTTTCGGGATAATTTCCTGCAAGCTCACTTCTTGCAGGAAGCTGTAACAACATTCCCTCCTCAGTGAGATATCGGCTTAGAGAATTTATATGCTCCCTTAGCATTACGCCCACTTTTTTATCTTCCGTAATCTCGTATAAATCAGCCAGCCCTGCACAGAGCCAGCCGTTAGAGCGAAGCCAGAACTGCGAGGATAATCCCGTTTCCTTATCAGCCCAAAACATGTTTTTGGTTTCGTCATAGCCATGATAATATAGTCCTGTTTGGTTGTCATGCAAAATATTATGTATATTCATCGCTTGGTTTATAGCGTCGCATATTATACTCTTGTCATTTTTTATTATGCCGTACATCGCCATAAATGGCAAAACCATGTATGCCCCGTCAAGCCACATCTGATTTGGATATATCGCCTTGTGCCAGAAACTTCCGCATTTCAGGCGAGGATGATTCATCAGCTGTTCGTTGTAAATACGCTCATAGGCAAAGCGATATCGCTCATTTCCTGTCAGTTCATAAAGCTTTATTAAATTGACACCGCCGCAGACATTGTCAAGATTATAGTCAAGGACGTTCATCGTTGGAATTCTGCCGTCCTCCTCAACATAGCTGTCTGTAAATTCAACAGCGTATTTATTATAATTCTCATTACCGAACATAAGCAATGCACGAATCATGCAGCTGTCCATATAATTCCATTTAGACTGCTTGCGGAATATATAATTCTCCCTGTTCCATTTCGGGCGCATTGGCTTGGATGTCAGCACAAGCTTTTCTATATATTCCCGAGCCGTCTGCTCAATAAGGGTTTTGTCCGTCATCCCGACAAACCTCCTGCGGTAATACCGCTTATAAATTTTTTCTGTGCCAGTGCAAAAACTGTTATCGAGGGTATAAGTCCGATTACCGACATTGCCAGTATCTTACTCTGCTCATAGCCGTTTCCTGTGCTATCTGCAGATAGCCGCAGTATCAGCGATAAGGGATATTTCTCAATAGAGCTTATCATAATCAGTGGTGTGAGGAAATCATTCATCGTCCACAAAAACGTGAATACGGAAATAGACACGATAACAGGCCGTATACACGGCACAAGTATATGCACAAGTATCTGTATTGAATTGCACCCGTCGATTCTTGCCGCCTCATCAAATTCCTTTGGTATTCCCTTGAAAAATTGAATCAGCATGAATACAAAGCTTCCCTCAACAGCAAATAATGCAGGAATTGTCAGTGGTATGTAGGTATCAAGAGCTCCCAGCCTGCTCCACATAAGATACATAGGCATAATTGTCACAATTGCAGGCATGAACATAGAGCCCATAAAAAGCATATAAAATAGCTTTTTCAGCGGAAAATCAAACCGCGCAAAGCCGTATGCCGTAAGCACAGAGGATACGACTGCAAACAACGTTTTGGGGATTATTATTGCAAAAGTATTGAAAAAATAATGTCCCATGCTGTAATCAGTAACCGTCTGCCATGCCCTTTTGTATACCGAAAAATCGAGGCTTTCGGGAATAAACCACCATGATGTGAAAATTTCGTCGTTTGATTTGAAGCTTGCTCCCACAAGCCACAAAAGCGGATAAATCATGATTATTCCGCCAATTGTCAGGAGGATATAAGTACACGTTTTCTTCATGCTTCCTCCCTGAATCGTCCTGTGAGCTTTGACATAATCCCGACAATAACAGCTATCATCATAAACATTACCCACGAAAGCCCATTGGCATAGCCTACATTGTGATATTTGAACATTTCGTCGTATATGAGCATGCCCAGTGTGTAGGTGCTTTTCAGCGGTCCGCCTGCTGTTATCATATATGGCGCGTTGAACTCCTGCATTGCGGCTATTACCTGCAATACAAGGTTGAGGAATATTACATTTTTCAGCAAAGGCAGAGTAATGGAGAAAAACCCCCGTATCCTGCCGCAACCGTCAACTTTTGCCGCCTCGTAGTATTCTCTTGGTACATCCCTCAGAGCGTTAAGGAAAATTATCATGGTAGAGCCGAATTCCCACAATCTCAGCAGAATAATTATACCCATAGATGCCGCTGAATCGCCGTACCAGCTTACAGGAGCAAGTCCTGCGGCTTCCAATAGCTGATTTGCCAATCCCTCTGATGTGAACAGAAACTGCCACATAATAACAATTGCAAGATTTGAGCCAAGTATGGAGGGTATGTAGAAAATTGTGCGGTACATGCCGATTCCGCGTATCTCCAGATTCATTATCAGAGCTGTCAGCAGGGAAAAAATCAGTTTCAGCGGTACAAGTATTACTGTGTATTTCAGCGTTACCAATGCGGCGTTATGGAATTCGCTGTCGGTAAGCATACGGGTATAATTCTCAGCACCGATGAAATTCATCTGCCGTATACCGTTATAGTCCGTCAATCCCAGCAGAAATGAGGATATAAAGGGATATGCTGTAAAAATCATAAATCCGATTATAAAAGGCAGAATCAGCAGTAATCCCGTGTATTTTTTTACTCCTATAGGATTGCGGTAGTTTTTCTTCATTTTCTCATTCTCTCCAGATAATCAGTAATCGAGACATACATCTCGTGAGCGGCATCTGCTGTATCAACTGCGTTATAGGAAATCTTTTCAATCGCCGTATTATAGAAACCTTTCATCTCCGCAAGCTCCATATATGGACTTATAGTCATGGTGTCAAGCTGTTCAAGAAGTTCGTTGTTTTCCTGAGCAAGACCTGTAAGAAGTCCGCTTTCTTCAAGACTTTTTTCCGCATTTTTTGACGCAGGGATTCCTCTTGAAGTTCCCAGCAGCTTTGCCGCTTCCCCGTCACTGAGTATAAAATTCATAAACTCCGCAGCTTCATCGGGATATTGAGTATTCGCAGATATAGCGTAAAGCAGAGAGGGCTTAATCATCCAGCCTGTGTTATTTCCGTTGCCGTCGGATAATAGTGGACCTGCTTCAAGCTTTCCCTCAGACAGCGACATTTCATATTTGCCAACAGAACTGCCCCACTCCAGAACTCCTGCAATACGCCCGTTGATAAATTCGGGAGACTGATAAAGCGCCGCTGTTCCGTCCTCGTCTGTCCGTGTATCTACGGTACGGATTACGTGGTTATCCTCCAGTTCTTTATAGAAATCCAGTGCCGCCTTGATATCATCCTCATTGAAGCCAAGTTCTCCGTCCAATGTAATGAATTGTCTGCCGGTCTGCTGCTGGATATACACAACAGCAAGATACCATGCCGTTCCTCCTGACTGCGCATCAAGGTCAAGAGGATAAAAACCCTCACTTCCGAATTTTTCGCCAAGAATAAGCAAATCCGACCATGTCTGCGGATATTCCGCGCCGATTTGCTTATATGTATCGGAATTGTAGAAAAGTCCTCTGCCGCTGACGGAGACAGTAATACCATTGAGGATTCCGTTTATTGTTCCGAATTGCAGAATCTCGCTGTCAAATTGGCTGAGGTCAATACGCTCCCCAAGCTGATTCAGATCATAAAATCCCTTGCCGTCCTGAGAAAATGAAACAAGCCAATCATAATTAATCTGCATGATATCGGGTTCTGTGCCGCCGCTTAGCTGAGTTGTAACTTTTTCCGTCCAGCCGTCCCAGCCGCCGTATTCAGCTTCAATGGTTATATCCGGATTACGTTTATTCCAGAGCTCTATAGCGTCGAGGGTAGCTTCATGACGGTCATCGCCACCCCACCATGAGAACCTCAGGGTACACTTATCAAGAGTACCGTCGGGAGCCGTTACCTGTGGACTTTTTCCACCGCAGGCAGATAGAGAGGTCAGACAGCCTGCTGCTGCCGTTAATAAAATATATTTCTTCATACTCTCAATCCTTAAAAATAATGATATATAAATTATATCCTTATTTTACAATAAAATCAAGTGTATTTTTATTAATTTTTATATATAACAGTAAAAGGGCAGACATTACGTCTGCCCTGAATGATTATGTAAAACCGCATATCACTCATCAAGAAAATCCTTGACCTTTTTACTGCGGCTGGGATGACGAAGCTTACGAAGTGCCTTTGCCTCGATTTGACGGATTCGCTCACGTGTAACATCGAAACGCTGTCCCACCTCTTCAAGAGTGCGAGCCTTGCCGTCCTCAAGACCAAAACGGAGTTTAAGAACCTTTGCCTCTCTGTCAGTGAGCGTATTGAGTACTTCGTTAAGCTGCTCTTTGAGAAGCGTGTGTGAAGCTGCCTCAGCAGGTGCAGGAGCGTCATCGTCGGGAATAAAGTCTCCAAGGTGACTGTCCTCCTCCTCACCGATAGGAGTTTCAAGAGATACGGGGTCCTGAGCCACACGCATAATCTCACGAACCTTATCAACAGGCATGTTCAACTTGTCTGCAATTTCCTCGGGGCTGGGGTCGTGACCGTTTTCATGGAGAAGCTGAGATGAAACCTTTTTAACTTTTGTAATTGTCTCAACCATGTGTACTGGAATACGGATTGTTCTTGCCTGGTCAGCGATTGCTCTTGTAATTGCCTGACGAATCCACCATGTGGCGTATGTGGAGAACTTGAATCCCTTAGTATAATCGAACTTTTCAACAGCTTTGATAAGTCCGAGATTTCCCTCTTGAATAAGGTCGAGGAACTGCATACCTCTGCCCACGTACTTCTTGGCAATACTAACAACAAGACGGAGGTTAGCCTCGCAGAGACGTTTTTTAGCATATCTGTCGCCCTTTGCCATACGCTGTGCAAGCTCAATTTCCTCCTCAGTGGCTAGAAGAGGAACGCGGCCGATTTCTTTCAGATATACCTTTACAGGGTCATCAATAGCGATACCCTCAGTTGAAAGCGCCATTTCAAGGTCATCAGTGATACCTGAATCAAGACCGATTTTAAGGTCAGCATCAAGGCTCATATCTTCTATGATTTCGATATTGAGAGCGTCACAGCGATCGTAGAAAGTGTTGAGCTGTTCAACATCAAAGTCCAGTTCTTCCAGTGCGTCTGTAATTTCCTTGGTTGTGAGCTTTCCGTTAGCCTGTCCCAGTTCAATAAGGGAATCAATAGTATTTTTCTTTGAATCCATAGTAATTCCTCCTGTATTATCCTTCTTTTTTTACTTATGTAAAGATACCATAGGTATCAGTGTTTTTTAGCGGCAAAAATATTTCTCAGGTCATCATCGGAAATATTTTCTGCATTGGGGGTATTTTTATGTTTTTTCAAAACCTCAGCACAATCTGCAACAGAGGCGGCGGTAATTGAAACATCAAGATTCCGTGCTTGTATACCATGTATTTTACCCACTTCATCGGGAGAAAATACTTCGCTGAGGAATGTAAGACTGAATTTTTCAGAGCTTTCAGCTCGGCTAAGAACAGCCTCATAAACTTTTTTATTAAAAGCAGTTGCGAATATCTCAGGGGGAGCACACTCTCTGATTTTAACAGCGTCTTCGGGATGCCGCATAAGACGACAAATAATAGTTTCCTCAGCCTTGGCTTCTTTTTTATGCCTTACCGCTTCGGGATTCACTTTATCCTGCGGCATGGAAGCCTGCGCCTTGATTTTTCGCCATTCTTCCTTTTTTTCGTTGTAGCTGTTCCTGCGCTTCATATTGTCGATATGGGCTTTCAGAACATCTACAGGAAAGTCATATTTTTTAGCTGTCCGTGATATATAGACTTCGCGTTCAAGGTCTGTAGGGATTTCCGCAAGAACTTTTGAAACGCGTTTCAGCAGTTCGACTTTTCCTGCCTCAGTTTCAATATCGAGTTCATTTTCGCAGCGGTCAATAAGAAAATTGTTAGCGTCATTGGATTTGTCAATCAGCATACGAAAACGCTGAACACCAAATTTTTTTATATATTCATCGGGGTCTTTTGCACTGTCCATATGAAGTATACGGGTGCGCAGTCCCACATCTGAAAAATGGGATATAGCCTTTCTTGTGGCCGCCTGACCTGCACCGTCGCTATCGTAAGCGATGATGACTTCCTCGGCATATCGGCTGAGAAGCCTTGCCTGATCCGGAGTGATAGCAGTTCCGAGAGTAGCAACGGCATTGTCAAAGCCTGCCTGATTAACAGCAATAACGTCCATATATCCCTCACAGAGAATGATGTGTTTGCTGTCGGAATCCTTGGCAAAGTTCATGGCAAAGAGATTTGAGCCTTTATCAAAAACAAGAGTTTTGCTTGTGTTCAGATATTTCGGCTTCGAATCGTCAAGAACTCGTCCGCCGAAGCCGATGACATTTCCGCGCATATCGACAATGGGGAACATCACACGTTTTCGGAACATATCGAAAATTCGTCCGTTTTTCTGAGAGCGCCCACCAAGCCATGCATCAAGGATTTCGTTTTCGGAATATCCCTTTGATGTGAGCATGGTGCAAAGCTCATCCCATGAATCAGAGGCGTATCCAAGCCCGAATTTTTTTATAGTCTGGGCGCTTAGCTGACGCTGACGGAAATAGTCAAGTCCAGTTTTATCCCTGCCGTTTACAAGATTTTTATAAAAATAATTGGCAGTAAGACGATTCATTTCGTAAATTCGAGTTCTTTTGTGGCTGTTGTCAGGGGCGTTGCTATTCCTTTCGGGCAGTGTCATGCCGCTTCTTTCAGCAATAAGCCGCACAGCCTCCATAAAGTCAAGATTTTCAGCTTTCATTACAAAAGTGAATATATCTCCACCTGCACCGCATCCGAAGCAGTAAAAGCTCTGAGTGTCGGGGAAAACGGTGAAAGACGGCGTTTTTTCGGAGTGGAAAGGGCAGTTGCAGATTAAGTTTCTTCCGCGTTTTTTTAATTGTACATATGAACTTATAACGCTGTCAATGGGGTTAGCATTTCTTAGTTCATGGGTAAATTCTTCATATCCTGCCATTTTTCACACCTCCGTTATTTATTTTTTATTTCCAGAATTTAGGAACAAAAAGTTCTGTATAAAGGTCTACAGCGTATTCGTCGCTCATGCCTGAAATGTAATCGCAGACAGCGCGGTCTATATCCGATTCTTCAGCAATATCCCGATACAGACGGGGGAGGAGAGAGGAATTTTCCTTGAAATAGCTGTACAGCTTGCGGATAAGCAGTTCTGCTTTGCTTTCCTCCTGTTTTGCGGCAGGATTGGTATAAACCGTTCTGAACATAAAGCTTCGTAAATCGTCATGAGCCTTGCGAATCACCGGTTCAAAGTCAATTATATCGCTTCCGTGAGCAATTACAGAAGCAATAAGGGAAGTGATACGCTTTGTTTTTGTATCGCCGAGAATTTCAACGCAGTCCGCAGGCAGCTGTTCAGCGCGGAGAACATTGGCGCGAATCGAGTCCTCAATATCGTGGTTTATGTATGCGATAGTGTCCGCAAGCCGTACCACACAGCCCTCACGGGTAGCGGCAGTCATATTGGTATGACATTCAATGCCGTTGCGGACAGCCCAGGTGAGATTAAGTCCCTGCCCCTCTTTTTCAAGCCTTTCAACAACGCGGACACTCTGGAGATAGTGCTTAAAGCCGTGTGGACATATCTCATTGAGAACAGCTTCTCCGCAGTGACCGAAAGGGGAATGTCCTAAATCATGACCAAGAGCGATAGCCTCTGTCAGCGCCTCGTTGAGATTCATACAACGGGAAATTGTACGGGCAATCTGCGACACTTCAAGGGTGTGAGTTAATCTTGTACGGTAGTGGTCTCCGACAGGGGAAAGAAAAACCTGAGTTTTACGTTTTAGTCGTCGGAATGAGTTACAGTGGAGAATTCTGTCACGGTCGCGCTGGAAATCGGTTCGGTATGCACATTTTTCCTCGTCGCGTTCACGCTTTGTCATTTCGGAATCGGTACTTGAACAGGCATACTCACTGTGAACCATAGCCTCTGCAAGTTCAATATTTTCGCGAATACTTTTTTCCATAATGAACTCCTTTCCGTCAGCCAGAACTCGGCTTATAAATTTGTGCCTCTATAATACTTATACTGTCGAAAGTACAAATATCCTTTATTTTTTTGAGGAAAAATCAAAAGTTTGTCATAACTGATGAGAAATCCTCGTATAATTCGCCACAGTCTGTTACTTCTGCTAAATCATTTGTAACCTCTGTAAGCTCCTTGCGTAGAGCTTGCAGTTTTTCTGACATAACGAGAATTTCAAGGGTTACAGCATCAGCAAAATCAGAGTTTACAATGATAACGTTGAAATTTGGCAGGATATAATTAATCTTGCCGTATAAATTGTAATCTGTTTTTATTGTAAGGCGATGACACAACCGCATATCCATGATTTTTGCGGCATCGCAGGCAATTGAAGCGGCGTGAGAGTAGGCGCGGAGCAGACCTCCGCCTCCTAAGAGTATACCGCCGAAATAACGTGTAACAACAACGCAAACATCGGTAAGTCCTCGCTTTTGCAGTACTTCAAGAACGGGCACTCCTGCCGTTCCTTGAGGCTCTCCGTCGTCGGAATATCGGGAAATATTGTCCTCGCGGAGAATATAAGCGTAAACGTTATGCCGTGCCTTGCGGTGCATTGCCTTTATTTGATTAATAAAAGCGACAGCCTCATCGTTTGTTTTTACGGGAGCGATATATCCGATAAATTCGGATTTTTTCTCGATGAAGGAGTCGCTGGCAGGCTTTGAAATTGTGAAATAGTTCATAAAAAATCCTCAGAGTAGTACAAATAAGCCGCTCGATATGAGCGGCTTATTAATGATTTTACTTATCGAGATTGAAACGCTTCTTGAATCTGTCAACACGTCCGCCTGTATCAACAAGCTTCTGCTTACCTGTATAGAAAGGATGGCACTTTGAGCAGATTTCAATCTTGATGTTCTCCTTTGTAGACATTGTCTCGATTACGTTACCGCAGTGGCAAGTAATAGTTGTCTTTACAAAGTTAGGATGGATTCCTTCTCTCACGATTTTCACCTCATTTTATTAAATTTTCTGTAAATCGTGCAGCCCATCATCAATATCAACCGTTTTTACGGCAGATATGCCCTTAGACAGTAGTGCAAGCATACATTAGATATATATTATATCATAGCTTGGCTTATTTGTCAATAGCTATAGGCGATATTTTTATATTTTAACTTGAAATTAAAGTTATTCTTTCAGAAATCTATCCTGTATATATTCAGATGCGGCTTTTATGCTTGAAAATTCTTCGTATTTGGGGTATCCCTCAGAATTGCTTGCGGAATAGGTCAGATGATAAATTCGCCATATATCGCCATTCAGTACATATAAAACATCATCATTGGATTCGCATTTTGCTATAGCGCAGACTGAATTCTTAAACAGAGGATTGTCAGCTCCAAGCTCTTTTTTTAATTCTGTTATATAATAATTATTTGTTTCGGGAATTAAACTCCAGTTGAAATCCTCGCCGTATTCCTCGGCTAAAGCGGTAATTATTTCTTCCATAGTCGTATCATTACTAATTTTCATTTTTTCTGTTAATCCTCGCAATCTCTCTGCATTATCAATGCATTTAATTCCTCCGTACTGCAATCAGGCTTGACTTTCTTCTGAAACAGGAATCTCCACCATAAGTCACCTATAAAGAAATTTTTATAGTTTTCAAGCATTTTCACTTTTCCGTTGTACAAATCCCACTGGAAATCCAGCCATGCAGGGTTGCTGCCGCTGATATGGGTGACGTCTGGATTTATAGACAATTCGCTTACTTTACGACCTGTGAAATTTTCAACCGCTTTTAGTAATTCTTCAAAAGAATCGTACACAAAAGTTGTTCTGAAATCTCCCTCAGAATTTGAATTTATATTGTCAGCAAAATCAAGAAAAATTTTGTTATTTCTTGTTAATTTCAGCATACAACATATTCCGTTATATTTTTCCTCGCAATATATAAGAACAGGTAATTTGCCGATTTCAAGGTGTTTATGTAACTCTTGTATTTCCAATTTGTTCCCCCTCCTAAAACATAAGGCGAACCGAAGTCCGCCTTATAAATTATAGTGAACGTCAAATATAATTTGACATTCACTATAATTAATGATTTAAAGTGCCTCGCACATCCGCAAACTAAAGTTTGCTCCGTGCGGATCGGCAAATAGCAAACGCCAAAAAATTTTGTCGTTTGCTATATATTTTACTGAAAATTCTTTGAAAATTCGTCGTGAAGCTTCTTTTCAAGCACCTCAGCCTCAGCCTTTGTAGGCTGTTTAGCTGTGAGATATGTCTTGATTTTAGGCTCTGTACCGGAAGGACGAACAATAACCTTTGAACCGCCCTCAAGGAAGAATGCAAGTACATTTGACTTAGGCAGAGTAAGCTCAGTTACCTCGCCGCTTGCAATATCTTTGGATGTACTTTCCTTGTAGTCGTCAAACTTGACAACGGGAACACCTGCAATAGCTGTAGGAGGATTATTTCTCAGAGTTGTCATAATCTCATCCATTTTATTCATACCGCTTTCGCCCTCGAAAGTGAAGCTGTAAAGTGTCTGGTAGAACATACCATACTTCTTGTACATATTTTCTCTTGCTTCAAGGAGGGAAATTCCCTGTGTGCGATAGTATGCAGCCATTTCGCAGATAAGCATTGAAGCATTTACAGCGTCCTTGTCACGTACATATGCACCTGAAAGGTAGCCGTAGCTCTCTTCAAATCCGAAGATATAGCGGTTTTCCTCGCCCTTTTCTTCAAGGAAGCCAATCTGCTCACCAATAAACTTGAAGCCTGTGAGAACGTCGATAATCTCAACACCGTATTCCTTACCGATAGAATTAACGATATCAGTAGTTACAATTGTCTTTACAGCAATTGGATTTTCAGGCATAATTCCCTTTTTAATGCTCTGGTCTGCGATATATTCAAGAAGCATTGCGCCAACCTCATTTCCGCTGAAAAGAGCGTAGCCGTCGCCGTCGGGAACAGCAATACCAACTCTGTCGCAGTCTGGGTCAGTAGCAAGAAGCAGGTCAGGCTTTACTTCGTTGCAGTAACGGAGACCAACTTCAAGAGCCTCACGGATTTCGGGATTTGGATAAGGACATGTTGTGAAGTTTCCGTCGGGATTCTCCTGTTCCTTAACGATAGTAACGTCTGTTATACCGATACGCTTTAAAATCTCGCGTACAGGCTTATTTCCTGTTCCGTTGAGGGGAGTATAAACAACTTTAAGACCGCTTGATGCGCAAAGATCAGGATTTATAGCTTCAGCAAGAACCTTTTCGTAGTATGCCTCAATAACATCGTTTCCGATATACTGGATATTTCCCTTAGCAACTTCCTCATCAAAATTGCTTGACTTTACATCGTTAAAAATATCGAGGGAGTTGATTTTGTCAAGGATAATTTCAGCACCGCGGAGAGTAATCTGACAGCCGTCGTCGCCGTATACCTTATATCCGTTGTATTTAGCAGGGTTATGGCTTGCAGTAACCATAATACCACCCTGACAATTCAGCTGACGTACAGCAAAAGAAAGGCAGGGAGTAGGCATAAGCTCTGTGTAGATATGTACCTTGATGCCATTAGCAGCAAGAACCTCAGCAGCAGCCTTAGAGAAAACATCACTCTTTATACGGCTGTCGTATGAAACAGCAACAGAGGGATTCTCGTACTCCTGATTGAGATAATCAGCAAAACCCTGAGTAGCTCGTCTTACTGTATAGATGTTCATACGGTTTGTACCTGCACCGATAACGCCGCGAAGTCCGCCTGTACCAAATTCAAGGTCGCGGTAGAATCTGTCGTTTATAGCCTCATCGTCATTTTTTATGCTTTCAAGCTCTGTAATAAGGTCAGCGTCAGCCTTAGCATTTTCGCACCAGAGTGAATAGAGTTCCATTTCGTTCATTTTAAAATACCTCCAGAAAGATATATTGCATTTGCATAATTTCCTAAACCAATAAATAATTATCCCTTAAGACACAAATACACTTTATATTATACCATATTTTTTCAGATTTGAAAACATTTTACGTATATGTATTTAATATTTAATGTATAAATGAAATATATAAGAGCGATGTATAATACACCGCCCTTTTTATTGAGTCATCAGTTGCTGAACGACCTCAACAGCCTTGTTATACTGCATATCAATTCCGTCATCACCATTTTCCACAGGATAATCGGGAGTTAAACCGATACCGTCGTAACACTCGGAATAAGCTGTTTTATATTCAGCAACAGTGAGAATAAGTGCTCCACCGTCGTCAAGTTCAGTTATATCCTGCATTACGCCCTTGCCGTAGGTCTGTTCGCCCACAATCGAACCCTTTCCGAAATCTCTTAAAGAAGCGGCAAAAAGCTCAGCTGCACTGGCTGTTTGCCTGTCAACTATAACAGTCATGGGCAGATTAATTTCAGATGAATCCGAATATATGAGTGTTTCCGTGTGTCCGTCTTTGTATTCTGAAGTTGCTATAACTCCCTCTGGAAGCAGTGGGTCAAGACATTCTTCAAGGGCAGAAACAAGTCCGCCTCCGTTGCCGCGAAGGTCAAAAATAATTGCTCTTGCACCGTTGACTGTAAGTCTTTCAAGCGCTGCGATAAACTGCTCAGGAGTATTTTCCTTGAAGTTGTTAATTTTAATATATCCTATAAGACTTCCAAGCATTTCAGCCTCAACTGTAGTAACAGTAATGGAGCGTCTTGTAAAGGTATATTCAGTGTCCTTACCGTCGCGGCGTACTGTAAGAGTAACAGTAGAGCCCTCCGTGCCTTTCATAGCGTCAGCGGCTTCGGAGAATCCCACTTCTTTTACATCAATGCCGTCAATAGTGGTGATAAGGTCGTCTTTGAGAAGTCCCGAATCAGCGGCAGGGGAGCTGCTTATAATCTCGGATATGCGGATATAACCGCTTTCGTCCTCTGTAATTGTAAGACCAAGCCCAACAAGAGTACCGGAGTTTTCGTTCAGTTCTGTCAGGTATTCTTCTTCAGTGAGATATCGTGAGTACTTGTCATCAAGCCCTTGAACATAGCCTTTAAGAATACCGTCCTCTAGTGTCTGCTCGTTGATATCGCCATAGTAGGAATCACGGACAACAGCGTCAAGTGATTGGAGAGCTTCATATTTTTTACCCTTTTCGTTTACGTCCATAACTTTAGTGTTGAAGCTCTGGAGGGAGAAAAAGGAGGTGAGGATAAATGTCACAGCAATTGATACAGCAATGAGACTGAGAGCCAGTCCGAGACTTATTTTTTTGTTCATACACTTTCTCCTTGATAATTATAAGCAAGCAAACACCGCACAGAAAACTCTTTGTGCGGTGTTGGTTAAATTTTTATGGACCTACATAATTAAGGGGATTCTGAGCAACTCCGTTTACGCGAATCTCAAAGTGGAGGTGTGCGCCAGTTGAGTGACCTGTACAGCCAATAGAACCGATTGTCTGTCCCTGGCTGACATAATCGCCTACAGAAACCCATGCGGAAGTCATATGAGCGTATATTGTGGAGTATGTACCGTCATGGGAGATAAGCACATAGTTTCCGTAACCGCCGCCGCATCCACAGCTGTAGTTCTTTGCAAAGTTGTGAGTACAACAGTTTACAACGGCAATAACAGTACCTGATTGTGAAGCAACACAAGCGCCGCCCATAATTCCGCCGTCACCAACGTCGATACCGTTGTGATTTCTGCCCCAGCGAGGACCGAAATAACTTGAAATATAGCTGAATCCAGGTGCAGGCCATGCAAATCCGCTCTGTGAAGGGGTTACAGGAACATATGAGGGCTGAGACGGTGCAGATACGCTTCCGCCGCCGCTGTTATTGTTCTGCTGCTGTTGCTGCAAAAGAAGCTGTTCCTGTTTACGTTTCTGTTCTTCTTCCCAGCGTCGCTGAGCTTCTTCCTCTTGGCGTTTTATTTCAGCATACCAAGCGTCTTCCTCAGCTTTAAGCTGAGCCTGTTCAGCCTCAACTTCTGCCTTGTCACGTTCAAGTTCTGCCTGTTCACGTGCAAGACGGTCGATTTCGTACTGAGTGTATTGCATTTTTTCGTTGAGAACAGCAATTTCAGCGTCTTTTTCTTCCTTGCGTTTATTCTGTTCATCAAGCTTCATTGAAAGATTGAGCTTTTCTCTTTCCAAATCTTTTTTAGATTGTTCAAGGCTTTCAATTTTGGTAACAATATCGTCAATGAGCTTGTCATCGTATTCTGCAATACGGTTAATCATATGAACTCTCGACATCATATCATAAAAGCTTGAAGAGCCAAGAACAATTGAAGCGGAAGTATCATTTCCGTTCATGTACATCATACAGAGACGCTGTTTGAAAAGTTCGATATTTTCATCAATAGCAGCCTGCTGATTAATGATATCATTGTCAAGATTTGTAATATTTGTTTCAGTGGTGCTTATATCGGCTTTGATGGCTTCAAGTTCTGCATTGAGAAGATTAATGTTTTCCTGAATAATATCAATCTGTTCTTCGAGATAAGCCGCCTGCTGTTTTTCGTAATTCTTATCGCCTTCAATGTCGGATATCTGTGATTCAAGAGCTGCAATTTTCTCAGCATTAGCCTTTCTTTGCTCCTGAATTTCAGCAATTGTTCTTGCAGCTCTGACAGTATCGGCATCATTTGTCAATGTCGGATAAGCTGCAACAATTCCCATTGATAAGGTTGTACATGTCAGAAAGGAAAGAACCTTGCGGACATATTTTAACTTGTACATTGTTAAGATGCTCCTTTCGTAGCATATGTACTGTTCTCCTAAACCATTGCTGATGAGAACGAATCTAAATTGCCTTAAATTATGGACTTACGTAATTAAGCGGATTCTGGCTGATTCCGTTTTCTTTGATTTCAAAGTGGAGATGTGCTCCGGTAGAATGACCTGTACTTCCTATGAATCCCACTGCCTGTCCCTGCTTTACGTAATCGCCTACAGAAACGCAGGCAGATGTTAAATGCGCATAAATTGAAGAATAAGTACCGTCATGAGAAACAATCACATAGTTTCCGTAACCGCCGCCGCATCCGCAGCTATAACTCTTAGCAAAATTGTGGATACAGCTGTTTACAACAAGAATAACAGTTCCAGCCTGAGATGCAACACATGTTCCGCCCATGATTCCGCCGTCACCAACGTCAATACCATAATGGTAACCACGCTGACCATTGAGAGTTCTCGGACCGAAATAGCTTGAAATATAGCTGAATCCAGGTGCAGGCCATGCAAATCCGCTTTGTGAAGGGGTTACAGGAACATATACAGGCTGAGACGGTGTGGACACGCCGCTGTTATTGTTCTGCTGCTGTTGCTGGAGGTTTTTCTGTTCTTCCTCCCAGCGCTTCTGAGCCGCTTCTTCCTGACGTTTTATTTCAGCATTCCATGCGTCTTCTTCAGCTCTAAGCTGTGCCTGTTCAGCCTCAACAACAGCCTTGTCGCGTTCAAGTTCAGCTTGTTCACGGGCAAGACGCTTGATTTCGTACTGTGTGAACTGCATTTTCTCATTGAGAGCAGCAATTTCAGCGTCTTTTTCTTTCTTGCGATTATTTTGTTCATCAAGCTTCATTGAAAGATTCAGTTTTTCACTTTCAAGAGATTTCTTTGATTCATCAAGGTTTTCAATCTTTTCAGTAATATCGTCAATTAACTCGTCATCGTGTTTCGCAATACGGTTAATCATATAAACTCTTGACATCATGTCATAAAAGCTTGAAGAACCGAGAACAATTGAAGCAGAGTTCTCATTGCTGTTTATATACATCGTGCAAAGACGCTGTTTGAAAAGCTCGATACTGTTGTCAATTTCTTTTTGCTGATTTTCAATATCATCGTTGAGATATGAAATATTAGCTTCAATCGTTTGGATTTCAGCTTTGATAGTTTCAAGTTCTGCATTTAAAAGATTAATATTTTCTTGAATAATATCAATTTGTTCTTCGAGATAAACCGCCTGCTGTTTTTCGTAATTCTTATCGCCTTCTAGGTCTGCTATCTTTGATTCAAGAGCCGCAATTTTTTCGGCATTAGCTTTTCTCTGCTCCTGAATTTCAGCAATTGTTCTTGCAGCTCTGGCGGTATCAACGTTATTTGTAAAAGCAGGACAGGCGGTAACAACGCCGATAGAGAGAGCTGAACAAGTCAAAAATGAGAGAATCTTTCGGGCATATTTCAATCTGTACATTGGTAAAAGGTTCCTTTCAACAGCATAAAAGCCGACATTCTGTCACATGGCAGGAATTAGTGCCATAGTTCATTATACGTCAATGTGTTTGCGTGTACTTATCACACTTCCGAAAGCACCGACAATGGAGCCGACAGCGAGATAAGCAAGGCCGCAAGGGACACGGATATCAGCAAAAGGAATAATGCTTCCTGCTCCGAAAGCGTTTATAAGCATACCCTGAGCTACAATGATATCATAAACCGAGCGGTATATAGCCCATGTGATAAAGAAAGCGCCTGCACCTGAGAAGAATCCTGTAACAAGTCCCTCAACAAAGAACGGTGTTCTGATAAATGCGTTTGTAGCGCCTACGTATTTCATAATCTGTATTTCCTCACGGCGAGAGAATACGCTTGCCTTTGTTGTGTTGGAAATCATAATCATAGATACAGCTGCAAGAGCAATAATAGCCGCACCTGCAATAAGAGTAACAACTCGGCGGAGTTCACGTAGGAACTCTGCAACCTGCGGAGAAGAATCAGCACTCTGAATATTTTCAATACGTGTAATAGCCTCCACGGTAGCACGAAGCTGTTCATTATCAACTACAGTTATGCTGAATCCGTCGGGCATAAACTGATAATCGTCGATATAATCGAAAATCTCCTTGCCCTGTGAAATCTGATTCTGCATACGCTCATAGGCTTCTTTTTTCGAGATATAGGTAACAGTACCTACATTTTCGATATTCCGCAGCTGTTCACCTATCTCGTCAACACGTTCCTGCGGGGTATCAGTTTCAACATAAACAGCGACCTCATTCTGATTTCCCAGACCGAGAATCATGGAGTTCATATTAATATAAAAAAGTACTGAACAACCCACAAGCAGCAGTGAAATAAGGAGAACGCAGAATGTGGCAAAAGCCATCATTTTATTTTTCCAGATATTTTCAATACCCTGATTTGTAAGGTATTTGATACCACTTATCTTCATTGCTCTGCACCTCCCTGATTAAGGTTAGTGCTTGTTATAGCAGCAATAACATCGTCAACATACGGTGTACTTTCGTCGTACATATCACCCTCAGGCATAGGGTAATCGTGTTTCTGATGAGCAGCATTTTCCATAGCCTGTGCAAGTTCAACTTCGGGGAGAATCTCAGCGTTTGTACCTGTAACAACCTCATCATAAACAATTTCACCGTTAGTAATGTTTATAATTCTTCCGCCAAAGTGACGTACAAGGTCATGCTCATGAGTAACCATAAGTATAGTTGTACCCTGGTCGTTGATACCTTTGAGAAGTTCAACGATTTCGTAGGAAAGCTCAGGGTCAATATTACCCGTAGGCTCGTCCGCGATAATAAGCTGCGGGTCGTTTACAAGAGCACGTGCAATAGCCACACGCTGCTTTTCGCCGCCCGAAAGCTCGTCGGGATATGAATTGGTTTTAGCGTGAAGTCCCACAAGGCTGATAACATATGGAACTCTTTTTCTGATATACTTCAAAGGAGCGTCCAGAACACGAAGTACGAAAGCAATATTTTCATAAACTGTCATGGACGGAATAAGTCTGAAATCCTGGAATACAAAGCCGAGAGTACGGCGGAATTCGGGGATTTTACGTTTTTTAAGCTTGCTTAAATTATAGCCGTTTACGGTAACAACACCGCTTGTCGCGTCTATTTCTTTAAGCAGAAGTTTAATCATGGTACTTTTTCCCGCACCCGATGAACCTACAACGAAAGCAAAATCGCCGTCGTTAATTTTGAGGCTGACGTTATTCAGCGCGTCAACGCCTCCCGAATAGGTCACGGATACGTTCTGAAGCTCAACCATGGTGTCACCTGACCTTTCTGTTGAACAGTCCGTGAACCGAAATAATACTTCGGTTATGTATATCTGGTGCGAAGCATTGCAGCCCACGGAAATAGATTATGTAATTGTAATAATTTAGAACTTAACCGGGTTAGCAGACAGATACTTCTTAACCATAAGAGCGATTTTGAAGATAATAGCATGGTCAAATTCACGGAGGTCAAGACCTGTCAGCTTCTTAATTTTTTCAAGTCTGTAAACGAGAGTATTTCTGTGAACGAAGAGCTTTCTTGAAGTCTCGGAAACGTTCAGGTTATTCTCAAAGAATTTCTGAATTGTGAAAAGTGTTTCGTGGTCGAGTGAGTCAATGCTTCCAACCTTGAATACTTCGTGGAGGAAAGTCTCACAGAGAGTTGTGGGAAGGTGATAGATAAGACGAGCAATGCCGAGGTTGTCATAGCTTACGATAACCTTGTCTGTATCGAATACCTTACCAACTTCAAGAGCCATCTGAGCCTCCTTGAATGAACGTGCAAGGTCCTTAACACCGATAACAGCAGTACCGATACCAACGTTTACACGGGTATAGAACTCAGAAGAAAGAGTGTCAGCGATAGAACGAGCAAGCTTTTCGAGGTCCTTGGAATCTACAGTAGACTTGAGCTCCTTAACGAGAACGATATCGGATTCAGTGATATTGAAAACGAAGTCCTTGTTCTTGTCAGGGAAAAGGTTCTGGATAACATCATAAGCTGAAATGTCATTAGCAGAAACGATTCTGATAAGGAATACAGCACGGCTGATTTCAGCGTTAAAGTGGAGCTCACGAGCCTTGATAACGATGTCTCCGGGGAGGACGTTATCAAGAATAACATTCTTGATGAAGTTATTTCTGTCGTACTTTTCATCGTAGTACTGCTTGATATTTGAAAGTGTGATAGCGAGAATACTTGCATACTTTGCAGCAGCATCGTCAACACCCTCAACAAATACAGCGTAGTCGGGCTTTACGCGTGAGCCGAAAGGCTTGTATGTATAGCCGTCACGAATAAAGATATCGTGAGAATCGCTGAGGTCGAGAGAAACGAACTCATTTGTAGTGCCTACCTTTGACAAATCGCTGCAAGCGATAATGGTAGCAGTTTCATCAACGACACCCATAGTAGTATCGATTGTATCTCTCATCTGGTGAACTAAACCCTGAAATAATCTGTTGGACATAAGAAAAGATTCCTTTCATTTTAAAATTTCTAAAAACGGAACACGATTCATAATATATTACAAATTGTAACATATTTTTATGAATAAATCATGAACAAAATGTTAATTTTTCTTTGGAAACCTGATTTTTCATCAAATTTTCACTGTTGACTTTGTGATAAATTCACAAGCTGTCGTAATTCTTTGTAACCGAATAGTAACTTTTACATTTTCTCGGGACAATCAATTTTAAGCATTGTGAGAACATTTCTGAGTACCTGTTGTACAGCCTTAGCAAGAATGATTCTCGCGTTCATAAGCTCAGGAGTTTCAGCATTTTTTACACTGCATCCGTCGTAGAAACGGTGGAAAAGTGTAGCTGTATCAACAGCATATTTTGTAAGCTTTGAGGGGTCGTAATTCTTAGCCGCAAGCTCAACTTCACCCGGGAGTGAAGCAAGGTGACGGATAAGCTCAATCTCTCTTGAATCGCTGAGAAGTGTAAGGTCAGCAGTTTCAGGGAGTGAAATACCCTCGTTTTCGAGATTCGCCATAAGACTGCATATTCTTGCGTGAGCGTACTGCACGTAGAATACAGGATTCTGAGACGATTTTTCAACAGCAAGGTCAAGGTCAAACTCAAACTGTGAGTTAGCTTCACGGAGATTGAAATAGAATCTCGCAGCATCAATCGGTATCTCGTCGAGAAGAGTGACAAGAGTAATTGCCTTACCGCTTCTCTTGGAAAGCTTGACAGTTTCGCCCTTTCGTACAAGGCGAACCATTTGCATGAGGATAACATCAAGCTTTGAAGCGTCAACACCGAGAGCAGTCAGAGCCGCTTTAAGACGGGGAACATATCCATGGTGGTCTGCGCCGAGAATATTTATAGCCTTATCGAAATTACGTGTTACAAGCTTGTCATAGTGGTATGCAATATCGGGAACGATATAAGTATAAAGACCATTTGAACGGCGGAGAACAAAGTCCTTGTCCATACCGTAATCAGTAGCTTTGAACCATACCGCGCCGTCAAGCTCGTAAGCGTTTCCGTTGGCAAGAAGCTTGTCCACGATTTCTTTTGTTTCGTTTCTCTCGTGGATTGTGCTTTCTCTGAACCAGTTGTCATATATAATGCGATATTTTTTAAGGTCACGCTCAAGACCAGCCACATTAATGGGGAGAGCGTAATCAACAAGAGCCTTTCTGCGTTCTTCTTCAGAAGCAGAAGCAAATTTATTTCCATTTATATCGAAGAAATTTTTTGCATGCTCAATAATATCCATTCCGAGGTAAACATCTTCGGGCATTTCAAAATCCATACCCTCGCCGCTGAGGTCGTAAATGTACTTGTAAAGTTCGTCACTGTCAGCGCATTTTTCAGCCGCCGCAACACCCTTATCGGAGCAAAGCTGCATATAGCGGAGGTCAAGGGATTTGCCGAATTTCTCAATCTGATTTCCTGCATCATTTACATAGAATTCACGCTCGGAGTGATATCCTGCCCATTCCAGAACGCTTGCAAGGCAATCGCCAATTGCGCCGCCGCGTGCGTTACCGATATGCATGGGACCTGTAGGATTAGCAGAAACGAATTCAACAAGGACTCTTTTTCCTGCGCCGTAGTCTGTTCTGCCATAGCTGTCATTTTCATCAAGAACATTCTGAACAGCGTCAGCGAACCATTTTTTATTGAGGAAGAAGTTCATGAATCCGGGACCTGCAATTTCAGCACGGTCAAAAACAGAGCCGTTGAGGTCGATTTTTTCGCAAATAAGCTCAGCGATTTTTCTCGGAGGCATTTTGAAAGCCTTTGCGCAAACCATAGCAGTATTTGCGGCGAAATCACCGTGGGATTTATCAGCGGGAATTTCAACAGTAAAATTCGGGATAGGTTCTGCTGGAGCAGCCCCCTCAGATACAAGTTTGCCCAGAGCCTCTATAATAAGCTCACGGAGTTGGTTTGAAGCGGATTTGATAAGGTCTGACATCTTTTTATTCCTTTCTTTTATATATGGTTTACAGGCGGCGGAATGAATCGCCTATAGGGAACCCCCTGTATTATTGTATAGTCATTATTAACTCATTGTCTGAAAGCGGCGCGGCATTTAAATCAAGGGAATATTTCAGATAAAGCCTGCCGTTTTCAGCTATGGTGTTGTCAACATTGTGGGTGTATATACCGAGCTGCATACTTCCGTAAGGGGTTTCGTACTGGCAGAAGTGTTTTTTTCCCACTTCAAGAGACAGTACTGAATTCGCAGTACCCTCGCGGGTAATATAAGCGGATACGCCGTCGGTTTTTATAGTAGTAACGGAGCCCTCAAAGCCGGTAGCTTCGGTATCCTCATAAGCAATCACATCAAATTTTCCCGATTTGGTATGTCTCGCTTTGGTGATAAGCTCAGTTTCGCATTTTTCGCCGTCCTGCCATTGAATACTGGTCAGGGAAATCATAACATTATTTTTCAAGAAAATTCATCCTAACTAATTAAGTCTTAATAATTCTTGTCTGCATTTTCAATAGCCATTTCCAGAAGTCCGTCAATAACGTCGGAAAGCTCCATACCCATATCTTTCATAAGTTTTGGGTAAACGCTGTTGAGGCGAAGTCCCGGAGCGGTACCAATTTTATTCAGCAGTAAAGTACCGTCATCTGCAAGGAAGAAATCAATTCTTGCAAGTCCCTTGCAGCACATGGCTTTGAAAGCGCGGATAGCAGTATCGCGGATATTCTCAGCTACCTCAGCAGGAATATTGGCAGGGATAACGAGGTCATCACCCGAACTTTTTCTGACTTCGGTCGGGTCATAAACATTATCAGTGGAAATAATTTCGCCAACATTTGAAGCAACAGGGGAATCGCAGCCAAAAACAGCGACTTCAAGCTTCCGTCCGCTGATATACTTTTCAACAACAACCTTATTATCGTTGGAAAAGGCGATTTTAACCGCAGTGATGAGCTCCTTTATATTATTGGCTGTACTTGTTCCTGCACTGCATCCGCTGTTGGCTGGCTTTACAGCCATTGGGAAGCCGATTTTTTTAGCAATAGCAGAACATTTTTCTTCAAGGTCGTTAAGGTCACGCTGAGTGAGAAGCTTCCAAGGAGCAGTTGTAATACCATAGTCGTCCATAATCATATGAGTATGAGATTTATCCATACAAGAAGCGGAAGAAATGAGATTACTGCCCACATAGGGGATACCCGACATATTGAGAAGTCCATGAATAGTACCATCAGCGCATTTTTTGCCCTGCAGAACAGGGAAAATAACATCAATTTTTCTTATTGAAACATCACCGTTTTCAATAATGACAATACCTCGGTGGAGAGGGTCAGGTGATAGGATTGCAGAGGTGCAGTCAGGATTTGATTCCCATGAACCGTCAGCAATCTCGTCAGTATCGCCAGGGAAATAGAGCCAGCGTCCTTTGCGGGTGATACCCACAGCAATTACCTCATAAATATCAGTGGGAATACTGCGAATTACCTCAGCGGCAGAGGCGAGAGAAAGCTCGTGTTCCTGAGAAGTTCCGCCGAAAATCACAGCAGCCTTGATTTTAGCCATATTAATCTCCAATCTTTACAAAAATTGACGAGCAAATACTGCAATATAAATAAAATATTTACCGTTAAACATTACATATAAACTCATCAAGGATTATCAAAGCATAACATTCGATAATACATATCATATATATTTTATCACATTTCACAAAAAACTGCAAGCTTTTTTTGCGAAAAATCTAAAAAAACGGCAAATCAAGTTATTGTTGAACAATTGCAAACATATGTTTTTGTGTAAAATGACGAAAAAACCCTGTCGGTAAGTACCGGCAGGGAATAAAGGAACTGGAAGATGTCATAATTTCTTTAATATGCACAAATAAAAACGTTCAGAATTGTGCAGTATGTTTGAGAGCAGTGACAAAATATTATCTTTTTCCAATTGAAGAATCGCCCTCAAAAAGATTATCATACTTTAATATGTAGTTGTATATTTCTTCAACGGTTGTATAAGCAACTCCGACATAGCTGTCAGCGCAGCCGTAGTACAGTGCTATTCTTCCTGTTGCTGAATCGTGTAACGTACAACAAGGGAAGCACACATTTGGCACGAAACCGCGTTCCTCGTACCATTCTTCAGGAGTAAGAACATATCGAGAGCAGCGGTGAAGAACCTTAGACGGTTCGTCGATATCAAGTATAGCAGCGCCAACGCTGTAAACATAACCGTTGCAGGTGTTGACAACGCCGTGATAAAAAACCAGCCAGCCCTTGTCAGTTTCAATGGGAGCCGCGCCGCCGCCGATTTTAAGGCTTTCCCACCAGTTATCTGATTTACCCATAACATGACGGTGCTTGCCCCAGTAGGTCATATCGGGGCTTTCGCTTATGAAAATATCACCGAAAGCCGTGTGTCCGTTGTCGCAAGGGCGGGAGAGCATCACGTAATTTCCGTTGATTTTTCGTGGAAAAAGCACAGCGTTGCGGTTGTATGGGAGGAATGGATTTTCAACACGGGTAAAAGTACTAAAATCTTTGGTTTTAGCCATTCCGATAGCCGCGCCATAAAAATCCTGACACCATATGGCGTAATAAGTATCGTCAACCTTAATTAATCTCGGGTCGTAAGCGTAGATAGGCTGAAAAGGTTTACCGTCCTCGTCAATAAACTTAATTTTTTCTTCCTGAAAGCTCCAGTTAAGTGCGTCTGCGCTTGTACCAAAGTAAACGTGAGGCATTCCGTCGCGCTGTTCACCACGAAAAACTCCTACAAAACCATTGTTGTAAGGAATAACTGCACTATTGAATATACGTGCAACATCCGGTATTGGATTTCTCTTTATAATGGGGTTTTCAGGATGTCTCCACATGGGGGCTGTACATCCCTCAGGCTTTTCACACCATGGCATATTCGGTAAAGGGGGAGCAATAATTTTAATAGAATCCATAATATTTTTCTCCTCAGTTAATTAAATGTAAATTTAAGAATCACCTAAGTCTAACTATAATTTAAGTATACACTATTTTTTTGCATATGTCAAGAGAAAAGTAAAGCTGCGAAAAAAATTAGTAAGCTTTAACAAAAATGATATGCGGATATTGTACAGTAATAATATAAAAATAGTTTACAGATGAAAATTCAGAGAAAACTATGGATTTTTTATTTAAAAAGGTTTATAATAAAATTACATTAAAAAGGAGGCGATTAAATGACAATTTTTGATTTATTGAGTTCGATAAGCGAGGGCAGACTTGACGATTTGTTTTCGTGTATATACCGTAAATCTGATTCAGAGAGACTGCGACAGCGTGCGCGCTATCTCAATGCAGCCGACATATTTTCGAGAGCATTTCCAAATTGTGATGATATTTGTGTTTTTTCCGCATCTGCAAGAGTTAAAATCTGCGGAAACCACACGTCAGTACATGGCGGAAATGCTCTTGTAACCGCAGTTTCAGCGGATATTCTTGCAATTGTCGGCTATAACGACGAAGGTTTGGTCCGTATAAAAACAGACAAATCCGACATTATGTCAATCGATATATCTAACAAGTCAGATATTGCGGAAAATTCAGATGAATTTAACCGAATTGTTACAGTAAAGCTTGCGGATTTTGCTAAACGTGGAACATTGTTTAAGGGTGCGGATATCTACATATCATCTGATATTCCAAAAAACTGCGGATTTTCCTTATCTGATACCCTTGATGAACTGATTAGTGCAATTATCATATTTAGTGAGAATAAAGACATAAATGAAAATATGACAGCAAAAAATGACGGATTAAGCATTATAAATAAAAATTTTGAACAGAATATCAAATATGATTTATCGGAATCGGGATATACACTTTGCATTGTCAATACAGACAAAGCAACAAATATCAGCTTGGAATTAAACTCTGATTTAAATTCTGCCGCAAAAGCAATGGGAGTTGATTATCTATATGATGTTGATGTAGAAAGTTTTTATCAAAAATTGCCTGAAATACGTCTGCAATGCAGTGACAAGGCTGTTTTCAGCGGATTAAATTTCTTTGCCGAGAATAGATATGTGGATTTAGCAAAAGAAGCGCTTGAAAGTGGTAAGTTAAATGACTTCTTTTCAATTGCAAACAAATCAGCTGAAACGTATAAAAATATTTATAATACTTACAAAAGCAATAACTGCGAAAATCTCACTATGGCAGCAGTGAGCAATCATATTTTAAACGATGCTGGAATCGTCCGTATAGATGAAAACGGCAGAATACAGGCATATGTGCCCAACTATATGGTTGCGGGATACGCTGCTGAAATGGAACGAATTTTCGGAATAAATTGCGTACAGACACTTGGTTTCAGAACTAATAAAATGATTATTATGAGGGATGTAAATGTTTAAAGAAAAAATACCTAATGACGGAATAACACGTCTTATCCCCATACAGAAGAAGGGTTTTTTCAAGCTGATTTTCAGCCGATTTTTCATGATTCTGCTGCTTATTGCCCTCCAGATATTCATACTTGCGTCGATTTACATTCATTTTGAGGAATCCTCACCATATTTCAACATATTTTTCGGGTTATTGACAGCTGCATCAATAATCTGGCTGTTCAATTGCGAAATGGATTCGACAGCAAAACTCACATGGATGATAATATTTTTTGTTTTTCCTGTACCAGGAACAATACTCTTTGTTCTGACACAAACCGATTTTGGACATTATGCAATAAAACGTCGAGTATCTGAGCTTATTGCTGAAACAAAAAACATTCTACCGCAGGACAAAACGGTAATGGAGGATGTTCAGCTGACATGTTCCGGTACGGATGATTTATGCAGATATGTCAACCGCACGGGATGTTTTCCCATATACACCAACACGGAAACTGTATTTTATGCAGGGGGCGAGGAAAAATTCGCCGCTGTTCTTGAGGAGCTTGATAAGGCTGAAAGTTTTATTTTCATGGAATATTTCATTATAGACGAGGGTTACATGTGGGGAAAAATTCTCGATATGCTCCGAAAAAAAGCTGCCGAGGGCGTTGAAGTACGTGTAATGTACGACGGAATGTGCGAGATGTCTACTTTAACACCTGATTATCCAAAGCGTATGGCGGAGCTTGGAATTAAATGCAAGGATTTTTCGCCTGTTACGCCTTTTTTGTCAACATATTATAATTATCGTGACCACAGAAAAATACTTGTAATCGATGGAAAAATTGCTTTTACCGGCGGCATAAATTTTGCCGATGAGTACATTAACCGCAAGGAACGGTTTGGACACTGGAAAGATTCTGCGGTAATGCTGAAAGGTGAGGCGGTGCCAAGCTTTACATTGATGTTTTTGCAGATGTGGAACATTTCAGAGAAACAGCCGGAATGGGATAAATGGCTTAGTCCGATTCATTCAGAGCAATGCGGTGGATTTGTAATGCCTTACGCTGACTGTCCTCTTGACGACGACAAAGTAGGGGAGAACGTGTACATTGACATACTGAACAGAGCAACAAGCTATGTTCACATCATGACGCCGTATCTGATACTCGACAGCAAGCTTGAAAATGCGATAAAGTATGCAGCACAGAGAGGAATTGACGTAAAAATAATTCTCCCTGGGATTCCTGACAAAAAAACAGCCTTTGCCCTTGCAAAAACGCATTACAAAGGACTTACAAAGGCTGGAGTAAAGTTATACGAATATACACCGGGTTTTGTACATTCAAAAATATTTGTATGTGACGATGAAAAAGCGGTTGTAGGAACAATAAATCTTGATTACCGCAGTTTATATCATCATTTTGAATGTGCGGCATATATGTATCGGACTGGCTGTATCACCGATATTGAAAAGGATTTCAGCAATACGCTGAAAGAATGTAGGGAAGTAACAGCCGATACCATAAAGAAGGAGAAGTTTTATTACAAAATCACAGGCCAGATTCTTAAATTTGTGGCACCTTTGTTTTAGAATGAACTTTTGTAAAAAAGGATATCTCTTTATATCATTACCATTCAGTTCAAATAAAAAAATCCGCAATCCGAGCAAAATCTCAGATTGCGGATTTTTTGTGGTCGAGGTGACAGGATTTGAACCTGCGGCCCCTACGTCCCGAACGTAGTACTCTACCAAACTGAGCCACACCTCGAAATAAAGTGGACAAAAAAGTCCATAAAATATTATACTACAAAATGGAAAAAAAGTCAATAGAAATATATATAATTTTAATATTTAAATTTATACACTCTGAACAATACCGCACCGAATATAAGCAACATGCCTTAGCATAGGTAAGTGTGGTATTGTCCATAGAAAACGTGCATAAATGGCGGGGAAGAAATTACTTGATGATAACGCCCCAGTTATTTTTGCTGACCTTGCTGTAAATGGTAAGAATAGCCTTTTTACGCTGTGCTTTGTAGAGGAAAAGTGAAAGAACAGCAGCAAGGAGAGAGAGAACAACAGCAATAATAATACCTGTAAGACCGCCCACAGCCATAATCATAGCAATCCAGATAACGACAATGAGAACTAAAAGCACAGGGAGAAAATACTTTGTATAGCCGCCGTTAGTAATATTAAGATACTGCATAACGTCCTTGCGTGAAAGACTTGCATAATGACGGATAAGAATCTTATCAGTTCTTGCCCAGTTGCAGAAATCCTTTAAAGAATCAAAACCGATACTGAAATCCTGACCTGATTCTGTAACTCTGTACCAGACAGTACAGCCGCCGTTTCCCTTAGGAACGCAGTCAAGAACGTGAATCATAGTTCCCGGTTTAGCCTGACCGCTTATATTTTTAGTAACTATAAACTTTCTATCAATAGCTTCATCGAAGCTAAAAAGATATTGTGCCATAAATTTCTTCCTTCCCACTCATAATTACGAATTTTATAAGTATAACTCATTCGGGGTTCTGATTAATACCCATACAATATGCCAAAAAGCATATTTTTATCAGAATCGTTTATTTTCTGCGGATGCTCACATTTGCCTTGGCAATTTTTTTCTTTTGTTTAGCTTGTTTAAGCAAATCATCCATAGATAAATTTTGTGGAGAAGCAGGCCTTGCCTGTCCCGCAAAATTTTTAGTAGTGTTATCAGCGTCGGAATTATCTTCCTGAGGCATTTCCGCAAAGAAGACAACATCATCTTTTTTAGCGGAGCTATCCATAAAGGGATTATTTTGATCAAGATTTACGCTTGAAGCGTATTCCGCGTCATTTGAAACAGATGAATATCTGCTGCCGTAATCAGAGGAAATTTCTCCTGGAGCGGAATTCTTAATAAATCCCATTTTTTCCAGTTCTCCTGCATCAGGAACAGTCGAATCGGAACCCGTATCATCACCGAAACCGCTGAACAAACCCGACATAGACTGACTCGGCATAGAATTCTGTGAAGCCGCAGGAGCGTCACCGAAGCCGCTGAATAAGTCAGCAGGAGATTGCTGAGCAGAGCCGTAATCGGGAGGAGTAAGGTCAGGCAGACTGCTGTCAGCGGAAACAAATTCCTGACCGGAAGAAGCTGCATAATTTTGGGTATGCTGTTCTTCCTGAGCATATTCCTCATATTCCACGCCTGCACCCTCAGTAAGCTTTGTAATAACAACATGGTCTGAAGGGGATATATATACATTACATTTAACATTTGCAGGGTCCATGGACTGAACGAGAAGCAGTTCACTGGGATTTGGCGTAACAACGCTGAAATCAGCAAGTGAAAGAGTAATCATCTGTAAAGCCCGTGAAATGCCGGCATTATTCATAGCAACAACAGCCATATACTCTGCGGGAATAATACCAACGCTGTCGTTAATCATATATATAGTAGACATACCTGAAATTATGTCGTGATCTTTAGTAAGAATTGCGCAGATCTGAGCATTTTCGGAAAAGGCTATTTTGGGTTCTCTGCGGATAAGCTGTTCAGCAGATTCTCTGACCATACTGTAAAAAACATTAAGAGCCATAAATTTTCACCGCTATACCTTTCATTTTTTCAGTTTAGGCTTTCTTGCAAGAAGCCTTCTTTTATTTTCCTCGATTTTATTTTTGATAGTATCGGAATTTGCTTTAAGGAGCTCCATGTCATAAACGCAGGAAAGAGAAATATCGTCCTGAGTTCCGTAATTTGTACGCTTCTGGATATTTTTATTGACCGTATCGACAAAAGCGTCGGATTCCGAAAGCTGATCTGCAATAATTGTATGATAATTGAGAAATTCGAGGTCACTGCCGAAAGAAGTGTAAAGACCGTCAGTTGAAACAAAAACAGCACCGATTTTCTTATTGTCAATGTAGTAGCTGTTGAACATAGACAGGGCGTTTGAATTACACATAGAAGCAGTAATATTAGCAGGATTGGATTCCTCATAATCAATAAGCATAGAAGTAAAGCCGTCCTCGAAAACAGCAATAAGACTTCCGTCGCCAATCTGGAAACCAAAGGTAAAATCCTTACTCATAACAGCAGCAACAAGGGTAGTGCCGTAGAATGATTCCACAGGAATTTCCTGAAACTCCTCGGGAGTGAACTGACTTTTTTCCTCAGGTGTAATAGGATTTTCATTGAAATGCTGATTAATCAATGAATTCCATTCAGAAATAATCTGCTTTTCAATATTTTTCAAAATTCTCTTATGATTCTGAGGGAACTGTCTGTTGAATTCATCAGGGTCAGCATAAAATCTTTTTATAACTGTCAGAGTACATTCCACAGCAAGGCGTGAACCGATATTACTTCTGAAGTGTTTTTTGCTTCCGTGACCGTCTGCAACAACAGCAACAGAATAGTCCTCAGCAGCAAAGTGGGAGGAGCTGTCCTGACAAACAGTATTTTTCACAACATGGCTTGCGCCGGTAACGGAATAGCTGAAACCTTTATACATAGTATGAACTCCCTTCGGGATTTATATTTTTTACCAACCTGTATCGAAAGAGATATCGTCTGATTCTTCTTGAGAAACAAGCTCCTGAATCTGCTGACCGAGGAGCTTCTGTTTGGAAGCAAAAACGTCGTCAGCATTAAGTTCTCTGTTGCTGTCGTCAGAAAGAGTCATACTCTTACTGCCAATCTGAGAAGCAGTAACAGCAACTATTTTAATCATTTGAGCAAGCTGACTGCCTGTATAAGCATGAACAACAGTATCCTTAGAGCCTGTAAATTCAGCGAGCATATCATCATTAGCTTCGTTTCCGATACCGAGAGCAGCTTTAAGACCGAACTTGTACCAGCTGTTTGAGCTGAGTTCTTTAAGTCCTTTCTTGTAGTCATCGGAGGGATAACCGTCAGTCATAAGGAAGATAACGGGAGCGAATGAAAGTGAAGGGGAGCTGAGGAAGCTGTTACGAGACATTCTTGCAGAAAGCTCCTCAAAAGCAGCACCCATACTTGTAACACCTGAAGCATTAAGTCTGCTCCACTCGAAATCCTCGATAGAAACAGGCGCAGAGTACATCCACTTAACATCTGTAGAGAAAGTGAGAACAGCAACCTTAACATCGGTATCAGCCTCGCCAACCTTACGGATTTCAGGGATAAGCTCCTCCATAACAGTATTAAGCTCACCGATTTTCTTACCTCTCATACTTGCAGAAGTATCAATAACGAAGAAAATAACAAGGCTCTTTTTAGAAACGCTTGTAGCGCCAAGGGGATCATCGTCATCAAAATCAAAGAGAGTATCGGGAGTGGTATTTTCTAAATTCATATTTTCACTCATAGAAAAGAACATCCTTTCGAACTATATTTTGGCTTTAACATCACCGAAGTCAATTTCAAGACCTTTCCAGATCGGGAAACCGCTTCCGGGAGCAATATCATAGAACTGACCGTCAGGCATTTTCACATTCCACTTTTTAGTGGACATATTTTTAATACCGAGGATTCCGGGACGAAGCTTATTTTCAACAAGTTCGCCTGCAACGCTGAGAAAATCATCGCAATCGGAATAGATATCACATTCATAGAATTGTCTGCCGAGATAAAGAGGGATACGGAAATCGCTGTTTGAGAATTCCATAGTAGAGAAAGTCATGCCGCATTTAGGGCATTTATATGAAATATTGTCAGGCTTTTCAAACATAGAAGTAAAGTTTGTTCTGCCGCATCCGCACATAATAATCTCAGAACGGAGGCGTAAGAAAAGATTCTGCCACTCGTTCTCGATAATACGCTTGTTTGGGTCGCTTACACCGTCAGTAAATGAGCGAACAAAAGCTTCCTTGATGTATTCGGGATAAAGTCTCCAGAATTTGATAACATTATCGTGAATACCTCTTACAGGGCGGTTTGAAGCGTCATTAGGGTCAAAAACAAAGAGCGCGTCCTGACCGTAGTGTTTAAGCTCTGAGGATTCTGTAAGGCAGATATCCTTTACAACCTTTTCGCCTTCCATAGGGTCACCGCGGAAAAGAAGCTTAAAGAGCACAACAGCAAGGGAGTATTTATCAGTCTGCACATCGGGCTTAGCAATACCGCGTACAATTTCGGGAGCCATGTAACCGGGCTTACCGCCGATACCGAAGTTGCTTCCCTCAGGAGCGATATTATCACAGTCGCAGACAAGAACAGCACCTGTTTCAACATTAATAAAGAAACCGCCGTCGTTAAGGTCTTGATAGCTTTTACCTGAACGGTGAAGCTGACGGAAAGAGTTTACAATATTTATAACTGCCGTAACCATAGCATAAAGGCTTGTAAAGCGCACAGACTTTTTAGCAGCCTTTCCGGTAAGGGGATCGATTACCAGTTTGTATGTATTGAGGATATCCACAAAAGAATCAAAGCTTTCGGGCTTAAGGTCCATTATATAGCCGAAACCGCCCTCAGGAGTTTCCTTTGTGAGATATTTTGGCCAGAGAAAACGGTTGCTTGGAGCACCATCTGCAATATTGCTTCTTAAGTTTTCGCGGAATTCCTTGGGTCTCTTGATTTTGTCGACATCGTACCATTTAAGAGCCCATTCCATACCGTTGAATTCAACAAGGTAAACACTACCCTGACCGCCGCTGCCGATTTTTTTAAGGACTTTAGCTTTTCCGCCGAATTCCATATCAATCAGCTGACCGAATTTAAGATCTATCATCTGTAATTACTCCTTTCTTTAGGAAATAACGCTGTTATAGATATCCATGCCCATAGGTATCGTCTTACAATTTATATTGTGACTGAGACAATATTTATGCGCATACGAATTTTCATAGCATTTAACAGTAACCTGAGGGCAGTACAGAAAAGCGTTTTCGTCAATGAATTTAATGCTGTCAGGCATATATACCATTTTAAGCTTAGTACAGCCTGAAAAAGCCTGTACACCAATACTTGTAACAGTAGAGGGCAAGTCAGCAACAGAAAGGGATTCACAGCAGAGGAAAGTATTTTCCTCAATTTCAAGAACGCCATGAGGAACCTTGATTGATTCGAGTTCAGAACACTGACTGAAAGCACCCTGACGGATAATACGCAGAGAATCTGGCAATTCAACAGAGCGGAGATGCTTACAGCCTGAGAAAGCGTATTCCTCAATGGCAATAAGCGTAGGAGGAAGCTTAATGCTTCTCATAGCGGTAAATTTATCAAAAGCGAAGCCCTCGATTTTTGTATAATTCTTACTGAGGGAAACGTGCTTGGAGAACTTATGAAGAACCGCGTCAAATGGACGGAAAGGAAGAGCATCGATATTGAGGCTCTTAGTTTTTTCCTGAACAGTCTGCTGAGGCTGAACATATTCAACGGGAGCATCAGCAACGGAGTAATCCATAGGCTTGAATTCCCACTTGAGCATATATGTTAGGCAAGCAAGAACAAATTCAGCAGCAGCCTCAGAAATGAAGCACTCATTAAGAAGGAAGCTTCTTGCACGCATAATAGCGATTTCCCTGTCTGATTCCACTAACATATTCTGTAGAACGCCGGCTCTCAGTGTATAGATAAGGAGGCGGCATTCAGCCTTATAGTCAGCAAGATAATCCATTAAAAATGCTTCAAGAAGACGGGAACTAACGCGTCTCGTGCTGAAATTTTCAACAATGAGCGTATAGAGAATACGCTGAATTTCGATAGTATTATCGAATCCGTCAACATTCTGTGTTACAGGAGAGCCGCAGCTGCTGCAAGACAGAGCATTTTCACTTATTTCAGAAAAGCAGATTTCGCACTGCATAATCATTCTCCTTTTGAATCATCAGAATTAGTATCATCGGATTTTTTTACATCAGCAGTTTCGCCAAGAGTCTTATTGATACTTTCAATAAGGTCTTTTATTTCAGCAATAGACTGATTAATCTGACCGGAGCTTTTTTTAGTTGTATTTACATTCTCATCAAGTCCGTTAAATGCCTTGACAGTAGTTTCAAGAATAACAATCATCTGATTAATACCCTCAGCATTGAGAGTTTCGTTATTCTGGCAGAAAGTAATAATATTAGTAAGCAGGTCATTCACAACTCTTGAACGCTCGCTTGTTTTGTCAGTAGAATCTGAGATAGCAGAAAGATTTGATTTTATATCATTCATCTTAGCCTTTAATTCTTTGGAAAGAGTAAGGCAGATTTCTTTATTTTCGATGAATTTTTTCTGATTTTCAACAAGCTCGCTGTGCTGCGCAGTAAGCTCAGATTTTGCATGGACAACGCAGTTATTAGGGGTGTTAAGACCGCGGCAAATAGCAGTAGCCATATCATGACAAGAATCATAACCGCAGGCACGGCAGTCATAACATTTCTCAGCATTAGTATTTTTACCCATGAGCTTATAAATGGAATCAAGCTGTTTTTCTGAGGGCACAGGAGAAGAATTGGTTGACTTAAATGTTCTAATAAAGTCATCGATATTGAGTTCCTCATCGAACTTTTTAAAGAGCTTATCCTCACCGGGTCTGAAAACGTTTGTTTTACGGCGGCTTTTAGCTTCTTTTTCAATATCGCGCATAATCTTCATAACATCGAAGCAGGTATTTTTAGTATCAGCAGCAGGACCGAGATTACAGCCTGCATCACAGGAGAGAACATCAAAAACGTCAGGACGCTTCAAATCAGAAACTTCAGCATAAGCGTTGATATCGTGATAAACACTGAGAACGCCGGAAGAAACGCCAATATTGATATCTGGGTCATGAAGCAAAAAGTTATCTCTGATTCCGCCGGGACGGGAGTAGATAGCACCAAGCTGACCCTGCTGGTCATCGAATTTGTAATTGAGTTCCTCATCTGAGTGTGTATGTATAATAATACCGTTGGAATCGAAATATTCCTTTAATTTTTTGAATGTAACATTGTATTCCACAAGACCTGTTTCAGTGAATTCATTTTTTGAGGCAATACAAGGAGTAAGCACAGCAATAGGATTTGTACGCTTGAGATACTTCTTGATATAAGCCACAGCACAGGCAACAGGACTGTGAACAGGGGAGAGATTTTTAAGAATAGCAGGCTGATAAGTCTGCACATATTTTACAACAGCAGGGCACTGCTGAGTAATAACCTTTCCGAGCTTCTGGTTTTCAATATAGCTGAGATGAGCCCATGTGCAGATATCCGCACCGAAAGAAACATCGAATATCATACAGCCTTTTTTTCTGAACCAATCGAGAATACTAATCCAGTGATTAGGGAAAACAGCCTTTATAGCGGGGTGAACAAGAATAATAGTCTTATCCTTTTCAAGACGCTGCATACAAACGCGTGTATCGTCAATATAGTCTCTTGCGTGGTGGTTGCAGGCTCTGATACACTGACCGCAGGCAATACATTTATCGGAATTGACAGTAGTAATAAACTTGCCGTTTTCCAGCATTTTGCTGATATTTGCCTCAGGAGCGGGACAGCTTCTGATACAAGCGTTGCAGCCCACGCATTTTTCTGGTTTTACTACAATGATATCATTCATTTTCCGTTCTCCTCAGATTAAATAAAAAATTTCAAAAATTATCAACGACATACAGGACATCGTTTGGGATTAATCATAGTTATGTCAGATTTTTTCAAGTTCATTAGCCTGTTTCAGCAGGTCATCGAGATTAATACCGCCGTTGTCTTTCTGCGGAGGATTTTTTTCAGCCGCAGGCTTAGGCGTAACGGTAACAGGCTGTTTTTTAGCAGCAGAATTCTGCTTGTTAGGTGTGTGATTCTGTATAGCAGATTTCTGCGGATTTTCCGGCTTCTTTTCGCTGTTGTTTGAAGTCGGTTTATTATCGGATACAGGGGATTTTTCTTCCTGTTTATCAACGGAGTTATTTATGCAATTCTGCGTAGTGGAAATAGCCTCAGTAGAATCCGAAATAAATCTTGCAGTATCGGAACTGAAAGCACCCAGAATACTTTTGATACGGGTGATTTCGGTGTTGAGACAATCCATATTTTTCAGCATATTTTTCTTTAACTCTTCATTTGCAGCCTCAGTTTCAGCAGCTTTTTTCTCAGCGGCAGAAACAATATCAGCAGCCTTTTTCTCAGCATTTTCGAGCATTTCCGAAATTTTTTTATTAGTCTCATCAATGAGTTCATCAGCAAATTTTCTGGTATTTTTCTCGCAGTTTTCAGCTTCCTGTTTTGCCGTATTTACAATAAGGTCACGGGATTTTTTAGCCTCAATGAAGATAATACCAAGGTCCTCAGTATCATTGTTACCGAGAGCAAGCTGTTTAAGGCGAAGTTCTTCAAGCTCCTCTTTAAGAGCTTCTATTTCCTCTTTAAGAGCAGTATTTTCCTGTGTTTTCTTGCTCAGTTCGTCCTTGCGGATTTTATTTTTTTCGGAAAGCTGTTCATTTTTTACCTGAAGCTGAGTAATCTGAGCGCGTTCAACAGCGATAGCATTTTCGTATGCTTTATCCTGAGAAAAGCCTTCTTCATATTTTTTTATAAGTTGTCTGCTTTCACGTATTTCATTTTTCAGATTATAAATCAAAGTATAAAGAGTTTCAAGTCTTTTATCTACATCTGCTTTATCATAGCCGCAGAAAGCAGTTGCTTTAATGAATCGTGATTCAGCCATTTTTACATACTCCTTTAAAAATAAAACGATATATTTTTTACGCCTGTGGATAAAAAATGTATTCATAGAAATTTAAGATATAAAGCGTAAAATTAATAATGTCTTTAATAAATATTTTCACGGTCAAAAATATGCCTCTTTATATTATAACATATTTCTGAATGAATTACAATATAATATTTCAATAAAAAAAGTAATAATAATTGGTTCGATTTTAGCGTATAGTTTGAAAATACCCATATAAAAAGGGCGTAGAGTTGGAAATAAATGGTTTGATTGTAAATATAATAAACAAAATGGATTTTAATACAAATTTAGGAAATAGTAAAATATGGTAAATATAAAAATATTTATCGTAAATAATACACAAATAAGACATTTTTATTATATCATAACATATATAAAATTGCAAGGGGTTTTTCGTAAAATATAAAAAAAATCCGCTTTATTTCATGATATTACAAATTATGGTAAAAAATATTTTCTGTTTGAATGGTGTTGAAGCGGTGTTGAAATGGTGAAAATACCTTGAATTTTGAGATAAATCGAATTCTTGAAAATTAAAAGAATTTACTTTGCTAATTTTGGGGTTAATTTGGTGATAAAACGGTGATAAAACGTTAATGAAACGGTGTTGATTCGTTTAAAAGGATGTGAAAAAATCCACCGCTTCTTTGTAGAAGAAACGGTGGATAAATAATCAGCTAAAGAAATAAACTGAACCTTTACATTTTTCCTTTGCATATTTAACTGCATTATCAGCATTTTCAATAAGGTGCTTAGAATTTCTTCCATCTCTGGGATAATGAGCAACACCCGTAGATATCGAAATATCGAGCAATTTTCCATTTACCGGAATCGGCTCACAAACTTCTGCAACAAGGTCGCTGAGATAGCTTGAAACGGATTCTCTGTTTCTCTGACCAACGATAATGAAAGCGAATTCGGCGCCGCTTATTCTTGCCGCAACACCCGAATTACCGCAGAAATTATGCAGTCTATAGCCAAAAGTTGTAAGTATCATATCAGTAACATCTGAGGTATAACGCTTTGTAAGAGCGTCAAAATCGTCAATTTCAGTAAACACAACTGTAAAAGGAGTTACATCTTCCTCATTGAGCATATCTTCAATCTGCTTTTTAAACATATCCTGATTATAAAGTCCAGTAAGCTCATCATTGTATATGATACGTGAAAGACGCTCACCCTCCTTGCTGATTTCCTCATTTGTATCAACAAGCTGGCTGTTTCGCTTTTCAAGCTCTTCCTGTGCCTTGTATGACTGTAAAGAATAATTTTGAATAAGCGTACATACGATAAGTGTGATAACAGGGGAAAGTACACCGGGAGCTGCTCCGGGATTGTGAGATACCAGAACACCGAAAATAAGTATGTATAATGAGTTGCACACGCACATTACAAGTGATGTATAATATCCCTTTTTAGGAATCATTACTACCATTGCTACGGAAATAAGTACCTGCAGCTGTGAGATGATACCGTTTATACCGCCTGAAGCACTCGGTGGCAGTCTTCTTGAAATCTGTCCTTGTACTACAAATGTACCGATAAAGAGGAGAATACCTACGATTCTTACTATCATGGGATTAAAATTACTTTTTTTTGATAATTTTCTCATAAAACTTAATTCCTTTCTGAAAATAGATTTCATTAACTACAATTATATATCAAAAAACAAAAAATGTCAATACATCAGCCCTCATTATTTGCATTTTCAGCGGTATTATTTTTTTCGGGCTCTGTTTCTTTTTTAACCTTTTTTTCGCTTACTGCTGTGCTGATTCCGTACACAATGTAAAGTACTATTGCTGCAGATGCAAGTATTACACATGCAGTCAGGAAATTTTCCGTAAACGTTTTCATTGCTGTTGTGTATGATGTGTAAATCTGCGCCTGCTTGATTGAAAATGCCGAGAAATAGTCGGTATTCAACAGATAAAGACATGGTATACTGCCCAGAACTCCTGCGGAAAGTGCCGCTGTGCCTATCCAGTAGAGTGCGTCCCTGATTCGCTTGAAGCTGCATATAAGAAGCAACAAACCGAAAAATGCACTTGCACCCAGACAGATAATTGTTATCATGGAAAGTTTCAGATACACAGGCTTTACCTTTTTAATTACGCCGTGCTTTACAAGGGCGTTGAATTTATAGACATCACTGTATTCTTCAATTGCGGAATATGCCTTTTTCTTTGCGTCTGCAAGCTTTTTGTAATATTTGTCGTTTTCGTCCTTTATTTCGTATCCGCTGCTTTCTGCGTATTCCTCAAAATAGGCTTTTATGCTTTCGTCAAGGGCTGTATTCTGCGGAATCTCTGCAAATTCGCTTGTATTGCCGCCGCTGAGGGCTGTAAATCCATAGTCGATTCTGTTGTTTATAACTGACTGCAGGTAATCTTCATCAATATGATTCATGTATAATTCAGCCGGAATTCCTGTTTCTGCATATTTTTCCGTAAAATATTTATTGAGTTCATTGCGGACAATTCCGCTGATATCCTTTTCCTCCGTAATATTTACAAGATTATCCCTTGTGGCAAATTTTTCCGCTGTAATACAGCCTGCGGAGGCTATAAGAGTGAATACAAGCAGGAGAGTTATTATAAATGAGCTTATATATGAACCTGCGCTTCTCATATTATTCGCCCTCCTTTTCTGTATAAAAGGCTTTTTCTGTCAATTCGCAGACTGCGCCGATTCTTCTGTCCGATGCGCCTAACAAGTCGCGCTTGCAGGTATATATTGTAAGTCTGTCGTCCTCAGTGGGAGTGATATATTTTTTATCCTTGCTGCTGAAATTGATAAGCTCTGTTACTTTGTAGGTGAATTTTCCGTAGTTTGTATATATTTCTACTTCGTCGCCTTCTTTAAGGTCGCTCAGAGAGGCAAAATAGGTATCTACATGGGCGGAAATTACGGAATTTCCATTTGTGCCGAATACTGCGGAACTGGAGGATTGGCAGGCGCCGTGCTCTAAAAGTTCCGTTGTTGTTCCCCAGTAAATCGGTACATTTATTCCGAGAGCGTCGGTGCTTACTATGGCGTAAAGCTCTCCGAATGTGGGGCGGGCAGGCTCGCCTGTTTCAGAGGTTTTGCCGCTGTATTCCATATCTATATCGTTTTCCTTTATGACAAGTCCTGAATCTTCATTCAGCGGGTCGGATTTAAGGCTGTCCATAAATGCGATATTTGCGTAGGTTTTAAGCTTGTCCGCAGGCTTTATTGCGGCAACTATTGTGATTCCTGCACATATCGCTGTAACCATTATCGGCGTGATTATATGCAGGGGAATATTCTTTTTTGATTTTTCTTTCATTTCAGACCTCTTTTTTGCCAAAGGATTTTTTTACGGCTATTGCTGTGCCGCCGATTCCTACTGCTGCAAGGGCTGCCGCAAGTGAAAGTATTCCGCGGCGGTCGTATCCTGTAGCGGCTACTGTATCGCTTGCTGCGCTCAATGCTACAAGCTTTCCGTCCTCGTCCTTCATGGAGAGTACCAGATTATCGTCTGTAAGCCCGTCGACGCTGAGAGTAAGTCCAAGCTGACTTGTGATGTCTGCCATGTCCTCTATTATATCGGCTTTGTTGTCGATTGGAAGCTGTTTCAGCAGGCTTTTGTAGTCTTCGGGGGACATATTGCTGAGAAATGCGTCTTTCTGTTCGGGAGTTAATCCTGCGATATATGCTCTTTTTTCATCGAGAGACATAGCTGCAAAATCCTTTGAACTGATTCTGTCAAAGGTTGAGCCGTCGGGGAGTGTGAGAGTGATTTTGTCGTCCTTTGAGGTGCTTCCGCCGCCTGTACTGCCGCTTTGTGAAGTATCGCCGCTGTTGTCTGATTCCTTATCATCTGTTGTGTTTTCGTTGGCGGTTGTGGTTGTTGTTACACTTCCCTGTGACTGCTGCGGAGCTGCTGTAGTTACAGCGGGGGCAGGGGGAGCTGAGGGTGCGTAGCCGCTGTCTGTCAGAAGCTGATTTATCATTTCCTGATTCATGCCTCTTAATGTTGCCATATAACTGTCGATTATCTCGGGCGGATACAGCTCGGGATTTTCATAATATTTATTCCAGCCTGCTTGTATAAGACTTTCGGGAAGTCCCATTGAACGTGCAAGGGCGGCTGCTTCTTCAGGGGTTGCTGCCTTTGCGGTCATGGGTACTGCTGTAAGGCTTACGCAGACTGCTGTTCCCAGAAGTAAACGTGATAATTTTTTAATCATAATAGTCTCCTTTTTCAATGCGGAAAAATATTGACGTACACCTTTATTATATACTTTTTTTGCCCTTATGTCAAGTACGGAAAAATTAGGAGTTTTAAAGAAAAACCGTACAAAATCTGTACGGTATCTTTTTAGTTCGGATTCTGTTTTTTTATTTTTATAAGCACAAGGATAGATGATACGATTAGTACAAAAGTTGTAATTATACTGCCCTCGATTCCAAATTCTCCTCCTGTAAGCAGTTTTGCTTCGGATGCGGCTACTGTGCGGAATATGGATTCGGTTTCACCTGTTCCGCTGACGCTTATGCCGTAAAAGCTGCCCTGTGTAAAGTTCCATATGGAATGAATTGCGCAGGCTCCCCATATATCGTCAAAGGCTATCATGTATAATGCTGCAAATACGCCAAACAGCGCCAGATTGAAGAATATGAACAGGTTGAAGCCGGGATTTGCTATGTGTGCAAGGGAAAATGCTGCTGAACTTATTATTACTGCAAGCCATGGATTGTGCCTGCCGCCAAGAGTATTCATCAGATAGCCGCGGAATATGAATTCCTCGCTCATGCCCTGTATTACAAAACCTCCCAGCATTAATCCGATTACTCCTATATCTGCAGATTTACAGCGGGTGATTTCTGTTATGCCGAATAATGCTGATAAAAGTGCTGCTGCTGATATCATGACAAAGCCTACGCCAAGGCCCTGTATATAATGAAGTCCTGCTTTTCTCCTGCGCATACCCATTGAGCTGAGGTGGCGCGCCTCTACAAAGCGGCAGTATATTATGCTTATTATTGTGCCGAATATTGTGCAGAACAGGGTGGGAATCAGATATTTTGTCTGCATGAGCACTTCTGTTGCTATATTCATCATTATTTTTACATCGGTTATGCCCTCGGCGGCGATTCTTTCACGAAGCTCGCTGTTTGACATTATGGTGGGAATTATTGATTCCACAATTTGTATTACCAAAAGCATGATGAAAAATATTACCAATGTAACAACTATATTTTCTGACGCTGCGGATTTTTTTGATTCCTCGAACATTTTGCTTTTTAATTTCAGCATATGTACCTCCTGATTAGTAAATTATGTAAATATTATATACCATATTTAGTCATATGTCAAGGAATTTTCTGCTATATTTCTGTAATTCCTTGACAATGACATAAATGTAATATATAATATATGTATAAGAAATTAGTTCCGAAAGGAGTGTTTTTGTGAATATATGCAAAATTCTTTCATCTGTACTTGCGGCCGGATTTATTTTTCCTCAGATAAATACAGCATATGCCGCTGAAAACATAGTTCATCTTTATGAGGGTGAGGCATCGGCGGAGGCTTGGACTTGTCCGCTTACTATTCCCGTTCCTGATACGAGTATCTATGCTGAGGGCAATACCATTGCCATAAAATGTGAATCTGATGAAGCGCCTTATTTTGTTCTTACGTCTTACAGCGGCGGTGAAACATGGGCAAGTTTGCTTCCTGATGATGTCAACGGCGATTGGTATTACTATTCATATGACGCTATGACAGATGTTTTCGGCACGGATTTTTCGCTCCTTGATTATATTTCTGTTATGTCCGCTAATTCCCCTACAACTGTATATGCTATTGATATGCTTGTGGGTGATACAGGTAATACTCCGGAAATTGATAATTCTGAACACATTTCAAGGGTTGTGGGATATCTGCCCGACTGGTCATATCAGGCATACGGAAAGCTTGATTTCAGTGCACTTACCCATATGAATATTGCTTTCTGCAATCCCGACAGCGACGGTAATCTCTCCTGTTACATACCAGATATTGAGATGAAAAATATTGTCAATAAGGCTCATTCAAATGATGTGAAGGTTATGGCGGCACTCGGGGGCGGCGGCGGTTGCGACGGATACTTGCCGCTTCTTGATACACCTGAGGAAATGGCGGATTTTAATGAGAAAATTGTGGAATACTGCGAAAAATACGACCTTGACGGCATTGACCTTGATATTGAGTTTGGATCAAACCATGAAATCTGGAAATATTACGCGGATTGGGTGTTCTCGCTCCGTGAAATTTGCGATGAGTACGGTTATGAGCTTTCTACTGCTACGGCGCAGTGGGTGGCAGTTAATGTTTCTCCAGATACATACAGCCTTTTCGATTTCGTCAACGTTATGGCTTATGATAACGACGCTGACGAAAGCTCTCACTGCGATATGGAGTTTACGGAAACTTCTCTGAAATATTTCAATATACAGAAGAAAATTCCGAAAGACAAGCTTGTTCTTGGTGTTCCTTTTTACGGCAGGGGGTATACCTCCGACGGTAAGCTTGATTGGAATTCCTATGTTCCTTTCTCGGAATTGATTGAACTGGACAAGGAAAACTACAACAAGGATTTGTACAACGATATTGCCTACAATGGCGCGGTTACAATGGCTGAAAAGTGCGATATTTCCAAAAAATACGGCGGTATTATGATATGGGAGCTCTCTCAGGACGCGCAAGGGGAGTATTCCCTCCTTAAACTTATTAAGGATAAACTGACGGTTTCCGCTTCTGTAAAGGGCGATGTAAATGCTGACGGTGAATTTACCATTGCCGATGCGGTTATGCTTCAAGGCTGGCTTCTTGGCTCGGGGGAGCTTGCTGATTGGCAGGCGGGGGATTTGGATAATGACAATATAATTGATATATTTGATTTTATCCATATGAGAAAAATGCTTGTTGCGTAATAAAAAAACTGCGGTGAATCCGCAGTTTTTCCATTTTATTCAAATTCGTATTCGCCCTTGTAGTTCTTCTTGAATTCCTCAAATACTTCGTTTACAAGTGCATCATCCTCAACTGCAACAAATTCGTCAAAGTCAGGGTCCTCTGAGGGTACAAGTTCGAGAATTACTACTCCATCATCTTCTTCATCAAAGGGAAGAAGTACAGCAAACCAACGCTCTTTGTACTCCAGTGTGTCGAGAACTTCAAAGGAAACTTCCTCTCCGTTGTCGTCCACAAGAGTTACATAATTTTCGTTTTCTTCCTCTTCGGGAATATTTACATTTTCATTGATATTTTCGCTCATTTTAACTATCTCCTTTGTGGAAATCTGTTTTGATTCCTTATTTAATAACTATATTATACACGCTGAATTAAGTTTTGTCAAGATTTTTGGAATATTTATGTGGGGAACCCTATGTGTTAAAATTTTGAAAATTTGTATTTATCTCTTGCATTATTTTGCAATGTGTGATATAATTACTTTATCTGTTTATGGCAGTAAAGGCGATAAATTGGTTATTGCCGAAATATATGCAAAGGAATGATATGATAATATGAAAATCAGTTTTTCTACTCTCGCTTGTCCAAACTGGTCATGGCAGGATATCTATGGTGCTGCTAAAGACCTTGGTTTCAACGGTATTGAGGTAAGAGGTCTTGGTAATGAGATTTTTTCTGTAAAGGCTCAGCCGTTTACAGATTCACAGCTACCTAAAACAATTGAAAAGCTAAATTCCCTCGGTCTTGAAATTTCTTGTCTATCCTCCGGCGCATGTCTTAAATATAAGGATAAATTTGCTGAGGCAGAGGCTGAAATTATTGCTTATGCTCAGCTTGCTTCAAAGCTTGGCACTTCTTATATAAGAATTCTTGCAGATCTTGAACCTGCTCCTGTAGATGCTGTTGATGATGACTATATTGTTGAATGTCTGAAAAAGCTCGCTCCAATCGCTGAGGAGTACAATGTTACTCTTCTTGTTGAAACAAATGGCGTTTACTGCGATACTGCAAGACTTGCTGCTGTTCTTGATAAGGTTGCAAGCCGTAAGGTTGCGGCTCTCTGGGATATGCACCACCCTTACCGCTATAATAATGAATCCCCTGAAACTACTGTTGCGAATCTGGGACAGTATATCAAGTATACCCATGTTAAAGACAGTGTGATGAAAGCTGACGGTGCTGTTGAATATCGTCTCATGGGCAGCGGTGATATGCCTGTGAAGGCTATGATTCAGGCTCTTGAAACTATCAACTATGACGGTTATGTTTCTCTTGAATGGGTTAAGCGCTGGGCTTCCGACCTCAGTGACGGCGGTATTGTTATTCCTCAGTATGCTCAGTATATGGAGCCATACAAGAAAAAGCACAAGCACTCTCTCCAGAAAAGCATAAAGGGTACAGGCTATTATCCTTGGCCTAAGGAGAAGATTCTCAACTACACTTTCCCTGACGTTCTTGACCGTATGTGTGAGGATTTCCCCAATCAGTATGCTTTCAGATACACTGAACTTGATTATACACGTACATATTCTGAATTCCGCGACGATGTTGATACATTTGCAAGAGCACTTCTTGCTATGGGTGTGAAAAAGGGCGACCACGTTGCTATATGGGCTACAAATGTTCCACAGTGGTATATTACTTTCTGGGCTACAACTAAAATCGGTGCGGTTCTCGTTACTGTAAATACAGAGTACAAAATCCACGAGGCTGAATACCTCCTCCGCCAGTCCGATACAAATACTCTTGTTATGGTTGACGGTATCAGAGATATAAGCTATGTGAACATTATTAAGGAGCTTTGCCCTGAACTTGAAACCTGTGAGGCAGGTAAGCTTGAATCCGCAAGACTTCCTATGCTGAAAAATGTTATCACAGTTGAATCCGCAAACAAGGGCTGCTATACTTGGGAGGAAGCTGTTGCACTTTCAAAGAATGTTTCCTACAGAGAAATGGAAAGCGTAAGAAAGACAATCAGCGTTCACGATGTCTGCAATATGCAGTATACATCGGGTACTACCGGATTCCCCAAGGGTGTTATGCTTACTCACTACAATGTTGTAAACAACGGTAAGGCTATCGGCGATTGCATGGACCTTTCCACTGCTGACCGCATGATGATTCAGGTGCCTATGTTCCACTGCTTCGGTATGGTGCTTGCTATGACTGCTTCCATGACACACGGAACTACAATGTCACCTATTACAAGATTTTCTCCCAGAAAGGGACTTGCTTGTATTAATAAAGAAAAGATTACCTGCTTCCATGGTGTACCGACTATGTTTATTGCTATGCTCGGTCATGAGGATTTCGACAAGACTGATTTCTCCTATATGCGTACAGGTATTATGGCAGGTTCTCCTTGTCCTATCAAGACTATGGAAGAAGTGCTTGAAAAGATGAATATGTCTGAAATTTGTATCACTTATGGACAGACAGAGGCTTCTCCTGCCTGCACTATGAGTAAGACTACTGACAGCATTGAACAGCGTGTTAATACTGTAGGCGGTGCTATTTTCGGTGTTGAGTGCAAAATCGTTGACCCTGAAACAAATGAGGAACTCCCTGATGATACTGACGGCGAGTTTGTTGCCCGTGGATACAATATTATGAAGGGTTACTACAAGATGCCCGAGGCTACTGCTGCTGCTATCGACTCCGACGGCTGGCTCCACACAGGCGACCTTGCAAGACGCCGTTCTTCTGACGGATATTACAAGATTACCGGTCGTATAAAGGATATGATTATCCGCGGCGGTGAGAACATCTATCCTAAGGAGATTGAAGATTTCCTTTATACACATCCAAAGGTAAAGGACGTTCAGGTAATCGGTGTGCCAAGTGCTGACTACGGCGAGGAAATTATGGCTTGTATCATTCTTCAGGAGGGCGTGACAGCTACTGAGGAGGAAATCAAGGGCTTCTGCCTTGACAGAATGGCTAAGCATAAGTGCCCGAAATATATTGATTTCGTGGAGGGCTTCCCAATGAATGCCGCAGGTAAGATTCTCAAATACAAAATGCGTGAACAGGCTGTTGAAAAGCTGAATCTCCACAAGGATAATGAAATTGTAACTGCATAATATTTCCAAAGGCTGCTGTAATGGCAGCCTTTGAAAATTGCCGGAAAACTTGAATTCTGTTCCAAAATTGCGGCGGATAATATCCGTCTTACTGATTTCTTATCTTTTCCGCAAACTCTGTGCGGTATTATCTTAAACCTGTATGAAGAAATTGTGAGAAAATTGTGAAAAGTGCCGAATTTTCTCTTGCTTATTAAATCTCCAGAAGCTTACTATTGCTTTTTTTATTTCCCAATGGTATAATAATTGTAGGTATATGTATATGCCTGCGCATATACAATTAATATTTAAGGAATGGAATGTTGGGTATGGAATTTAATATCAAGGTAAAAAGAACTATGATTATCGGTGGAGGTTCCGCTGCAAGAATTCTCCTAAGTGAAATTTTTAATGCCAAAAATTCTCCCTATATAGGAGATAAAGACGCTGCAGCCTATGTTCCCATTTGTATTATTGACAGCGATGTAAACAAACATGGTACCTATATTCAGGGTGTTGAAATCATCGGCGGAAATGAACTTATTGTAAAAAAAGCTAAAGAACTCAATATTGATGTTATTATTATTGCTATACCTTCTTTATCTGAGAAAGCAAGAAAAAAACTTATTGATATTTGCAATGAGACTAAGCTGCCTCTTAAAATTGTTCCTTTTATCGGCACTCATATTCTCAAAAATGAAAAGTCAATCCTCAATCAGGTTAGAAATATCAATGTTGAGGAGCTTCTCGGACGTGACCCCATTACTTTTGATAACAATGATATAAAGAACTTTATTCAGGGTAAGAGATGTATGGTTACCGGCGGCGGCGGAAGTATCGGTTCAGAACTTGTCCGCCAGATTGCTCAGTATAACCCTAAGGAAATCGTTATCGTTGATGTATATGAAAACAGCGCTTACGAAATACAGCAGGAACTCAAGATGACATATGGTGAGGACGGTCTTAACCTTATCACTCTTATTGCTTCCGTCCGCGACAGAGAACGTATGGACAAGATTATTCAGGTTTACAGCCCTCAGATTATCTTCCATGCTGCTGCTCATAAGCATGTTCCTCTTATGGAGGCTTCTCCTATGGAGGCGATAAAAAACAATGTCGGCGGTACTCTTAATGTGGCTCAGCTTGCTCAGAAGCATAATGTTGAGAAGTTTGTTATGATTTCTACCGACAAGGCTGTTAATCCCACTAACGTTATGGGTGCTTCAAAGCGTTGCTGTGAGATGATTGTTCAGTATCTCGCTCAGCAGAAAAAAGGCGTTACTGAATTCGTTACAACTCGTTTCGGAAATGTTCTCGGTTCTAACGGTTCCGTTATTCCTCTTTTCAAAAAGCAGATTGAAAAGGGCGGCCCTGTTACTGTTACTGATGAGAGAATTATCCGCTACTTTATGACTATCCCTGAGGCTGTTAGTCTTGTTATGGAGGCTGCGGCTATTGCTAAGGGCGGCGAAATCTTTGTTCTTGATATGGGTGAACCTGTCAAGATTGTAACTCTTGCTGAAAATCTTATCCGTATGTGCGGTAAAGAGCCTTATGTGGATATTGAAATTAAATTTACAGGTCTTCGCGACGGTGAAAAGCTATATGAGGAGCTTCTTATGGACGAGGAAGGCATTGAGAAAACAGATAATGAGCTTATCTATATCGGTCATCAGATAAAGATTGACCAGGATACATTTATGGACAGACTTAATACTCTTATTGAGGCTTCGCTGGAAAATGACTGTGAAACTGCTGTTCAGGCTCTTCATGATATGGTTCCAACTTTCACAGACCCTAAAGAATTCAATGAAAATGCTATAAAAGAAAGAGAAGAAAAGGAAAAGCTTGATGTGGCTGCGCAGGAAGAAGGCGCTGCTGAAAACAAGGATTTCCAGCCGGTATAAATGAGGTGAAAAAATGGCAGTATTACTTGCAGGAGGTGCGGGTTACATAGGTTCTCATACTGCGGTGGAACTTATTAATTCAGGCTATGAGGTTGTTGTTGCGGATAATTTCAGCAACAGCAGTCCCGAATCTATTAAACGTGTTGAAAAAATTACAGACAGCACTATTAAGCTTTATGAGGCTGATATAAAGGATTCTCAGGCTCTTGAAAAGATTTTTGATGAAAATGATATCGACGCTGTTATTCATTTTGCAGGTCTTAAAGCTGTTGGCGAATCTGTTCAGAAGCCTGTGATGTACTACAGAAATAATATCGATACTACGCTTTCGCTTCTTGAAACTATGAGTAAATATAATGTTAAAAACATTATATTCTCATCAAGTGCTACTGTTTACGGCGAGGAAAACTCTGTGCCCTATTTTGAGACAATGAAAAGGGGAGTATGCACTAACCCTTACGGCTGGACTAAGGCTATGATGGAGCAGATTTTTGAGGATGCTGCAAAAGCAGACCCTGAACTCTCCGTTATTCTTCTCAGATACTTCAACCCTATCGGTGCTCATGAAAGCGGTATGATTGGCGAGGACCCTCACGGTATTCCAAATAATCTTATGCCTTACGTTTCTCAGGTTGCTGTTGGTAAGCGTGAGTGTCTTACCATTTTCGGCAATGATTATCCAACTGCTGACGGTACTTGCACAAGAGATTATATTCATGTTATGGATTTAGCCGCAGGTCATGTCAAGGCTGTGGATTATATCATGAATAATAACTGCGTTGAGATTTTTAACCTCGGTACAGGTGTACCCTACAGTGTAACGGAAATTGTTCGGACATTTGAAAGGGTAAACGGTGTCAAGGTCAATCATGTGTACGGCGCAAGACGTGACGGTGATTTGGCTGAGTGCTATGCCAATGCTGATAAGGCTTATGAAGTTCTTGGGTGGAAAACTCAGCGTAATCTTGAGGATATGTGCCGCGATACTTGGAATTGGCAGAAGAATAATCCTGACGGTTACGGCAGATAATTAATATAAAGGGAACCTCTAAAGATACCCCTGTCTGTCGAAAAAGTTTCAATAAGATGATTTTTAGGGGGACGCTCTCACTTGCAGAGCGTCCCCTCTTTCAAAACAGTCCACAGGACTGTTTTGAAATTCACCCCTTGCAGAGCGCTTGAACGCTACGCAGGGCTTTGCCCTGCACCCACCATGATGCCCGCGGGGGCTCCCCGCCGATGTCTCTGGACTCTGCTAAAGGGTTTCACCCTTTAGAATCCCATTTTATTAGCAGACCCCTTGGAAAATCTGAGGGGTATTTGCGGTATAAAGGAGGTACTTATGGAACAGTTTGTATTACATTCGAAATATGCTCCCGCAGGCGACCAGCCCGAAGCGATTGAGGCACTTGTAAAAGGTCTTAATGAGAAGAAAAAAGAACAGATTCTCCTCGGTGTTACGGGCTCGGGTAAAACTTTTACCATGGCAAATGTTATTGCTAAAGTCAATAAGCCTACCCTTGTTCTTGCTCATAATAAGATTCTTGCGGCACAGCTATGTTCGGAATTCAAGGAGTTTTTCCCTGATAATGCTGTTGAATATTTCGTTTCATATTACGACTATTATCAGCCCGAAGCTTATGTTGCAAGTACTGACAGCTATATCGAAAAAGTATCCGCTGTTAATGATGAAATTGATAAGCTCCGTCACTCCGCTACAACTGCTCTTGCTGAACGCCGAGATGTTATAATTGTTTCAAGCGTATCTTGTATATACTCCCTTGGAAGCCCTGAGGAATATCGTTCAATGGTTGTTTCTATCCGTCAGGGTATGGAAAAGCCGCGCGAACAGCTTATTGCGGAACTGATAAAAATTCGCTACGAAAGAAATGATATCGCATTTGAGAGAAACCGTTTCAGAGTTCGTGGCGATGTTGTTGAAATTTTTCCTGCTATGTCAAGCGATACTGCGGTGCGTGTTGAATACTTCGGTGACGAAATCGACCGTATATCTGAAATCAATGTTCTTACGGGTGAAGTCAAGGCTGTTGTTTCCCATGCGGCTATTTTTCCCGCCTCTCACTATATTGTTGGAGATGATAAGCTTGAAGCTGCTCTTGCTGAACTTGACAGGGAACTTGCAGAGCGTATTGAGTATTTTCAGCAGAATAACAAGCTTATTGAGGCTCAGCGTATTGAACAGCGCACTCACTACGATATGGAAATGCTCCGCGAGGTCGGATATTGCAGCGGCGTTGAAAACTATTCCCGTGTACTGTCAGGCAGACCGCCGGGAAGCAGTCCGCTTACCCTTCTCGACCATTTCCCCTCGGATTTTCTGCTCATTGTTGATGAAAGCCATGTAACTCTGCCGCAGGTGCGCGGAATGTATGCAGGTGACAGGGCGAGAAAAACAACACTTATTGATTATGGTTTCCGCTTGCCCAGTGCCTATGATAACAGACCGCTTAATTTTGATGAGTTCAATTCTCACATTAATCAGGCGATATATGTCAGTGCTACTCCCGGACAGATTGAACGAGAAAAAACAGATATAATTGTTGAACAAGTTATACGTCCTACAGGACTTGTTGATCCAGAAATTGTTGTGAAATCTACTCAGGGACAGATTGATGACCTCTATTCAGAAATAAATCTCAGAATTGAAAGAGGGGAAAGAGTGCTTATTACTACTCTTACTAAGAAAATGGCTGAGGACCTTACATCTTATTATGAAAATCTTGGTGTGAAAATCCGCTATCTCCACCACGATATTGATACCATTGAGCGTATGGAGATTATCAAGGATTTGAGAAGCGGCGTTTTTGATGTTCTTGTTGGAATCAATCTTCTCCGTGAGGGACTTGATATCCCCGAAGTGAGCCTTATCGCTATTCTTGATGCGGATAAGGAGGGCTTCCTCAGAAGTGAAACTTCTCTCATTCAGACAATCGGCCGTGCGGCTCGAAATGTCAACGGACAGGTTATTATGTATGCTGACGAAGTAACGGGTTCTATGGAGCGCGCCATAAACGAGACTGAGCGCCGTCGTGCTTTACAGCTTGCGTTCAATGAAAAACACGGAATTGTGCCGAAAACTGTTATTAAGGATATCCGCGATGTTATTGAAATCAGCTCTAAAAATAAGATTGAAGCTAAGACAAAGAAAAAGAAAATGTCTGCCGCTGAACGTCAGGCACTTATTGACAGGCTGACGGTTGAAATGAAAAATGCGGCGAAGATGCTTGAATTTGAGCATGCGGCTTACCTCAGAGATAAGATTCGTGAATTAAAGGGTGAATAATATGATAGAAAAAATCGTAATTAAAGGTGCAAGGGCGAATAATCTGAAAAATATTGACCTTGAACTGCCAAGAGATAAATTTATTGTTATGACGGGACTTTCGGGCTCGGGAAAATCCTCTCTTGCTTTTGATACCATATATGCCGACGGTCAGCGACGTTACGTTGAGAGCCTTTCTTCATATGCGCGTATGTTTCTCGGTCAAATGGAAAAGCCCGATGTTGACAGCATTGAGGGGCTTTCTCCTGCTATATCGATTGACCAGAAAACTACATCAAAAAATCCCCGTTCTACTGTTGGCACAATTACGGAGATTTACGATTATCTGCGACTTCTTTATGCAAGAATCGGTATTCCTCATTGCCCAATATGCAATAGAGTGATTGCTCAGCAGACAATTGACCAGATGGTTGACAGAATTATGGAACTGCCTAAGGGAACAAAGGTTCAGCTTCTTGCTCCCATTGCAAGAAACAGAAAGGGACAGTATGTTAAGGAGCTTGAATCTGCTAAGAAATCAGGCTTTGTTCGCGTGCGTATTGACGGTATAATTTACGAGCTTTCAGAGGAAATTAAACTTGATAAGAACAAAAAGCACAATATCGAAATTGTTGTTGACAGAATAATTATAAAAGAGGGTATTGAAACACGTATAACAGACAGCCTTGAAACAATTTTCAAACTTACTGAGGGGCTTGCTGTTGCTGATGTTATTGACGGGGAGGAAATCCTCTTTTCACGGAATTTTGCCTGTCCTGAGCATAATATAAGTATTGGCGACCTGGAACCTGTAATGTTTTCATTTAATAATCCCGTCGGTGCCTGCCCGAAATGCACAGGTCTGGGTATGTTCCGTCAGATTGATATAAAAGCCATTGTTCCCGATAAGGATTTGTCAATTGCTGAGGGCGCCATATGCGCAAGCGGCTGGAACAGCCTTGATGAAACTTCTATTGCTATGATGTATTATAAGGCTGTTTCAAAGCATTTTGATATACCTCTTGATGTTCCTGTAAAGGAGCTTACAAAGTCACAGCTTGATAAATTCCTTTATGGTACGGGAGATACAAAAATCAAGCTTCATAGACCGAATACGCTTGGCGGCGGCTGGTATATGTCCTCATTTGAGGGAATTATACCAAATCTGGAAAGACGTTATCGCGATACCAACAGCGACTATAGCAAGGCGGCTATTGAGGAACTTATGATGGAATGTGAATGTTCCGAATGTAAGGGCAAACGACTCCGCCCCGAATATCTTGCGGTGACGGTAGGGGAGAAGAATATCAGCGAAATCACTGATTTTTCTGTGAAAAACTCTCTTGAATTCTTTGATAGCCTTGATTTATCGGAGCAGGAAAAGCTTATTGGTGAGCGTATTATCAAGGAGATTAAGGAGCGTTTAAGCTTCCTCAACAGCGTTGGTCTGGGATATCTTACACTTTCACGCTCCTCGGGTACTCTTTCCGGCGGCGAATCTCAGCGAATTCGTCTTGCTACTCAGATTGGTTCATCGCTGGTTGGCGTGCTTTATATCCTTGACGTGGCAAGAATAGGACTTCATCAGCGCGATAACGACAAGCTTATTGCTACGCTGAAACGTCTCAGAGATTTGGGAAATACTCTCATTGTTGTTGAGCATGACGATGATACCATGCTTGCCGCTGATTATATTGTTGATATCGGTCCCGGAGCAGGCGTTCATGGTGGAAATGTGGTATTTTCCGGTACTGTTGACAAGCTGATGAAATGCAAAGCTTCAATTACAGGACAGTATCTCAGTGGAAAAAAGAAAATTCCTGTACCGCTGACAAGGCGTGATGGAAATGGAAAATTCCTAACTGTAAAGGGTGCGACTGAGCATAATCTGAAAAATGTGGACGTTGATATTCCTCTTGGGAAGTTTATCTGCGTTACGGGTGTATCAGGCAGCGGTAAATCTTCCCTTGTAAATGAGATTATCCACAAGCACCTTGCTCACAAGCTAAACAGAGCTAAGACGATTGCTGGAGATTTCAAAGAAATGACAGGTCTTGAAAATCTTGATAAGGTTATCTGCATTGACCAATCACCTATAGGACGCACGCCGCGTTCAAATCCTGCAACTTATACGGGGGTATTCAATGATATCCGCGATTTGTTCGCCATGACACCTGACGCAAAGGCAAGGGGATATAACAGCGGACGTTTCAGCTTTAATGTCAAAGGCGGTCGATGTGAAGCCTGCGAAGGTGATGGTATCATTAAAATTGAAATGCATTTCTTGCCTGATATTTATGTTCCCTGTGAGGTATGCAAGGGTAAGAGATACAATCGCGAAACTCTTGAGGTACACTATAAAGGTAAATCTATTTATGATATCCTTGAAATGACAGTTGATGAAGGTGTTGAGTTTTTTGAACATATCCCCAAAATTGCCCGTAAGCTGAAAACACTTCAAAAAGTCGGTCTGGGATATATCAAAGTCGGTCAGCCTGCTACTACTCTTTCGGGCGGTGAGGCTCAGCGTGTGAAGCTTTCAACGGAGCTTTCAAAACGCGCTACAGGTCAGACAATTTATATTCTTGATGAGCCTACTACTGGACTTCATACTGCTGATGTACACATGCTCATTGATGTTTTACAGGAACTTACAGACCAAGGAAATACTGTTCTTGTTATTGAGCATAACCTCAATGTTATAAAATCTGCGGATTATATAATCGACTTAGGGCCTGAGGGCGGCGATGGCGGCGGTACTATTGTTGCTGTTGGTACTCCTGAGAAAGTTGCTGAATGTGAGAAATCCTATACGGGAAAATATCTGAAAAAGTATTTGTGATATATTTCAAATATAGGGGGAGTGCTTTGTGCAATATGACAAAGATTTGTTAATATTTGCTAAATTACTTGAAAAATAACTGTAAGTGATGTATAATAAAATAGGATAATAAAATCAAGGACTATATCTGCATAGCCTGACAGGGTAGTCCGCTTAATATGAAACAACAAAAGTATAATGAGAGGAGTGTTTCTTTATGAAGAAAACAGAAAAAACAGCTCTTACGGCGGCTTTGTTTGCGGCTGCTATGCATGTGGGTACAGCAAATTCTGAGCCTGTTGACGCATCTGCTGCATTTTCAGGTAATACAACTACTACAGTTGTAGGCATGGAAAATAAGCAGAGCAGTCAGCCTGCCGTTTTAAAGAACGTTATTACAGAGTTCAAGTCGGAAATGGCTGGTGTATACGGTCCGCCTCCGACGACAACTGTTAGTACTACTGAGGAGGAGGATACGCCTGTAACAACTACAACTGAGCCTATTCTGCCAGGATTTACAACGGTTTATGGCCCTCCAAGCATATTTACAACAGCTCCTGATGATGAGGAAGATATGCCTGTAACAACTACAATTGAGCCTATTTTGCCCGGATTTACAACGGTATATGGACCTCCAAGCGTATTCACAACAACTACTCCTGAGGATAAGGATGATGTTGTGACAACTACAACAATAGATAAGGTTATTGCTGAACTGGAAAATGACGGTCAGCCTGTTTACGGACCTAAGCCTTTCTATGGCGATGTTGATAATGACGGCGTGACTGATGTGTTTGATATGATTCTTCTTCGTGAGGAATTTGCAAAGCCTAATCCCGAATACAGTTTCCAAGCTGATGTAAATAATGATTTAAAGGTGTCTGTAGCTGACCTTGTGCTTCTCAACAAGTATCTGCTTGGTCAGATTGATGATATTCGCAATCCAGAAGATGATAATGAGGTGGTTAAAACCACAATGAGAACTCAGACTGTTTACGGTCCTCCTGTGACATATACGACAGCGGCTGATGAAGAAGAGGACGTTGTGGCAACTACTGAAGAACTGATTCAGGACGTATACGGACCGCCTCCCTCATGGTATACAACAACAGTTGACGATTTGGATGACCCTGAGGTAACTACAACAGCAACTTTTGCTCCGTTGTACGGACCTCCCAGCGTATTTCAATAAGGAGAATAACTGAATGCTTGACGTGAATAAAAAACTTGACCATATGAAAACTATTGAGGCTTATCGTGCAGGACTTATGATTAAGCCTCAGCTCCGCCATTTGTTCCTTGAGCTTACTATGCGCTGCAATGAAAGATGTCTCCACTGCGGAAGCAGCTGCGGTGATGTATTTTCTGAGGAATTGACTTTACAGCAGTACTCAAAGTTTCTTGCTGAAATTAAGGGCGATTTCGGAACACAGGATAAAATGCTCTGTATCACAGGGGGTGAGCCTCTGCTCCGTAAGGATTTCTTCGATATTATGGGCGTTGCCCATGACCTCGGCTTCAACTGGGGCATGACAAGTAATGCAACTCTTATTGATAAGCAGGTTGCTAAGGATTTAAAGCGTGTCGGTATGAACACTATTTCCGTTAGTATTGACGGACTTGAAGAAACTCACGACGCTTTCAGACGTACTCCCGGCGGCTATAAAAAAGCTATGGAGGGTATTAATAATCTCCTTGAAGTAGGCGGATTTCAGGCTGTGCAGGTAACTACTGTTGTTACTCACGAGAATATAGGTCAGCTTGATGAGCTTTACAGGATTTTCAATGATATGGATATCGATTCTTGGCGAGTTATTAATATTGAACCTATCGGCAGAGCAAAGCAGTATCCGAATCTGCTGCTTACTCCCGATGATTACCGCTATATGTTTGATTTTATCAGAAATAAGCGTATTGCAGGAGAGCCTGTATGCTATGGTTGCAGCCATTATCTCGGTCTTGAATACGAGCGCGAGGTGCGTGACTGGTACTATCTCTGCGTTGCAGGTACATATATTGCAAGCATTATGGCTAATGGCGATATTACTGCTTGCCTTGATATTGAGCGCCGCCCTGAATTTATCAGAGGTAATATTCTTAAAGACAGATTCAAGGACGTATGGGATAATAATTTTGACATCTTCCGTAAAGACCTTGCTAACGAGAACGAAAAATGCCGCAACTGCGCTGAAAAGTGCCGCTGTCACGGTGATTCCTATCACAGCTGGGATTTCGATAAGAGTGAGCCTCAGCTTTGCTTTAAGGATATTTTGTTCTAAAGGAGAGATATTCCATGCGGACAAGGGAACTCATAAAGCTTATTGATACAGCATTGGTTGATATTTGGAAAAATGATATTAAAGATGATTGGGAAAACTGCCGATTATTAAAAGAAGATACCTTAAAAAATGCAATGTATTTTCATTTGAGAACTAAACTTGGCGCGGTGTTTGAATATAATAATATCCGTATTTTTACAGAGTTTTCTAACTGTGAGTTTCAAGGTATGGGCAAAAAGGTCGATATGGTTATTGCTCGCGTGGATTTTAATGCACCTGATACATATTTGGGAAATTGTATAAAAGAAACGCTTGCAATAATAGAGATAAAATTCAAAGCTGGTTTTGCTTCGCATAAGGTTATAGAGCAGGATTTTCAAAAGCTTAGAGAATATGCTGAGGATATCGGTATAGAAGCAAAGCTTTATATGGCTACTATCTGGGAGTATGAAGATGACGAAGTTCCGTGGCTTACTGAAACTGAGCCATGGGCGCAAGGAAGATTAACTGAACTTAATGCTTCATATAAAAACGACGGAAGCGGAGACATCCAATTCTACACATACAGACATTAGCGAAAAAGGGTATCGGATTAAATCCGATACCCTTATATTGTTATATAAACATTGTGCTGATGCCGTGTTCACGTGCATAACGCTCCGCTCTGTTCCGATTTACCTGTTTGAGTATTTTCAGTGTAAGCTTATGGCCTTTCTTGATGTTTGTCTGGTTATAGTCAACACCCTCAAATTCCACTATTTTTACGTTAAAGATATTCTCACAGCCGAAAAAAGCGTCATCGCGTATATCCTTAGTCTGGACGCTCAGCTTTACATCAGTAAGCTTTCCGCAGCCGTAAAATGCCCAGCTGCCGATTGATTTCACTGACGGAGGAATAGTGATTTCTTCCAGAGATTTGCACCATGAAAATGCACTTTCGCCAATTGAAGTGACAGAATCGCTGATAATTATTTTTTTCAGACCATAGCATTCAGAGAATGCAGCATTGCCGATAGCCTCGATATTATCAGAAATAACCACACGATTCAGATTTCTGCAAGCGTAGAATGAAAGGTCGTTGATGCGCTTAATTTGTGGAGGAAAAATAAGCTTGCGCACTGAACTGCATCTGCCGAATGCACCCTTTGAGATTATCTTGAGAGAATTAGGAAAATCAAGCTCCTTGATTCTCTGGCATTTCAGAAATGCATTTTCTCCGATTGTTTCAAGGTTTTTGGAGAAAATTATTTCTTCCAGATTTACACAGTGAGCAAAGGCAAAACGGTCAACGATTTTTACACTATCAGACATTATTATTGTTTTTGCCGATTTATTTCCTCTAAATGCATATTTGCCTATTGTTGTGATTGTGTCGGGAATCCGTACAACCTCATTTGTACCAAAATACTTTATAAGCAGTGTGCCGTTCTTACCGAGAGCCATATTGTTGACATCATCGATTTCGACGCTTTCAACCTGTTCGATATCCTTATCGTTGTAGAGTTCATCGTATTTTTCACGATTTACAGCTGATTTAGTTGGTTTTTTGTCGTCGGTTTTCTTATCTTTTGAAGCGGAAACAGGAACTTTTACACCTCCGGCGCTTTCCTTTTTTGCTTCACTGGGAAGAACTAATTCAAGCATTTCTTTTTTGCTTTCCCTTTTTATCGGGGCAGGGGTAGGAGGGAGTTCTTGTTTTTTCTTCTCAGGAATTTTAAGGTCGGTATCGGGCATTATGGTATTGCTCGATGTTTTGTATTTTTCAGTTTTATTGGATTCCTTAGGCTTTTCCTCAGCCTTTTTCTCGGGTTTTGGAGCTTCCTTAGGCTTTTCCTCAGCCTTTTTCTCGAGTTTGGGAGCTTCCTTAGGCTTTTCCTCAGCCTTTTTCTCGAGTTTGGGAGTTTCCTTAGGCTTTTCCTCAGCCTTTTTCTCGGGTTTAGGAGTTTCCTTAGGCTTTTCCTCAGCCTTATTCTCGGGTTTGGGAGCTTCCTTAGGCTTTTCCTCAGCCTTTTTCTCGGGTTTGGGAGTTTCCTTAGGCTTTTCCTCAGCCTTATTCTCGGGTTTGGGAGTTTCCTTAGGCTTTTCCTCAGCCTTATTCTCGGGTTTGGGAGCTTCCTTAGGCTTTTTCTCAGCCTTTTTCTCGGGTTTGGGAGCTTCCTTAGGCTTTTCCTCAGCCTTATTCTCGGGTTTGGGAGCTTCCTTAGGCTTTTCCTCAGCCTTATTCTCGGGTTTGGGAGCTTCCTTAGGCTTTTTCTCAGCCTTTTTCTCGGGTTTGGGAGTTTCCTTAGGCTTTTCCTCAGTCTTTTTCTCAAGCTTAGGAGGTTCAGGGAGTTTTTCAGTGAGCTTTTTTTCCAGCTCAGCCGCACTTGCAGGAACGTCTAAAATCGCTTCATTTTTTATTTCTGAAGTGTTCGCTTTACGTACCCTTACAACTTTGTTTACCTTCATTTTGTATACACCTCGTAGGGTTGAATTTTAATAAATAATGAATACATCTCTATAATTATAGCATATTTCGGATATAAATGCAAGAAAATATTTACATTGCAAGAAAAAATTGTAATATATCACCAAAGAATTGCGCGTATTTGTCTAATATGCCAAAAAAGAAAATATCTTTATCAAGGGCGTATTGATACTAAGACCATGTATCCGTGTTTTTGCAACACGCTCTAATACAAATCCCCATTGTTTTGTTCAACGGGGATTTTTAATATATTAATTTTTTTAATTTCTGAGGTATTTCGATTTTTTTTCGCGTTTCGTTTCGTACATTTTTTTATCTGCTTCCGTTACAAACAGGAACAAATCCTCGCCAACTTTTGGTACTGCGATAACATATCCAGTTGACGCAGACAGAGTATAATCATTTTCAGTGTAGGCTTTATTGTATTTTTTTATATTTTCTTGTATGCCTGCGGTAAGTTTTTTGGCGTCATCGTCGTTGTAATCTGCTGCAAATACAATAAACTCATCACCACCGAATCTGCAGAAGATTTCGCCGTTTATACAGGTTCTGGCAAGTATTCCTGCGATTGCTCGTATTGCTTCATCACCTACAGCATGACCATACGTATCATTTATTACTTTCAGTCCGTCAAGGTCAAGGAACATGAGCATTACATTTCTTGACTCCCTTGCACAGTCTCTGAATATTTCATTTGTTGCATTTACAAAGCCGTTACGGTTGTATACGCCTGAGAATGTGTCCTGAATATAAAGATTTTTCAGCTTCTTTACTGCGCAGTCAAGGGCATTGATTTTTCGTATGTTTTCAAGAGAATTGTTAATAGTAATGCACCAAGCCTGAAAAAGTGCGTTATGAAGCGAAAGGGGACAATCGTTTATTGCAAGATATCCGAAGCAGCGCTGACGGAAATGCAGAGGAACTATGTAATAATACTTTGATTTCTCTGAATTATCCGAAATATCCGGCAGTATGTTATCTATCGTTATTTCAGGTATGTCCCAAAATTTACCATTGCTGTACGCGATTGATACAATGATTTCATTTTCGTAATTTTCAGGAATTATTTCATCTTCCGAAATGTCCGCAACTATATCATTCGATTGAAAATCCCAGTTTTTGTTAAGGCAGAAATAAAACTCACCCGGGTTAATAAACTTAACAAATTTTTTCAGTGAATTGATATAGTCTGTGAAATTATCGGCTCTGCTGAGGTCACAGGCAAGGATGTTGAAAATCGACATATAATGATTATTTAAATCTATACGATTAAAATTTGCTATATTTGCTTCCTTGTAGATTTTTGCGTCTGGAGATTCGCATTTTTTACAGCCACAGCTCTCAGAAAATCTGGCAGTCATATTCAACATTTTATTATTGGTTTCAAGGCAATTGTTGAACTTTTGCTCAAGCATTTTACACGCCAGCTTACCTGAGCGAATCAATGGGCGCTTTACCGTTGTAAGTTCGACTCTCAGATTATAGCTGTCAAAAACGTCATCAAAACCCGATACTGCAATTTCATCAGGGATTTTTATGCCGGAATTGTGAAGCTGATTTACAGCCGCTGCTGCCATAACGTCGTTGGCGCATATTATAGCCTGTGGCATTTCCATGCCGCTTTGGATAAATTTATCTATTGCTTCTTTTGCGGAATCTCCGCGAAAATCACCGTAAAATATGCGGTCTGGTTCTATTGTGAGATTATATTCGTCCAGAACTTCAAGAAATGCTGCAAGTCTGTCGGAGCTTTCGGGATTATCCTGCGGTCCTGAAATATAGTTAAATTTTGTGAATTTATGAACTTGTATAAAATGCTTGGTAATTTCTTTCATTGCTGAGCGATTGTCAATTCCTATATGTATAAGTCCCTCGACTTTGTTATCCATACTTACAGCGGGGATTCCGGCTTCTTTTATGCGTTGGAGAATTTCATCCACAACAGGTTTGTAGCCAATTGTATTTGTAAGAAGAATTGCGCCGTCAAATTTTTTGAAATCGGGCAGATTGAAAATATTCATTTCACCTGCATCGTGGTTTCGGTTTAGTTTCATGCTGTTAAAAGCTATAAATATATAACAATCAAAATTATATTCGGAAGCGGCACTTTGAATTCCTGTTAATATATTACTCTGATAACTTTCCTCTATTCCAGCAACAATAACAGCAATTTTTCTGTTCATTAACAAATTCACCCCCCTTTTTTACTTATGGGAATCTAATATAAATACAACTTGTATTACTATTACTTGTTTTTAAAGTTTATATTTATTATAAATAAATAAAAGCTTTTGTTTTACTGTGGCAGCATATGAAATTGATTATAAGAAATTCACAATAAAAAAACACATAAACATAACATCTATAAATATTATACAACAAACTGAGGAAAAAATCAATAGTTTTTGCAATTTTAATTTCTTTAACCATATTAATATTCAATTCATTTAAATATACAGATGGTTAATTTCAATTTAAGTTAAACAGATGATTAATTGATGTGTTTTTTTGAAAAATGCATTAAACCTAAAAAATATTATCGTATAACAAAAAAATTTCGTCATTTAGCCGAAATTCAACAAAGGTGCTTTGTCGATATTGACAAAAGTCAAAAATGTGTTATACTATTAAGTAGAGAAATGTTTGTTTTCATACTATTTTGGGAAATGGAGCGATATCAATGATTAATATATGGCATGATATAAGCCCGAAAAGAATTAATCCCGATAGGTTTATTGCTGTAATCGAAATCAGCAAGGGAAGTAAAATCAAATATGAGCTGGACAAGGATACAGGTTTTATTAAAATGGACCGTATTCTTCATACATCTACTCATTATCCTGCAAATTATGGTTTTATCCCACGTACCTATTCAGATGACTGTGACCCTCTTGACGTTCTTGTTCTCTGTTCGGAACAGCTTATGCCTCTTACTCTTGTTAAATGCTGTCCTATTGGAGTTATGCGTATGATGGATAACGGTCATGAGGATAATAAGATTATTGCCGTTCCCGAAGATGACCCTAATTATAATATGTACAGGGATATTGACGAGCTTCCGAAACATATCTTTGATGAAATGCGCCATTTCTTCACTGTATACAAGGAACTCGAAAGCAAGACGACTGTCGTAAATGAGTTTGGGCATGCCAAATCGGCAAAGAAGATTATAGCTAAGGATATCGAAAGCTATATCGAAAATTTCTGTAAATAAGCGGCAGATTTCTACCGCAAAATTTATAAAAGAGGAGTATTAACTTATGTCACCATTCGGAGGAAATTTATTCAGCAGTGAGATCAGTGCTGCACCTATCGGAATTATTGCTATGAACAGCATTACTGAGCTGGGTGCAAAGATTAACGATTATCTTGTTGACTGGTCTAAGGCAGCAGGCTATGAGGATGATAACTTCCTTATTGAAGCAGAGTGTCCCCGTTTTTCATCAGGCGACGGAAAGGGACTTATCAAGTCAACTGTACGCGGTAAGGATTTGTTCATTATCGTTGACGTTGGTAACTACAATGTGAAGTATAACTATTTCGGTATGGAAAATGCTATGTCCCCCGATGACCATTTTCAGGATTTAAAACGTATTATTCAGGCTGCTTCAGGTAAAGCAAACCGTATTAACGTGATTATGCCTATCCTCTATGGCGGACGTCAGCACCGCAGAAGCTACCGTGAGTCTCTTGACTGTGCATGTGCATTGCAGGAGCTGGAGGCTATGGGAGTATCAAATATCGTAACATTTGACGCTCATGACCCACGAGTTCAGAATGCAATTCCTCTTATGGGATTTGATAATGTAATGCCTACATATCAGGTTCTTAAGTGCCTTCTCCGTGATATAAAGGATATTGATCTTTCAAAAGATAAATTCATGGTTGTTTCTCCTGACGAGGGCGCACTTAACAGAAACATGTACTATGCTTCTGTACTTGGTGTTGATATGGGTATGTTCTACAAGAGACGTGATTATTCCACAATTGTAAATGGAAGAAATCCCATTGTTGCTCATGAGTATCTTGGAAATCCCGTTGAGGGCAAGGATATCTTTGTTGCTGATGATATTATTTCATCAGGCGAATCCATGCTTGACCTTGCATATAACCTCAAGAAGAAAAATGCAAACAGAATCTTCACATACGCTACATATACTATCTTCACAAACGGACTTGAAAAGTTTGACAAGGCATATGAGGAGGGGATTATCAGCGGTGTTCTTGGTACAAATCTTACATACCGTTCACCTGAACTTCTCAGCAGACCTTGGTTCCATGAAGTTGATGTTGCTAAGTATATTGCATACTTTATTGAAGCTATCAATCATGATGTTTCCATAAGCAAGATTCTTGACCCCCATGCAAAGATTGAAGCGCTTCTTAAAAACAGAAAGTAATAAATAATAAAAATCGAGGATTCCAGATATGAAATCCTCGATTTTTTATTTGTTGTCTGTTATTGTGAATTCACCGTTTAATCCGAAAATACATTCTTGAATTATCTGTGATATGTTTGAAATTGATTTTTTACAATCATCTTTTATCCATTCGTTTACAACGGCATTTATACCGCTTAAATAATAGCGCATTACATACTTTCTATCCTCTGTTGGATAATGAAATCGTTCAAGGATAGGGTCGAATATATTTTGATGCATTTTTGTGAATATTTTTTCGAATCCAAATTCTTTTGAATTAGATATTGCAGTTGAAAAAATACGGCGATTTTCTTTTATAAATGATAGATATGGATTCAAATACTCTTTTGTAATGTAGTTTAATTGAGACAATTTCGCGTGTGAGAAATTTTGGATATCAACAGTAAAATATGAAAGAAAGCTGTTTAGTATATACTGCATTGCTTCATTAAGTAATTCACAGGTGTTTTCATAATGAAGATAAAATGTTGAGCGATTGACATGGGCTTCCTTGCATATTTCGCTTATTGTTATATACTCAAAAGATTTTCTTTCAAGCAGTGAAATAAGCGCTTTGTCCATTTTTACAGCAGTATTAAAATATTTACTTTCCGATTTATTCACTGAGCACCTCTGCTTATTGTTCGCTTATTTGCTTTGCAAGTTCAACTATTTCAAAAGCATATTTTGCTTTGCACTTTTCAAGATATTTTTTGTATATGGGATAATTTACACCGCAACCGATAAAACCAATTATGCCAATGATTATTCCCGCAACAACAGCGCCTGTACCGCTGCCTATAACCTGCATTGCGAGACACATACCTGTACCGACAATAAGTGAAGAAATTATACCTAATGTGTAAGTGAATATAGTTGCAGGGAGTTTGGCTTTTCTGTCAAGTTTTTTCAAAGCTACGATTTTTGAACTGCCTTTTGATACATAATCCTTTGCAATTGATTCCGCTAAAATCTTATCTGTGTTCATATTGAGAACCTCCTGTTTATTCCCATAAGGGATTTTTATTACAATATCAGTATAACATAACAGGTGTGGAAAAGGAACAACAAGATATGCGTAAAATGTTGTTTTTATAATTGTATATCTTACTTATCTTTATATGCAGGCAGACGATATTTCTTTTTATATTCATTTGGCGTCATACCCATTATTTTCTTGAATATTTTTATAAAATAGCTCTGGGAACTGAAACAAAGAAGATTGCTTATTTCAAGGTCTGTATAGTCGGAATATCGCAGAAGCCCTGTTGCTTCCTCAATTTTTCGCTGATTTACGTAATCTGAAAAAGTCATGCCTGTTTCCGATTTGAAAAGTCTTGAAAGATATGCGGGGGTTATGCGCAGGAACTCTGCCGCATCTTCTATAAGTACGCGGCTGTGAAGATGTTCGCTTATATATTCCACTGCGCGGAGTATACGCTTTGAATACAGCTTGCTGCTGCGGAGTATTCGCATTTGTCGTGTATATTCATCAATCATTTCATTATGTACTGAGCGCACTGATTCAATTGTTTTACATTCGTCAGCGCGGTTAATATATACATCGCTGAGGCTGTATGCCTGTTCGGGTGTCATACCGCTTCCAACGCAGAAACGCGCTATAAGTGCTGTTGATATTGTGAAATGATATTTCATATTTTGCAGGGGATTGCGGCTTAATGTGCCGCAGCCTTCGCAGAAAAGCGGTTCTGCAAACATTTTTACAAATTCAATATTTCCTGAGCAGATACTCTCATAAAATGCCATTTCTCTGTCAAATGGGGCGTACTGAAAGTTTTCCTCACGATGACTGAAAAAATGAGATATTACACTGTTATCGCGGTTATCGGACATATGCGGCACTCCTCTCGCATTGCTTTTTATGTATTATACCATATATCCGCTTTTTTGTCCAGTATCTTTGTGTCAGAGTTATAAATATTGCTATTAGGCAATATTATTGAAAAATACAGATTTTAGGTATTGACAAAGAATTGAAAATGTAGTAAAATATATAATGTATATAACTATACTTAGATAAAGGCGGTAAACTTAAAGATGAATTTTTTGAAAAATGTTTTCGGCGCGAATGCTTACTCCAACAGAGAGTTGAAGCGTATCGAGCCAATTAAGAATAAAGTTCTTTCTCTTGAAGAAGAATATTCTCAGCTTTCCGATGCTGAACTCAAAGCTAAAACTGCTGAGTTCAAGGACAGACTTGAATCTGGTGAAACTCTTGATGATATTACGCCTGAGGCTCTTGCAACTGTTCGTGAAGCTGCTTGGCGTGTTCTTGAAAAGAAACCCTATCCCGTTCAGATTATAGGCGCTATTGTTCTCCACCAGGGACGTATTGCCGAAATGAAAACCGGTGAAGGTAAAACTCTTGTTGCCTGCGTTGCTTCATATCTCAATGCCCTTTCAGGCAAGGGTGTTCATGTCGTAACTGTAAACGACTACCTTGCTAAAACTCAGGCAGAGGAAATGGGTAAGGTTCTCCGCTGGCTCGGACTTACTGTCGGATGTATTCTTCATGGTCTAAATAACGACCAGCGCCGTGCGGCTTATAACTGCGATGTAACTTATGCTACAAACAATGAGCTTGGATTTGACTATCTCCGTGACAACATGGTTACTCACAAGGAACAGTGCGTTCAGCGTGAGCCTAACTTTGCTATTGTTGATGAGGTTGACTCTATCCTTATTGATGAGGCGCGTACTCCTCTTATCATTTCGGGAAGAGGCGATAAGTCCACAGACCTTTACGCTATTGCTGACAGATTTGCAAAAACTCTTACTCCTACAACTGTAGTTGAAATGGACGATAAGGCAGACCAGGATACAATTAATGAAACCGCTGATTACATCATCGACGAAAAAGCTAAGACTGCTACTATTACTCAGCGTGGTGTAAAGAAAGCAGAGCAGGCTTTCAGAATTGAAAACCTTATGGACCCTGATAACCTTACACTTCTGCATCACATTAATCAGGCTATCAAGGCTAACGGTATCATGAAGAACGAAATCGACTACGTTGTTCAAGACGGCGAAATCATCATTGTTGATGAATTTACAGGTCGTCTTATGCTTGGTCGTCGATTCAACGACGGTCTCCATCAGGCTATTGAAGCTAAGGAGGGCGTTAAGATAAAGAGCGAATCAAAGACTCTCGCTACAATTACTTTCCAGAATTTCTTCCGTCTCTATAACAAGCTTTCCGGTATGACAGGTACTGCTATGACTGAGGAGGACGAATTCAAGGAAATCTATAAGCTGGATGTTATTGCTATTCCAACAAACAAGCCTGTAATTCGTATTGACCACAACGATCAGGTTTATACAACGGAAAAAGGCAAGTACTCCGCTATTATTGATAAAATTATTGAGTGTAATCAAAAGGGACAGCCTATCCTCGTAGGTACTGTTTCCATTGAAAAATCAGAGCTTCTTTCCGCTATGCTCAAGCGTAAAGGCGTAAAGCATGAGGTTCTTAATGCTAAGCACCACGCTAAGGAAGCTGAAATTGTTGCTCAGGCAGGTAAATACGGCGCTGTTACTATCGCTACAAATATGGCAGGTCGTGGTACTGATATCATGCTCGGCGGTAACGCTGAATTCCTTGCTCGTGCAGAACTGAGAAAGCGTGAAGTTCCTGAGGAGATTATATCTGAGGCTATCGGTTTTGCAGATACCGACAACGAGGAGATTTTAAAGGCAAGAGATCTCTATCAGCAGCTTTACAACAAGTACAATGCTGAGGTTAAGGAAAAGGCTGAAAAGGTACGTGAAGTAGGCGGTCTTTACATTCTTGGTACTGAGCGTCATGAATCAAGACGTATCGACAACCAGCTCCGCGGACGTTCAGGACGACAGGGTGATGAGGGTGAAAGCTGTTTCTTCCTCTCAGTTGAAGATGACCTTATGCGTATCTTTGCAGGTGATCGTCTTGAAAATATGCTGAAGATGTTCAACGTTGAGGAAACTATGCCTATCGAAAGCAAGGCACTTACACGTATTATCGAATCCTCTCAGAAGAAGGTAGAGGGACGTAACTTCTCAATCCGTAAGAACGTTCTCAACTACGATGATGTTATGAATACTCAGCGTGAGATTATTTACAAGCAGCGTGCACAGGTTCTTGATGGTGAGGACCTCCACAAGGATATTCTCAAGATGATGGAAGACCTTATCACATCTACTGTAAATACTTACCTTGCAGATGAAGATGAGCGTGATAATTGGAATATTGTTGGTCTTAAAGAGTATTTCCTCGGCTGGCTTATTGATGAGGAAGACCTTACATTTACAGAAGATGAGCTTAAGACAGTTACCCGTGAGGAAATTGCGAATGCTCTCAATGAAAAGTGCGGTACAATTTATCAGGCTAAGGAAGAAGAATATGGCAGCGAAATTATTCGTGAGGTTGAGCGTGTTATTCTCCTTAAAGTTGTTGATACAAAGTGGATGGCTCACATTGATGATATGGAAGAGCTTAAAAAGGGTATTGGTCTTCGTGGATACGGTCAGAAGAATCCTGTTATTGAATACAGATACGAGGGATTTGAAATGTTCGACGCTATGGTTGAATCCATTCGTGAGGATACCGTCCGCGCTCTTATGACTGTTAAGCTCCGTCAGAATCAGGCTCCAGAAAGAGAGCAGGTTGCTAAGCCCGACGCTCCAAATGCAGGTGCAGGAGACGGCAGTTTCAGCGAACAGGCAACAGCTTCAAAGATAAAGGATAATGATCCTTGTCCTTGCGGAAGCGGTAAAAAATACAAGAAGTGCTGTAAGCTTAAGGAAAATTAAGACAATAACGCTCAAAGCTTGTGCTTAATATGCAAGTCGGTTTCGTACAAAGCAGCATTGCGGGCTTTGTGCAGTATTGCCTTATGGTAACTTATGTTGCCCTGATTATAAGACATTAATGGGCGGCTCTTTTAAAGTCGCCCATAAATATTAGGTAGGGTATAAATCCCTGAAACATCGTATTTCCGGTGTATTGCCGGAATATTCTGTAACTGACAAAATTTTTAAGAGGTGTAACTATGAAAAAAAAGGCGATTCTCTTATCTTTGTGCATAACATTTCTCACAGGCTGCGGACGTGTCGATTCTGTTGATGTAGAAAATATTACTCCTATTGAAGTGGAGCAGTCTACTGACAGTGATAATGATACTATCGGATTGATTACACATTCACCCGATGAAGCTGTTGTAACTACTGCTGCGAATACAGATAATCCTGCTGTTACTACCACAAGAACAGGTAAAGTTAATCTTGTTAAAAGAACTGGCTATGTAAAGAGTACAGCTGCACCAAGCAGAAATACTTCCCGCAACCCTGTGCGTACAAGCAGCAGGGCTACTGGAACAAATACTACAGCTGTTTCAACAGCTACCGTTAGTACTTCAACAGGCGGTTCGACTTCTGCTGTTACAACATCAGGAGGAACTTCAACATCTTCAACAGCTCTTGATATCAATAATCCCGCACAGGTAACAAGAGATGATATGACTTGTCTTGTTACGGAAAACTGCATCAGCGTTTCATTTAAGGGTGAACCTGTACAGAATATTGAAATTGATACTTCATTTATGCTTAATTCCTATGCAGACGGCAAGACTGACCCCGAATACCGCATAAATATATGTAACCCCGATTTTGACGAAAATTTCGACCTCTTTATTCCTACATCAGATGACGAATATAATGTATACGGAACTTTTATGCATTATAACCCGGAGACAATGCTCTTTGAGGAATGGGAGGCACTTTCTGGAATTAAAACATATACTTCATCATCTGAGAACGATGAAACAATTGTTTCCGTTACCTATCAGAGCGATATTGAATATGAAGAAATTACTCGTCAATGGAAAACTGTTGATGACCTGACAAATGAAAAAGAACTTCGTATAATAAGCAAGAAAAGACAGTATCGTGACACTTTCGCAGAGCAGGAGAATGTTTATATAAGCTATTACGAGTATCCAGAAGGAATCGAAAAGGAAGTAAAACGCGAAAAGGTTCAGCTTGACGAAAACGGAAACGTTATCAGTTCGGAAGAAGTGGCTATATCATGACGGGTTACAGCGTTTTTGCCAGATATTACGATAGTCTCACAGCCAATATAGACTATAAAAAAAGAGCAGATTATTTCAACTCCATAATTGAAAAATTCAGGCAGACCGAGGGGAATATTCTCCTCGACCTTGCCTGCGGTACGGGCAGCATAGCAGAGGAAATGGCTAAAATCGGCTATGATGTAATTGGCGTTGATTATTCCGATGAAATGCTTGGGATTGCTCTTGATAAGAAATTTGAAAGCGGTCTGAATATCCAGTATCTTTGTCAGGATATGCGAAAGCTTGATTTATACGGCTCTATGGATGTTACTGTATGCGCTCTTGATAGTATCAATCACCTTGGCAGTCTGAGAGATGTAAAAAAAGTTTTTCAGAATGTAGCTCTTTTTTCTGAGCCTAACGGTTTGTTTATTTTTGATATAAATACACTCTATAAGCATAGAAATATACTTGCTGATAATACTTTTACCTATGAAACGGACAAGGTTTTCTGCGTATGGGAAAATACTCTTGTTCCTGAAACTGATGAGGTAAAAATGAATCTGGAGTTTTTTGAACTGGAGGAAAACGGTATGTACTCCAGAAGCTCCGACAGTTTTTCTGAAAAAGCCTACAGCGAGGAAAGTATTGAAATGCTTCTTAATGAGTGCGGATTCGAAGTACTCGGTAAATTCGGGGATGATACTATGCTTCCCCCTGCCTGCGATTCCCAGCGCATTGTCTATGCGGCGCGCTGTGTGAACAGCGGGCAAATTCTTTGAAAGGAACATATTATGGGTAATCTTTACAGAGCAATTTCCGCTGACGGTTCGGCGTTTGCCGCTGTTCTTGACGCTAAGGACATTGTTTCGGAAATTGAAAAAATACATAAGTCCTCTGCTGTTGTTACTGCAGGTCTGGGACGTCTTACCATAGCTGCTTCCCTTATGGGATATATGCTTAAAGGTGAGGAAAACAGCATAACTCTGCGTATTGATGCAGACGGCCCTACAGGTCAGCTTATGGCTGTTGCTGATTGCTACGGCAATGTGAAAAGCTGTGTTGCAAATCCTGTTGTTGAGATTCCGCTAAATGATGTCGGAAAGCTTGATGTTTCCTCCGCTATCGGAAAGAACGGCACTTTGTCTGTGGTAAAAGACCTTGGACTGCGTGAACCTTATGTGGGAGTTATTCCTCTTGTTTCAGGTGAGGTTGCAGAGGATATTGCAAATTATTACGCTACAAGTGAGCAAATTCCTACTGTATGCGCTCTTGGTGTTCTTGTTGATACTGACCTATCTGTTAAGGCTGCAGGAGGATATCTTATACAGCTTCTTCCTTTTGCAAGCGAGGAATGTATCAGTGCTATTGAAAAAAATATTGCTCAGATTCCACCTGTTTCAAAGCTTCTTGATGACGGGATATCACCGCAGGAAATTGCGGATATGCTTCTCGCGGGATTAGAGCCCAATGAGCTTGATACTGCATCTCCTGCTTATAAATGTGATTGCAGCCGTCAGCGCACGGAAGAGATACTTATAAGTATTGGTAGGGAAGAACTTGAAAAAATCGCTGCTGAGGGTAAAGATACCGAAGTTTCGTGCCACTTCTGCGGAAACAATTATGTGTTTACTGCCGATGAAATTGCAGCACTTGCCATAGGGAATGCTGAGGAATAAAATGAAAAGAATTTTTATTCTCATTGCTGTTTCTGCTGTTGGAGCTGCAGTTACTGCTTGCGATACGAAAAAAAATACAGCCGATTATGTGGCTGATGAAGAACTTGTAATATACACTGATACAACATATCCTCAGATTTCCGCTGACCAGATTGACGCTGAGGCAGCAGCACAGAAAGTAGGGAAGCTTTCTTATGCCCTTAACGGTTCTCATGTTGAATTGCTTCTGGATAATGTTGTTGTGAAAATTCTGGATTTTTACTATACCCCTGCGCCCGAAAATATTACTGTCGCTGACTATAATTATGACGGGTATGAGGATATATTCATTCCCTATGAATCTCCTGCGGATTATGGTACATACTATTGCTATATTTCGGAAAATAATACATTTGCCGAAAATGCGGAGCTTAATGATGTGGGCAGAATAATGAACGTCTCAGCCGATGGAATACTCATCGAGGACAGAAGCGATGACCTTACAAAGCGTTTTGTGGAATATCAGTGGTTTGGTCCTGAACTAAGGGCTGTAAAAAAGACTGAAACATTTAAATCCGCTGAAAACGGCGAAATTGTTACAAATATTTATGGGTATGACGAAAAAGGAAATGAGTTTCTTGCAGGGTAATCAAGGTGGTGAAGTGTTTGTACGAAAATAAAACTGATGACGCTCCTGTTAAAGCCGTGCTTGTGTGTGTGGATACGGGAGAGTTTGATGCTGATATATCTATTGCCGAGCTTGGAGAACTTGCACGTTCTGCCAATGCTGAGGTTGTGGGAGAAATGATTCAGAAAAAGACATCTTATGATTCTGCAACATGTATGGGTTCGGGACGGCTGGAGGAGCTTCGTGAACAGCTTCCTCAGCTTGAAGCTGAACTTGTTATATTCGACCATGAGCTGACCGGCGTTCAGGTGCGAAATATTGAAGAAATACTTGATATTCGGGTTATCGACAGAACAACACTGATACTTGATATATTCGCTCAGCGGGCACGAACAAAAGAGGGTAAGCTTCAGGTTGAACTTGCTCAGCAGAAATATCGTCTGCCACGGCTTATAGGATTGGGAACAGCCCTTTCACGTCTCGGAGGTGGAATCGGTACAAGAGGTCCCGGTGAAACAAAGCTTGAAACTGATAAGCGGCATATACGAAAGAGAATTTCATATCTTGAAGCTGAACTTGAAGAACTTAAAAAACATCGTAATTTTTCCCGCTCAAGAAGAAAAAAAGACGGTGTTCTATGTGCGGCTATTGTAGGGTATACAAATGTTGGAAAATCAACGCTGATGAATGCTCTTACCGACGCAGGAGTTCTTGCGGAAAACAAACTGTTTGCAACTCTTGATATAACTTCACGTTCTATTGAGCTTCCCGACGGCAGAAGTGTTATGCTTATTGATACTGTAGGACTTATAAGACGGCTTCCTCATAATCTTGTTGAAGCATTCAAATCTACCCTTGAAGAAGCTGCTGCGGCTGATATTATACTAAATGTGCAGGATTTGTCCTCAGACGAATATGAGCAGCAGGCAAAGGTTACAAGAGAACTGCTTTCAGAGCTTGGCTGTGACGGAATTCCTGTAATTAATGTAATGAATAAAGCGGATGCGGCTGCAAATATTGATACTATTTTTGAAGATGACAATACTGTCGTTATATCCGCGAAAAACAGGCTTGGCTTTGAACGTCTGCTCGATTGTATTGTGAAGAATCTACCTGAAACGGCAAAGCGTATGAAGCTGCTTGTTCCTTATGATATGACTGCGTTTATAGGAAAAATTCGTATAGACGGAAAGATTTTTACCGAGGAGTATACCGAAAACGGCACCCTTATTGACGCTCTTGTTGATGTGAAGCTTGTTAAAGAGGCTGAAAAATATATTATTGAATAAGATTAAGGGCAGCATTTTTGCTGCTCTTTTTGTGTGAAAAGTAAAACTATATATTCAGTTCTCTGCCAGATTTGGTAGATGATACAAAAGTGACAAATTTATCACTTTTTCTATTGACAGGATGAACTCTTTGTGATATAATTGTCACATAAGGTGATAATTATATCACACTGAATGGAGGAATAATTTATGTTACCAAAACAAACAGTCAACTATCGCAGAAAGCACATAATAATCATTGTATCAGTAATTTATCTTATAATTTCGCAATTAGAGCAATATTTACCGTTTTTGCATATTCTGGAGAGAATATCATACTTTGTAGCATCAATTGTATTTTTCTTGCTTTTGGGTACATTCGAGAAAAAAGATGAATTTACTAAAGCTTCTCTTTCCAAAGCAACAGAAATAACATTTTACATTCTTCTTGCTGCTATTTTTATTTTTTCATGCTTTATATTTGATATTACATCTGAAACTGCAAATAACTTATGCTTAGACATTGTTTTAGGCGCTATCGGTTTAAGAAGTATACTGTTTCTTATTTTCGACCATACACCTGCTGATAAAGAGGAGGAATAATCATGCTGAATCTTAAAAATAAAATTCTGTCATATAAACAATACTACAAAATATGTATAATCTATAGTATTATCAATGTTTTTCTGTGGGCTTTCTGGGGAATTTCTGAGCTTTTTATTATGAAAGATAACAAAAGCTTGCTTTTCACCATAATAACATATGCGCTGCTTTTATTATCATTTTTTATTGTAACTGAGATTTTTGCTGTTGCTTCTGCAATGCGTGACAAAGAAGATGAACTTTACAAAGAAAATGTTGCAAAAACAAATTCTTCTTTTCTTTGGTTCTTGTTTTTTACAGGATTTGCAGTATTTATAGCGGTCAACGTCATCAGAAATATTTCAGATGCTAATACAATTACTTTAACTTTTCACGAAGGTTTTATCGGTTCTCTTATTTATTTCCTCTATGCCGTATATAATGGAATTGCCCTGCATTACGAGAATTGCACCGCTGAGGAGGAAGATGATGACTGAACTCACTACTAAATTAAAAGAATATCGTGCAAAACATGATATGAAACAGGGTGAGCTTGCAGAAAAAGTCGGCGTGCGACGTGAAACCATAATCCGACTTGAAAAAGGGCAATATAATCCCTCTCTCAAACTTGCTATGGACATTGCTAAGGTTTTCGGTACTACCGTTGAGGAAATTTTTTCTTTTGAAGATGAATAATGTATCTTTTAGAAAACACCGCACGGGAATTTATTCCGTGCGGTGTTGTATTAAGGATTAGTATTAATTCTGATTTTCCTTGATTTCCTGCTTTTTCAATGCTTCCTCTATTTCCTTCTTATTTTCCTCGATTTCTTTCATGATTTTTTCTTCCTCAAATCTTTTACGTTCATGCTCTGCTTCAAGGTAATTATTGAACCAGTTTTGAAGTTCTTTTTGATATGCTTCCTCTTGTTCATGAATTTCAGAAAGTTCATTGATGTCGAAAATCGTATTTGGTTCGTTAGCCGTTGATGTAAGCAGAATCTTCATATCATCATTGGTCACTGAGAAATAAATCTTTATTGTTAATCGAGCCTGAATATTTGCGGGAACAGGAATAATTCCTAAAATATCGTTATTACCGTAATTATAAATATTGTTGTAATTATAAATATGGAAATCATTTTCAAATGATACATAGTTAGTTCCATTTGTTGTTTGATTATCTACACTTGAGTTAATGATAGGATAAATAAACGAAAAATCATTTTGTGTATTTGTGGTGTTTTTAAGCGAATTAAAAATATCCGTTCTGGTAAATTTTGATTCGGAAGTTTTGGGGTATGAAGAATTGCCGTTGAAATAAACGGAATTTTTCCAGACTTTATCCCGCGAGAAATTTTCGTTGTTATAAGTTAAAATATCATAGAAATATTCTGAATCGTTTTTGTGTCCGAATAGTATTTCGCTTGATTGGTTTACAATTTCATTCTGTGCATTTTTTACAAGGACGTTATTGGTAAATGATGCAACAGATACCTGATTGCCCTCGCTGTCAAGAATTTCTCCGTTTTTGTCGCTGCCAAAATACATCTCTGCCGCTGTTTCTGCGTAATTGGCAAATTTAATGTCCTCATTTAAAGTATATGTCATATCCTCGGCTGTAAATTTGTATTTTGATTCTGCCGCTGCTATGATGTTCTTTTCCGTGTAAATACCGTCGTATAAAACGGCATACATCTGCGTCGTTTCAATTCCGTCAATCTGCTTGGTAAAGAGTCTTACATTGGCATTTTCCTTTTCACAATCCTCAAAAGGACAGCAGAACAGGGGGGTGACAAGCACATCATTTTCAATGTAATAATTCAGCGGAACATCAATATAAATATAAGCGCCGCTTTCAAGCTCTGTTTCAAGCTCCTCCATAATCACAGGGAATTTGTTTTCCCCGTCGGTTACTTTGGAAAACATACGTCTGACAAAGTTGTTATGAGGAATTACGGCAATACATACAACCGCTGCAACTGCTGTTGCTGTCCATTTCAGAATTTTCGGGACATTTGACCTTCCCGTAATATTTTCCAGTCCGCTTACTGTAAATTCATCATCTGAAATACCAAAATTTTCCTCTGCAAATACTTGTGCGGAAATTCTGTCAAAGCAGTCAACAGAGTCAGAAAGTTCGTTCATTTTATTTTTGAGGATTTCTTCAATCTTGGTTGAATCCGTATTTATGATTTTTTTATCCTTCACTGTTTACACCTGCCTTTTCCTTTAAAATTGCTATTGCCTTGTTGTACCTTGATTTAACTGTAGTTTCGGGGGTTTTCATAATCTTAGCTATTTTTTTAAAAGGAAGCTCGCAGATGCATCTTAACGTTACGATTTCCTTTTGCTTTTCGCTGAGATTGAGAAAAAGCTCCTTTATATAAATACTGTTTTCAACAGTATGGTCAGCTACGCCGTAGTATTCCGGAACGAATGTTTCATCATCGTGACGATGCTGACGGCGCAGCTCATGGGCAACATTTCGGGCGATAGTGATGATATAGCCGATGCCGTCGCCTTTCTTCGAATCAAAATTTTTTGCCTGAGCAAGCCTTATAAAGGTTTCTGCAACGCAGTCCTCAGAAAGCTGATAATCCGAAGTTATACTGAATCCAATGGCAAAGACGCTTCTTTTAAACATCTTGTATAATTTTTCGAGATTTTCCTTTGAGTAGGAACAGCTGAGTATCAGCTTATTAATATCGATAGATTCTTTTTCGTTGTTTCCGCTGTTATCCTGTAAGATATTGAGAATGGCGTCTTCACCTCCTTGTAAGAAATAAATGGGAGCTCATCACAAACTCCTGTGCTGATTTGCTGAAAAATGGGATTTATACTCCCTGTGAAAGCTTTCATATATAAGTGTAAAAAAAGGGGCAAAAAGACGAATTTTTCACATTTAAAATTTCAAAAATCGTTAGCGATTGCAAACTTTAGTTGCTTAATGAAATATTAATCTTTATAAACTGCTGTATATTGCGGTAATATTCGATTTAATATTATAAAGCCCGATTGTCTGTACCTGCAATGAAATTTTATAATTCATCTAATTTTTGTAAACCGCGGCTTACAAAAGGTGATGATTGTGTGATGTTTTTATTCATCTTCACTGATTAATTATACCATAAAAACCGTCATTTATCAAGGGGAATAAAATGTTCACGTAAATTTTACATGAATTTTTTTAAATGGTATTTACATTTGATATTTTATATGTTATAATAAATTAAGAAAATTTTGCATAGAATTTACATATTGCGTGTTAATGTATTCAGTTGAAAATAGCCAAACATTGGAAAGGAAGTGAAATATATGCAGACAATTAAACTTATTGGAGTTTGTCTTTCGACTATTCACGAAGAAGACCGTTTCAATTTTATAACCGAGCTGAATAAGTATGCTGTCAGAAATAATTTCAGACTGCTTGTTTTCAATTCCTGCGCTGATATGTACGAACAAAGTCCCGAAAGCAATGAGGGCGCTTCCGCTGTATTCAGACTTATACCCTATGAAAAATTGTCTGCACTTATTGTATTTCCTAATATAATTTATGACCCTGTTATAGTAGAGGAAATAATTGAAAATTGCAGAATACATAATGTACCTTTGATTTCAATGGACAAGCAGATTGGTGACATAACATTTTCCTTTAATAATTCCAATGTTTTTGAAAAATTGTGCTGTCATGTTATTGAAAAACATGGTGCAAGAAAAATATTCCTAATGGCAGGCTTTGAAAATAACGTTTATTCTAATGAGCGTATTGGTGCATTTCGCAGAGCACTTGAAAAAAATAATATTCCATTTGATGAAAATAATATAGGTTATGGCTGTTTCTGGGAACAGCCTGCCATTGCGGTTCTTAAAAGGTGGTTTATAGAAGAAAAAAGAGAAATTCCTGAAGCTATAATATGCGCCAATGACCTTATGGCGATTACTGTAAGCGATTTCCTGCAATCTATGGGAGTAAAAATTCCCGATGATTGTATTGTTACAGGCTTTGACGGTATAAAGCAAGTTGAATACCTTCCGCCGAAAATTACAACATGTAAGCAGGATTTTGACAAAATGGGCAGCCTTATTATAGATACAATAATGAGGCTTGAAAATGGTGAAGATGTAAAAGGATTCTTTACAGTGGATTTCAATATCATTTATTCTCAGTCCTGCGGCTGCGAACCTGTTGATTACGAAAATGTTTCGAATTCCATACGAGCACTGATGTCAAGCTTAAGATATTATGATGAACGTCAAAAAATGATATGTCGTACCCAGACATCTTTGCCTAAGATTTCAGATATAAATTATCTGCCGCGAATTCTTGTGAAACGTTTCAAATTCAATACTTGTGTTTTTGCACTTAATGACAGCGTTTTTAGTCCGCCTGATTTTGGAAGTCATTACAAGAAGAAAAAAGGTTTCAGCAGTGAGATAGATATACTCTATCATTGTTATGACAAAAAAGAGTATGAAAGATGCAGAATACCCCTCAGCAATCTGTTTCCACGGGCTGACAGGCTTTTAACAGTTACAAATCCCATTGTTGTATGCTGTTCACATTTTACAAATATGGTCATGGGATATTGTATTTTTCAGCCTGAAATTGATATTGACGAATATGAAAAGATGCATACCATGATGGTAACAATAGCCTCTGCTCTTGGAAATTTCCACAGCAGAATTCGGATTAAGAGCATGAATGAAGAATTGCAGAAGCTTTCTCAGCGTGATTATATGACGGGACTTTTCAACCGCAGAGGATTTTTTGAAAGAATTGAAAAAATTATATCTGACGGCGAGCATATTGGTTCAACGTTGCTGCTTATTTCTGCAGATTTGGACAGCCTTAAATATATAAATGATACTTTTGGTCATTCTGAGGGCGATAATGCTATAATAACGGTTGGAAATGCTCTTGTGAGCAGTTCGCTTCACAGCCGTCTTTGCGCGAGATTTGGCGGTGATGAGTTCTGTGTTGCAATTCTTGTGCGCAATGTGAATCCTGAAAATGTCTATGCTGATTTCAAAAGTCGTTTTCTTGAAGCTCTTGAGGAATATAACAGAAATTCGGACAAGCCTTACAGTGTAAGGGCTAGTATCGGCTGTTCATATGCTTTGATTGACGGTACAATCGATCTTGAAAAGATGATAAGCAGTGCAGATGAAAAGATGTACGAATATAAATCAGCACACAAACAGCCTGTAAAAGCCAAAAGAGAAGCGGCGCTCACGGTATAAATTCAGAGAATCACTGTATACAGCATTGTACTGGTTTGTGCAATGCTGTAATTTTATTAAAGAGGTAAAACATATGAAAAAATATTTCAGAAGAATAATTTCAGCATTTTCAGCTGCAGGAGTAATAAGTTCAGCGGTTGTATTTCCTACATCTGCGGAGGAAGAGATTCTGACTGACAGCGGTATAAACTATACTGAGATAGTGCAGACGATTTCAAATCCTGCCGCGGGTTACAGTTCAACAATATGGCCGAACTGTAAACCGGGGAGCACTCCGGTGTACAATCCTACAGCAAATCTCGCACTTTTTTTCATAGATATAGGTGAATTTTCCAGCGGCGTAAATGGTACGTACCACGACGACGGTACATACACAGAGGGCAAAGATTACGACCTTGATGAAGCATTTTTCAAGGCATGGGATGAAACTTTCAGCAACTGTCGCAAAAATGGCTGTATGATTGCTATGCGTTTCAGATACGATGATTTAGGAAAGGATAATCCCGAGCCTGAAAGCTTTGAACAGGTGTTGCATCATATCGAGCAGATTAAAGAAAGCGGACTGCTTGAAAAATATGCTGATATCATTGCTTTTGTTGAAGCAGGACTTGTGGGGAAATGGGGAGAAATGCACGGCGGAAAATATGTTACTGTTGATTATAAAGCAAAAGTATTGGAAGCAATGCTGCAGGCAGTTCCAGCGCCAATTCCCGTAACTGTAAGAACTCCGGATATTTTTGCAGAATGGATAGGAATTGATCGTAAGGAGCTCAATAATTTCGAATTAATAGACAGCATAACTGAAAGCGAATATTCCGACACTATACAGGAAAACAAGGACAGAGTCGGTCTTTTCAACGACGGCTATATGGGAAGCATAAACGACCTCGGCACTTTCTCAAACCGTGAAATCGAAACAGACTGGATTAATCATCAGACGATTACTTCATATTATGGCGGAGAATTTTCAGGAGCACACGATTATGCACAATCATTTGATACATATCTGCCTGAAAATGCAATTCCTGAAATGTACAAAACTCATCTCAGCTACATAAATTCAAATATTTTCCCGTTCTACAAGGATTTTGTTTTCACAGAGGAATACAGCGTTGAGGGTGTGGATAATTCTGCATATTATGGTCAGAATGTTTTTCAGTTTATCCGCGACCATATAGGATACAGATTTGTAATACGAGATTCTAAGCTTACTCCGAAAACTGAACAAGGCGGAAATGTTACGGTGAATTTTTCAATTGAAAATACTGGATTTGCCAATGTTATTCCCTCAGTGCAGTCCTATGTAGTTCTGGAAAAGGACGGAATATTTGCCTATGCTGAAGCTGATACAGACTGCCGCAAATGGAATTCATGCGAAACTGTTGAAAATACACTTAATATAAAGCTTCCGGATAATATACCTGCTGGTGAGTGGAATGTTATGTTAAAATTAAGTATGGGAACTTCAACCTCACTTAATAATATGACAGGGCGCAGTATACGTTTTGCCAATGAAAATGTATGGGATTCTGCAATAGGCGCAAATTATCTTGGAACTGTAACCGTTAAGAAATCAGAAAAAAAGGGAACAGATAATTCAATTAAAGCCAAGCAAAATGCCGATGATACAGCGGTTCAATATTACTCTCTTGACGGAAAAACCGTTATTGACGGCATAAAATCTTCCCCGTTGGAATGGACGGAGGATATGTTAGTTGCTGAAAATGAGAATGGTCTTAAACTATATTCTAAGGCTGATGACAGATATTTTTATGTAATGAGCAATGCAAAGCAGAATGCAGATGCCCCTGTTTACAATTTACAGCTGCGGAATAATGGAGAATTTTACTGGATTTATTACGTCTGTAATGGTTTTGTATACTTCAATCACGACAGTTACGACGGCAGTCAATGCAAATGGAGTGATAATATGGTGGAATTCAGAATTCCTCTTGAAGTTATGGGACTTAAAGCAGATCAGGAAATAACTGATTTGAGAATATCCATGCAGGACAGCGGAAACGATTGGGCGGTAATGAGCGATATAAAAGCCGCTTCATCTATTGTTGATTCGGATTTTTTTGTAATATCCAAGTATACTCAAGTAAGATTAAACAAGGGAGAAAGCTATAATTATACAGTTATGGCGGAAACTGAGGGAGATACAAAGTACGAATGGAGCAGAAACGGTGAAATCCTTCCTGATTTCACAGCTGAAACAATAGAATTAAGTGATATTTCCGCAGATGATGAGGGAAAATATTCTGTAAAAATCACATCAGCGGCAGGTGTTGAAAAGACAGTAACTGCATTTGGAATTACACTTGCAGACGATGCCGCAGAATACAAGGCAGGGGATGCAAACTGCGACGGAAAAGTAACAATTGCAGATGCAACAGCAATACTCCAGTCTGTAGGAAATAATGATAAATACGGACTTTCGGAGCAAGGCACACTCAATGGAGATGTTGACAGCTCTGATGGAATAACAGCCTCTGATGCTATTGTAATACAGAAAATAGACGCAGGATTGGTGAATATAGAAGATATACCGCTGAAATCAGCATAATCATTAACCGCATTGATGAAGATTCAATGCGGTATATTTTTTGACATTTTTCACCATTTTCCGTCATATAATTTTTTATCAAAAAAATTATACAGGACGGTGTGCTATATGTTAATCGAATTATTAAAAAGTCTGTTGTTTTTTGTACTTCATGTTGAAAATAATAATGTTTTCCCCAAACCCCTTACAAAAGAAAAAGAACTGCAATGTTTTGAGAAAATGTCGGCTGGGGATAAGACGGCGCGGAATATGCTTATTGAGCATAATCTGCGGCTTGTTGCTCATATTGTTAAAAAATATTCTCAGTCACCCTCGGAGCAGGATGAACTAATTTCAATCGGTACAATCGGTCTTATAAAGGCAGTCTCAACTTTTGACTACACAAAAGGCGCAAAATTTGCAACATACGCAAGCCGTTGTATTGAAAATGAAATACTAATGAATTTTCGTGCGACAAAAAAATCTTCGGGTGATATTTATCTTGGAGATCCTGTTGAAACAGATAAGGACGGCAATTCGATGACGCTTATCGACCTTGTTGACGACGGGATTGACATTCACGAACAGGTTGAATTGAAAATTCGCTCCAAGGAATTATATACTTTTCTTAAAAAATGTCTTGATAAACGAGAGCTTGAAATAATTGTATATAGATATGGATTATATTCAAGTACACCGCATACTCAGAATGAAACAGCTGAAAAGCTTGGTATATCACGCTCATATGTCTCGCGAATCGAGAAAAAAGCACTCAGTAAACTAAAAGAGATGTACGACAGCAGTTCAATATTCTGATTTGTATATTTATATCTGCCAAAAATTGCGGGTGCTGTTTGTGCATAGTGGCAATTGCTTTTGTGTTGAAATTGTGATATAATTATTAACAGGTATTTCCGAAAAGAGCCATGCAAGCCGCATGGCTCAAAAATTATTAATGAAAGGAGGGTATAAATTAAAATTTGATATTTTAATTTATACAAAAATCTTATGGAAAAAAACCTGATAATTATGCTTGTAACTATCGTCGCGTATATGCTGATGATGGTTGCTATTGGAATTCTCTGTTCAAAGAAGAACGAGAATGTCGGTGACTTTTATCTCGGAGGCAGAAAACTTGGACCTATCGTCACTGCTATGAGTGCTGAGGCATCTGATATGAGCAGCTGGCTTCTTATGGGACTTCCCGGCGTTGCTTATCTCACAGGCTGCGCTGAGGCAGGCTGGACAGCAATAGGACTTGCTATCGGTACATATGTCAACTGGCTTATTGTTGCAAAGCGTCTCCGTGTTTATACACAGAAGTGCGGCAATTCTATCACAATTCCCGACTTTTTCTCTAATCGTTACCGCGATAGCAAAAATATCCTTATGGGTATTTCCGCGGCAATAATCCTCATCTTCTTCGTTCCCTACACCGCTTCGGGATTTGCCGCATGCGGAAAGCTTTTCTCTACTCTTTTCGGTATTGATTATCACCTTGCTATGATTATAAGCGCAATTATTATCATTGCGTATACATCAGTCGGTGGATTCCTTGCGGCTTCTACTACTGACCTTATCCAGAGTATTGTTATGACGCTTGCTCTTGTAATTCTTGTTATATTTGGTGTAAATGCTGCTGGCGGTGTGGATACCGTTATGGACAATGCAAAGGGTCTTACAGATTATCTATCATTTACAGCCCTTCATAATCCTGAAAATGGCGGTTCTACTCCATATTCTGCTCTTTCCATTGCTTCACTTCTGGCGTGGGGACTTGGTTATTTTGGTATGCCTCATATTCTCCTGCGCTTTATGGCAATTGAGGACAAGAACAAAGTCAAGACATCAAGAAGAATTGCATCTGTATGGGTTGTAATATCTATGGGAGTAGCAATTTTCATTGGTATCATTGGAAATTCACTTTCTGCACAGGGGAAAATTGTAAAGCTTGTTGGAAGTTCTGAAGCTGAGACAATTATCATGAAAATGGCAACATACATGAGTGAAAACGGATTCCTCCTTGCAATTCTCGGCGGTCTTATTTTCTCCGGTATTCTTGCTTCTACAATGTCTACATCTGATTCACAGCTTCTTGCAGCTTCTTCAAGTATGTCAGAAAATCTGCTTAAAGGTATGTTCAAGGTAAAGATGAATGATAAGCAATCAATGATTTCAGCAAGAGTAGTTCTTATAGTTATTGCTGTTCTTTCCGTATTTATTGCTTGGAATCCTAACAGTTCTGTATTCCGTATCGTATCATTTGCGTGGGCTGGCTTTGGCGCAACATTCGCTCCTGTTATGATTCTTGCACTTTTCTGGAAGCGTTCCAACAAGTATGGTGCAATTGCAGGACTTATTACAGGTGGTGTAATGGTATTCCTCTGGAAATTCGTAATTGCTAATCTTGGCGGTGTATTTGCTATATATGAGCTTCTCCCTGCATTTGTTGCTGCAATTGTGGTAAATATCGTAGTATCACTTTGTACAGCGAAACCAAGTGAAGATATGATAGCTGAATTTGACGCTGTTAATGCAGAGTTAAAGGGTTAATATGTTTGGCACAGACTATTCTTTTTACGAGGATAAATATAAAGATATCATTTCAGGGACTTTTACTAATAGTCCAAAAAATTATAAAACCTTGTTGAAAGCAATTCATTATTTTTACACGAACAAAAATCAGCAGGCAATTGCAATATTTGAAAAGCTTGAAGCATACTGTAAAAGAATCGAAGATGTGACAGTTGTATTATTGTTCAAAGCGCTTTCGTATAGGGAGATGAAAATGTATAATTCTGCGGCTGAAACATATGAATTATTGCTGCAGAATAATCCCTCATATTCTCGTGCATGGTCAAATCTTGGACTTCTATACATGGATATGGGCAGGTCACGGGAAGCAGGGGATGCTTTGAGAAATGCACTTGCATATAATCCGGAAAATCCCTATGCATATTGCAATCTTGCTGCATATTATACGCAGATAGGCGATGCACAGAAGGCATTAGAATGTGCTTTAAAGGCTATGAAACTATTCCCGAAACTTACCCCTGCAATGAGTGCGGCATCACTTGCTTGTGCCATGTTAGGCGACACGGAGAAATGTGAATATTATTTTAAATTGTATGCAGCCAATGGAGGTAATGCTGAAGCTTTACGCATATTAATTGACGGAGTAATTCAATAAGTTTTGAGAATCTGCAAGGTATAATTCCTTGCAGATTCTTATTTTATTTTCAGAATGAAATAATGTGAATTTTATATAATTATGTTATATTTATGGAAAAATACTGTAGCCATTGACATTCGCTGATTTGTTGTGTATAATAATAGGAGAAATAAATTTCACAGGAGTTTAGAATTATGAATTTGAATGATTTGATGAATAAAATATACAGCAAATCCTTAGAGGAGTGTACCGATGAGGAAATATATGCAGCGCTTCTCAGAAAGGTAAATGAACTTGCCGCTGAAAAGATCGGTTCTCATGGAAAAAAGAAGCTTTATTACATTTCTGCAGAATTCCTTATAGGAAAGCTTTTGTCAAATAATCTTATAAATCTTGGCATATACGAAGAGGTAAAAAATCAGCTTGCAGAATGTGGAAAGGATATATGTCGAATTGAAGAAATAGAAAACGAACCCTCACTTGGAAATGGAGGTCTTGGCAGACTTGCGGCTTGTTTTCTTGATTCTGTTGCTACTCTCGGGCTTAACGGCGACGGTATCGGCTTGAATTATCATTTTGGGCTTTTCAGACAGGTTTTTAAGGAGAATGCACAGACCACTGTTCCAGATAAATGGATAGACGAAAACTGCTGGCTTAACAAAACTGACAGGATATATCCCGTAATATTCGGCGACGCTGTGGTTGCCGCAAGACTTTACGAAATCAATGTTACAGGCTACGACAGCACTACAAATAAACTGCGCCTGTTTGATATTGAAGGTATTGATGAGAGTATGGTAACATCAGGGATAGACTTTGATAAAACTGCAATCACAAGAAATCTTACCCTGTTCCTCTATCCTGATGACAGCGATGATGAGGGCAGACTTCTCCGTATCTATCAGCAGTATTTTCTTGTGTCTGCCGGCGCTCAGCTTATTCTTGAGGAGGCTGTTCAGAATGGCAGTAATCTTTATGACCTTTACGATTATGCAGTAATTCAGATTAACGATACTCACCCAACAATGATTATTCCTGAGCTTATACGCCTGCTTGTTCAGCGTGGAATTGATATGGATAATGCAATAGATATTGTAAGCCGTACCTGCGCTTATACAAATCACACCATTCTTGCGGAAGCTCTGGAAAAATGGAATATTTCACAGCTTAAAAAGGTTGTACCTCAGCTTGTGCCGATTATTGAAATACTCGATGACAAGGTGAGAAGAAAGTATGATGAGCCTGCTGTCCATATCATTGATAAAGAAAACAGGGTTCATATGGCTCATATTGATATACACTACGGTTTCAGTGTAAATGGTGTAGCGTGGCTGCATACCGAGATTCTCAAAAATGAAGAGTTAAACCACTTTTACAATATTTATCCCGAAAAGTTCAATAACAAGACAAACGGCATAACTTTCCGCCGCTGGATTATGCACAGCAATCCTGAGCTTTCTGCCTGCATTACTGAACTTATCGGCGACAACTGGAAAAAGAATGCCGATGAACTTGAAAAGCTTCTTGAATTCAGAAATAACAAGGATGTGCTTGAAAAGCTTCTCAAAATTAAGCAGGATAAAAAGATTCAGTTGAAAAATTATCTTGCCGATAAGCAGGGAATTGAGATTGATGAGAATTCTATATACGATATTCAGATAAAGCGGCTTCATGAGTACAAGCGTCAGCAGCTTAATGCACTGTATGTTATTCACAAATATCTGGAGATAAAATCGGGCAAAAAGCCGAAAACTCCCATTACAGTTATATTTGGTGCTAAAGCTGCTCCGGCTTATATCATAGCGCAGGATATAATTCATTTGATTCTCTGTTTACAGGAGCTTATTTCAAATGACCCTGAGGTAAAGTCTTATCTCAATATAGTTATGGTTGAAAATTATAATGTTACTTTTGCGGAAAAGCTGATTCCTGCCTGCGATATTTCAGAGCAGATTTCACTTGCATCCAAGGAGGCAAGCGGCACGGGCAATATGAAATTCATGCTTAACGGTGCTGTAACTCTTGGTACAGAGGACGGTGCAAATGTTGAGATTCATCAGCTTGTGGGTGATGAGAATATTTACATTTTCGGTGCCGACAGTGATACTGTAGTAGAGCGCTATAAGAAGAAAAGTTATGTTTCAAAAGAATACTATTTGAAAAATAAAACTCTTAAAACTGCTGTTGATTTTATAATTGATGAAAAGCTTATAAAATTAGGCGATAAAGTTCGTCTGGAGCGTCTTTTCAATGAACTGACAGGCAAGGATTGGTTTATGACCTTCCCTGATTTTGATGATTATGTGAAAACGAGAGAAAAAGCTTATGCAGACTATGAAAATCGTATGAAATGGGCTGAAAAAATGCTTGTTAATATTGCAAAATCCGGATATTTTTCATCAGACAGAACAATTGAGCAGTACAATAAGGACATCTGGAAATTATAAACAAAGATGCCAAATAATAAACCCTCCGCAGATTCTACATTTGCGGAGGGTTTATTTATTTTACATATTTTTCAAATGCTGCGTCTGACGCGGATATAATTTCGGGTCTGAGCTTTTTTTTCAGCAAATCCCAATTAGGCTTTCGTGAGTTCAAATCGTGTGAATCGCTGCCGAAAGTAAAATCGCTGCATTCGCTGATTACGCGTTTGGCAATCTTTTTTTCTTTCCAGCTTGCAAATGCTTCGTTGTTTATTTGCAGAATTGCATCTGTAGAAAGGATAGTTTCTATTTCCTCTTTGCTGTAATAGGGGAGATAGCGATGAACATGAGCGAGCATAACTTTCAGTTTGTATTCTGCTGAAATATTGTATATCTCCTCCGACATCCATTTGGCGTAGGGTCTGTAGGGGAGTTCAAGAAGAATAATTCTTGTTCCCTCAATTGCCAGCTTTTCTATATCGGTTACTTCTGATATTCCATGTTCAATGGAGACTTCTGCGCCCAAATGTATATTCTTTACTGCAAGAGATTTTTTTACTTTATCATAAGATGAATTCCTTTTTTTCAGAAATTCAGATACTGATTTTTCACGATGAGCGTAGAAATGAGGTGTTGCAACAATGCGTTCAACTCCTTGTTCTTTCATCATTGCTATCATTTTCAGCGATGTTTCAGTATTTTCTGCTCCGTCGTCAATCTGCGGCAATATATGGCAATGATAGTCAGTAAGCATTTTGATTCATCCTTTTATTCTTCGTCTGTCTTATTTTCTTCTTCATCGGATTCTGTCTTTACGCTGTAGTAACCATACCCTTTTTTATAATAATAGCTTCCTTTGGAATAATATTTACCATGATTTTTTATCTTAATTCCGTTGAGTATGAATCCAAGCATATTCATCTGAGCAAATTCAATTTTCTTTACAGCCGCTTCAATATCTTCATTTGTTGTCTTGCCGTATCGGAGAACCGTAATAATACCTGAGATATTCTTTGCAAGCTCCATTGCATCAGTAACTACATTGATAGGAGATGTATCGATAATTATTATATCATACTTCTCTTTGAGATTTTCAAGCATTGTATCCATATTCTTAGAGGCAAGCAATTCAGAGGGATTAGGCGGAATAGGACCTGCTGTCATGATATCAAGATGCTTGACAGCGCTTTTTTGAATACATTCTTCTACCTTATTCATTTTACTAATTGCAGAAGAAAGACCCTTTTTATTTTTAAGACTGAAAATCTTATGCTGCATGGATTTGCGCATATCAGCATCAATGAGCAGAACATTCTTTCCGCTCTGAGCAAAAGCAATAGCGATATTTGCAGATGTTGTAGATTTGCCCTCGCCGGGATTTGCAGAAGATACGGCAAAAATTTTTGAATCTGTTGTTGAAAGTGAAAATGTAACATTTGTACGGATTGATTTATAGCTTTCAACAACGCTGAATGGTACGTCTTTGTCAGTAAGTTTCAGGTAATCAGTGGAATCCTGATTTTTATTTTTCTTACCCTTTTTATTCTTCTTTTCCGGATTGAACTGCTGAATTTCTCCAATAATTGCTTTGTTGTATTTATTTCCGAGTGCATCGGGGTCTTTGACTGTATTGTCAAAGAAATCAATAGCAATGAGAAGCATAACAATTAGAATGAATCCCAGTGCCATACCGAGAATTGTATTCTTGGGTACATTTGGAGCAACAGGATTGTTGTATACTTTTGCCTGGTCGATTGTATTGATTGAACCTACACCAACGGCTTCTTCAACGAATTCCGGAGCAACAGAAGTGAGATTGTTGCATATTGCAGCTGCAATCTCAGCATTTTTAGCTGTTGCTACAACATTTACAGCGGAAGTATCAGTAACGGAACTGATAGATATACATGAGCGGATTGAACCGGGAGTGATTCTTCCGTTTGAGAAATTGAAATTCTGCTCAATTGTCTGACTATCATACTGTGTAATAAGCAAGTTGCCTACTGCATTCATTACAGCGTCATCTTTCAGAACTTCCATATATGTGTTTACAAGCTGTTTAGAGTTGCTGATGTTATTTTGGTTGTCAATACCGTCTGATACACCGTAATAACTTTGTACATACATCGTTATGTGGGAGGAGTATTCAAGGGGCATAAGCGTTTTTGAAATTGCAAATCCGGCTACACCGCCGATTATAGTTATGAGGATTATAAGCCAGATTTTTCCGAGAAGCAGTCGGATTAGGTACTTAATGTCAATTGTTTCTTCCATTTTTAATTCTTTCCTTTTCAATTTCTCTTGGAGTTTGGATAACGAACCCATATAAAAAAATTATATCATACCTAAACTGTTTTGTCAAGCGAGATTCGAGTAATATTTGGAATTTTCTTAACAACAATAATGAAGAAGAATTGTTTGTTGCCATAACCGTAATAACAAATACATAATTAACATAAAGTACATATCATATTTACAAAATATTAACCTTTCGAAATGTTGCTCTATGATATACTATATATATGATGTTTTCTATTAAGTGAAAGGATATAAAATAATGAGAGCACGTTTTCATCTTCCTGATTTTGCAGGACATTTTAAATTCAACCTTGTTTTTGCAGAATTTTTAAAGCAATGCCCTGATTATTTCCGTGAGGGCGTTGAGATTGCCTCAGTTTATGGTGTGTTTCCACCATCACTCTGGAACGGCGGACGTACTCAAGGTGGTATATGTGACAAAAATTTTGTAAAAGGCGTTATAAAAGCATTTAACGATAGAGATATACCGCTGCGTTTCACATTTACCAATCCAGTACTTGAAAAAAAACATCTCAGTGATGATTTTTGTAATATGGTAATGAATCTTGCTAATAACGGTATGAATGAAGTTATTGTTGTATCTCCGATTCTCGAAGAATACATAAGAACGAATTATCCGAAATATAAAATCACAAGTTCAACCTGCAAACGAATTACAAACGGCGAACAGCTTTACAATGAGGTTGAAAAGGATTATCACATAGTAGTTGTTGATTATGACCTCAACCACGATTTTGATATACTTGAAAAGATTTCGGATAAGAAAAAATGTGAGCTGCTTGTTAATGCCTGCTGTAATCCGAAGTGTCCCATACGCTCAGAGCACTACAATGTTATTGGTATTCAGCAGATTGCATATGCAAATCATGTGAGAAAATATCGTGATGTGCCTTTTAATCAAGATAAACTGTTAAGGGAGCATCCCGAAATTTTAAAATTCAGTGAGTGCCCATGTACAGGTAGAAGCCTTTTTGATGTAAAAAGTCTTGATAATCATATTTCTCCCGATGAAATCTGGAATAAATACATTCCTATGGGGTTTGAACAATTTAAAATTGAGGGCCGTTCATTTGAGACATTTAATCTTCTTGAGCACTATATGTACTACATGATAAAACCAGAACACAAAGAACAGGCACGTTTTGAATTTTTGAAACTTCTTGCAGCAAATGATGTTTTAAAGATTATAGAGTAATTATATGGCAGCACTGCAATATGTTTGCGGTGTTGCCTTTTTTTGCTGAAACTTTGTAAAATTCTTGACAAGATGTATGTAAAAATGGTATAATAGAAAAGCAAGCTGTGTTTTGAGTGGTAATTTTTTGTGAATTAATATAGTAAATTACATTTTATTGAGATAGTTTGCAGAAAGGATAAAGATATCTTATGGCAAAAATAGATGAAACTGTCATGAGGGAAACCAGATATATCGCAGGTGTTACAATAATACTGAGTGTTATAATGGAAGCTGTATTCCTGATTATAGGCAAGTGGGATTACAAAGTGCTGCTGGGAAATATTCTCGGTGCCGCTGTTGCTGTAGCTAATTTTCTGCTTATGGGAATTACTGTTCAGAAAGCGGTTCAGAAAGACGAAAAAGATGCAGCAACTCTGATGAAATTATCTCAGACTTTGAGGAATATGATGCTTCTTATTGTATGTGTGCTGGCAATTGTAATTCCGGTTATGAATGCCGTTGCTGCTGTGATACCGCTGTTTTTCCCGCGTTTAGCTATATCCCTTATACCGATTCGTGACAGAAATAAACAACAGGGAGGTGAATAGCTATGGAGAATGATAAACAGCGATTCAGGATATATGATATTATCTATATAATGATGATGATATTTCCTGTAGTCTGCGGAATTATAATTAAGATACTGACTAATCCGCCAAGTGAGGGAATTTCAATTACAGGTGCAAAGATTTACTTCACAATTAAAATGCCGATTCAGGATTTAATTGTGACGGAATCACAGATTAATTCATGGCTTGTAATGATTTCAATTACGGGACTTTGTCTGTTTCTTACTCATGGAATCAAGGAAAAAGCTGATACCAAGCGGCAGCACATTGCCGAATGGATTGTTGAGAATACGCAAAAGCTTGTTGATGAGAATATGGGTGAGTATTTCAGCGGTTTTGCTCCTTTTATAGCAGCAATTCTTGCAATTTCAGCATTTTCAAGTCTGCTTGCACTTTTCGGACTTTATGCTCCCACATCAGACGTAAATGTTACTGCTGGCTGGGCAATACTTGTATTTATCCTTATAACGTATTACAAGATGAAGTGCGGTCCTGTAGTGTATGCAAAAAGCTTTGCAGACCCTGTTCTGCTTGCGCCCCTTAATATTATCAGTGAAGTTGCAACCCCTATATCTATGGCTTTCCGTCATTATGGAAACGTACTTTCGGGCTCTGTAATTTCTGTGCTTCTTGCCTCAGGTCTGCAGGGACTTTCGGCAATGATTTTAGGAAAACTTCCGGGATTTTTGGGAGAATTTCCGTTATTTCAAATAGGTATTCCAGCTGTATTGTCAATATATTTCGACGTATTCAGCGGACTGCTTCAAGCGTATATTTTTGCTATGCTGACGATGCTCTATGTTTCAGGCGGTTTTCCTGCTGATGAGTATTTCCGACGCAAAGCTGCTAATACTAATCCCTAAAACAACAGTAGACAAATCTGAAGGCATAAATTATGTATGCCGTCGTTGGACATCCTCAACATACGACAGAATGTTTTCGTCGTCCGCCTTGACATGCATAATTTCTGCTCACCCTCTTTGTTTATTAACATTTTAGGGTTTAGTATAAAAATTAATAAATGGAGGAATTTAAAATGTTAGAACTGGCAATTGGTATTATTCTTGGAAGCTGTGCACTTGGTGCAGGTATTGCAATGATTGCAGGTATCGGACCCGGAATCGGTGAAGGTAACGCTGTAGCAAAGGCTTGTGAGGCTATCGGCAGACAGCCTGAATGTAAGGGTAATGTTACAACAACAATGCTTATGGGTTGTGCTGTTGCGGAGACAACAGGTCTTTATGCCCTCGTTATCGCAATTCTGCTTATTTTCGTTGCTCCCGGCAGACTTGTTGACATTCTTATGGAAACAATCAAGTAATAAGATTTGAGGTTGATTCAATGCAGTCATTAGATGTAATTTCTGTCAATTTCTGGCAGATTATAATATCCCTCGCCAACCTCACCATTCTGTTTCTCATACTGAAAAAGCTTCTGTTCAAGCCTGTAAAGAATGTTCTTGAGGCAAGACAGAAAACTCTCGACAGCAAGTATGAGGAAGCCGATAAAAGTGCTGCAGAAGCTGAGGAAAATAAAAAGGCATGGGAGGAGAAACTTCGCAATGCTGAGGAAGAAGCAGACGCTATTATCAGAACCGCTTCTGAGGATGCTAAGAACCACAGCGACCGAATTGTTGCCGATGCAAGAAATATGGCAGATAGTATTGTCCGTCAGGCTAAGAATGCTGCAGAGCTTGAACGTCGTGGTGCTGAGGAAGGCATAAAGGTTGAAATTATTAATGTTTCCGCTGCATTAACGGAAAAAATTCTTGGCAGAGAAATCAATATGCAGGATCATCATGCAATGATTGATTCCTTTATATCGGGAATAGGTGATGACAATGACAGAAATAATTAGAGAATATGCCGAGGCAGTTTACGAGATAGCCTGTGAAGAAAATTCCAAAAGGGAATATGCTCAGGTTCTTCAGATGCTGGCAGATACTTTCAGCGAAAATCCCGAATATGTTGAATTTCTTATTTGTCCCGGCATACCTCTTTCCGAGCGTCTTAAAGCTGTTGAGGAGGCTTTTGCAGGCAGAGTTCCCGAATATATCCTTATGTTTATTCAGCTTCTCTGCGAAAAGGGACGTATACAGCTGTTTAGTCAATGCGTTACTGAATATATAAAGCTTGTTGATGATTCGGAAAATATAGCTGTTGCAAGGGTGACAAGTGCAGTAAAGCTTACACAGCCTGAAACAGACGGCATAAGATTAAAGCTTGAAAAGCTTATTGGTAAAAAAATAGTAATGGAATGTATTACGGACCCCGCGATTATGGGCGGTGTAATTATTGAAACAGAAGGCAGGATTATCGACGGAAGTCTGCGCCGATCCCTGCGTGAAGTAAAGGAAGTGATTGGCAGATGAGCGGAAAACCTGAGGAAATCAGCGGAATTATCAAAGCTCAAATTAAGAATTACAGATCACGTATTGAAATGCGTGAGACTGGTACTGTTATTCTTGTTGGCGACGGTATAGCAAGAGTTTACGGTATCAGAGAGTGCATGGCAAGTGAGCTTCTTGAATTTGAAGACGGAAGCTTCGGTATGGCTCAGAATCTTGAGGATGAAACAGTATCTGTAGCTCTTTTGTCGGATAAGAATAATATCAAGGAAGGTACAACTGTACGCCGCACAGGCAAGGTTGTATCTGTTCCTGTTGGCGAGGGCTTCCTTGGCAGAGTTGTTAATGCTCTCGGTGAGCCTATTGACGGTAAAGGACCCATTGTATCAAGCGGAACCCGTCCTGTTGAAAATGATGCTCCCGGAATTATTGAGAGAAAGAGCGTTGACGTTCCTCTCCAGACAGGTATTAAGGCTATAGACAGTATGATTCCTATAGGCAGAGGTCAGCGTGAGCTCTTAATTGGTGACCGTCAGACAGGTAAGACAGAAATCGCAATTGATACTATTATAAATCAGCGCAATACCGATGTTATATGTATATATGTGGCAATCGGTCAGAAGAGTACATCAGTTGTACAGCTTGCAAATGAGCTTGAAAGAGCAGGCGCTATGGAATACACAATTATTGTATCCGCGTCAGCCTCTGAAACTGCACCGCTGCAGTATATAGCTCCATATTCAGGCTGTGCTATGGCTGAGTATTTCAGAGAGCAGGGGAAAGATGTCCTTATTATATATGATGACCTTTCAAAGCACGCTGTTGCTTATCGTGCACTTTCCTTGCTTATACGCAGACCTCCCGGACGTGAGGCTTATCCCGGAGATGTATTCTATCTCCATTCAAGACTGCTTGAACGTGCAGCAAATGTTGCTCCTGAATACGGCGGCGGTTCTATTACAGCTCTGCCGATTATTGAAACTCAGGCAGGCGACGTTTCAGCTTATATCCCCACAAACGTTATTTCAATTACAGACGGACAGATATTCCTCGAAACAGAGCTTTTCCACGCAGGAATCATGCCTGCTATAAACCCAGGTATTTCAGTAAGCCGAGTTGGCGGTTCTGCTCAGCTTAAGGCTATGAAAAAGGTTTCAGGTGAGCTTAAACTCTTGTATTCTCAGTACCGTGAGCTTCAGTCATTTGCTCAGTTCGGAAGTGACCTTGACGCTGATACAAAGGCAAGACTTGCTCTTGGTGAGCGTATAGTTGAAGTTCTCAAACAGGGCAGAAATGCACCTGTAAGAGTTGGATGTCAGGTCGCTATTGTATATGCTGTAACAAAGGGATATCTTAATGATACTCCCGTTGATAAGGTAAAGGATTACGAGCAAAGACTTTATGACAAGCTTGAAGCTGAATACAATGAGCTCCTTGTACGCTTTGAACAGGGCTTCTTTGAAAGCGAAGATATCGACGAGCTTAAAAAGGCACTAAGCGAAATGCAGAGGTGAGCTGAATGGGTGTCGATACAAAAAAACTGCGTAACCGCATAAAAAGCGTCGATTCCACACTTCATCTTACTACAGCAATGGGACTTGTTGCTTCGTCAAAGATACGCAAGGCTATGGAAGCTATGACAAAAAGCCGTGAATATGCCTCTATGATTAAAAGGGTTGTACAGAATCTTGCAAACAGCAGAGAATGTGCAAAAAGTTCCTACATGGAGCAAAGAAGCGAGGGTAAAACCTGTATAATAGTTATTGCAGGTGACAGAGGCCTTGCAGGCGGCTATAATTCCAATGTTTTCAGACTTGCAAGACAGTATCCCGATGCACAGATTATTGCAGTGGGAAAACGTGCCTGCGATGTATTCGGCGGCGAGTACAATGCTGAGCATTTCAGCTTTGAACAGGCTTCTGCGCTTTCCAAAAAGCTTTGCAGCGAATTTTCTGAAGGCATCCTTGACCGTGTAGGCATTATCAGTACTGAATATATCTCTATGATGTCTCAGGAGGCAAGAATCAGCTGGATTCTTCCACTTGTACGCTCTGACGAAACAGAGGATATGACGGGTATAATCTTTGAGCCAGACGAGCTTTCTGTTCTTAACACAGCAGTTCCGCTTTATGTTGCAGGTATGATTGTAGCAAGTGTGCGGGAAAGTTTTCTGAGCGAGGTTGCGGCAAGACGCTGTGCAATGGATTCTGCCGGAAAGAATGCTAAGCAGATGATAGATGATTTACAGCTTGCTTATAACCGTGCAAGACAAAGTGCAATCACGCAGGAAATTACGGAGATTGTTGCCGGAAGCGGTATGTAACTATATAAAGGGAAACTCTAAAAGCAATTCATGTGATGAATTGCGAGAAGTACACTGACGAAAGCATAGCTTTCGTCTTGAAGGTGGTATAAAACTATGTCAGATAAAACAAAAGGTGTTGTTTCACAGGTTATGGGACCTGTTGTGGATGTTCGCTTTGCGGAGGGCTGTCTGCCTGCAATTTTCAATGCACTGACAATTCCGAAAGGCGAAAAGACACTGACCGTTGAGGTGGCTCAGCATATCGGCGATAATACTGCCAGATGTATTGCTATGTCCTCTACGGACGGTCTTAAAAGAGGTGTTCCTGTAACAGATACAGGTGCACCTATAAGCGTTCCTGTAGGCAGAGAGACACTTGGTCGTATCTTCAATGTACTTGGAGATACAGTAGATAATAAGCCTGCTCCCGAAGCTGAGGAGCACTGGGATATTCACAGAAGTGCGCCTGATTATGATGAACTTTCAACTTCTACGGAAATACTTGAAACAGGTATCAAGGTTATCGACCTTATCTGCCCTTATTCCAAGGGTGGTAAAATCGGTTTGTTCGGCGGTGCCGGCGTTGGAAAGACAGTTCTTATAATGGAGCTTATCAACAATGTTGCTAAACAGCATGGTGGTCTTTCAGTATTTACAGGTGTTGGAGAGCGTACACGTGAAGGTAACGACCTCTACAACGAAATGAAGGAATCGGGAGTTATCAGCAATACAACACTGGTTTATGGTCAGATGAACGAGCCTCCCGGAGCAAGAATGAGAGTTGCTCTTTCGGGTCTTACAATGGCTGAATACTTCCGTGATAAAGAAGGACAGGACGTTCTTCTCTTCATTGATAATATTTTCAGATTTACACAGGCAGGCTCAGAGGTTTCTGCACTTCTGGGACGTATGCCTTCAGCGGTAGGTTATCAGCCTACACTGGCAAACGAAATGGGCGCTTTGCAGGAACGTATTACTTCAACAAAAAAAGGCTCTATTACGTCAATTCAGGCAGTTTATGTTCCTGCCGATGACCTTACAGACCCTGCTCCTGCTACAACATTTGCTCATCTTGACGCTACAACTGTTCTTTCGAGAGATATCGCTTCACAGGGTATTTATCCTGCTGTAGATCCGCTTGAATCCACAAGCCGTATCCTTTCTGCTGAAATTCTTGGAGAGGAGCACTACAGCGTTGCACGTGAGGTACAGCGCATACTTCAGCGTTATCAGGAGCTTATGGATATTATTGCTATTATGGGTATGGACGAGCTTTCCGACGAGGATAAGCTCCTTGTACAGCGTGCAAGAAAGATTCAGAGATTCCTTTCTCAGCCATTCTTTGTATCAGAGAAGTTCACGGGTATAGAGGGCACTTATGTGCCGCTTCCCGAGACAATCAGAGGCTTCAAGGAGATTATCGAGGGTAAGCATGATGACCTTCCCGAATCTGCATTCCTTTTCGTAGGAACAATCGACGAAGCTGTTGAAAAGGCAAAGGGAATTGAAGTATGAACACATTCGAATTGATAATATCTTCTCCCGATGGTAATATTTTCGAGGGAGATGCGGCAAAGCTTTCCGTAAGAGGAATAGAGGGTGAACTTGCTGTAATGGCAGGACATATCCCGTTTATAACCGCTGTTGCGGACTGTGATTGCAGAATTGAACTGATTGACGGTACCGATAAAAAGGGACATACAACAGGGGGGCTTCTCAATGTTGCAAAGGATAGAGTAATTCTGCTGTCTGATTGTTTCAATTGGAGTGTATAGTCTTAAAAATATATATGTAATTTGCAGCAAATGATAATTTTAAAAATGCACTCTTTCAGTAACGAAAGGGTGCATTTTCATTTCTTACCGCTTGACTTTTTTGTATTAATGTGGTAAAATATATACATCTTTATAAAAGGGGGATTATAATGAACACACAAAAATTGCCGCTGCTTCTTGGATTTAATCTGTTGCTTGCGGCTGCAGATGTTGTATTACTTTCAAAGGGGATTACGTCTTTTTCCGATAACGCAAGGCTTATAGTGATTATAGTCAGTGTTTTAATTTTCATTGTCGGGAATTATCTTATACTTTCTTTAGCATACAAAAAGCCTGTTGTCAAGGATAAAGCAACAGCAGATTACGATGATTTTGAAGATGCGTTCAAAGGCTGGAAGGGTATGAATACGCCATACAGCAAGCAGATCGACCAAGCACTCAGACAGCTAGAACTGTTCAAATCGAGAAAAGAAAAGCTTAAAACACTTTCCGAGGACAGTACCTTTGATTCAGCTATTGATGAAGTTCAGTCGAATATGTTCAGTAATTTTAATCGCATAATCAACAGATTGCTTATTTTTGACAAGAAAGATAACAATGATATCAACAGAAACGGAAATTATATAAAGAGCATACTTATGACTAATGAGCAGTATCTTGAAGTATTCCGCAAATTTATTGATGAAATCTCAATGATTGGTGATTCATCGGGTGACAGTGCAACTCTCAGTCTCCAGACAATAACAGATTCTCTCAGGGACATACGTACAAATGGCGTAGGAGACAGATTTGACGATTTCAATATGTGAGTTAAGAAAGGATAGGGATTATCATGCAGGAAAACAAGGGTAAAATAATAGGTACCATGTGCCTTATGGCAGTGCTTGTAGCAGGCGTTGTCGGAGGCGGTATTGTACTTACAAAAAATATAGGCAAAAGCGAAAGGGAAATTTCCAAGGAAGAAGCAATGGACGACCTTCCTAAGTTGCTTAAAGAAATAGAAATTCTTACAGCTGAACCCAGAAAAGCAAAGGTTCAGATTGGCAGTACATCACTTATTGACGAACTGCCTGAGATTACAAAATATCCTCTCAGCGTCAGCGGCAAAGGAGATATTGATATTGAGATTTTTTCATCAACAGAAAAATCAAGCAAGGGTACTGATGGCTGGCTCAATGAAGTTGCAGAAAATTTCAACAGGGAAAAGTTTGAAGTAGACGGATATGATGTATCTGTTTCTGTTCGCCCTGTTGCTTCGGGACTTTCAGTTGACTATATTATTTCCGGTAAATACGTTCCGCAGGCATTCACTCCCTCAAATGAGTTGTGGGGTAAAATGATTGAGGCTGAGGGCGCGGATATCAGACTTGAAGACGAGAGTATAGTAAGCAATACTGCCGGTATTCTTGTTGATAAGGAGACATACACCGAAATTGAGAAAAAATACAATTCTGTTTCTATTAACAGCATAATTCAGGCAACAGTTGACGGAACAATAGCAATGGGTTATACTAATCCTTATGCTTCTTCAACAGGTCTTAATTTCCTTATATCAGCACTAAATTGTTTTGACAGTTCAGATATGCTTAGTACAAAGGCTGTAGAATCATTTATAGATTTTCAGGCTAATGTACCATTTGTGGCATATACAACGCTCCAGATGCGTGAAGCTGCTGAATCGGGTGCTCTTGATGCTTTTATTATGGAAAATCAGACCTTGTATAATGACCCCTCGCTTAAAAATTATAAGTTTATTCCTTTCGGTGTGGAGCACAACAACCCTGTGTATTCTCTTGGTGATCTCAGCTCCGAAGAACAGGAAGTACTGGATATGTTTATAGAGTATTGCAAGAATGACGAATCCCAGAAGCTTGCTGATAAATATGGCTTTAATCAGATTAAGGATTATAAATCAGATATCCCCGAAATCGAGGGTACATCACTTATTTCCGCACAGAAGCTATGGAAAGAGGAAAAAGATGCAGGAAAGCCAGTTGTAGCTGTATTCGTTGCAGATACATCGGGAAGTATGAACGGTGAGCCTATCGTTCAGCTGAAACGTTCGCTCATAAATGCTTCACAGTATATAGGTGAGGATAATAGTATCGGACTTGTTACATATAATAATAATGTATGTATTAATCTTCCTATAGCAAAGTTTGACATTAATCAGAGAGCGTACTTTACCGGCGCTGTTGAAGATATATCGCCTTTCGGAAGTACTGCAACATTCGACGGCGTTGCTGTTGCTGCAGATATGCTGATTAAAGCAAAAGAGGAAAATCCTGACGCTAAAATTATGATGTTTGTTCTAAGTGATGGTGTAACAAATATAGGTTGTTCTCTTAAAGATGTATCAGGTATTATTAAAGCCTTTGAAATTCCCATATATACAATCGGTTACAATGCAGACCTTGATGAGCTTGGAAAGCTTTCGGCTATAAATGAAGCGGCAAGTGTTAATGCCGATTCAGATGATGTAGTGTATGCACTGAAAAACCTCTTTAATGCACAGGTGTAACTTTTAAGGCAATGTCGCACAAGTTCTTTGCGGTGTTGCCTTAAATTAATCCGCACAGGTTATAGACTTGTGCGGATTTTGTCATATAATAAGAGATTTTCTGTTTTAAGATATGACACGGAGATATTTTAAATTCAAAATATAGTATACGACAAAATATAACAATTAATTATGTTATAATTGAAACATCACCGATTGAATGGAGATGTTTGTGTTGAAAAAAATAAAGGAAAGAAAAATGATATCTACAGCCGCAGGCGTTGCTCTTGCATTTGCAGGAGGATTTATATTTTCAGGCGGCACAATAGCAGGTGCGGCATCGTTTGCTGATATATCACTGGTAGGGGCGGTAAATCTTCCTTACGCCGCATCAGCTTTTCTCGGAGCTATTCTGAGGTGTATGTTTACGGATAACGTCGGGAGATGTATTGTAAAGCTTGGAGCAATGGCAACTATTGTAATAGCCAAAATGTTTTCGCATATCTTTAGTCGTCCCACTTCGGCTGGCATACTTACAGCCACATCTGTATTGCTTACAGGCTCTGCTATCTCTGTGCTGATTGGCGAATTTCCGCAAAAGCTGCTCTTTTATGCTATTTACGGCGCTATTGCAGGATTTGTTTCGTATGCTGCATGCGTTTTGTGGAGGGAATATGAAAAAAGCAAAGTAATAGACCTCGGTGGACAAAACGGCTGTTTTCTCGGAGTTGTGTATATTATACTGTCAGCTGTTCTTTGTTCTGTTGATACAATTGCTGTAAATGCAGGTCTTGTTGTCATATCAGCTGTTGCAGTCTTTTCAGCATATTTTTACAGCGGATTCAGCGGTGCGGTATGCGGTGCTCTTGGAGTATGCGGAGCATTTTTAGCGTCATCTGAAACAGGAACTGCCGCATCAATTCTTCCGGCAGCGGCATTGATTGCAGGATTTGCAGGCAGGGAAAGAATATTACTTTCTGCCGTGTTTTTTTCGGTTTCAGGGTTCATGCTTGTCGTTTTCACTGGTGGAGCGATTACGGCTGAAATGACATTCAGTATCGTTTGCGGTGTGGCATTATTCCTTGCTGCCGCACCTCATTATCAAGAAAAATGGTTGTCTGTCGGAGGGGAAAGTGCTGAATTGAAGCCTGATATAAGTACGGTAAGAACAAATTTCCTTTCAGATGTAATTGACGCAGTACGATGTGATTCATCAAAAATTTCAGCGGCGCTTATTTCAGCTCAGCGTAAGATGTACAAGGAATCAACTCCCAAAAACAATGTCTGCGGTATGTGTTATCGACGTGGAATATGTCGTGAGGAAATGGGAGAAATATCGGGTGAAATAATTCCGATACTTCCCGAGGAGTGCATAAACAAGAAAGAAGCTGTTGAGGAATACGAGAGACTTTTCAGACTTTCCACTGCGCAGCGCCTTATGGATCTGCGTTATTCCGATGAACGACGGCTTATTATGGAACAGTTTAGCATTATAGCAGATATTGTCAGAGTTTCAGGTGAAAAGGATAATATAAGGTATTCACAGTCACTTTCCATGAATATAGAAGAAGCCCTTGGAAATCATAATATTAATATACTGCGCTGTTGGGCAGGATATACACCGTCAAACCGCCTGACAGCAGAGATATTTTTCAGCGCCGGAGAAATTCCCGAATCATCTGAGAGAATATGCGGTATTTTGTCAGATACCCTCGGCGTTCGTCTTGAACCCTCTGCATCTGTAAGTTCTGAAAAAGAGTTGAAAATCGGAATATATGAGCCGCCTATATACGATGCTGAAATCCATTCTGCGGCGGTATGCGCGGCAGGTTCAAAACTTAGCGGGGACAGTTCAGCTTCTTTTTTTGACAGCACTGGAAAGCGTTATATCGTATTATCTGACGGTATGGGAAGCGGAAAAAATGCGGCTGTAGATTCGCACATGGTTATAGGACTTTTTCGCCGCCTTGTATGCAGCGGTATGAAGCCGGAACTGGCAGTAAAGCTTGTAAATTCAATTATGGTTACTAAATCCCGTGAGGAATCTTTTGCAACACTCGACGGAGTTATACTTGACCTTGATACCTGTATAGCAACTTCTGTAAAATCAGGGGCAGCTCCCACCATAATCCGCAAGGGAAATGATGTTATAAAGCTTTCATCTCCTGTTTTTCCTATTGGAATAGTTGAAGAAGCTGAATTGTCCATATCGGAGCAAAAACTTTCGGAGGGGGATATAATTATTATGTTTTCCGACGGAATAACTGAGAATGCCTATTTATTTATAAAAGAACTGCTTCTTAGCGGAAATGATATACGTGAAATCGTTAGAGAAATTACTGTAAAAGCAGGTGTGTTTAATCCTTCTGCACGTCCTGACGATGTAACTGTTATCGGTATAAAAATAGTAAAAAAATAAATCTTTCAACGTCGTGTTTTATACATATTTTATCAATGGTCGCGTAAAAATAATGATATACATATTGTTAATAAAATAATAACAAACTATTGATAGTTGAATTGTATTAACAATCTATTTAACTGTAGTCCCCTGGAAGTTTGGCAATTTGCACATAAAACCACATTAATATTTATGTCTTTGACTGAATTATTGTGCAAATTTGCAAAAAAACTTGATAATTTCTACCGTTTCTGGTATAATATTTATGGGCATAAAATGGACGAGTTGTTTATTATTATGGTTTGTTCATGTTGTATTATTAATTATCAGAATGATAGTTACTTATCATTATATGTCTTAAACCGAATCGTCAGTACTTTTCTGTCGATTCGGCCATTAGCAAAGGGGGCTGAATTATGTCAGTTATTAAACAGAATCCCAATGATTTTCCGCTCTATCTCTTTTATCAGGGAAAAAATTACGAGGCATGGAAATTCTTCGGGGTTCATTCAAGAAAAAAAGGCCGCGGTAAATGTTATACATTCAGAGTATGGGCTCCTAACGCTGTGAGCGTCTCCGTTGTCGGTGACTTTAATGAATGGAACAGGAATAAGAATCCCATGACGCTTATTGCAGATGGTATATGGGAGGTTGAAATATCAAAGCTGGAACAATTTGACATTTACAAATACAGTATCGAAACAAAGGACGGCAGAGTTCTGCTTAAATCCGACCCTTATGGCTCGCATTTTGAGACTCGCCCGGGTACTGCCACAAAGATTTTTGAAAGCGAATATAAGTGGAACGATTCTCAGTGGTTTGAAGAAAAGAAAAAATGTTCCATCTATAAAAGTCCGGTGAATATATATGAGGTTCATCTAAACTCATGGTTCAATACAGGCGAGGAAGGCGTTTTTACTTCCTATATAAATTTTGCAAAAAAGATTATTCCTTACGTAAAGAAAATGTCATATACCCATGTGGAGCTGATGCCTCTTACAGAGTTCCCATATGACGGCTCATGGGGATATCAGGTAACAGGCTACTTTGCGCCTACTTCAAGATATGGTACCCCCGATGATTTCAGACGCATGATTGACATGTTTCATGAAGCAGGAATTGGCGTAATTCTTGACTGGGTGCCTGCACATTTTCCAAAAGATGCTCCCGGACTGTACGAATTTGACGGCACCTGCTGTTATGAGTATACCGATGAACGCAAACGTGAGCATAAGGCGTGGGGAACACGAGTTTTTGATTATGGACGCTCTGAAGTATGCTCGTTCCTAATATCAAGTGCAAATTACTGGTTTACCGAAATGCACGTTGACGGTCTGAGAGTTGACGCTGTTGCATCAATGCTGTATTTGGATTATGACAGACGTGATGGTGAATGGGCTGCTAATATACACGGCGGTAATGAAAATCTTGAAGCTGTTGATTTTCTGAAAAAGCTTAATGAGGCAGTATTCTCAATGCATCCCGACGCGCTGATGATTGCTGAGGAATCCACGGCATGGCCTCTTGTTACAAAGCCAACTGATATGGGCGGTCTCGGATTCAATTTCAAGTGGAACATGGGCTGGATGAACGATATGCTCAGTTATATGTCTCTTGACCCTATCTATCGTTCATTCAATCATGATAAAATTACATTTTCATTCTTTTATGCATTTTCCGAGAATTATATTCTTCCCATATCTCATGATGAAGTTGTATATGGCAAGTGTTCGCTCATTAACAAAATGCCTGGTGAGGGTGAAAATAAATTTGCATCATACAGGGCTTTCCTTGCGTATATGATGGCTCATCCAGGAAAGAAGCATCTTTTCATGGGTCAGGAATTCGCTCAGTATAATGAATGGAATTATCAGTCAAGACTTGACTGGGAGCTTGTGGATGATAACCCTTTTAATAAGCGGATATCACTGTTTAATCAGAAACTTAACAAATTCTACAAGGAAAATTCACCCTTGTGGCAATGCGATGATTCATGGAGCGGTTTCAGCTGGATTTCCAATGATGATTATAAGCAGAGCGTTGTAACATTCAGAAGAATTGATGATAATGGCGATGAAATTATAGCTGTTTGCAACTTTGTTCCTGTACAGCGTGACGAGTATCGTATCGGTGTTCCCAAAAAGGGCACATACAAAGTTGTTTTCAATACAGATGCCGAGGAGTTTGGCGGAAGTAATCTTTCATCTAAGTCATACAAATCTGAAAAGATTCCAATGCATGGATTTGAAAACAGTATCTCAATGACAATTGCGCCTCTTTCTGTAATGTACCTCAAAACAACTACAAGAAAAAAGAGCGTTAAAGCTGATGAAAGCATAAATACTGTCAAAACGAAAAAGACAGTTTCAAAAAGTAAAAAATCATCTGATTGATGAAGAATAATAAACTGAGCTGTTGTTCAGGCTCAGACGGTCGTGCTGCTGTCCGCTGGTCGTAAAATTACGGATAGCAGTAAGTTCAGGAGGACTATATTATGTACACAAAGAAAAAAGTAGTTGCAATGCTTCTGGCTGGCGGTCAGGGAAGCAGATTGTATGCTCTTACAAAAAATGTTGCAAAGCCCGCTGTTCCCTACGGCGGAAAATACCGTCTTATTGACTTTCCTCTCTCAAACTGTACAAATTCAGGTATTGATACAGTAGGCGTTCTTACGCAGTATCAGCCCCTTGTACTTAATGAGTATATCGGAAATGGTCAGCCATGGGACCTTGACAGAATGAATGGTGGAGTTCATGTTCTTCCTCCTTATGAATCACAGGCAGGCGCGTCATGGTATGAGGGTACAGCGAATGCAATATATCAGAACATGAATTTTATAAGACGTTATGACCCTGAATATGTGGTTGTTTTAGGCGGCGATCATATTTATAAAATGGATTATTCCAAAATGGTTGATTTCCATATTGCCAATAATGCAGATTGTACAATATCTGTAATTGACGTTCCGCTTGCAGAGGCTTCACGTTTTGGAATAATGATTTGTGACGAAAACAACAAGGTTACGGATTTCGTTGAAAAGCCCAAGGAGCCAAAGTCTACTCTTGCTTCAATGGGTATTTATGTGTTCAGTTGGAAAAAGCTTGAAAAGTACCTCATTGAAAACGAGAAAGATGCCAATGCTAAGCGTGAAAGAGGGGAGAGCTGGTCAAAGGACTTTGGAAAGGATATCATTACCTCTATGCTTCGTGATGACCAGAGACTTTTTGCTTATGAATTTGAGGGTTACTGGAAAGATGTAGGAACACTCGATTCACTCTGGGAAGCAAATATGGATCTTCTCAGCCCTGCACTTCCTCTTGACCTTCACGACAAGAGCTGGAGAATCTATTCCAGAAGCAGCTATATGCCGCCTCAGTATATCGGAAAAAATGCTCATGTTGAAAATTCAATGATAGCCGAGGGAAGCAATGTGGACGGTTCTGTGGACTTTTCTATTCTCTTTGCCGGAGCTACTGTGGAAAAGGATGCGGTTGTTAATTACAGTATAATTATGCCCGGAGCTGTTATCAAATCCGGCGCGGTAGTTGAATATGCAATTATCGGAAGTGACTGTGTTATCGAGAGTGGAGCACATATTGGCAAACGTCCCGAACAGGTTGAAGATAAGGACGGCTGGGGAATTGCAGTCGTTGGTCATAATGTAACAGTATCAAGCGGCAAATCTGTAGAACCTACAGAGATTGTAAGCGAAAATATCTGAGTGCAATCGGGAGGTTTTAAATATGAGCAGTGTTAATTATAATGTTTTAGGACTTGTTTTTTCAAGTATGCATGAATCCTTTGTAAATGACCTTACAGAACGCAGAACAATGGGTTCAATACCATTCGGCGGTCGTTACAGACTTATAGATTTTCCTCTTTCGAATTTTGTAAATTCGGGAATTACAAAAGTCGGCGTGATTACAAAGGCGAATTACGGTTCGCTTCTTGACCATATCGGTTCAGGACGCGACTGGGACCTTTCACGTAAAAAGGGTGGACTTCACCTTTTGCCGCCATACAGCCAGACGGGCGGTGGAATATACAATGGCAGACTTGAAGCTCTCAGCAATATCTGGAGCTTTGTTGAGCATTCAAAGGAACAGTATGTCATCATGACTAACTGTGACGTTGTAACAACTATAGATTTTGCCCCTGTACTTTCTCAGCACAAGGAAAGCGGCGCGGACATCACACTTGTTTACGGCAAGGGTACTTACGATGGAGACAAGAACAGAAGTACTACAATTCTTCAATTTGAGGAGGATAATACACTCAGAGATGTGCTTGTTGCGCCTCGTATAAAGGGAGAATGTAATCAGTGGCTGGAAATGTTTATTATCAGTAAGGATTTGTTGAGACAGATTGTTTTTGATGCAAGAAGTGACAACAGCTACAGCTTTACAAGAAAGATTCTTCAGGATAAGGAAAGTAAATATAAAATTATGGGATATGAGCATGACGGTATGTTTATGCGCATTGATAGTCCTATCAGTTATTATGAGGCTAACAGAAAGCTTCTTGATTCTGACACAAGAAATGCTTTATTCAAGTACAAAACGCCTGTATACACTAAAGTTGGCGACAATGCACCTGTAAAATACGGTCTTGAATCACAAATCAACAATTCCCTTATTGCAGACGGCTGTATTATCGAGGGAACAGTTGAGAATTCAATACTTTTCAGAGGTGTAAAGGTAGGAAAGGGCGCGGTAATCAAGGATTCTGTAATTATGCAGGGTACTGTTATCGGTGAAAATTGTATGGTATCATCTATTATATCAGATAAAAATGTCGAAATATGTGATGGAAAGTCTCTTACTGCTTCATTGAGTTGTCCGTTATATGTTCCTAAGAACAGCAAAATCAAGGATTGATAACATAATGTTATCATAATGATTGTTATGAAAGCAGGGAGCAGATGTTCCCTGCTTTTTGATTATGCAATTTTAATGATTATTGAAATACTGAAAGGATATAAATTACATGAATATACTTTTTGCGGCAAGTGAAGCTGTTCCATATGCAGCTTCCGGCGGTCTTGGCGATGTTATGGGCTCACTGCCTAAGGCAATTGCTGAAAGAGGTCATAACTGTGCTGTTGTAATTCCACTTTATAAATCTGTAACAGATGAAATGCGTTTGCATATGGAATTTGTAGCCAATATTACTGTTGACGTTTCGTGGCGCAAGCAGTATTGCGGAATTTTAAAATCAAAGAAAAATGGGATTACTTATTATTTTATAGATAATGAATACTATTTCAAGCGTGAAGGAATGTACGGCTTTTATGATGATTGTGAAAGATTTGTTTTTTTTGCAAGAGCGATTCTCGAAATGCTCAAGCATATCGGATTTACTCCCGACATTATAAGCTGCAATGACTGGCAGACAGCTTTGATACCTGTGTATTATCGATTATATTACAAGTATCAGCAGGGATACGATAAACTAAAAACAACATTTACAATTCATAACATTGAGTATCAGGGCAGATATGGTATGGAGGTACTCAATGAGCTTATGGGAATTCCGCCTTATAATGCAGGTCTTCTTGAATATGACGGTTATATAAATATGCTGAAAGGTGCGATTGAAACAGCTGATAAAATTATAACGGTATCTCCCACATATGCAAAAGAGCTTCTTGACCCGTGGTATGCTCACGGACTTGACCGCATACTTGTGACAAAACAGGAACGTATGACAGGAATACTAAATGGTATAGATATGGATATGTATAATCCTGAAATTGACCCGTATATTGCTTGTAACTATTCCAAAAACGATGTATCGGGAAAGGCAGAGTGCAAAAAAGCTCTGCTTAGTGAACTTGGTCTTGCAGATGATGAGGGGATTATAATTGGTATTGTAACAAGATTGGTTAAGCACAAGGGTATAGACCTTATCCGCTGTGTATTTGAACAGCTTGTGGCTATGGGAACAAAATTTGCTGTTCTTGGAAGCGGCGAAAGGATATATGAGGAGTTTTTCATTGAAATGTCACGCCGTTACCCTGACAGAGTATTTGTATCTACTCAATTCGACCCTGAACTTGCCAGAAAAATTTATTCCGGTGCTGATATATTCCTCATGCCTTCTCAAAGTGAGCCCTGCGGCCTTGCACAGTTGATAGCTATGAGATATGGAACAATTCCTGTGGTGCGCAAAACCGGAGGTTTAAAGGATACTGTACGTGATAATGGCGGTATTGACGGAAATGGATTTACATTCCTGACATATAATGCAGATGATATGCTTGATGCAATATGCCGTGCGAAAGCGGATTACGAAAATAAAGAGAAATGGGCTGAGCTTGTACATCGCGCAATGGCCTGTGATTACAGTTGGGAAGCTTCTGCCAAGGTATATATTGATATGTTTGAGGAAATGATGACAGAATAAAAACAAAAGGGAGCGTGCTGCTCCCTTTTATATACAGTGAATCACTACAAAAAAACTCTGCAATCGAATGACTGCAGAGTTTGAAAGTGAGACATGAGGGATTTGAACCCTCGACCCTACGCTTAAAAGGCGTATGCTCTACCGACTGAGCTAATGTCTCATCTGTGTTCTTGTCCTGAACACTTTATATATTATACAGGAAAAATAGTCATTTGTCAATAGTAAATCATGAAAAACAGCGAAGTTTACTAAATAATCGGTGAATGTATAGTGCTGTTGTGGATTCTTACAAATATAAAAAAAGTGCTTGACATTGAATGGCAAAAGTGATATAATATATATTGTTGTGAGGGCAATGTGCTTGTAGCTCAGCTGGATAGAGTGACTGGCTACGAACCAGTAGGTCAGGGGTTCGAATCCCTTCAGGCACGCCAATTAAAGCACGCGTTAAGCGTGCTTTTTTGTTACAACAAAACAAGAAAAAGTTTTATTGAAATTAGTGAATATATTTGTTTAATGAGATTTTATTGTGAAATTTTTAGAAAACCCTTGATTTTTTCAAAAAAGTGTGGTATAATATATACATAAAAGAAATAAAATTTCTGCCTTGTTCGATATATTATAGTTTTTATAATCCAACACTTCTTATAAGGGAATTCAGCTCCGTTTGTGGACTGCAGACCTCCCGCTTATGCGGACGAAGGGAGCGAGAATCATTCGGGCGTTTACCCACCTGCTTCGTGCGGGTTTTATTCGCTATATGAACGGCAAGGCGGATTTTTTATATCATTTTGTTTTAAAGCTTCTGTGTATACAGAAGCTTTTTTATGAATCTGAGGTGATGTTATTGAAGAAAAAGCTGCTGTTTGCTGTTATTTTCCCTTTTTTATTCTGTGGATGCGGAAAAGATATGGAAGTTCAAAGCCGTGATGTTTTTGCTATGGATACATACATGAATCTCAAAGCCTACGGCGAAAATGCCGATATCGCTCTTGATTCAGCTGTTGAGGAAATACATCGCCTTGAATCGTTGCTTTCTGTAACATATAAAAATAGTGAATGTTATAAAATAAACTCTTCTTTCGGAGAGCCTGTTGCTGTCAGCGACGATATGCAGGAGATTATAAGGTTTTCTCTGGATATGGGAAAAAAAACTGATGGAGCATTTGACATTACTGTTTATCCGCTTTTGAAAGAATGGGGCTTTACAACGGGTAATTATAAAATCCCTGATAATACGCGTATTTCCGAATTGCTTGAAAAAGTAGGTTACGATTTTGTCAGCGTAAATGAAAATAGCATTACACTTCCCGAAAATGTGCAGATAGATTTCGGGGGAGTAGCAAAGGGATATACAGCTGACAAAATAGCAGAAATATTTTATGAAAACGGAGTAGAATCCGCGCTGATAAATCTTGGTGGAAATGTCTGTGCTGTTGGTGAAAAGTCTGACGGTGAAATGTGGAATGTAGCTGTTGCAAATCCATTTTCGCCTGACGAATTCCTCGGAATACTTGAAGTCAGTGATAAATCAATTGTTACATCGGGGAATTATCAGCGTTATTTTACAGGAGAGGACGGCAAAAATTACTGCCATATTATCGACACTTCCAACGGCTATCCCGCGGAAAACGGACTTGTTTCAGTAACCGTCATTGCAGACAGCGGTGCTGTTTGCGATGCTCTTTCTACAGCTTTTTTTATTATGGGCAGAGAAAAAACAGAGGAGTATCTGAAATCTCAGAGTGATATTTCTGTTATTCTTGTTGAAGAAAACGGAAATATTGTGATTTCTGAGGATATATCAGCTCAGTTTGAAAATCTCAGCAAGTATTCTCTGGAGGTTTGGGACGATGAAAACTGAAAGAATTACACGGCTTGCCCTGCTGACTGCGTTTGCTTCTGTTATATTTATTGTGGAACTTCAACTGCCTGACCTTATTGCAATTCCCGGAATTAAAGCAGGATTAGCCAATATAATTACAGTTTATGCTTTATATAAATACACATGGCAGGACGCGATATTCATTACACTTTCACGAATAATTATAGGAGCGATTTTCAGCGGTAACTTTTCAGCAATTTTGTACAGCCTTTCGGGTGCGTTTTTTTCGCTGGTAGTGATGATATGTTTTATGCGAATCATTCCTGCGAAGTATGTGTGGCTGTGCAGTGCAGTGGGCGGAATTCTTCACAATGTCGGGCAGATTGCAGCCGCAGTTGCAATTACCGGTACTTCTGCCATTATGTCGTATCTGCCATTTCTCATACTTTCAGGATGTATTGCAGGGACGTTTACAGGGCTTTGTGCAGGTTTTGCAGTTAATAGGAAGATTTCGAAAAAATAGCTTGCAATTGTATGCGATAATATGTTATAATAGTAGTACACTAAATTGTCGAAAAATAATAAATAAAGGCGGTATTTTTATGTCAGGAGAAGAAATAAAAAAGGTCTTTTTGATACTTTTAGAGTATCTTGGACCTACACTGAAAATTTTTGGTTTTACACTCTTGTATTCAATTCCTCTGGGAATGATTGTGGCATTGCTTAAAATGTGTAAATTCAAGCCTGTTTCATGGCTTACAAATATATACATACTCATCATGCGCGGTACTCCGCTTATGCTCCAGATAATCGTGGCATATTACGCTGTGCCTATGCTTAAACAAGCGAAAAATCTGCCACAGTTTATATTGAATATTCTGAATGGCATAAATATTCAGGGCGAAACTTTTATGTTCAATGCTGTTATTGTTGCATTTACGCTTAATTATGCGGCGTACTTTGCAGAGATTTTCCGAGGCGGTATTGAATCAATACCTAAAGGACAATATGAAGCTGCTGCAGCTTTGAGTATGAATAAATTCCAGACATTTTTTCATATAATTCTGCCGCAGGTTGTTAAACGAGTAGTTCCCGCAAGTTCAAATGAGATTATCACGCTTATCAAGGATACTTCACTTGCTAACGTTATTGCTTATGCGGAAATTACTCTTAAAGCAAAGCAGCAAATGCAGAATTACAGCTCCCTTATGCCTCTTTTCATTGCAGGACTTTTCTATTTTGTCCTTGCTATGATTCTTACAGTTGTATCAGCGGCAATTGAGAAAAAGCTGGATTACTATAAATAAGGAGGGGTGTATATGTCAATGCTTGAAGTAAGAAATCTTTCAAAGAGCTTTGGTTCAACAGAAGTTTTAAAAGATATATCTTTTAATGTGAAAAAAGGAGAGGTATGGGCGATAATCGGACCGTCGGGAAGCGGAAAATCCACTCTTCTCAGATGTATAAATCAGCTTGAAAAGGCAAGCGGCGGAGAGATTAATGTATGCGGCAAGGAGATGCTGATAAAAAATGATAATGGCAAAACAGTGTATGCGTCTTCATCGGTTTTACGTGATATCAGACTGAATATCGGACTTGTTTTCCAGAATTTTAATCTGTTTCCTCATATGAACGTTTTACGAAATATTACAGAAGCTCCTGTACGTGTGCTGAAAAAGAACAGAGCAGAGGTTGAAAAAACTGCTATGGAGCTGCTGGGGAAAATGGGACTTGCAGATAAAGCAAAATCATATCCCTGTGAACTGTCTGGCGGACAGCAGCAGCGTGTATCAATTGCACGTGCTTTAGCTTTACAGCCGGAAATGCTCTTTTTCGATGAGCCTACATCTGCTCTTGACCCAGAGCTGACAGGTGAAATTTTAAAGGTTATCAAAGACCTTGCCTCCGAGGGTATGACAATGGTAATTGTAACGCACGAAATGGGATTTGCCCGTGATGTTGCCGACCATATTATATTCATGGAGGGCGGCGTTATTGCTGATGAGGGTACGCCAGAAGAATTATTCGGTGAGAACGCTTCGGAAAGAACGAAACAGTTTCTCAGCAGATTCAAAAATAACTGAATGGAATCTCTAAAATTATCTCTACATAAGGAGCATAAACAATGGCAGTAAATTATGGAATAAAATATAATATTGGAAAAGGCAAAATCAACGTATATACTGAGGGCAGTGGAAATGAAACTATTGTTTTTCTTTCGGGTGCAGGTGTAACTTCTCCTGTGCTTGAATACAGCCCTTTGTACCGCAGATTATCAGACGAATACAGGATAGCTGTTGTAGAAAAGGCAGGCTATGGTATGAGTGAAAGTACTGATACGGAGCGTACTGTTGAAAATATGGTGAACGAGAGCCGTGAGGCTTTAAAACTTGCGGGAATAAATCCACCATATGTACTTGCGCCGCATTCTTATTCGGGATTTGAAGCGATATACTGGGCAAATACATATCCCGATGAAATTAAAGCTGTACTGAGTATAGACATGGGGCTTCCTGATACAGCAGCTGAAATGGGCAAGGTTATGACACCTGATAAATTTAAGGTGATGAATGAACGCAATAAAAAGCTTTTAGCAAAAATTCAAAAAAGAGGATTGCTTGCAAAACTTACTAAAAAATTTACAGTAGATATAACGGGAATGATGTCCTCAAATCATTTGACCGATGAAGAAAAAAAGCTTTATGAGGATTTGTTCTATAAAAACCTCACAAATAAAGAAGTATTTGAAGAAAATCTTCTCCTTGTATCTAATGCCGAAAAGGCTGGTGCAACGGGAAAGCTTAAAGTTCCTGCATATTTTTATATAAGTGACTTTAAAGCGCCTATGAAGCAGGGTTCATGGAAAGAATATGCTATTAAGTATGCCGAGGAAATTGGCGCAGAGTACACTGTTACAGATAAAGGGCACAATATGTACAGTATAATCCCAGATGAAATGGCTGAGAATTTCAAAAAATTCCTTAAAAAAGATACAGCTTAACTATATAAAATTCAATGGTTTTGCCGCAAGTTAAATATATTTCTGGTTTTTCTCATATAATTTTAAACTTTCTATTGACAATAAAAAAATGTGATTGTATAATTATAGTATAGGGACTCCCTATAAAAATATTTCACAAATCTACGCATTTTAATTAAGAATGGAGGAATCGGTATGAAAAAAAGATTATTAACCTTTTTAACAGCAGGTATGATGATTACATCTGCGGTAACAATACCGCCTGTAGCTGCTGCTGAACAACCCTCAATGGATTCTGTCATCGGCACTCTGCCCGACTGGACGCCAATGAATTTTATCGATGCAATGGAATTCTATAACACCTACGGAAAAACTCACGTAGAGGATAATTTCATTTGTATTGTAAAACCAATGCGTTCAGATGAAAAAGATATATACATAACATCTTATTCAGGCAGTATGGCAATGATTAACACACCTGCTTGTACAAGTCCTGCGGTATTTGAACTTGAAATCCCTGAACTGCCTGACCCGAATGATGATAAAGCTCTTGCGGAATATGAAGAATTATGCAATAAATTAGGTATTCCTACGGACGATTACAGCTTTTTTGAAAATTATGCAAACAGCGAAGTTCAGTATATCTTTAAAGTCCAGATGTTCCGAGTGCTGGAGGGACACGACCTGACGGTAGAATGGATAGAAGACCTTGGTGCAGGTTATAAGAAAAAGATAATTGATACATTCACCTTTGAAAATCCAAGCGGTTTCATTGAACAAACTGATATTTACAACTGGCTTCCCGACTGCCCTGCTGAGTATACTTGGCTTAAAAGCTACAGTCATGAATCTACGCTTGCTTCCAGTGCTGCCTGTGTTTATTCAAATCCTTATACTCACACTCCGTATATCGCATACTGTGCAAGTGTGAATGCAAGCACGGGAGCTTCTCTTGAAATGGAACAAAGCGGTGAGGGTGCAATTGAATATTATATGGAATCTGACTGCAACGGATTTGATTTGCGTTCAGAGGTAGAGCTTGTCGACGGACAGGGTTCTTCCTCTGTTATGGTATATGAGCCGATAAAAGACGGTCTGGTTAACGTGGAATGGTCGGTCCGCAGGCACTGGTCAGATGAAGCTCCTTTTGATATAACAAACGGAAGATATAACATAAAAAACAACTGCTCTGAAATTGTTGACTGTTCACACGGAAGTACCATTATAACATTTATAGATAAAGCTACAGGAGAGCTCATTGACGTTCCCGAAAACTCATCATTTCTGAAAAATACGATTCAACCTACTCCCGACGAACCTTGTCTCAGTGAGCTTTTTCCGATTGACTCCAATCCATGCGTTATTAATTCAACCAGAGCCTACGATCCAAATTGCAGTTATTCTTTCGATATAAGAACAGAAGACGGCTACTATGATTTTGAAGGATTTGAAGTCACAGCCGAAGAAGAAAAACACATTAATGTAAACTGCTATCTGAGCTACAAAAGCTATCCCGATCCGATTCTTCCCGACGGTGCAACAAGAGTTATTATATACGACGAGGATACAGGGGAGTTAATTCCTGACGAAGTGTTGAAATTTCACAACTTCCACTTTGGAACAAATATTGGTTTCGAGAATCCGGATGTACCCGGCGATTGGTCATATACAGGTCCATTTTATACTGCTGATTCAAATTATTGTATAGTTGACAATAATCAGTTGGCACAGTTTTACAAATATGCCGATATGTTTGAATTTGCTACCGAATATAAACCAGAGGTTATTTATTACAGCAACGAATCAATGGATCTTATATTCAGAATAAAGATTACGGTTTCAGGCAATATAAACGGCGACGATGCTTTCAGCGTTGCAGATGTAGTAACATTACAGAAGTGGCTTCTCGGAGCAGCTGATGTTGAAATCTGGAATGGTGCTCAGGGTGACTTTTGTCTTGACGGCAAACTTGATGTGTTCGATTTATGTCTTATGAGAAGCGAATTAGTCAAAAATATTAACGCAAACTATGTTGAACCTGATGTTACCCCTGTGTACACAATTCCGTTTTATGTTGTGGCAGAAAGTCTGAATTTATATTCAGGACCGGATGAAAGCTATGATGTCATTGATGTTATACCGCAGAACGAACGCCTCAATGAGTTAGGTTATCAGAACAATAATGATTATTGGGTGTTTACAGAATATGAGGGACAATCCGGCTGGATTAGAATATATGAGGAAGACAATGAAACTCCCACAGTTTATTTTGATGCATATATTGCTAAGCCTGTAATCTATCTTTACCCCGAAGTGGAAACGGATGTTCATGTTGAGCTTGAACTGACAGAATCAGACCTTGCGACAACATATCCGAAGTATAACAATGGCTGGGATGTTACAGCATATCCCGACGGTTCACTTGTAAATAAGGCAGACGGTTCAAATCATAAGTATCTGTTCTGGGACGCTGCAAACTGCCGCACAAGATTTGATTTTTCAAAGGGATTCTGCGTTGCAGGCGAAGATACTGAAAGCTTCCTCAAAGAAAAGCTCACATATATGGGACTTACAGAACAGGAAATGAATGAGTTTATCGTATACTGGCTGCCTTTAATGGAACATAATGTGTACAATCTCATTGCATTCCAGGGTGATGCATATACTGAGTCTGCAAAGCTGAATATTACACCTTCACCTGACAGCATTCTCCGCATATTTATGACTTATATTTCTCTTGATTCTGCTGTTGATATTGAACCACAGGAACTCAGCACTTTTGAAAGAAAAGGCTTTACTGTAGTAGAATGGGGCGGAACAGAAATTAATTCAAATATTGCTTATTAAAACAAAAATATATAAGCCGTCCGAGAGTAATTCCGGACGGCTTTTTGGGATATGAGTTTGAATTGCACCACGAAAATTTATGAACGAGGACCACCTTTTCTATAATGGTCTTTGTTTATTTATAGGAATAATTGGTGATTACAATATGATTATATTGACAAATTTTACTTTATATGATATGATTATTATCGATATTAATAAGACATATGCAACTTTTTGTAAATTTCAAGTGTGTTATATATAGTGAAAGTTGTTTCACAAAAAATATAAAGGTGGAATTAATATGAAAAAGAAAAACAAGCTTATTATTGGTGTAATTGCGGCTATCGTGTTGTTATGCGGAATTGTAATATTAAACACGCCCCAGTTCTATCTGGAATACGAAGTCAGCGATTACTACATGGCAAACGGACAAATTTACGATGAAGATTGTATACGCATAAAAAATTGCAAAAATTATGTAGTAATTGCGAAAATTCCCGATAAAATTGAAGGATTACCTGTAAGAAAAATAGAGCAATCAGCATTTATGGACAAAAAGCTTTTAACTTACGTTGATATTTCCGATTCTGTCAAGGTAGTAGACAATTATGCGTTTTGTAACTGTTCAAATCTCAGAAAAATATCCCTGCCAGATAATCTGGAAAGTATAAATCAATACGCGTTTTGTAATTGTACAAACGTCAAAACTATTAATCTTCCCAAAAGTATTAAATATATAGATATGAACGCTTTTGAAGGATGTAAAAATCTCAAAGAAATTGAATTTCCCAACTCGCTTAAAAAAATAGACGCTCATGCTTTTGAAAATTGTTCTTCGCTTAAAGAAATTAAAATTCCTGACAGTGTCGAGATTATAGAATACAAAGCATTTGCAAACTGTACATCTCTTGAAAAAGCACTACTGCCGAATAGTGAATTAACAACACTGGAAAACTGCGTATTTTTGAAATGTTCTTCTCTTTCTGAGGTTATCATTCCAGACAAGCTTATTAACTTCAATGCTTCCAGTTTTAAAAAATGTAAAAATCTTGAAAACTGGAGTATAAATAGTACAAATCCAAATTTTATAAAATACAATGATGCTATTTATACAAATGATTATAAAAAACTTGTATTTTATCCCGAAACAGCGGAAAAATTTGAGATACATCCTGATACTGAAATAATAGGGGAGTTTGCATTTTCTTACAACTATAAACTTGAAAATATTGTTATTCCTGAACATATAAAAATAATTGAGGAAAAGGCTTTTTATAATTCTCCAAATCTTAAAGCAGTAAAATTTGAAAACGGTGTAAAAACAATAAGTGAATGTGCATTTATGTATTGCCCTGAGTTGCAAGAAGTTATATTATCCGATACTGTGGAAACAATTGGAGAAGAAGCGTTTTATGTATGTGACAATTTAAAGGAGATAATTATTCCTGCATCAGTAAAAGTTATAGGTAACAAATCTATAGGACTATCCACCCAAGTGCAAGTGTTTGACGAAGGAGAAATGTTTGGATTAGATTCAATTTACAATAATAATATAATCATAAATGGCTTTAAAAACTCAGTCGCAGAAAAATACGCCAAGGAAAATGGTATAGAATTTATACTTCTTGATTAATAGTGGTAAGGAGACTATAAAATGAAAAAGAAAACCAAGTTTATAATCGGCACAATTGCCGTAATAGGAATTGCCGCAGCAATCATTATTCCCAAACATCCGCTGTATTATCTTGATTATGAGATAAAAGACAATTATGCGGTAATTACAGACTGCAAAGATAAAGTAAAGAAAGTTGATATTCCCGAGAAAATATTTGGACATAAAGTTGAAGGAATTGCCGCGCATGCCTTTTCAGTCTGTGAAGCAGAAGAGATTAATATTCCTGATACAATCAGATTTATCGATTTAGGTGCGTTTAGCTTATGCAAAAATATCACTTATATCGAAATTCCTGACAGTGTTGAATGTATGGCATCAGATATCTTCGCAAATTGTGATAAACTTGTATCGGTCAAATTGCCGGAAAAGCTTAAATGTATAAATTGGACTTCATATGAAAGTTATCTTAGTATTCATGATTATTCCGAAATTAAAGATATGATTCCTTTTAATATGTTTGACCATTGCCAAAACTTTAAAAAAATTGATATACCAGATAATGTTACTTCAATTTCTTCGGGAGCATTTATTGGATGTTGTTCGCTGAAAGAGATATCACTTCCGAAACAGCTTAAAGAGATTTGGACTGATGCATTTTCATATTGTACTTCTCTTGAAAAAATAACATTTCCCGATAATCTTGAAATTATTAAAGAACGTGCATTTTTAGAATGTAACGCTCTTGATGAAGTAACTATACCTGCATCAGTAACAGAAATTGGGGATTATGCTTTTGGGTATTATATGCTTGGGGGCGAGATAATTGACGGCATAGATACATCTGAGTATAAACTGAATGATGACTTTATTATTAAAGGTTACAAAAACACAGCCGCTGAAAAATATGCCAAGGAAAATGATATTGAATTTATAGCTTTAAACTAACAAAAAACGCACAAAAAAATTTATTTTTTCCGTGCAACCTTTACACCCGTTGCGGTGTATTACTTATGAAAGGGGAGGAAAACAATGACTGACGCTGAAACTAAACAGCTGTTTGAAAAGGCAGTAGAAGAATATTCGGATATGATAACAGGATTGTGTCTGGTTCGCCTCGGAAACCGACATGATGCCGAGGACTGTTATCAGAATGTATTCTTAAAGCTGTTCAAAAATAAAGAAATGCTGACAGAGGAGCCTGAATATCTCAAATCGTGGCTTATAAGAGTAGCGGTAAACGAGTGTAAAAACAGATTCCGTTTTCTTAGCCGTCATAAAACGGAGCCTCTCTCTTTCGCAGACGATTGCAGTATCGAAATGGAAGACAGAACAATTCTTGACACCGTTATGACATTGCCCGAAAAATACAGAGAGGTCATATATCTCTATTATTACGCGGGATACTCCGTAATTGAGCTTGCTTCAATTCTCAATGGCAAAGAGAATACAATTAAAAGCAGGCTAAAACGCGGCAGAGAGATGCTAAAGGAGCTATTGACCGATGAAAATAAGGAGGAGGTTTTGTCATGAAAAGACTTGAAAAAGCTTTTGACAGTATAAAAACACCTGACAGCTGGAAAGAAAACCTTTACAAAGCCGCTTATGCCGAAACAGAACAAAAACCGAAGAAAATTTCATTCAAACGAACAATAGCAGTTTCCTTTGCCGCGGCTGCTGCCTGTATGGCAAGCGCTTTGACCGTAGGAGCAATTACAGGAACATTCAATATTGTGGAGATACTTCGTGGGGGATTTTCAGATGAAATATCCGCGGATAAGTACATCAAAGGGCAGTATCAGGAACTTGATGTAAGCTGTGAAAATGATAATATCTCATTTGAAGCTATGGCATTTATGGGGGATATCGATGAGACATATACACTCATAGCCGCAAGACCAAAAACGGATATGACATTTGACAGCATGGCAATTGAGGTCAGCGTACTTGAAAATACAATTACGAATCTTGATGAGTATGCAACGTTTACCATTAACGGAATTGCTGACACTGATGAGGGTGGAAATCCTGTTTATTTCTTCAATGTGAGAAATCTGCCATGCTGCGGATTGTATGAAATTGATTCCGAAAGCCTCATAATGCGAATAAGCGAAGTAACATATATTAATAACGGAATCGAAAAAAAAGAATCAGTTGAACTCAGCATGGAATTTGTCCCCGATTTATCAAAGCTTTCACAAATTGAGTATCAGAAATATGAGGAAGTAGTGGAAATAAATGGTGTTCAATGCATTATTGAAGACTCTCATTTATCTGATTATCAGGCAAGTATAAGTTTTGTTTATAATGCACCTGATATCCTTGAAGTAGAAGGAGAGGTAATTTCCGATGAGTATTTTATTGGTGAACTGAAAGTCCGCGATATTCTTAATCTTAAATCTGAAAACGCCTATGAGCCAGTAGCTGAGGAATGTCCCATTAAGCTTGTTGTAGACGGTGAAATTATGCAATTTATCGAGTTTAATGAAGAAGCTTATCATTATCCCTATGAATATATGTATAACCATGTAAATATAGGAAGTGAAGGAACAACTTTCTTCTGTCGTCTTAACTATGAACCATTTACTTTTTCAGAAGCAGAAAGTGTAGCATTTGAAATTGAAACAACAAACGGCGAAACAAAGGTTTTCAAAATCAAATAACAGCAAAAATCCCACTTCGTCGTGTTGAAGTGGGATTTTTGAATTAAATAACGCAAAAAAAGGTATTTACATTGACAAGAAGCAAAATATATAGTATAATATTAAAGAACAGAATTGCAGATATTGAATTTTGATAGTATGCAATTCAGAATTTTGGAGGGATAATTAATGATGAATATTGCTGTTGCTCAGTCCGGAGGACCAACCTGCGCTATAAATGCGTCACTGGTCGGTGTTTTTAAAGAGGCTTTAAAGGAAGCCCAGATAGACGCAATTTTTGGTTCCGTAAATGGAATCGAGGGAATCATCAACAATCACCTTGTCGATTTGAAAACTCTGATTCTTACCAACGAGGATATGGAGCTTCTCAGACAAACACCGTCAACCGTACTTGGCTCATGCAGATATAAGCTGCCTGATTATAACGAAGACGATTCTGTATACAAGAAAATTCTCGAAACTCTTGAACAGCGTCAGATAGGTGCTTTTTTCTACATAGGCGGTAACGATTCGATGGATACTGTAAACAAACTTTCAGAATATTTTCGACAGGAAAATGCTGATATCAAGGTTATAGGTATACCAAAAACTATTGACAATGACCTTTGCATAACTGACCATACCCCCGGATTCGGCTCTGCTGCAAAGTATGTAGCCGCTACAATGCGTGAGATTGTACGTGACAGTTCTGTATATAGTATCCCCTCTGTTACTATAGTTGAGGTAATGGGACGCCATGCAGGCTGGCTTACAGCTTCAAGTGCTGTCCTTCATGCACTGGGAGAAACAGCACCACATCTTATATATGTTCCCGAAAGAAGCTTTTCTCTCGAAGCATTCATGAGAGATGTCCGTCAGGAAATGGCTAAGCACAAAGCCGTTATTGTTGCTGTATCTGAGGGTATTGAAGTTCCTGAGGGCGTTCAGTCAGGCGTAGTCGATAACTTCGGACATAAGTATCTGTCAGGTATCGGCAAGTATCTTGAAGAAGCTGTACGTAAGGAAATTGGCTGCAAGGTGCGTTCTATCGAACTCAATGTAATGCAGAGATGTTCTTCACATATATGCTCAAAAACTGATATAGATGAAGCTGAGGCAATCGGTTCAGCTGGTGTAAGCTGTGCACTTAACGGCGAAACTGGTAAAGTAATGGTATTCCGTCGTGTAAACGAAATGCCTTATACAGTTGTAATTGAAACAACAAATGCGGCTAATATTGCCAATAACGAAAAATTTCTTCCTGATGATTTTATCACGCCATCGGGGAACAATATCAGCGAGAACGCTTTAAAGTATTTCCTGCCGCTCATTCAAGGTGAACTCAATATAGTTATGGAGCAGGGATTACCAAAGCACTTCGCAATTCAAGAATCGGTACTGAAATAATTTCCGATGAGAAGGAGTTTTGATTTTGCAGGAATTTGAATTTGAAGTCCTTGAATTTATACGTAACAATCTTAAAAACGGTTTTCTTGATGCAGTTATGCCTATGGTTACAATGTGCGGTAATATGGGTATATTCTGGGTTGTAATCGCACTTGTGATATCAACGAAAGCAAAATACCGCAAATGCAGCATTACAATGCTGATAGGGCTTATTTTCGGTGTGCTTATAGGAAATCTGGTTGTTAAAAACGCAGTTCAGCGTGACAGACCATGTTGGATTGTAGAAATGCAGGATATGCTTATTGCAAATCCTCAGGATTTCTCTTTCCCGTCAGGGCACACTCTTTCAAGCTTTTGTTCAGCGGCAATTCTTTATCACTATGACAAGCGTATCGGAATTCCGTCTTTTGGCATGGCGATATTGATAGCATTTTCAAGACTTTATCTTTATGTGCATTTCCCTACAGATATAGTTGGCGGAGCAATACTTGGAATAATGATAGCTGCTCTTTCAATAAAGGTTACAAATAAGTACGTATTCAGACAAAATCAGATTCCTGAGCAGGACAATAATATATAAAGAAAAAAGGAATACGAAAGTTAAAGCTTTCCGTATTCCTTTTTGTTATTTTCTATGATTCAGGTCAAAGAATAATATTACAAAAGGTGCTTACTGCATTTTGTAAGAGTTGATCATCTTCTGAACCATACGGCCGCCGATAGAACCAGCTTCACGTGATGTGAGGTCGCCGTTGTAACCCTGCTTGAGGTTTACGCCAAGCTCAGATGCAGACTCCATCTTGAATCTTTCGAGAGCCTCTCTGCCCTTTTCTGTCATTACACCGTTGTTGTTAGAATTGCTGCTCATAGTTTTGTTCTCCTTAAATTTGAATTATTGATGCCGTGATAATAGTATATATCGCAAATAAAAAAATATTTATGGAAATTTTAGTCGATTTTCTTTTTATCACGTTTTTATCACATTTGCATTATATAATTATTATAAATAAAAGGAGCGTGATATCATGAAATTAGCAACTGCATTATCCGAAAGAGCAAGTCTGCAAGTTCGTCTGAATGAATTGCAGATACGCCTCAACGCCAATGCAAAGGTACAGGAGGGCGATGTTCCCGCAGAAAATCCTGTGGAACTTATAGCTGAAAAGGACAGAATTCTTGATGAACTGGAAAATCTTGTCACAAGAATTAATCTTACAAACAGCAGAACAGAATGTGACGGTGTTACAATCACAGAACTTATTTCAAAGCGTGACAGAATGAAGAAAGATGTTAATATAATGCGTTCATTTCTCAATAACGCAAGTTCAAAAATTGACCGTTACAGCAAGACGGAAATTCTCATTAAAAGCACCGTTGATATATCTGAATATCAGAAAAAGCTTGATGTAACTTCTAAGGAATTGCGTCAGATTGACGAGAAAATTCAGGAGTTGAACTGGACTACTGAATTAATTTAACCTGATAATAGCGGTAGTATGGCAGAGTGGATATTATCTCCCGAAAGTGAGAATGACTTTCAAAAATACTTAGGATTAAGGCAATGGGCAGGCTATTTATTTTTATTATGTCCGGCAATGTTACACGTGCATTTACCTTAATGGTTTATAAGTTTTTATTATTACCGAATATCAGCTGTTATATGAGGGTGGAGTCGGGGTAGCTATAAAAAATTATCGCTTTCGCTAATGCGAAGGCGATTTTTTCATATTATAATAAACATAATCTGAATATAAGTGATCAATGTTTTTTATAAAACAACAACTTTTATTCCTTTGTCTTCGAGTTTCTTTAGATTTTCATCTGAAATATAACATTCTTTAATAATAAATGTTTTCAGCGAATCCATATCCAATAATCCTGAAATATCTTCTAAAAGTATTTCTTTGAATTCAAGTTCCTCAATGGTATCAAAAGATGAAAATACTGAACTGTCAATGAGAGAGTATCTATTTTCTTTCTCTTTGTTATCAGCGTCATCAAAACTAATACAACCGTCAATTTTAGTTTTAGATATTGTAAGACTAATAAGCGAACTGCAATTTTCAATACTTTTAAAATTCTTTACAGAACAAAGTGATATCAGTATCTCTTGAATTGAGTTGTTATTAATACCCTTTAAATCTGTTTCTGCTTCTAAAAAGCTTAATCTGTTCAGTTTAGGCTGCTTATTTATGAAATTCATACCATCATGTGAGATTTCATACTTTGGATTGTGCATTTCGAGTTTTTCAAGTTTTTCAAATGTTATAAGCTGTGAAAATTTTTCATTTGAGGGCTGATATGTGCAAAGATGTTTCACATCAGTGCATCTGTTCAATTCATTGACGTGAGCGCTATCTAAATGCACATGAATTGTATCCTCTTTTCTCTTTTCAAAGCCTTGATGTAAGTAAACATAATTATCTCTGAATATCAGAATACCTGCAACAATAATAACTATGGCTGTTACAAAAATCAATATTTTCTTCATATTTATCCTCGAATTTATTATTTTTATCTTAAAAAATGAAAAGGCACTTCTGACATGAATATCAAAAGTGCCTTTTATAATACTTCATTATTGTCCCTGATAACAGGTGAAAATAATTATAGTATTATGAGATTTCGGAATTAACCAAGTTCTGCAAAGTACTTGATTGTTCTTACCATCTGTGATGTGTAAGAATTCTCGTTGTCGTACCAAGAAACAACCTGAACCTCATAGAGATCGTCAGAAATCTTGGAAACCATTGTCTGTGTAGCATCGAAGAGTGAGCCGTACTTCATGCCGATAACGTCAGAAGAAACGATCTCATCTGTGTTGTAACCGAAGGACTCAGAAGCAGCAGCCTTCATAGCAGCGTTGATGCCTTCCTTAGTTACGTCTGCACCCTTAACAACAGCTGTAAGGATTGTTGTAGAACCTGTAGGAACAGGAACTCTCTGTGCAGAACCGATGAGCTTGCCGTTGAGCTCAGGAATTACAAGACCGATAGCCTTAGCAGCACCTGTAGAGTTAGGAACGATGTTAGCAGCACCAGCTCTTGCTCTTCTGAGGTCGCCCTTTCTGTGAGGACCGTCAAGGATCATCTGATCGCCTGTGTAAGCGTGAATTGTGCTCATGATACCACTCTGGATAGGAGCGTAGTCGTTGAGAGCCTTAGCCATAGGAGCGAGGCAGTTTGTTGTGCAAGAAGCAGCAGAGATGATCTTGTCATCAGCTGTGAGAGTATTCTCATTTACGCTGAATACGATTGTAGGAAGATCGTTGCCTGCGGGAGCAGAAATAACAACCTTTTTAGCACCAGCATCGATGTGAGCCTGTGCCTTGTCCTTTGAGCAGTAGAAACCTGTACACTCGAGAACAACGTCTACGCCGATTTCACCCCAAGGAAGCTCAGCAGCATTAGCCTTAGCATAAATCTTGAGTGTCTTGCCGTCAACTGTGATTGTGCCCTCTTCGTCGTTAGCCTCAACTGTGTGAAGGTTCTCGCCGATTGTACCGCAGTAGCCGCCCTGAGCTGTATCATACTTGAGAAGCTGAGCGAGCATTGAAGGCTTTGTAAGGTCGTTGATAGCAACTACCTCATAACCCTCTGCACCAAACATCTGTCTGAATGCAAGACGACCGATACGTCCGAAACCATTAATAGCAACTTTAACTGACATTGGATATTACCTCCTGAATTTTACATTGCAGTTTTTAACTGCGATATATATATTATACACTATGTTGGTATTTTTTTCAAGTGGTTCGATAAAAAATTAACAGATTTGTCATTAAAACGACGTTAAGTATATTTATCAACAATAAAATTTGTTGAATATGACGAATGTTTACTTTGGATTTACCATTCCATTTTTAATGAAAATGTAGTATAATATTCTTAGGGCAGTACGATATGTACAGATTTTTCATAAATGCCTTATGGAAAAGGAGTTGGTCTAATGCATGGACAACATTGAAAACAATATAAACGCTGGTTTTGATTTACCTCTTATCAAAGCATTTCTTGATAGCTGTGAAAATCAGAACAGATTCAATATTTCAGTTATCAGTTCTATATGTCTTGAACTTGCAGAAGCGGGGGAAGATTGTAATGAACGATTTTGTCGCGATTGTGCTCAGCGAATAATTTCACAGTGCAGTCAGATTATGAAGCTTACTGAAATTTATTCTCTTCTTTCTGACTTTATCGATGAAGAAAAATTTGTCAGTTTGCATATCGATATTTCTTCATATCTGAAAAGTTTTGTTTTTGAGTGCAACGAAGTTTTGAATAATACCTGCTCCCTTACTTTTATGGGCGGAACTAATATGTCAACAGATGTAATTAAAAGACTGCTGGAATTTATTCTGGTAATGTATGTCCGCAGGGCTGTTTTATTTGGAGCAGAGAAGATTGAGATATCACAAAGCTGTGAAAATGACAAAATTATTATTTCCATGGAAATTACTAAAAAAACAGAATCCCTACGTTTTAATAATATACCTGAAGTGTTCAGTGTGGATTTTTCTGAGGGTATTCTACGCACTGCTGCGTTTAAAATGAATGGAGAATATTTTGTTGATGACAATGGTATGAAGCTTGTTTTTCCGGTCAGCAAATCAGAATCCACAAAGCTTAACAGTGCGCTTGTTTCTCATGGCAGACCCATTTTTTCTACAATAAATAATATCTTATCAGATTTGGGTAATATAAGTCTTATATAGCACCGTTTTAAAAAAACTATTAATATCAATCATTTTTAGAATGAAAAAACTTTATTTTTTTGTTGACATTTATCAAAAAATCAAGTATAATATAAAATAGAAAATCTATGTGTTTCCGCTGATGCACTTTCAGCAGAAATATACATTAAAGTATAATAGTATTTCGGAGATGCTATGAGCAAACAAATGGAAATCGAACGCAAATTTCTTATAGAAATGCCTAAATTGAATCTTCTTGACATAAGAAAGGATATGGATATAATCCAGATTTATCTTACAAATGGCAAGCAGGGTTCACAAAGGCGAGTAAGAAAAATTACTGAGGGGAATAACGAAAAGTATTTTTATACTGAAAAAACGTTTCTTTCTCCTACTCAGAGGATTGAAAACGAATCCGAAATATCAAAGCAGGAATATCATGCGGCTTTGAAGGATTCAAAAAAAGAATGTACTCCCGTAGCCAAAAGGAGAATATGTTTCAATTACAGTGAACAGCTTTTTGAAATGGACATTTATCCTTTCTCTTCCGAACTGGCTATTCTTGAACTTGAACTCGATAGTCTTTCTCAGGAAATATATTTTCCTGAATACATCAGAGTTATTAAAGAAGTTTCCGATGATAAAAGATACTCCAACGCCGAACTGGCAACAGCAGGAGCTTTTCCGTCGGATATATTTTAAGGAGATTTTTAATGGCAGAAAAAATCGTACAGATTGAAAATGAATCTCAGCTCTCTGCATTATTCGGACAGTTGGACAGCAATATCAGTCATATTGAAAAGCAGTACAATGTCGGGATACTCAACAGAGACGGAAATATTAAAATTATCGGAAATGATACAGATGTCTCAGAAGCGGCAAGGGCTGTACAGGCTCTTATTAAGATGAACTCCAACGGACAGGTTCTCAGTGATCAGACTATACGTTATGTTACTTCTATGGTTGCAGAGGGCGCGGAACAACAGCTTGCAGAACTTGGAAAGGACGGCGTTTGTGTTACTTCGTCAGGGAAAATTGTAAGACCGAGGACAATCGGTCAGAAAAAATACATCGACGAGATAAAGGATAATACTATTGTCCTTGGCATAGGTCCCGCAGGTACAGGTAAAACTTATCTTGCTGTTGCTATGGCTGTCAAGGCTTTCCGTGAGCATAAGATAAAGAAAATTATTCTCACTCGACCTGCCGTTGAAGCAGGGGAGAAGCTTGGTTTTTTGCCTGGTGATATGCAGGATAAGGTAGACCCTTACCTCCGTCCACTCTATGATGCACTTTTTGACATGTTTGGCAGCGAAAGTTTCAGCAGGTATATGGAAAAAGGAATTATTGAAGTCGCACCTCTCGCATACATGAGAGGGCGTACTCTCGATGAAGCTTTTATTATCCTTGATGAAGCTCAGAATACCACATCAGAGCAGATAAAAATGTTCCTCACTCGCCTTGGCAATGAAAGCCGTATGGTTATTACAGGTGATATCACACAGATAGATTTACCTGACCCGCGTAAATCCGGTCTTGTTGAGGCTGTGAAAATACTGAAAGGTATCGATGATATCGGCATACACCGTTTTTCGGAAAAGGATGTTGTCCGTCATAAACTTGTACAGGATATTATTAAGGCATATGGAAAATTTAACGAAGGGAGAAAAAATCATGCCTAAACTTAAAGTATATGTTAAAAATAATCAGACGGAGGTGAAAGTTCCTGTCGGTATAAGACTTCTTATAAGAAGATGCTGTCAGGCTGTTCTTGCAACTGAAAAATTTGGTAAGGATGCAGAGGTTTCTGTTTCTTTTGTAAGCAATAATGAAATAAGAAATCTCAATAAAGTTTACAGAAACAAGGATAGTGTTACTGATGTTCTCTCATTTCCTCTTACAAGCGAAGACGGAAGTACTGAAATAAATCCTGAAACAAATGCTGTGCAGCTTGGAGATGTTGTTATATCCCTTGAAACTGCTGTAAAGCAGGCTCAGAATTATGGTCATTCACTAGAACGTGAAATCGGATTCCTTACAGTTCACTCCATGCTTCACCTTCTTGGTTATGACCATGAGACTTCACAGCTTGACCAGCGTATAATGCGTGAAAAAGAGGAATCTGTTCTTGAAAAACTTGGTATTTCAAGAGATGTTACATTTGTAACTACAGGAGATAACGAATAATGTCAAAAACAGCTTTTGTAACAATTGCAGGCAGAACAAATGCGGGAAAATCTTCTCTGCTCAATGCTATAGTTGGTGAGAAAATTGCTGCAGTCAGCCGCAAATCTCAGACAACACGCACTCGTATAACAGGTATACGCAATATAGGTGATGTACAGCTTGTATTTTTTGATACTCCCGGACTTCACAAGCCTGTAAATAAACTTAGTGAGCATATGTTAAATACGGTTAAGGAATCGGTAAGTGATATAGATGCTGTATTATTTGTTCAGGACTGTACTAAGAAGATAAACGAACATGAAACAAATCTTCTTAAATCTTTGAACAATTCAAATATGCCTGTAATTCTTGTACTTAATAAAATTGATTTGTTAAAAAATAAAGAAGAACTTGGTGCTGTAATTGCTGACATCACTTCCAAGGCTGATTTTCAGGCAGTTATTCCTGTAAGCGTTCTTGATAATAACGGTATTGACCTTGTAATTGATGAAATTACTGCAATTGCTGAGGATTCCATACATTATTTTCCTGATGATATGATTACCGACCAGCCCGAAAAGGTGCTGGCTGCTGAAATGATACGTGAAAAGCTTCTGGAGCTTCTTAAAGATGAAGTGCCTCATGGTATAGCTGTAGGCGTTGAACAGATGTCTGAGCGTGATGATAAGGATATCCTTGATATTTCAGCTGTTATCTATTGTGAGAGAGATTCCCACAAGGGTATTATTATAGGTAAAGGTGGAGCTATGCTCAAAAGAGCTTCCACTGCTGCCCGTATAGAGTTAGAGGAATTTTTCCAGATTAAAGTTAATCTTCAATGCTGGGTAAAGGTTAAGGAAGATTGGCGTAATCGTGAGGGATTGATTCGCAGCTTCGGTCTTTCTGACAAATAATAACATTAATTACATATAATATGTTGTTCCTCCGTGGAAATACTAATTACATAACAGCAGGAGGATTAATGTTATGAATGAAGAACAGCTCTGGGAAAAATTTGCTGTAAGCGGCAAAATTGACGATTATATCAGGTATTCAAATACAAAGGAACAGAAAAATGACAACACTTGAAGGAATTGTTCTCTGTGAAAGAACAGTAGGGGAACAAGATAAATTTATTGATGTTCTAACAAAGGAAAAAGGGCTAATTGAGATTGCTGTAAAAGGTGCGAGGAAAATTAACGGAAAATCCTCATCTGCAACTCAGCTTTTTGCCTATTCCCGATTCTGTTACGATGTACGCAAGGAAAAGCTCCATCTGAACAGTGTGGAGCCGATACATATATTTTATGGTCTTAGAAATTCTCTGACCGCTTTATCCCTTGCAAGTTATTTTGCTGATATATTGCGATTTTCCACTGCTTCTCTTACAGATAGCGGAAATGTTCTGAGGCTGTTTCTCAATACACTTCATTTTCTTGAAAAAGGCCTCCGTAGTGAAGCTATACTGAAATCTATTTTCGAACTTCGGCTAATGGCTGAAACAGGGTTTATGCCTGATGTAGTATGCTGTCGCGAATGTGGTGTGTTTGAACCTCAGGAGCTTTATTTTTCATTCAAAGACTACGGCTTTCGATGTGCTGAATGTAATCTCTCAGGTGATATAGACGCGTACAGGCTGACTGTTACCGAGCTTACAGCAATTCGCCATATTGTTCTTGCAGATTTTAACAGACTTTTTAATTTCCGAATACCTGAAAATTCTATATACAGACTTGCTTCGTTTTCGGAGCTATATATATTATCTCAGCTTGAAAGGAATTTTTATACTTTAGATTTTTATAAATCATTAAATGGTAAATAATATGAATAATTATCTTAAAACCCTTGAACTTGATAAAATTCTTGATATGCTTTCCTCCTTTGCCTCAAACGATGAAACAAAACGCATGGCAAAGGAGCTTCGTCCGTGTTATGACCTTTCTGTTGTAAGGCATGAAAATACAAAGACTAATCAAGCGCTTGAATTATCCATACAATATGGCACACCGCCTTTCAGCAGTTTTAAAGATGTTTCAGTATCTGCAAAACGTGCCAAAACAGGTGCGATAATTTCTCTACGCGACCTTATGGATATAGCGGCTATGCTTCGACAGATAAGCGGACTCACAAAGTGGTACAGCACTTGTGAAAACATTGAAACTGAGCTTGATTATCTTTTTTCACGTCTTTCGCCAAACGATTGGCTGCTTGAAAAACTTGACCGTTCTATTATATCTGAAACAGAAATCTCAGATGCAGCAAGTCCTGAACTTGCGGCTATCAGACGCAAAATAAATCGTGCAGAGCTGCAGCTTCGTGAAACTCTGGATAAAATGGTCAAGAACAAAAATACACAGCAGTATCTTCAGGAAACCAATGTTACTATACGTGATGGTCGTTTTGTTCTGCCTGTTAAAACAGAATTCCGCGGTCAGATAAGCGGTCTTGTACATGACACATCCGCTACAGGACAGACAATATTTGTGGAGCCTATGGCTGTAGTTGAAGCCAATAACGATATAAGGATTCTACAAGGAAAAGAGCAGGAGGAAATTGAGCGTATTATTCGTGAACTTTGTTCCGATTGCGGCGATTATGCTGATATCTTATGCGAAAATTATAAGATATGTGCGGAGCTAAATCTTTATTTTGCCAAGGCGAATCTTGCGGCAAGACTTAAATGCTCAATGCCAAAAATTACTGATGACGGCAGAATGTGTCTAAAAAAAGCCCGTCATCCGCTGCTTGATGTAAAAAAAGCAGTGCCTATTGATTTATCACTTGGTGAAGATTATCAGGCACTTATTATAACCGGTCCAAATACAGGCGGTAAAACTGTAGCTCTTAAAACAGCAGGACTTCTTGCCGCTATGACTATGTGCGGACTTCTTATACCCGTTTCCGACGGAAGCAGTGTTTCTGTTTTTAGAAATATTCTTGTTGATATCGGTGATAGTCAAAGTATTGAGCAAAACCTCTCAACTTTTTCTTCACATACAAATAAGGTTATAGAGATTTTGAATACAGCTGATGAAAGCTCTCTTGTTTTGCTTGACGAGCTTGGTTCCGGAACTGACCCTGTTGAAGGTGCGGCTCTTGCTATAGCAGTTATACGCCGTCTTATATTCAATGGTGCACGATTAATGGTTACAACTCATTATCAGGAGTTAAAGGTATTTGCTATTGACACCGAAAATGTGGAAAATGCCTCCTGTGAGTTTGATATTGAGACTTTGAAGCCTACTTATCGGCTTATTGTTGGTTCTCCAGGTAAGTCTAACGCATTTGCCATATCCGAAAGTCTTGGTATGCCGTCGGATATTATCGCTGAGGCTAAATCTCTTGTTAATGAAAGTAACATACGCCTTGAGGATGTAATCGGTAAGCTTGAAGCTTCCAGAAATGAACTTGAACGCGAAAAGGAAAAGGCTGCAAGACTACGATTTGAAGCTTCCGAACACGAAAAAAAGCTTCGTTCAGAAGTTGAAGCAATCGAAAAAAATAAGGCAGATGAACTTGAAAAAGCTCGTTTGCAGGCTATGACTATAATCGAGCAGACAAAGGCTCAGTCAAATGAGCTTATTGATGAACTTGAGAAACTACGCAAGGAAAAAGAAAAAAAGGATTTCAGTTCAAACGTTTCAAGTATGAAGTCGAAATCAAAGCAAAGCTTCAATAAAATGTATGATATTGCAAATCCAATTGGAGAAAGCGACACTAACAAAGATTATGTCCTTCCACGTAAGCTAAGACGCGGTGATACCGTTTATGTTGTAGATTTACAGCGCAAGGGTATAATTTCAGGTGAACCTGACGGCAGTGAGTTTGTATATGTTCAGATGGGCGTTATGAAAACAAAAATGAACATTTCACGCCTGAGACTTGAAGAATCGCCAAAGGTAACTGTTGGAAATAGCCCACTTAAAAAGACTAAGAAAAATGTAGGAAAAGTGGGAGTCAAAGTAGAACGCCGCGGAAAAATGGAGCTTGATATACGTGGCTGTGCCTGCGATGACGGTGTATACCAGCTTGATAGCTTTATTGACCAGGCTGTAATGTCCAACATTTCAACAATCTGTATCATTCACGGAAAGGGAACAGGCTTACTCAGAAAAGCTGTTCATCAAAGGCTTAAATCCCATCCCTCAATTAAAACATTCAGACTTGGAGTTTATGGTGAGGGTGAGGACGGCGTTACAATTGCAGAATTAAAATAGGTGAAGTATGAACAAAAAAGCCCGTCATTCAGGTCACAGGGAGAGAGTGCGCAGACGATATTTTGAATATGGCGCAGATTCATTTCATACCCATGAATTGCTGGAACTTGCCTTATTTTACGGCATACCGCGAAAAAATACTAATAATATTGCTCATGACCTACTTGAACAATTTGAAAATCTAAATGGTGTGCTTTCAGCAAAAAGTGATGAACTCATGAAAATTGAGGGGATAGGGGAGTCAGCTGCAAATTTCATCTGTTTATTAGGTGATATTTGCAGAGAATATGAGACTTTCAATTCTCTGCCTTCTGCTTCCGAATCCACAGAGGATTATACTGTTTATCTTCGAGATTGTTTCAGAGATACAGCACAAGACATGCTTTTTATTGTATGTCCGTCCGCGAATTTCAGAATTATGATGCCTAAAGAAAGATTGTATAATAGTCCTGAGGATATGGTGGATGTAATTAATTTGGTTATCAAAAGAGAATGTGGTAATCTTATCATCGGCATAAATAAGACAGAATCTGCCGCTATACCTGACTTGTGTGATATTTCTCTTGCAAATTCTTTTTCGGATAAATTATCTTTGCTTGGTATTAATCTTATTGATTTTCTAATTATTGGAAAAAGACGGTCTTATTCACTTATTTTTGACGGTGCTTTTAGATTTTGATTATGGTTGATTTTGTAACGGAATTAAGAAATAAATACAGAAAAAATGGTTATTTTTCACTTACTGATAAAGAAAAAATCATATTGCTGTTATCATATTCGGAAAAATGTGACAATGTGAATATGTCTGCTGATAAAATCTCTGAAATTTATGGAAATCTGCATAATGCAGCCGATTGTGACGCAGTATTTATGCAGAAAATCTGTGGTATAAGCTCAGAAAGCGCTGTACTTATAAATCTTATTTCTCAGCTTAAACGAAAATCCAACCTTGAATTTTTATTGCACATTTATTTGAACTCACATGAAAACGCCAAAAAATTCTTCTCTGCATATCTACGCGGAAAAAATCTTGAATCAGTTGCAGCTGCAGCCGTAGATAAGAGATTCAGAATAAGGAATACTGCTATTATTGCCTATGGTGGTTTCTCTGAAGTTCATTTTCCAATACGAGCAATAACAGACTTTGCCTTAAAAAATGAACAAGAGTATATATTTATTGCTCATAGTCACCCTGCTTCTGATGAAAAGCCTTCACAGAGTGATATATCCACTACACTAAAGATAAAAGAGGCTGTTGAAGCAGTAGGAATGAAATTTGCTGACCATATTATTGTCGGAGTTGATGATGCAAGTTCTCTAAGAAAGTATAACCGCGAGTTTTTTTCATCAATTCCTGAATATGATAAATAATTATAAACAATGCAATTAATCAGGAGGTTTTATTTAAATGAACAATGTAAAAATTACAGAGCTTTATGACCTTACACATACGATAGCTGCTGAATATTTAAAAAAATTTACATATCCTTGGGAAGCACTGAAAGGGATAGGAGATATGATTATTTCCCTTGGAAATAACCTCAATCCCGATGAGTATGACAATCCCTCGGAAAACGTGTGGATTCATAAGACGGCTAAGGTATTCCCAAGCGCATATATCGGCTCACCATGCATTATCGGTGCAAATACTGAAGTACGTCACTGTGCGTTTATAAGAGGAAGTGCTTTGATTGGTGAAAATTGTGTAATTGGCAATTCTGTCGAACTGAAAAATGTTATTATATTTGACAATGTTCAGACGCCTCATTATAACTATGTGGGTGATAGTATTCTCGGTTATAAATCCCACATGGGCGCAGGTTCTATTACATCAAATGTAAAGTCTGATAAAACCAATGTTGTTATAAAATCTGCTGACGGAGTAATTGAAACTGGTATCAAAAAAATTGGTGCAATGCTTGGTGACTATGTAGAAGTTGGCTGTAACAGCGTTCTTAATCCAGGTACAGTTGTAGGCAGAAATTCCAATATTTATCCCACAAGCTGCGTTCGTGGTGTTGTTCCATCTGACAGCATCTGGAAAACAGGCGGAGTTATAGTAACAAAGAAGTAATAATATAATTTCATATATAAGCCGTCTGATAATTTGGACGGCTTATAATCAAGGCTTATAATCAAAAGGAGAGGACGTAGATTTTCGCCCTTAACAATTGCACCAAATACAAGTTTGGTGCAATTAATAACACAAAATAATACAGGAGAGTCCTGAATAATAAAATTACAGGCATTTCAGCTGTATAGAATAATCCGCCAAATCACAATACAGAAAATACAATACTGCATATCCAATTCACTTTATTACAAAAAAACTATCAATAAAATATTATATTCCATTGAAATAAAACAAAAAATTAAGTATAATATTTATAGGCTGTAAATTATGTTTATGGAGGTTTAATTATGAAAAAATGTATTTTAATTATTACAGCAATGATTGTGTGCGTTTCATTCATTTGCTGCGGATTTGATATTTCATCAGCTATGATGCTTACAAATGCCGCATCTGTGGATTATCCGACACAATTTATGAATATTGCCACTAAAGATAATTCAAAAGTTCTTACAGAAAACGGTATAACTGATGGTTCTGGACTTTCTGTAAAAGCACTTGGCGGTGACCATGCAGCAATGTGGAGATTTGACCGCGTAGGATCGAATTCTACAGGAACATTCTTTAAGATAACAAATGGAGAATCTGGCAGATTAATTACACCAAATAATTATGATGTTTCAACTGGTACTAATGTTATAATGTATGGCAGTGAATCACATCAATGTCAGCATTGGTTTGTTGTACCTGTAGAAAAAGATCGTCTTGGCAATGATCTTTATTACAAGATTGTTAATTATTCTAATCCAAACCTTGCTTTAACTCAGAGTTCAAAAGGTATGTCATTGCAGAATTTTATAGGTGACGATTCTCAGCTGTGGATTCTCAATTGTGACGGATTACAGGGATTTGCTGGTTATTGCTTCGATGACAATACAAAAAATATTAAAGCTTCAAATATAGGTGGCTTATTCGGAGAAGTTGTGGAGGTTACAACTTTTGCAGATTTAAAAAAATATGCTGAATCTGACGTTCCATACACAATTATTGTTAAAGAAAATATCAGTGTAACAAATCTTTCTATGGATAATCAGAATCATTATTATTGTCCCGACGGCAGAATTTATGTCCGCAGTAATAAAACAATTGTAGGAAGCTATGGAAAGCACACTCTCAATAATGTTCAGTTCTGTACTTCTACAAATAAAGGTGTTGGAAACAATATTATTATAAGAAACTTCGAAATGAAACATGACCAGAAATCCAACGGAAACGATTCGATTGTCGTATATTTTGGTTCGGGACAGAATCTCTGGGTTGATCACGTAACTTTTGTTGGTCATTCAGCAGTAAATACTCAGGGTGAAAATGTTCCTGACTGGGATAAATTTCTCGCCTGCTGTTATGATGCTGATTATTGTACAGTTTCTGACTGTTCTTTTGGACTGCATGAATACGGCTTGATTCTTGGCTATCCCGATGATACTGAGGATTCATATCGCAATAAAAATAATTTCCCGAGAATGTCACTTATCAGCAACAAATTCACTGATACACTTACAAGAGCTCCTGGACTTATGCGCTATGGTTTCTTCCATTCACTCAATAACTATGTTTATAATTTCAGTATGGCTTATACTGTTCATTCAGATTGCAAGCTTTTCGCTGAGAATTGTTATTATGACGGTGCCTCTACAAAAGGAAATGTTGTATGCGACTGGAATCAGGTAACATATCCTGGTGCTTTTGCGGATTCAGGCTCTAAAGGTGTAAACTGCCGCAGACTTACAATTGAGGGAAATGCTAAAGTATGTACATGGAGACCTGCTTCAAATTATAGTTATATATCACTTACAGCAGATGAGGCCAAAAATTACTGTTCAACTTACAGCGGCTGTAAATCCTCCAACACTGATATAATGTATCTGAGATATTCATCAGCAGGTATGCCAAGTGCCGGACATACAGCTCTGCCTGACGGCGAAATGAAGCCACCTATCCCCGAATATGAATCATTTGAGAACGGTTCGCTTTTCAGATTTAAAAATGTGAATTCAGGACTTTATATGCAGGTTGCAGGAGGAGCTGCACAGAACGGAGCAAATGTTCAGCAGTGGGGTACAACTGAAAATTCTGTTCATGATGTCTGGAAACTCAAAGAGGCAGGAGACGGTTATTATTTCATTGCCTCTGCTCTTGATGATACATATATGCTTGATGTAGAAGCTAAAAAAGCAGATAATGGAACAAATATTGATATATACCAGAGTAATAACGGAAATAATCAACAATTCCGCTTTGTTAAGAATTCTGATAATTCATATACAATTCTCACCAAAATCAGCGGTAATAAATCTGCTGTCGAGATTGCTTGGGGTTCACTTGAAAGCGGTGCTAATATTCAGCAATGGGAGCTCAATGGTGAAAAATGTCAGAACTGGATTTTGGAGCCTGTTTCTCCCGAAAGTCTTACAACCACAACAACTACCATGAATACCGGTACAACGACAATTACTACCACTGTAACTACAACAACACTCCCCGCTCCCCTATTTCCTGTGGGTGATTTAAACGAAGACGGAAAGGTTAATGTTGCTGATATAGTACTTCTTCAAAGACATTTGCTTGGCGCAGAAAAATTGACAGTTTCACAGTGTAAAGCAGCTGACTTGTATCAGGACGGAATAATCGATGTTTTTGATATTATAATTCTCAGAAAAGTGCTTATAAGTCAATAATTTATAGCGAGCAGTTCGAGATAATACTGCTCGCTTTTTATAATCTATTGATTTTTTACAGAATTTGCTGTATAATTAATATATAATATAATTTTTAGGAGGACTCTATGTTTTTGAAAAAATTTATATCAATTCTTTCTGCATCTATTTTCAGTTTTTCCACAGTTACTACATTATCTGCAGAATCGACAGAATCCACAAATGATCACTACAAGCTTATATGGAGTGATGAATTTGAGCATAATTCTCTCGATATGACAAAATGGTCGTATGAACTTGGAAACTGGAAACTTGACGAAAATGGCAACTATATTACTAACGGTTGGGGCAACAATGAGCAACAATTCTATACTGATAAAAATGCAACAATAAAAAATGGTATACTTACCATTTCCGCGCGGCATGAAAATTATACTGATGCTGTACAAGGCAATTATGAATATACATCAGCAAGATTAAGTACACAGCACAAATTTTCCACTTGTGGCGGACGAATCGAGGTTCGTTCCAGATGTGATTCAGGTAAGTCGCTTTGGCCTGCGATATGGATGCTTCCCGAAGATAGTCTATATGGCGGCTGGGCAGCATCCGGAGAAATAGACATAATGGAGGGCTGGGGTAGTACTCCTGAAAAAATATGTGGTACAATACATTTTGGTGATATATGGCCTAACAACACTTATCTTACAAATGAGTATCTTTTTAAAAGTGGAGATTCCACAGAAAACTGGCATACTTACGCCATTGAATGGGATAGGAACTGCATACGCTGGTATGTCGATGATATTCTCTATAGTGAACAGATAGAGTGGTATTCTTTGAACCGAGCGTATCCTGCTCCCTTTGACCAGAACTTTTATATTATACTCAATCTTGCTGTAGGAGGGCATTTCGATGGTGTAAACGGCATACACGGTGACCCAGCAATCTTTTCCAATGGTGAAAAGCAATTTCAGATTGATTATGTAAGAGTGTATGATAATACTGCTTCTGATTTCTCCCCTACCCCAATTAAATCAGCTGCACTGAACTCTTATATTGAAGGTGCTATTGCTGGAATTACAAATAAAGATGGTTTTTCAGAAGTTGCAATTGAAAATGTAGGTAATTTGGAATACGGAATTATGGGGATATTACCTGCGCGAAAAGTGAAATCAGGTGAAGGCTATCGCCTATCATTTGGAATTAGCTCTACAGTTGAACGTGATGCTATTGTTACAATCGAAGACCAATCCTATGAACGATATCTTGACGAAAAAATGCTGCTTACCACAAAAAAACAATACTACACATATGATGTGACATTTTCTTCGGATATGTCTGCAGATATCAAATTTCAGCTTGGAAATATCGGTAGTGCTTCATCTGCTGGAGTACATACTGTTACCATTTCGGATATAAAATGGGAGAAAATAACCGAAGAAATACAAGGTGATGTTAATTTTGACGGCGCTGTTTCTACTGCTGACCTTGTGACTTTAAGCAAATGGCTATTAGGTGAAAATATATCTGTTAATATGAATAATAGCGATTTATATAGTGATAATCAGCTTGATGTATATGATTTAATTATTTTAAGAAAATTGGTAATTAATAATAACTAATAAAAAGTCCCTCCGTTTTAATCGGAGGGATTAAGTATTTTATTCGTCGTTTTCGTCAAATTCTTCCATTGCTTCTTCCATTCTTTTAAGGAAGAAATCGGATACTTCAACAAATTCTTCGTAATCGTCGATTGATGCGAGAATTTCCTCGCCGTCCTCGAAAATGGATTTAAGAATAACAAGTTCGCAGTCGCTGTTGAGGAAGTCTTCGTCTTCGATAGCAGGAATCATAGCGAAATATTGTTCGCCGTTAAGCTCTGCTGCATCGATAAGCTCAAAATTCTTTTTGTTTCCTTCGCTGTCAATAAGCTCGAAAAGCTCAGGTGTGTACTCATTCATTTCTGACATAATTTACTCCATTCCGGCATAATTGCCATTTGATATATCTATTATACTATATTTCTTTATAAAATGCAAGCGTTAATTTATGGTTCAATTTTAACTCCCCTGCCCTGCTTTAAGCTTTCTTTGCAGTCAAGATAACGTTGATTACTGCTTCCTCTGAATTTTGTAGTCCAGTCTTTTTTTTCAATCTCAAATTTTCCGTCAATAAGATAGTCCGTAACTTTTAGCAATTCATCCCAACCGTTTCTACTGCGATTTTCAAAAAGCTCCTCAAATGTATATCCTGTATAAGTTATGACATTAAGTCCCAGTGCTTTTATTTGCTTTCCAAGTGCGGCAAGAACATCTGCCTGCATAAAAGGTTCTCCGCCACTGAATGTTACACCGTCAAGAAGAGGATTCTTTTTTATTTGCTCAATAAGTTCAGAAGTATCTATATCTTTTCCACCGTTGAAATCATGGGTTTCGGGATTATGACATCCAACGCAGTGATGCGGACAGCCCTGCGTGAATATTGTAAACCGTATGCCTGGCCCGTCAACAATAGAATCATTAACTGTTCCTGCAATTCTCAAAATCATATGTTATCTCCTATAAAATCCCGCACGGAATTTATTCCGTGCGGTTATTATTTATATTGTATGTTTGATTCTGTCGTGTTCTTCAGCACGCTTACCATTGTTAAAGCGGTCAAGAGTACCAACGAGATAACCTGTAATACGTCTGATTCTATCGAAAGCAACGGCTGCATTGTGCTCACTTCTGCCGCAGCAGGGACATACTTCACCGATAATTCCCGTGTAGCCACAGCATGGGTCACGGTCAACAGGGTGATTGATAGCGCCATAGCCGATTCCGGATTCTTTCATACATCGTACAATTTTTTCAAACGCTGAAAGGTTTTCTAATGGGTCACCGTCAAGTTCGATGTAGCTGATATGACCAGCATTTGTCAATTCGTGATATGGAGCTTCGATTTTAACCTTTTCGTATGCGCTGATTGGATAATATACGGGAACATGGAATGAGTTTGTATAGTAATCGCGGTCTGTGACTCCTTCAATTATGCCGTATTTCTTAGCATCCATGCGGACAAATCTGCCTGAAAGTCCCTCAGCAGGGGTGGCGAGAAGTGAAAAATTAAGTCCTGTACGCTTTGATTCCTCATCAAGACGTTCTCTCATTGCTGTGATGATTTCAAGTCCGAGTTCCTTTGCGTCTTCGCTTTCGCCATGATGACTGCCTATAAGGGCTTTAAGTGTTTCTGCAAGTCCGATAAAGCCTACAGAAAGAGTACCATGTTTAAGTACTTCCCCTACAGTATCATCTGGATTAAGTTTATCAGAATCAATCCATATACCCTGTCCCATGAGGAAAGGATAATTTCTTACACGCTTCTGTGCCTGAATATGATAGCGGTGCATGAGTTGATCGATTGCAAGGTCCATCATTTCTTCAAGCATATCAAAGAAAAGTCCTACATTGTGATTTGCCTTGATTGCAAGACGTGGCAGATTTATTGATGTGAAGCTAAGGTTTCCTCTGCCTGTAACAATTTCCTTGTTTTTATCATAGTTATTTCCTATAACTCTTGTACGGCAGCCCATATATGCTATTTCAGTGTCAGGCTGTCCTTCTTTGTAGTACTGGAGATTGAAAGGAGCGTCAATAAATGCGAAATTCGGGAAAAGTCTCTTTGCGGAAACTCTGCATGCAAGCTTGAACAAATCATAGTTGGGGTCAGTAGGATTGTAATTTACACCTTCTTTGATTTTGAAAATATGTATTGGGAAAATAGGGGTTTCGCCGTTTCCAAGACCTGCCTCCTGTGCGAGAAGAACGTTTTTGATTACCATACGTCCCTCAGGAGATGTATCTGTACCATAATTTATAGAACTGAAAGGTGTCTGAGCACCTGCACGACTGTTCATGGTGTTAAGATTATGGATAAGTGCTTCCATGGCTTGATATGCAGCACGGTCTGTTTCCTTTTCGGCATTTTTCTTTGAAAATTCCTGAATCCTCTTTGCTGTATCCTTGTCCGTATACTCCAGAAGAAGTTCAGCTTCTTTTTCAAGATAACCGTTATCACCTGCAAGATTTGGAATGAGATTATATTTTTCAAGCATATCTGCCTTGATTTTCTTGCCTGCATCTACGCCATTTTCAACCCCTGCGATAAGCTCCAATGCTCTACCAACATTCTGAATGTATTTAGCAGCATATGTCTTTTTAATGCCGTCTGCCATAGCGTAATCAAATGTGGGAATACTTTGTCCTCCGTGCTGGTCGTTCTGATTTGACTGAATTGCTATACAAGCAAGAGCAGAATAGCTTGAAATATCGTTAGGCTGTCTGAGGAAACCATGTCCAGTTGAGAATCCCTTTGAAAACAGCCTTTTCAAGTCAATCTGAGTACAAGTAGTAGTAAGCGTATAGAAATCAAGGTCATGAATGTGTATATCACCATTACGGTGAGCTTTTGAATGTTTAGGGTCAAGAACATACATTCCATAGTATTCCTTAGCAGAAACAGAACCATATTTCAGCATTGTACCCATAGCTGTATCACCGTCGATATTTGCATTTTCACGCTTGATATCGCTGTCCTTGGCATCACTGAAAGTAAGTTCGTTGAGCACGCACATAAGATTTGTTTTCATCTCTCTGGAGCGTGTTCTCTCATATCTGTAAAGGATATATGCCTTTGCGGTTTTGGCGTGCCCCTTTTCGATAAGAACCTTTTCAACAAGGTCCTGAATTTCTTCAACAGAGGGAATTTTATTACCGTTTTTTTCCTCGTAAAGCCTGCATACCTCAGCAGCAACCTCCATAGCGGTTGTCATATCAGTACCACCGCAGGACTGAGCTGCCTTGAAAATAGCGTTTGCAATTTTCTCTACATTAAATGGAACTTTACGCCTGTCCCTTTTAATAATGTGAATTATCATATTACCTTACCTCCAACACAATATATTGTATCTCCTCTGTTTAGTCTATATATAAGTATAATCTAAATCTGTTCATTTGTCAATTGTTATTTTTCGACGACAGATGAACTTTTCTAAACAACACTTTTGTGCATATTGAACTACAAACCGGTATATTTCTTTATGAATTGGCTATATTTCGTTATATGCACATTTTGTATCTCTGTTTAAAGCGGACCACAATATATTGTAGTCCGCTTAGTAAAGCAATATTTATGCAAATGACGCGTTTATGATACTACATGAGTAAGAATATACTCTTTTAACTTGTTGTAACCCTCCTGAGAAAGCGTTAATGTCTCATAAGACCAGTAACTCTCAGTCAATTTGCCAGATTCTGATTTTAATGCTGTATTTGTATCAATACAGTATATACCAAGAGAATCGCACATCATTAGAAGTTTGTTGTTATAATCATTTATCATTTCATTTGTAAGTATATCCGAATCATACATAATTGGAGGATACTGCATAACAAAAATAGTTATATCAGGCACAGCGGATTTAATGCTGCTTATTAAATTTGAGTATAATGTGATTATTGTATCAGCAGATGAAGTTCCAAGTTCTTTTCCGAACATAAGATATAGTGTAGAAGGTTTTTTCTGCTTGATAATTTCATATGGCGAAAGTGTACCGAAACTGCTCTCAACCTTAACAGTCATGATATCTCCAACATTTATATTATCTCCGCCAAAAACATTGTCATCGGAAAAACCTGTACCTTTCATTCCCGCAAGAGTTCCGTCGGTTAAGAGACAACAGCTTGAAAAATATGATTCATCGGCTGTTTCTGATTGAGGTACGGGATTTGTTATCCATGATGATACGGCAGCTGTTGAAGCCTGAGTTGCATCATTCGTATCATTTTCTGAATCGTTATTGGATTGTTCGTTATCTGAACTGCTTATTTCATTATTCAAAAATGTGTCGTCTGTATTTGCTTTCAACATAAAAATAAGGAAACAGACAGCCAGTGAAAAAATAAAAATCATCACAATAACGCCGAATTTGAAGCGAAGCTTTGGTCTTAATTTTTTCTTCTTGTGATGAATATTTCTGTTCTTATCCATATCCACTCTCCGAATAAAGGTAATAAAGAACTGCCTCACTGTTTGCGAGACAAGCCTATACTTATTATACCCTTTTTTTATTAATTTTGCAAGTGTTTTTTTGACAATTTATGAATTTTTTATATTTAACAATATAATCGTATTTTAAAATTATTTCAGCGAATTGTTATATCTTTGCCATAGTCCATAAGAAATCGTTTTTTATACTTCATTCGGGAATACAAAGATATACTGTTCATATACTTTATATCATAGGCGCCTCCGACTACACCAACAATCGGGACACCCTGCAGAAATTTCATATAAAGAAGTTCTGTCGAAAGCATATTACTTGTATTTTGTATCTGTTGATTTCTTTTGTAGTTTGCAGGTAGTTCAGGATTTCGTATAAAATCGTCAATTTTTTTATTGACTGCATCAAGATGAGAGCCATATGAAACAGAACCTTCAATAAGTAAAAGAATAAAATATTTTTCTTCTTCTGTTTCGTAACCAAAGCCGTAGTGAATGGCAATTTCATAAACGCAGCGAAGAATCATAGCTGTAAATACAGGGATATCAGGCAGTCCCATTCCAAGCAGACCCATGCTTATGCCTGATGCTCCTGATACAGCAAGATTAATTCCACCTGCAATATCTGCTTTATTTGAAAGCTTTTTCAACGATTTTTTTGTTCCACGGATTCTTGCGGAGTACAGGTCAATCTGAAAATCCTTTACAAGTTCATCTTTTTTATATGTCATTTCTATAATGGGCGTACCTTTATCGAATATGAGAGAAAATGCCTTTGAGAAAGCTGCATTTATCGTACCCTGAAGCTTTTCTGGAATTTTGTCTGCAAGAAACTTGTTTATGGCAGATTCCTTTTTGTTTCGTCTTTTTGCAAGCAATCGATACTCATTGGCTATAAGATTTTTTAATTCTTTTTCGTGATGACTGTATATCATTGTTTTATCTCCTTGAAATACAAAGTATATATATTATAACAGATTCCTAAGAAAAATGCAATAGAACAAAAATAATTGCCATAAAAACAATATTACAGTAGTATAAAAATGAGCAAAAGATAGAATATCTTTATAAGTCTTTACAAATGAAAACTAAAAGAGTAAAATATAAATAGTAATTGTAGGATGATACAAAATTGTATGCGTTAATTTGTACAGATTATACATAAGGAGGCTTTGATAATGAACAGTAAAACTGCTGATATGACGCAGGGGCCATTATTGAAACAAATTGTAATTTATACTATCCCCATAATTCTTACGGGCATACTACAGCTTCTTTTCAATGCAGCTGATCTTGTGGTTGTAGGACAGTACTGCGGAAGTATTTCTGTTGGAGCTGTTGGCGCAACAGGACCTGTAATAAACCTCATTACCAATCTTTTTATAGGATTTTCAGTAGGATCGGGCGTATCTGTTGCTCACGCAATCGGAGCAGGCAGAGATGAGGAAGTACGTCGTATTGTCAGAACTTCTATTCCGCTGGCGTTTGTATGCGGAATTATCCTTACTGTTGTGGGAATTGCCGGAGCTGAGTATATACTGACTCTTATGGATACCCCCGATGACGCACTCAGACTTTCAACCGTGTATATGAGAATTTATTTCTGCGGCATAACTTCAAGTATGCTTTACAACTTTGGAGCAGCAATACTCAGAGCCGCAGGTGATACACGTTCCCCTCTTATTCATCTGACTGTTGCAGGTATTGTAAATGTCGTACTTAACATCTTTTTTGTTATTGCATTTAAAATGGACGTTGCCGGAGTTGCTCTTGCTACCGCCATTTCGCAGACATTATCGGCATTTCTTATTATCAAGACGCTTATGAAGCGAAATGATGCGTGCAAGCTTGTACTGAAAGAAATGCATATTTATATACATCAGCTGCTGAAGATTTTTCGTATAGGATTTCCTGCCGGTATCCAGGGCTCATTATTTTCAATTTCAAATGTACTTATACAGTCCTCTGTAAACTCATTCGGAGCTGTAGCTATGTCAGGAAATGCTGCGGCAGGAAATATCGAAGGTTTTGTGTATACTTCAATGAATTCCGTCAGCCAGTCTGCATTGAACTTTACAGGACAGAATCACGGTGCGCGGAAATTTGATCGAGTTAAAAAAACAGCATTTATTTCACTGGGATTTGTTTTTACAGTGGGACTTTTAATGGGTGTTTCCGCTTATATTTTCAGTCGCCCACTTTTGTCGATATATATATCTGATTCGAAAGAAGCTGTAGAATACGGCGTTGTGCGATTGCTATATATAGCTGTTCCCTACTGTATGTGTGGTATCATGGATGTTTCCACAGGACTTCTGCGCGGTCTTGGAAGCAGTATACTTCCAATGATTATAACAGTTGCGGGAGTATGCGGATTCCGTGTGCTGTGGATTTATACTGTATTCCGAATTCCGGAATATCATTCACTTGAAACATTATATCTTTCGTACATCATTTCATGGACGATGACTTTTGCGGTACAGATTATAATATTTGCAATTCTGCTGCGAATCAAGAAGAAAAGAGCGACAAAAACAGTGTAATAACAAAAATTTCCTTTATGGCATAATATGTATCAGGTTACTTTTCATGCCGAAAGGAGATTTTTTTATGATTGAATTTATTATCAGTGCGGCTGTAGTCATCACTGTAGTGGCAATAATCGAAATTGTAACAATTCTGTTCACACTTCCTGACCGCAATGCTCCTCCCTCTGTTACAGTGCTGCCTGTATTTTCTGATGATGCAATGTTTGAAAATCGTCTTGAATATCTTATGCAGAAATCCTGCGGACGAGGGAATATAATATTGGTTGATTATTCAGCAGATGAATATCGACGTACACTTTGCAGTCGTTTTATTGACAATAATCCCGACGCAGTATTTATTCACCATTCAGAACTTGAAAAATACTTATCTGGAATATTTACCAAATCAGAAAAAAAATAGGAAACTAAGCCGTGAGGGAGGTTTTAGAGGTTACCATAAGATAACAATAATAATCGGAAATTTTTTTGCCGAAATATTTGCTTTTTTCTGAAAAATATAGTATAATAATATGTATGGTCTGAAATTGGATTGATTTTGAAAGGATTTGTTAAATGGCTGGCGAATTTCTTCACATTGAGGGTTCTGTTGAAAATATACTCTTTAAAAATGCTTCAAATGGTTATATAGTTCTTGACCTTGATGCAGGCGGAGAGCTTATACCTGTTTTCGGCAACCTTGGCGATATAGAAGAGGGCGAAATCCTCATTCTTGAAGGCAAGTACGAGACTTCGGGAAAATATGGCACTCAATTCAAGGCAGAATATTGTGAGAGAAAGCTGCCTGAAAGTGCTGTGAATATCGAAAAATATCTTGCATCTGGCGCAATTAAGGGTATCGGACCAGGTCTTGCAAAAAAAATTGTAAATATTTTTGGTGTTTCAACACTGGATATAATCGAGAATAATCCATACCGTCTCAGCGAGATAAAGGGTATTTCAAGAAAAAAATGTGATGAAATTGCAGACGAGGCAAAAAAATTATTCTCTCTGAGAGCAATTACATCATTTCTTTCACAGTTCAATATCAAACCTAAATTTGCTATGAATACTTTCAGGCGCTTCGGCGGCGATTCCATGGATCTTATAAAGCTAAATCCATATATACTTTGCTCGGAAGGAATAGATGTGGATTTTACACGCGCAGATTCCATTGCAAAAGAACTGGATATTCCTCATAATTCTGACAAGAGAATTATTGCAGCAATTCAATGTATTCTTCGTGCCTTTGCAGACAGAGGTCATACCTGTATGCTTATTGAACATCTTCAAAAGGTGGTTTCGGAGAGAATTGATATTTCCGAAAAGGATTTTTATAATTCCTACAATTCCGCCATTGATGATAATGAGTTGTTCAACTACATAATAGATGATAAAGAATTTGTGTATCTTCCCGATTATTACTATGCAGAACAGCTTATTGCTGACAGAATCAATGTGATAAGGGAGTTTATGTCTCCTGATGATTTCAGTTATGATGCACTTATAGATGCGGAGGAAGCTGAAAAAAATATCAAATATGAAGAAAAGCAACGTCAGGCTATTACAACAGCTGTTTCGCGCGGACTTATGGTTCTTACCGGAGGGCCAGGAACAGGTAAGACAACCACGCTCAATGCTATTATATCCATATTTGAGAAAAAGGGCGATAAGGTTTTTCTCGCCGCACCGACAGGCAGAGCCGCCAAGAGAATGTCAGATTTGACCGGACGCGAGGCTAAAACAATCCACAGATTGCTTGAAGTTGTTTTTGACAGCTCTGACAGGCAGGTATTCGCTCATAACGAGAATAATCCTCTTGATTGTGATGTTATTGTTATCGACGAAATGTCAATGGTTGACTGCATACTTTTTGAAAAGCTGCTTCGTGCGCTGCGACTTGGCTGCCGTCTTATCATGGTCGGAGATTTTCATCAGCTGCCCTCGGTAGGCGCAGGAAATCTGCTGAAAGATATAATTTCAAGTGAAGCTGTTCCTGTTGTAGAACTTACTGAAATTTTCCGTCAGGCTCAGCAAAGCTCCATTATCATGAATGCTCACAAGATAGTATCTGGTGAATATCCTGATATAACACGCAAGGACAGCGATTTTTTCTTCTTTAAAAGAAATGATTTCAATAACGCTGTAGACCTTGTTATAGACCTTACAAAACGTCGTCTGCCAAACGCATATAAGTATTCACCTATGGATGATATACAGATAATTACGCCATCGCGTAAAGGAACAGTCGGAACTGTAGAGCTTAACAAGGTTTTGCAGGATAAACTCAATCCGCCTGCAAGAGAAAAAACCGAATACAAAGGCTTTGTCTATACATATCGTGTAGGCGATAAGGTTATGCAGACACGAAACAATTACGATATACTCTGGAAAAAGGATAAAGAACAAGGTACAGGTATTTTCAACGGAGATATCGGAAAAATTATAAGTATCACCCCTTCATCACAAACAGCTGTTATAAATTTTGATGGCAGGCTTGCTACATATCCTTTTGATATGCTTGTTCAGGTTGACCTTGCATACGCAATCACTGTTCATAAAAGTCAGGGCTGTGAGTTTGAAGCGGTTATTATGCCTGTTATGGGCGTATTTGAAAAGTTGTGCTACAGAAATCTTCTGTACACCGCTGTTACACGTGCAAAAAAACTTTTAATCCTTATAGGAGCAGAAGAATATATAAATAAAATGGTGGACAATAACAGACGAGCGGGACGTTACACCTGTCTCAAACATATGCTGTCAAACAGAAAGGAAGAACTATGGCAAATACAGATATCGGAATAGACCTTGGAACCTCAAATATCGTTATGACAATGGGCAAAAAAGGAGTTATCCTCAGCGAGCCCTCGGTTATTGCATACAATACTCGTACAGAACGTGTTCTTGCAGTTGGCAAGGAAGCATATGAAATGATTGGTAAAAATCCTGATTACATATGTGTTGCTCGTCCTGTAAGCAACGGAGTGATTTCAGACGATGACCTTGCACACAGTATGATACGCGAATTTATACTCAAGGTTACAGGCCGTCAGCTTATTAAACCAAGAATCATTATCTGCGTACCTTCTTTTATTACAGATATTCAGAGCCGTGCGGTTGTTGAGGCTGCTAAGAGTGCAGGTTCACGTCAGGTTTATCTCATTCAAGAGCCAATTGCGGCAATGATTGGAGCAGGTGTGAATATCACAAAGGCGAAAGGTCATATGATTGTTGATATTGGCGGAGGTACAACTGATGTAGCAATTGTGTCCATGAATGGTGTTGTTACATCTCATACAATTAAAAACGCAGGAAATTCAATTGACCATGCTATTATACGTTATATGCAGAATAAGTACAAGCTTCTCATTGGTGAACGCACTGCGGAAAAAGTGAAAATAGAGCTTTGCAATCTCTATGACCCTACAGATGAGGTTACATATACTGTTAAAGGCAGAAATCTTGCAAAAGGACTTCCTGCACAGATTCAGTTAAGTGAAATTGAACTTTATCAAGCGATTGAAGATGAAACATTTCTTATTATGGAGGCTATCCGTAAGGTACTTGAAGACGCTCCCCCTGAACTTGTAGGTGATATTTACGATAACGGGCTTCTCCTGACAGGCGGCGGTGCTCTGCTTGGCGGACTTACTCAGCTTATCAAGCGCACCCTTGGAATTAATTGCAACATAGCAAAAGATGCAGTAAACTGTGTTGCTAAGGGTACAGGTATGGCTTTCGACAGCATGACCGCGCTTCTTGACGGTTTTGAAGCTGCGACGATTTATAAATACAGATAATCGCAAAACTCACAAATTGTGAATATTCTGTTAATGGAAACATGGCATATTTAAACAAAATTCACCACATTATATTAGTCACTTTGCAGATTGATTTAAGTTTAATATAGTGTTATAATTATAATGTAATAGAATAATTTCTGAGAAATTATCTAAAAAGCGATGGATATATATTCATCGTTAAACAAGAAATGGTGGTGATTTTGTGTCAGACAATTACAAAAAATTAAACGCTTTATTTGACGCTGTTTCTATAATAGCTGAGGGCGCTTACGTCTACGTCTGTGATATGAAAACCAATATGTCCCGCTGGTCTAAATCAGCTGTGGAGTATTTCGGGCTTCCCGATGAATACATGCTCCATGCAGGACTTATATGGGCTGAACATATCCATCCAGATGACAAATCGAACTATGACAAAAATATTAACGACATATTCAATGGTACGTCTAATAATCACAATTTACTGTATCGTGCTAAAGCAGCTGACGGTTCATACTGCAAATGTACCTGTAAAGGCGCTGTAATCCATAACGAAAAAGGTGACCCTGATTATTTCTGCGGAATTATCAGAAATCACAGAACTGTAAGCTATGTCGATGCAATCACTGGTCACAGAACTCTTTACGGTTTTCTTGATGACTTAAAGGGAATCTTGTTTTCAAACCGTGAAAGTATACTGATAATGGTCGGACTTTCCTCTTTCTCAAATATCAATGACTTTTATGGCTACTCGTTTGGTGATAATATTATTCAGGGGTTTGCAAGAAAGATTTATGAATTTTTTCCTGATGATTGCAAGATTTACAGAATGAATGGTACAAGATTCGCTATAATTACAAGTTTGCTTTCATATAAGGATGCAGAAGAAATTTATAATAATCTTAACGGATATCTGCGCAAGGAATTTTTTGTCGAAGAGCAGAGAGTTGTACTTTCTCTTAATGGCGGAGCAATTTCTGTAAATAATTATGATATCTCTGCTGAAACTTATTACTCATGTCTCAGAGCTGCGTATTATCATTCAAAAAACAAAAGATGCGGTGGATTTGTTGTCTTTGATGATGTTGATAAATCTGACAATACCGACAAAATCAAACGCATAAACGTGATTCGTAACAGCATAGCCGAGGGTTGTAATGGCTTCTATTTATGCTATCAACCGATTATTGATTCCCATACTGAAAAGATAAATGGTGTTGAAGCGCTTATACGATGGAAAAATGACGAGTACGGTGCTATATATCCCAGTGAATTTATTGAAGTTCTCGAACAGGATACGCTTTTCCCGGAGCTTGGAAAATGGATTCTCCGACAGGCTATGGAAGACGGAAATAGATTTCGCGAAAAAAATCCTGATATTTCAGTAAGTGTAAATCTTTCATATTCTCAGCTTGAAAAAAATGGCTTCATCAATGATTTATTTGAGATTATTGATGAAACCGGATTCCCGAAGTCGCAGCTTTGCCTTGAAATTACAGAAAGATGTCAGCTGCTTAATATTGACTTGTTGAGAAATATGTTTACTATTTTCAGAGAAAATGGCATAAAAATCGCTGTTGACGATTTTTGTACAGGATTTTCTACTCTTGGTTTTCTGCGTTCAGTTCCTGTTGATATCGTAAAAATTGACAGAGAATTTGTAAAGAATATCAAGGTTGACCAGGCTGATAAAAGTTCTGTTCAGTTTATTTCTGACCTTGCAGGTGCTTTTTCTGCAGATGTCTGTGCGGAGGGTATCGAGAATGATGAAATCCGTGTTTGCATGAAAGATTATAATAATATCGGAAGTTTGCAGGGATATCATTATTCAAAGCCTATTACTGCTGATTCGCTTCTCGAATTACTTGACGCTATCAACAAAAGTGCTGATACGCCATTTGATTGGGAGAAATACTTCAACTGATACATAAACAATTATCCCGATAGGCAGTTGCTTATCGGGATTTTTCATATTATTTTATTTTATCAATAAATTTAGTCAAGGAATTCATAAAATCTTCTGGGTTATCAAAAAAACAAGCATGTGAAGCTTTGGGAATTATTGCGACTTCTTTTAATGGTGCATTTACACGTTCAAAACATTCTGTTAGTAAATCCGACGGACAGATCGTTTCTTCCTCACCAAAAATGAACTGAACAGGTACTTCAAAATTCAGATTTTCCCTGAAATCGTATTTAGCCATTGTTTCAAGTGATTTTTCGAGAAACTTTGTTTTAGGAAATGATGACGCAATTTTTTCTTTGAAATTCAGAAACGGAGATTTCGCCACGGCTGTATAATCTGCCTTTGCATGGCGTGTAAGATATTTCAGAGCAATTGGTGTAAAAAATCTCATGCGTTTCTGAAACTCAGGAGTCCACATCGGTACTTCAGGAAATCCGTCCATTATAGCCTTTATACGCTGCTCATCAACTGAATCAGGCGATTTTTCCAGAACTTTTTTGCATATAGTAAGCACACCGTCGTGATAATTCATAAGCTGGCCAATACTGATACAGCAAAGCACATTTTCGGGATGACTCTTTGCATATTCCGCACCGATTGCAGTTCCCCATGAAAATCCCATGATAATGATTTTTTCAAAATCGTACACAGTATGAAGATATGCAATTATTTCATCAACGTCTTTTATGTAATCATTTATTGAACCTGTTTTGGCAATCTCCCCTGCCTTGTTTCTGTTTGCAAGATATGTTTTTCCTGCATTGCGTTGGTCCCAGTTTACAACAGTAAATCTGTCCTCCCAGCCATTCTGCATTACGTGGCATATTCCAGATATCACTTGGCCCGGTCCACCATGAATAAACAGTATCAGCGGATTTTTCCTGTCCGCACCTCTTATCTGGATATACTGCTTTATACCATTGATTTCGGGATATTCGTACATATATATACCGTTTTTATTATCGGGATACAAAATTTTATTTTTTTCTGATTTATTCATTTCAACCTCGAAAAGCGATTAACAATATAATGAATTTAATATATTGTTAGTTATAATAACGTTATACCATTTTCACCGCAAATACGTATTGTTTCATCAGACCATATAGACGACTGAACCTCGCCGATATGCGCCTTATTCAGAAGAAGCATACAAAGTCTTGACTGACCGATACCGCCGCCGATTGTAAGGGGAAGTGTACCGTCCGCTATCATCTGGTGATACTGATATTTCATTCTGTCCTCCTCGCCGCATTCAGCAAGCTGTGATTTGAGAGTATCAGCATCTACACGTACACCCATTGAGGAAATTTCAAGTGCATCATCAAGAACGTTATTCCAGATAAGAATATCGCCGTTTAGTGACCAATCGTCATAATCGGGAGCTCTGCCGCCGTGCTTTTCACCGCTTTCAAGCTTTCCGCCGATAGCCATGAGAAATACGACTTTATGTTCCTTTGTGATAAGGCGCTCGCGCTCTTTTGGGTCTTTGTCTGGATAAAGATTTTCAAGCTCCTGTGTTGTTATAAAATAAGGCTCATCGCAGAAATCTCCTGCAATATCGGGATAACGAAGTCCAACCTTACGCTTTGTAAATGCAATTGCTTTTACAACTGCCTTTACTGTTTCTTTCAGATAGTCAATATTTCGCTGCTCCTTAGTGATAACCTTTTCCCAGTCCCACTGGTCAACGAAAATCGAATGTATATTATCGCTGTCGTCATCACGGCGGATCGCGTTCATATCGGTGTAAATTCCCTCACCTGCGTTGTAGCCGTAGCGGTAAAGTGCCATACGCTTCCACTTAGCAAGGGACTGCACAACTTCACCCTCATCGTCGATTTCTTTCATAGAGAAATCGACCTTGCGCTCAACGCCGTTGAGGTCATCGTTTATACCACTCCCCTTTTTAACAATAAGGGGAGCAGATACTCTGTCAAGGGTCAAAGCAAAGGACAACGCCTGCTGAAAAACGTCCTTGATGTATTTGATTGCGTGCTGAGTTTCTCTCAGCGTGAGGGCTGATTTATAGCCCTCGGGGATATATAATGAACGTGACATATCAATCACTCCTTAAATTAAATGCATTATCTAATTGAACCAACAGTTCTGGGATAGAGAATAACGTCACGGATATTAGCCATACCTGTTGTGTACATAATAAGTCTTTCAAATCCGAGACCGAATCCGCCGTGAGGAACTGAACCGAACTTTCTGAGGTCAAGATAGTCTGTATAGAGTTCAAGATTCATATTTCTTTCTTCCATAGCAGCAACAAGCTTGTTGTAATCAGCTTCACGCTCACTTCCGCCGATGATTTCTCCAACGCCTGGAACAAGAAGGTCAACAGCCGCAACTGTTTTGCCGTCTGCATTTTGCTTCATATAGAAAGATTTGATTTCCTTGGGATAATCTGTTACGAATACAGCTTTTTTGAACACTTTTTCAGAGATGTATCTCTCATGCTCTGTCTGGAGGTCACAGCCCCACTCAACAGGATATACAAAATCCTCACCTGAATTTTTCAGAAGTTCAATAGCCTCAGTGTATGTCACTCTGCCAAAGTCGTGAGAGATAAGGTCTTCAAGACGCGCTTTAAGTCCCTTTTCAAAATGTGCGTCAAAGAATGCCACCTCGTCGGGACAAAGCTCAAGAAGCTTGCCGATAACGTATTTTAGCATATCTTCAGCAATTTCGATAACGTCGTCAAGTTCTGCAAATGCTACCTCGGGTTCGATATGCCAGAATTCAGCGAGATGCTTTGGAGTATTACTGTTCTCTGCACGGAAGCTTGGACCGAATGTGTAAATCTTGCCCATAGCTGTTGCTGCCATTTCGCCCTCAAGCTGACCTGATACGGAAAGACCAGCCTTTTTGCCGAAGAAGTCGTTTGCATAGTATTCTTCTTCATTCTTGAATTCTGTTGTATAGCCGTTTGTTGTTACTTGGAACATTTCGCCTGCACCTTCGCAGTCGCTGCCTGTGATGAGAGGTGTGTTGATGTATACGTAGTTGTTCTTCTGAAAGAACTCGTGGAGAGCTGCTGCAAGAACTGAACGAACACGCCATACAGCGTTGAATGTGTTTGTTCTGCTTCTGAGATGTGGAATGCTGCGGAGGAATTCAAGGCTATGGCCTTTTTTCTGGAGGGGGTAATCTGTGGGGCAATCGCCTAAAACTGTGATACCCTCGGGAACAGCGTTGATTTCAACTGTGTTATTTCTGCCCTCAACAACATTTCCAACAACCTTAAGGGACATACCAACACGAGGCTCCTTGTAATCGCCCTCTCCCTTTTCGATAACAACCTGAACATTTTTCAAAGATGTACCGTCGTTAAGCTCAACGAAAGCAACGCTCTTGGAGTTGCGTGATGTACGTACCCAACCGCAGACAGTAACTTCCTTTCCTACATAATCCTTTGATTTTACGATTTCCTTGACATCAATGTGCTTCATAATAATCTTTCCTTTCATATATATTATGATTGATACAGGACGAGTATAACAAAAAACTCCCGCCCTTGAAACAGGACGAGAGATAAACCCGTGGTACCACCTGAAATTACCGCTTAATATTACAAAAGCGATCACTCTTGTCTGCTATAACGTGCAGAATACGGCATCACCTACTAAAGACAAAATATCAAGAGAAAGCAATACAGCCCTCTTCCATCATATCCGTACCTTTTCGGATTGCTGCTCAGGAGTGTTATTTACAACGGCTCTGATACGCGGATTCCACCCTCCCGCGCTCTCTGAAAACGATTTCCGAAGCTACTTATCTCCGTCATTGCATTTGTCATTATTAATTATAGCATTCGAAAGGGGATTTGTCAATACTTTCGGGAAAAATTTGCAAAAAAAGCCTCGACTTCTGTCGAGGCTCTGATGATATTCAATTTTTAAATTTTAAGTGACTTTCATCACTTTGCAAAGTTCTTTGTTGGACTCAACCCTTTCGGCTTAAATTTCATTGATACGGATATTTTTCATATATATCACTATCCTTTAACAAGGAGAATTATCAATAAAAGTAAATCAGTTTTCCATTGGAACATACCTCAAAATCTTTATTTTAAAGTTTAGTTTCAAGAAAAATTCAAATTCTCATTGGACTCAACCTTTACAATAAATTTTGTGATATATCTAAAGACTCACGTCGAAATTTCAGTATTCCTGTAACTTTATGAGCTTAGATTAAAGCCGTAGATTTTAATTCAGCATTTACGTATGATTCATTAAACAAATCTTATTTTATTCACTTTCAATTAACGGAACAAGTCATGCAGACCTATATTCCCACTTTTTTAATTTGATTACTTCATCATCACGTCGGCTTTGCGCTGTGATTCAATAGATTGCTCCATCGGACTCACATCCCTTTCCGCTTAGAATAATTTACATTGAGGATAATCCTCAAACCAAGTAAACTTCGCTGGAGTAATTTTCTTTTGGCTTACTCCCTTTCCTTGATTATATAATAACATATATTTTGGTGAATGTCAATAGTATTTTATATAATTTTAGTATTGTTTAATCAAATCTGTATAATCTCATAAACGCAGAGTAGTTGCTTTGTGCATTTCAAACAAACGAAATATACTTTCTGTAAAACATCTTGAATGAATTACAAAGTTAAAAAAAGCCGATATTGAAATTTATAATTTTATGTGGTATAATAATGACATTATTATACGGAGGATTTATATGAAAAAAATACTTGCAGTTGAAGATGATAAAGAGATAAATCGACTTATATGCGACTATCTTTCAGACAGTGGATATGCCACAATATCGGCAGAAAACGGACTTGATGCAATCCGCATAATCCGTGAAACCGCTGACCTTGACCTTGTAATCCTCGACCTTATGCTCCCCTTTAAAAGCGGAGATATGGTGTTGCAGAATATCCGTGAATTTTCCGATATTCCTGTAATTATTGTATCCGCAAAAAGCACGGTGCAGTCAAAAATTGACGCAATCCGTATGGGTGCTGATGATTATATAACTAAGCCTTTTGATTTGGACGAATTGCTTGTTCGTGTGGAGGCTGTTCTCCGCCGTTCAAAGGGAAATACTTCCGCCGAGAATACTCCCCTGCTGACCTACAAGAATTTATCTCTCGACAGAAACAGCGGAACAGCGACAGTATGCGGAAATCCCCTTGTGCTGACAAGCAAGGAATATGCAATTTTAGAGCTTATGTTACTCAATCCGAAAAAGCTTTTTTCAAAGTCAAATCTTTTTGAAAGCGTATGGCATGAACCGTATTTCAAGGAGGATACAACTGTAAAGGTGCATATGAGCAATATCCGAAACAAGCTGAAAAAGCTTGATAATTCACAGGAATACATTGAAACAGTCTGGGGTATGGGATATAAATTAGCGGATTAATTCTTTACCTTTTCTTAACCTTTTCCTTTACCATTTCTTTACACGAAAGATTTATAATATAATTACAGACAAACGGGAATTCAAAAACCGTAAATAAATATGGGTTATATTCCCATAGAGAAAGGGTGGTAAAAATGAACGTATTAGAGCTGAAAAATTTAAGCAAAAAATACGGAAAAGCAACCGTAGTCGACAATTTCAGCCTTAACGTGGAAAAAGGTCATATCTGTGGTCTGATTGGTCCAAATGGTGCAGGTAAGACAACAATTATGAAAATGATGGCAGGTCTTGCCTCTCCCACAAGCGGAGAAATAGGATTTTTCGGCAAAAATGACAATCTTGACCTAAGCAGAAAGAGAATGGCATTTATGCTTGAAGCACCAATCATTGACAAAAGTATGAATGCAAGGCAGAACATGGAGTATGTTCGTTATGTAAAGGGAGTTGCAGACAAGAAGAAAATTGACGAAATGCTTGACTTTGTTGGACTTCACGATGTGGGCAAAAAAGCAGCAGGCAAATTCTCCCTCGGTATGACTCAACGTCTTGGAATTGCTATGGCACTTCTCACAGAGCCTGAAATTATGGTGCTTGACGAGCCTGTAAATGGACTTGACCCTGAGGGTATTGTGGAAATCCGCCTTATGCTGAAAAAGCTTTCGGAGGAAAAAAACGTAACCATTATCATTTCAAGCCATATTCTTTCGGAATTGTCAGAACTCTGCACTGATTTTTCAATTATCAACCACGGCAAGCAGATTGAAAATCTCAGCAGAGATGAGCTTATGGCGAAATGCCGCAGCTACTACGCAATCCGTACAAACGACATTAACCGCACAGCCGCAGTTATTGAAGATAAACTGGGTACAAAGCAGTACAAGGTCATTCATGGTGATGAAATCCGCCTGTTTGACTTCCTTGATAATATTGAAAAAGTGTCAAAAACTATTACAGATAACGGACTTATCCTCACGAAATTCATCAGCGAGGGCGAAAGTCTTGAAGAATTCTATTTATCAAAGGTAGGTGCTGAACATGAGTAAACTGATTAAGGCTGAATTTTACAGAGTTTCACATTCGGGGATATTTCTTAAAATATTTATTCTTGTGGGACTTTTTCCGCTTGTACTTCCTTTTACTGCAACGGCTGATATGGAGGAAATAAATCTGCACAGCATACTGCTTTTATATGCCGAGATGGGCGGACTTGTAATGTCAGAACTTGTTGGAATTATGCTGTCGGCTATGATTTCAAATATGTATCAGAACAGAACTTACTATTATGAAATTATGGACGGGGCAAATACACACCATATTATCTTAAGTAAGCTTATTGTATACAGTTGTATATCAACAGTGGTGCTGATTATACCGGCTATAATCACTTTTGTCATAGCCGGAAATTGTTATCCCATTGGCGATTTGAAACAATTGTGGCTGACAGTAATTCTTGGAGTTGTAATTATTCTGAATTTCACTTGTTTTACTATTTTTATATCTATGCTTATAAGACATAGTCTGGGTGGACCTATTCTTGTTTATACTTTAGGTATGCTTCCTACCTTTGTGTATATGTTATTATCAGAACTTTCAGACAAGTATAAATGGGTAACCGATATTTTAAGCTATATCCCGCAAACTCAGATAATGGAATTTGTAAAACCTGAATATGAAACGGATTTTATTGTAAAGGTTATAGGCGGCTTTGTTGTATGCTTTGCCGTATTGTATGCACTTACATATGCAAGCTATAAGAAAAAGAATTTTAAATAAATTTTCAAAAAAGGAGGTAGATTATGGATTTCACAAAAATTATTGTAATCTGCCTCTTTGTGATTTTTTTCATATTTTTCCTGAAATATATTATATTGAAAAAGCAGATTAAAAGCTTCGGCAGGCAAGTGGAAAGCCGAAAAAGTATCGAATACAGCAGTCCTATTAAGGTTGACAACTTCGACAGGGATATTGTTGAACTTGCTGTAAAACTAAATGAGCATACGGATATTCAGCGTTCTCTTGATGTGGAATACAAACGGAGCAAGGAGCAGCTGAACAACGTAATATCGGGGATATCCCATGATTTCCGTACTCCCCTTACTGCCTCTCTTGGATATTTGCAGATGATAAAAAAAAGCGGTGAGCTGACAGAAAAAAATGCCGAATATCTTGAAATCGCACTGCAAAAGAACACTTATTTAAAGGAGCTTTCAGACGAATTCTTTGAATTGTCTAAAATTGAAAATGGACATGAAGAAATTGTCAATGAAAATATAAATCTCAGCAATCTGCTGTCAGATTTGATTATGGAACAGTACAGCTGGATGCAGGATAAAAATATTGCTCCTGATTTTGATATTGCTGACGGTATTGTTATCAAAAGTAATCCAAGGTATATAATGAGGATTGCGGAAAATCTGTTTTCAAATGCCGAAAAATATGCGCATAGCAGATTCGGATTATCTCTTACTGAGTGTGGTGGAAAGGTTATACTCTCTGTTTTCAATGATACTGAAGATAGCATGGATATCGATATAAAACGAGTATTTGAACCTTTTTATAAGCCGTCATCACGTAATAAAAGCGGTTCGGGACTTGGACTCTATGTTGTAAAATGTCTCTGCGAAAAGCTGAACGCTAATGTTTCTGCTAATTTTGACGAAAAGAATAATTTCAGAATCACTATAATATTCTGATGCCAAAAGAGGTTGCTCTGTCGGTCAACCTCTTTTTTGTGTTATTTTCCGCATTGCCTTTCTGTTTGGGAAAGTATAATAGAGAGCAGGATTAAGAAAAATTCAAGATATAAGGGCATGAGCTTCAAACGTATATTATTTGCAATGTTAGAATTTTATTGTAGTCAATTATGAAATAACTGAATAATTTCAGCACTGATTATATCATATCACATATTTTTGTCAACAGAACTTAAGCTAATTGGTTTTATGTTTATTAAGCTAATTGGTTTTATGTTTATTATTGTATTGACCTTTTTTAAAAAATGTGATATAATATGTATGATTATTTCTTTCGGGAGGTTTTTACCATGAACTACGAATCAATTTCTAAACGTCTTGTTGAACACGGACAGGAACATCTTCTTAGATACTACGATGAACTGACTGATGAACAGCGTTTTGAGCTTATTTCTCAAATTGACAGCATTGATTTTTCTTTACTTGATAATATCAAAAACAATGATTCTAATAATTTGCAGAGAGGAGAAATTTCGCCTATTGAAGCTGTTACAATTGAAGATATCGCAGCAAAGGGTGATGAGTATCTCAACTGCGGACTTAATGCAATTAAAGATGGTAAAGTTGCAGCTGTACTTCTTGCAGGCGGTCAGGGTACACGCCTTGGATTTGACAAGGCTAAGGGAATGTATAATATTGGCATAAATCGTGAGCTTTATATATTTGAGTGTCTTGTCAATAACCTTATGAAAGTGGTCGAACAGGCTGGGACATGGATTCATTTTGTAATAATGACAAGTGAAATAAATAACAAGGATACTGTTGAATTCTTTACTGAGCATAATTATTTCGGATATAACAAGGAATATATACACTTCTTTATTCAGGATATGGCACCCTGTGTGGATTACAACGGTAAGATTCTCATGGAAAGCAAATCTAAAATTGCAGTATCTCCCAACGGAAATGGCGGATGGTTCTCATCTCTTATTGCTTCGGGAATCTTTGATATTCTCAAATCTCATGGAGTAGAATGGCTTAATGTATTTGCTGTAGACAACGTTTTACAGAGAATTGCTGACCCCATGTTTATCGGTGCTGTCATCAGTACAGGCAGTGATGCTGGAAGTAAGGTTGTTCCCAAAGCGTCACCGGAAGAAAAAGTTGGTGTTATGTGTCTTGATGACGGTAGACCATCAATTATAGAATATTTTGAACTGCCTGAGAATATGAGATATCTCACTGATGAAAAAGGCGAATTATTGTACAAATACGGCGTTATTCTTAACTACCTTTTTAATATGGAATGTCTTGTTGAAATAAATAACAAGAAAATGTCAGTGCATATTTCAGAGAAGAAAATACCACATATAAACGAAAAGGGGCAGTATATCAAGCCTGAAGAACCAAACGGATACAAATTTGAAACATTAATCCTTGATATGATTCATATGAACAAGACCTGTCTTCCCTACGAAGTTGTACGTAACAAGGAGTTCGCTCCTGTTAAAAATGCTACGGGTACTGATTCAGTGGATACTGCGCGTGCCCTCCTTATTGATAATGGTGTAAGTATATAATTTTTATATTGCAATTATGGGTTTGTGCAAAATAGACAAAGTGAATATGTGGAAAATATTGAATTACACAATTTTGCGTTATACACAAAAAAGACTTTGACAAAACTGTTTAATTGTGATATAATATACATTAGGAATATAGTTTAAAATGAATTATGCTCTGGAGTTTTCTCTATTGAGCAGCGAAAGGAAATGCCATGTCAAAAATTATTGCTGTAACATCCGGCAAAGGCGGTACGGGTAAATCTACCGTATGTGCAGGTCTTGGATATACTCTTGCTAAACAAGGACACAGAACGCTCCTTATTGAATTAGATTTTGGATTACGTTGCCTTGATATCATGTTTGGTATCGAAAATGAAATAAAATATGACCTCGGTGATGTTCTCAACAACAGAAAAAGTGCTCTTGATGCTGTAGCAAATGTACCTATGGCTTCAAATCTGAGCCTTCTCTGCGCACCTAAAACACTCACTTCTGTAACTGCTGAGCAGATTGTTGAAATTTGCCGCAGTGTAAAGAAATATTTTGAATATATCATTATTGACACAGGTGCTGGTATTAACTCTCATGTTTTTGATATTGTACAACAGGCAAATCTGATTCTTGTTGTTTCAACTCCTGACCCTGTTTGCATCCGCGATGCATCTCTTATGTCTGACGAGTTTTATAATAGAGGAAATAAAAGTCAGCGTCTTATTATCAATAAAATCAGTAAAAAGGTTATCGGTGAGGCTCTCGTAAGTAATCTCGACGAGATTATTGATAAGGTTGGCGTTCAGTTAATCGGTGTTATTCCTGATGATTTCAAAACTACTGTTGCTACAGGAAAAGGAACTCCTATACCTACTGATTCTTCTGCATTGAAGGCTTTTGACGCTATCTCAAAGCGCCTTGGCGGGGAGTTTGTTCCTCTTACAGTAAAAACTTCCTAAGATAATGTTTTAGTTTTTAAAATTCCTGATTATAAAAAATCCTAAATGGAGAAAGGACAGAAAAATGAAGATTGCAATTATCGCCCACGACGCTAAAAAGGAGCTTATGGTACAGTTCTGCAGTGCTTACTGTGGCATACTTTCAAAACACTCTCTTATAGCTACAAATACTACAGGAAAGCAGGTCAGCGAAGCTACAGGTCTGCCTATCAAACGCTATTTAAGCGGACGAGGCGGTGCTGAACAGATTCTCGCACTTTTGTCCTGCAATGAAGTTGATGTACTCCTGTTTTTCAGAGACCCTATCAATCCAAAGGCTAATGACCCGAATGATATGGATCTTTTGAGACTCTGTGACGTTCACAGCGTTCCTGTTGCTACAAATATTGCTACAGCTGAGGCGCTTATTCTCGCTCTTGAAAGAGGAGACCTCGACTGGAGACAGGCAGGCAGTTTACAGATATAACCTGCTGTTTTCTACTGCAATTAATGAAATGCCGTATGGTTTCTTTCCTGCGGCATTCGTTCATTGTCCCTTATGGGACAATTTTCATGTTAATAAGAAAGGCTGATTTTATGGCTCTCAATATCAAACGTCCAAATGGTACAGAAGATGTAATTCCAAGAGACGTACACAAATGGCATACTATAGAAAAAATTGCGCGTGATACCGCTGAAAGCTTTGGCTTTGGTGAAATCCGTTTTCCTACTTTTGAAAATACAGATTTGTTTCTTCGCTCTGTAGGTGAGACAACTGACGTTGTACAGAAAGAAATGTATACCGTCATGGCTAAGGAATCCAAGTTTACACTTCGCCCTGAGGGAACCGCAGGTACTATCCGTGCTATGCTCCAGAACGGTCTGCTCAACGAGGCGCTTCCACAGAGAGTATACTACATAACCTCATGCTTTCGTCACGAAAGACCTCAGGCAGGCAGACTCCGTGAATTTCACCAGTTCGGACTTGAAATGGCTGGAAGTGCCTCCCCTGCTGCTGATGCCGAGGTTATTTCCCTTGCTCATACCCTGCTTAACAGACTGGGAATAAAAAATATTGAACTATATATCAATTCTATAGGCTGTCCTACATGCCGTGCGAAATATCATGAGGCTTTAAAGGCATATTTTGACGCCCGTAAGGACGAACTATGTGATACCTGCAAGGACAGACTTGTCAAGAATCCTATGAGACTTCTTGATTGCAAAAGTCCCATATGTCAGGAAATTGGCAAGGATGCTCCACTGATTATTGACTATCTCTGTGAAGATTGCGGAAATCACTTTGAAAAATTGAAAAGCTATCTCGGCAAGCTTGGTATAGATTACAAGGTTAATCCCAAAATTGTACGTGGTCTTGATTACTACACCAAAACTGTTTTCGAGTTTGTTACAACTGAAATAGGTGCACAGGGAACTGTATGCGGCGGCGGACGCTACGACGGTCTTATTGAACAGCTTGGCGGTCAGCATACTCCTGCTCTTGGATTTGGTATGGGAATTGAACGTCTGCTTCTCGTTATGGATAAGCAGGGTTGTGACTACCTTACACCGAAAAAATGCGATATCTATTTTGCGACTATGGGCGAAGCTGCTCTTGAAAAGGCAATGGAGCTTTCAAAGTCTCTCCGCGAGTATGGATATTTTGCAGAATATGACATGATGGGCAGAGGTTTAAAAGCTCAGATGAAATATGCAAATAAAATAGGAGCTGCATTTACCGTAGTCCTCGGCGACAATGAGCTTGAACAGGGTAAGGCTAAACTCAAAGAAATGGAAAAGGGTGACGAAACAGAGGTTGCTCTTGATGATAAATTTGCTGTTGTTTTTGAAGAAATCTATTTTAATAAAATAATGGATGTTATGGACGGAGAATCTGCTGACGGAAATCTGTTCTCATTCATGGGAGGAGAGAACTAATATGGCTGATAATATGAAAGGCTTGAAAAGAACCCATTACTGCGGCGAAGTTACTGAAATCGGCGGCGAAGCTGTTGTATGCGGATTTGTTGAAAGAGTAAGAGATAAGGGCGGCGTTATTTTTATCGTTCTTCGCGACAGAACAGGTGTTGTTCAGCTTGCATTCAGCGATAAATCAGATCCTGCTGTATTTGAAAAAGCAGCTTCCTGCAAGAGCGAATATGTTCTCATGGCTAAAGGTGAAGTTATTGAGCGTGAAAGCAAAAATGACAAGCTTAAAACAGGTCATGTTGAGATTTTTGTAAACGATCTTCGTATTCTTTCAAAGGCTCAGACTACTCCCTTTGAGATTACAAATGAGACAAAGGTAAACGAGGAGCTTCGTCTGAAATATCGCTATCTTGATTTGAGAAGAGCACCTCTCCAGCAGAATATCATTATGCGTCATGAAATTGCACGAGTAACCCGTGAGTACTTCTACGAAAACGGATTCCTTGAAATTGAAACTCCCATGATGATGAAGTCTACTCCTGAGGGTGCAAGAGACTATCTTGTTCCGTCACGTATTCACCCTGGTAAGTTCTATGCACTTCCACAGTCACCTCAGATTTATAAACAGCTTCTTATGGTTGCTGGTTACGATAGATATATTCAGCTTGCACGTTGCTTCCGTGATGAAGACCTTCGTGCTGACCGTCAGCCTGAGTTCACTCAGATCGACCTTGAAATGTCATTCGTTGAAGCAGAGGATATTCAGAATTGTGTTGAGGGATTTGTTCAGCGCGTATTCAAGGACGTTATGAACGTTGATGTTCCCCTTCCTCTGCCTCGTCTTACATTTGCAGATGCAATGAATCGCTATGGCTCTGATAAGCCTGATACACGTTTTGGATTTGAAATTCAGGATATTACAGATACTGTAAAGGATATTGATTTTGTTGTATTCAAGAGCGCTATCGCTGAGGGTGGCTCTGTTCGTGCTATCAATGTAAAGAATGGTGCGGCTACTTATACACGTAAAGAAATTGACAAACTTGTTGAACATGCAAAGGGTATTGGTGCAAAGGGACTTGCATATATCCGGTGGGCAGACGAACCTAATTGCAGTTTCAAGAAATTCCTTGCTGACGGTGAACTTGAAAAAATTTGCAGTGCTGTTGACGCTCGTGAGGGAGACCTTGTGCTTATCTGTGCTGACAAGACAAAAACTGTTCTTTCAACTCTCGGTGCAATTCGTCTGATATGCGGTAAGAGACTTGAAGTAATTGACGAAAATCAGTATAACTTCCTCTGGATTACTGAAATGCCATTCTTTGAATATGATGAGGATAATGATACTTGGGTTGCTGCGCATCACCCCTTTACAATGCCTATGGATGAGTGCCTTGAATATCTTGACAGTGACCCTGCTAAGGTACGCGCAAAGGCTTGGGACCTCGTTCTCAACGGTACTGAACTTTCAAGCGGCTCTATGCGTATTACTGATTTTGAACTCCAGCAGAAGATGTTTGAGGCTCTCGGTATGACTGCTGAGGAAATCGAGACTAAATTCGGATTCCTTGTTGAAGCTTACCGCTATGCTTCGCCTCCTCACGGTGGAATGGGTATCGGTCTTGACCGTCTTGCTATGATTATGTGCAAGGCTGACAGTCTACGCGACGTTACAGCATTCCCTAAGGTACAGAATGCAAGCGAGCTTATGTCTGAATGTCCTTCATTTGTTGACAAGCCAAATCTTGATGTTCTCGGAATCGGTCTTTTAGAAAACGAATAACTAATAATCGCTTTCAGATTTCGGTCTGAAAGCGATTTTTTGGAGTAAACTTTATGGAAAACCCATTTAAATATTCTTTTGATAATAAAAGGTATCATACCCTTAATTATTATTATAAATCACAATATGGCAAAAAGCAATATAAAGCAGTTATTGACTGCGGTATGACTTGCCCTAATATCGACGGTACACGAGGATTTGGCGGCTGTATCTTCTGCGACGGCGGCAGCGGCTACTTTACACAAAAGAATATTTCTATTACAAAACAGCTTGAACTTGAAGCTGAACGAATCCGCAGAAAAAATGGTGATGTGCCGATTGTTGCCTATTTTCAGGCAAATACAAATACCTATGCTCCTGTTGATAAACTTAAACAAATTTACAATGAAGCATTAAGATTCCCTGATATTTCGGGAATTTCTATCGGCACAAGAGCAGACTGTCTCCCCTATGATGTTTTGGAATTGCTGTGTGAGATAAATTCATGTACAGAACTTACTGTAGAACTTGGTATGCAGACTGTCCACAAAAAAACAATTGATAAAATTAACAGAGGATATTCACATGAAGAATTTCTAAACGGATATTATAAACTGAAAAATCTTGGAATTCGTGTATGTCTGCATATTATTAACGGCTTACCCGATGAGACATCTGAAATGATGATTGAAACTGCAAAAGAAACCGCCAAACTTCGCCCAGATGGTGTAAAGCTGCAAATGCTTCACATAATAAAGGGGACAAAACTGGGAGATATTTATGAAAACATGCCATTTTCTCTATTAAGTCGTGAAGAATATATTGATATTATTGTCCGTCAGCTTGAATTGCTGCCTCCGGAAACGGTAATTGAACGTATAACAGGAGACGGCGACAAATCAAAACTTATTGCACCGAAATGGACTATGGATAAAATTGCTGTTCTTGGCGGTATTGATAAGGCTATGGCTGATAGAAATACGTGGCAGGGAAAATTTTATAAAGGAGAATGACTTATGGATATAATTAAAATAGACAGAATGAAAGAATTAAATAAAATTCTTGCTAAAGCTGCTGACGCTTACTATAACACCGGTATGGAGATTATGTCCGACCGCGAGTATGATACTCTTTATGACGAATTAGAAAGACTCGAAATGGAAACAGGTGTCATTCTTAGTGGAAGCCGCACTCAGAAAGTGGGATATGAAGTTTCCTCAGAATTAAAAAAAGTGAAGCATAGCTCAAAAATGCTCTCCCTTGACAAAACCAAAAGTATATCTGAGCTGATAAGTTGGCTTGGTGAGAACGTCGGTTTTCTCAGCTGGAAGCTTGACGGGCTTACTATCGTATTAACTTATGAAAACGGCAGACTAATACAGGCTGTAACCCGAGGAAATGGCGAAACGGGCGAAGACATAACTGCTAATGCACGCCATATCATCGGAATTCCTACTGCTATCCCATTTGATAAAAAACTTGTGATTCGCGGTGAAGCACTTATGAAGTACAGCGATTTTCAGCGCATAAATGCACAAATTGAAGATAGTGCAAAATATAAAAATCCTCGTAACCTCTGTGTAGGAACTGTAAGAAATCTTGATTCAAGAGTTACTGCTGAGAGAAATATAAATTTCTTTGCATTTAATCTTGTTTCCGCTGAGGGATATGATGAAAGTTCCTTTGCAGAGCGTCTGCAATGGCTTTCAAGTCTTGGATTCCAATGCGTTGACGGTGTAAAAGTTTCAAAAGATAACCTTGAAGAAACCGTAAAAAAATATGAATCAGCTATAACAGAAAATGAATTTCCATCCGACGGACTTGTACTTATGCTTGATGATGTGGCATATGGCATAAGTCTTGGCGAGACTTCTCATGCTCCAAGAAATGCAATTGCTTTCAAATGGCACGATGAAACTGCTGATACAAAGCTTTTGGAAGTGGAATGGTCAGCAAGCCGTACAGGTCTGCTTAACCCTGTAGCTATTTTTGAACCTGTAGAGCTGGAGGGTACTACCGTTTCAAGAGCCTCTGTACACAATCTCAGCATCGTTAAGCAACTTAAACTGGGTATCGGTGATATAGTTTCAGTATACAAAGCAAATATGATTATCCCGCAGATTCTTGAAAATAAAACAGGCTCAGACAACCTTAAAATCCCCTGTGTGTGTCCTGTATGTCACGGAAAAACTGAAATCAGAACATCTGATGAAGATGTTGAAACAATCTATTGTATCAATCCCGAATGTCCTGCAAAGCTTATCGGCAGATTTGAGCATTTTGTTCAGCGCGATGCTATGAATATTGTAGGACTTTCAACTGCCACAATTGAGACGCTTATTAACGAGGGAATTATCAGTGATTTCAAGGATTTTTACCATATTGATGACTACAAGGACAAAATCGAAGCACTTGAAGGATTTGGTAAAAGGTCATATGAAAAGCTGTGGCAGGCAATTAATAATTCTCGAAAAACAGATCTTAGCCGTGTTCTATATGCAATGGGAATTTCTAATATCGGCAGAGCTGCTTCAAGGCTTATCTGCTCTGTTTATCCCTCCCCTGACATGCTCGAAAATCTCACAATAGACCAGCTTACTGCTATTGACACTATCGGTGATATTCTTGCAGGAGATTTTGTTAATTTCTTCAAAAATGAAAAAAATCTTAAAGAATATCGCGAATTGCTTGCAGAATTAGAAATTGCTGAACCAGAAATGATTGAAACAGATTCCGCAATATCAGGAAAAACTTTCGTTGTAACCGGTTCTGTAAATATTTGGAAAAATCGCAATGATTTAAAAGCATTTATAGAATCAAAAGGCGGAAAAGTTGCTTCTGCTGTATCTTCAAAAACAGATTATCTTATAAATAACGACTCTACTTCAAATTCGTCTAAGAATAAGAAAGCAAAAGAGCTCGGAGTTGCAATTATTACAGAAGAAGAGTTTAAAAATATGTCTGAATAGCAGATTTATCGTACCCGCCAAATAATCCCGTGTCCCATCAACTCCAACCAACTCCATAGAGCAGATTAGACAAAAACGCCATGACCTGAATCAGTCATGGCGTTTGATATATTCAATTATGGCAATAATCAGGCAAGACGTTTGACCA
>JAZNZK010000009.1:0-3789 GCA_045594905.1 Ruminococcus sp.
GAGTGCGACAGCACGCCTTCGGTAGGTTTCCTTGCAGCTGTCATACCTATCTGTTTTTTCTTTAATCAAAAGAGTTTTTAGAGATGCCCTAAAGAAAATTTCTCTGTGTCAGAAAAACTTGAAATGCGACAGCATTCCTGCATTTTTCTTCCTTGATAAATTCCCTTTCTGCTTTCGTCTTTTTGGCAAGGTATAATTGGTGGAGCAATAAAAAATGAGAGCGTCGGATAAAATGTCCTGACGCTTTGTTTTATATGCAGCGTATCCGTGATTTCAGGGCAGCTGTCGGTTTCGATTCTGCTTGTATATATCGGAATGCATCCTGTCTTCTGTTGGTTATTTGAACTTCTTTATTTTCCCAAGAATATACGACTGAAGAAGAACTGCATCGTTTATTTCGTACTTGCCATTTTTATCAATATCAGCTGAATTTTTCTCTCTTGTGGAAGTAAAACCTTCAACAAGTCCTTTTCTTGCGAGAATCATATCAAAAACATTTATAATTCCATCGTTGTCGATATCGCCAAGGATATACTTTTCTACAGTTACCGCACCTTTTATTATTGTGCCTGCTGTTGCTCCTACTGCATCGTCAATAATGAGAATTTCTTTCATAGTCGTTTCCTCCTTGGATTATTTCCTTAATTATATCATAAATACTTTTTTATTACAAGTTTACATTGACCTAAAAATATTAATTTTCAGAAAAACACTTGACATTCACGTAACGTCATAGTGTATAATTATAATCAGGGAGGCGATATAATGAAAATGCACATCAAAGAATTTGCAGAGCTTACAGGTGTCAGCGTGCGCACACTGCACTATTATGATGAAATTGAACCGTTAAAGCCATCTTTTGTTGACGAACAGAACGGCTACCGCTTTTATGATGAACATTCTTTGGAGCGTATGCAGGAGATTTTATTTTATCGTGAGCTGGATTTTTCGCTTAAAGATATTTATGCAATTCTGTCCTCTCATAATTACGATAAGCAAAAGGCATTGAAAGAGCAGAAACGCCTGCTTACGCTGAAAAAAGAGCGTCTTGAACGGCTTATTACGGCTCTTGACAGTGCAATGAAAGGAGAAAATTTCACTATGAATGTATTTGACAACAGCGAATTTGAGGAGCAGCGTGACAGCTATGCAAAGGAAGCAAGGGAGAAGTGGGGCGATACTGCCGCATACAAGGAATATTCCGCAAAGGCTTATTCAGCAGAAAAACAGAATGAACTTGACGACGGTATGAACGCTCTTATTGCAGAATTTGCAGGATGTATGATTGACGGAAATGCGCCTGAAAGCGAGGAAGCGCAGGCACTTGTGAAAAAGTGGCAGGCGTATATCACGGAAAACTACTACACCTGCACAAAGGAAATTCTTGCAGGACTTGGTGTAATGTATACTGCCGATGAACGCTTCAAAGCCAATATCGACAGATACGGCGAAGGAACAGCAGAATTTATGAGTGAGGCAATACAGAAATATTGAAAATAATCAAAACCACCCGTTCATGACGGGTGGTTTTGATTATATATTAGAATTATTGCATTTGTCAATTGTAGTTTTAGGGATTGGTATTAGAATTTATCAATAATTTTGGCATCATACTGCTGTATTGCCAGTGCATCAGCTACAGTTACACCGTCACCGGGATTGCAGCAATCTGCATTTGCAGCTCCGTTCTGTGATAATGCATACTTGTCTGGATTTCCTATAGCCTGAAGTATTGCGGTAGAATCAGCAATTGTAATTTTACCGTCACAATTTGCATCTCCTAAAAGTGTAGCTGTAGACACGGTAGTGCTGGTAGTTGGCTCAACAGGCTGTGTTGTTGTAGTTGTTACGGGCTCTGTAGTCTGTACGGGAGGCTTTGTAGAAGGCTGAGAAGCGCCTGCGGATGTGTAGAGATCTGCAGGAAGTTCGTCCAGAGTAATTACATATTCACTCTGATAAGTTTTCTTGAGAATATGTTCTTCGGTGTATTCATCAGAAAACTTGCCGTTTTTAGTTATAAACTGCTTATTCCATGTATTGAACCATGCCCATTTAGTACCTGCAGCAATAACGTTGTCAATATCAAATACAACGCCGTTTTCAGTGAGGGCGATCATTTTCTTGCCGCCTGAATATTCCAGTATTTCAGAAAATTTTGCTGCACTTGCGGAATATACGTGCTTATCAAGGTAAAGGTCTTCACCGATAATATCTACATACTCATCACCGGGATACCAATCAGGATTCTGACCATTCCACACCCAGATTAGATTGTGACAGCCATACTTATTTGTCAGCTGATCATAAAGGTATTTATACAGTTCCTTATAGGGTTCAGCACCCTTGGCACCCCACCAGAACCAGCCGCCTGATGCTTCGTGCAGAGGTCGCCAGAGAACAGGAACTCCTGCTTCTTCAAGCTTGTTAAGCTGTTTTGCAATACCCTCTATATCTTTATCAAGCAATGCTTTACCTTCTGTATCTTTGCCGTTCATTACAGCTTCAATATCAAATGTTGAGTTTCTTGTATAGAAACCGCCCCACCAACGAGGATTGCCGTTTTCTTCATCAGTACCGCTTTTTATGTAGCTTCCGGGTGCATTCCAGTGCCAGCAGAAAGCAATAATACCATTTTCCTTATGAAAATCAATAGCTACATCAGCTGCATTAGAAACTTTTGCACCAAGTGCATTTCTGGAAGGAGTATAATCCATCATATCCAATCCGAGAATTGCAGGCTTTTCACCTGTTACATCGTAAATTGACTTGAATTCATCACTCTGTAAACCGTCATCAGCAACCTGACCTGACAGTACCTGTTTTCCATAACCGTTGCACAAATAATTGAAAAGGGATTTTGTTTCAGGTGTAGCATCAGAATCGCACAGAACATTGCTTACCTGATATGCTGAATCAGGAATAGACTCTGCCGCTTTTATTTCCAGATAATCCACTGCAATCCATCCCCATGATTTTGTAATTGAAATTTCATGTTTTCCTGCTTTAAGCATAACTCTGCTGAGAACAGCGTCGTTGTATTCATCTGCTTTTGTGACAAATGTGCCGACATATTCTCCGTCAATAGAAACCTTATTTGTTTTGTCGCCGCCATATCCCATAGAATTGAAAATAAGGTCATAAGTACCGTCCAAGGGAATTTCAACACTAAAAGTCATAACGTCATCACTTTCAGAGAATTTTCCAACTGCCTTGCCTCCGGAAGCATCAGCTTCTGCAAAACTTTCAAGTGTACCTGTCAGAGCAGCGTCTTCTGCTTCATATATCATGTTATTTTCAGCATAGACAGGAAACAGCGTAAGCTGTGACATAAAAGTAAGCGCCATTGCAAATGTAATTGCTTTTTTCTTCATAAATAAAACCTTCTTTTTCATTGATTTGGAACATAAGATTATTTTCTATGCTTTTATTATATCACTATTGGAAGTAGAGTACAATCAAATTATTTTTAATTACTTCCAACCCATAAGATGTAAAATCAACGTTCAGTTGTTTCTGTGATTATATCATTAAAAAAGGCTAATCCCGATAGATACACATAATAGAGTAATAACATTATTATTTTCACCAATAACTACACTATTGGGAATTTCTATTGTAAAATTTTTCGAATTATGGTATAATTATATTAAGGGCATCTCTAAAAACCCCTTTTGAGAAAAAACAGCTATGCACGTCATCTGCTTCGTCAACCTCCCTTGGAGTGCGACAGCACGCCTTCGGTAGGTTTCCTTGCAGCTGTCATACCTATCTGTTTTTTCTTTAATCAAA
>JAZNZK010000010.1:0-143139 GCA_045594905.1 Ruminococcus sp.
ATTTCCGCTTCAAGAAAAGATATCCTCGTAGTTGGCTTCGATGCAACAGACGACGCTATATCTTCAATTAAGGACGGCAAAATGGGTGCGACAATTGCACAGCAGCCCGATCTTATCGGTGCTACATCAGTTGAAACTGCAATAAAGCTTATAAATGGCGAAACAGTGGAAAAGTCAATCCCTGTAGAGGTAACACTTATAACAGCTGAAAACGCAGGTTAATTAAACAATATTCCCTGCTCTGCATATGCAGGGCAGGGATTTTTCAGAAAATGGAGGTTTTAGAAATGAAAGTATTAACAATCGGTTCAATGAATATTGACTATGTATACAGCGTTGACCATATTGTACAACCAGGAGAAACTCAGACTACAGGCGGTATGAACGTGTTCCTCGGCGGCAAGGGAATAAATCAGTCAATGGCTCTTGCCAAGGCGGGTGCTGATGTGTATCATTGCGGATTTATCGGCCCTGACGGTGAAATGTTCCTTGAGGCTTGCAAAGAGTATGGCGTGAATTCCGATTACATCCATAAAATTGAGGAAAAAACAGGTCATACAATTATACAAGTTGATAAGAATGCACAGAATTGTATACTTCTCTATGGTGGTGCTAATCAATGCCTTACGGAAGAATTTGTGGATGAGGTAATCGGAAATTTTGAAAAGGGAGATATTCTTCTTTTACAGAATGAAGTTAATCTTCTTCCATATATTATTGATAAGGCATATGAAAAAGGAATGACAATTGCGTTGAATCCCTCGCCTTTTAATGATAAGCTTATGGAATGTGATATGAGTAAAATCGGAATATTCCTGCTTAATGAGGTTGAGGGAGAGCAGATTACGGGTGAAAAAGCTCCTGACGCAATTCTTGATAAGCTGCAGCAGCTTTATCCCGAAGCACAGATTGTTCTGACACTTGGCAAGGAGGGAGCAGTATATGCTCATAAGGGGGAGCGCTATACTCAGCCGATTTTCAAGGTGCAGGCGGTAGATACAACAGCTGCAGGCGATACCTTTACAGGCTATTTTCTTGCAGGAATAATAGACAGAATGGCAATTCCCGATGTGCTTAAAATGAGTGCCAAAGCGTCATCTATTGCAGTTACAAGACACGGTGCAGTTCAGTCTATCCCTTTCAGAAAAGAAGTTGAAGAAGAATTGAAAACAAGCTAAATTAAGTGTTATAACAAATTGAAAATGAATTTATGGGTTCTCTACAACATTGCTGAGCAAGGCATCTGTGTCATTGTAGGCAGAGCGGCGGACTATGTGCTGAATGGTAATCCAAACGTTGTCCGTGTTTTCATTCACGCACCGAAGGAATACCGTATCGGCAGAGTAATGGAGGACTACGGCGACTCCCATGAGGAGGCAGAATAGAACATTGCCCATTCCGACAAGGCGAGGGCGATGTTTTACAAGAATCTCAGGGCTTAAATGGGGCGATGAGAAGCATTACGAGCTTGTAATTGATAGTTCGGTCAGAATAAAGGAAAGTGTGGAAACGATACTAAAAATGATAAATTAAATCCCTATATAACGATTTTATAGCGAAAGACATACATCCTCTCAAATTGTATAAAATACACTATTTTTATGTTGAATACAGAGTTATTGTTTACAAAATGATTGACAAACAGTTGGATTTGTGAAATACTATACGCAGATTATAACATATATTGGTACAATAGCCGAATACGAATCTTGAATTTGTCTTAAATACAAAAGAAAGGAAAGTTACTATGAAAAAGATAGTCGCATTTGTAACGACAGCTTTGACTCTGACAACATTTATGTCACCGCTTCCGCCTTCAGAAGCTGCAAGCACTTATGATTTAACAGTTACTGTGGATACCAACGGATATCGTAAGCCGATCAGTCCGTATATTTATGGTATCAACCACAATCGTCGTGGTGATGATATAGATGTCACGAGCTTTTCTTCTCGTCAGGGAGGTAACAGACATTCGGCATACAACTGGGAAAATAATGCTTCGTCAGCTGGTGCTGATTACAAGCATTACTCCGATGCATATCTTGTGAATTTCAATAAAGATTCTCTTGCTATTCCAGGTGCAAATGCACTTGAATATGCAGAAGATATGAACGCCCAGAATATAGATTATAAAATCACTACTGTGCAAATGGCTGGATATGTTGCAGCTGATACGGACGGTGAAGTAACAGAGGAGGAAATTGCTCCCTCTGCACGCTGGATACCTGTAAAGTCTACGAAAAATACACCATTTACGCTGACACCTGACACAAAAGACAATGCAGTTTATATTGATGAGTATGTCAACTATCTGGTTCAAAAACTTGGCGATTCTACAACCAAAACAGGTTTTCAAGGATATTCTCTTGATAATGAGCCTGCTCTGTGGTCAAGTACACACGCAAGAATGCACCCCGAACAGACTACCTGCAAGGAGATAATCAGCAAATCCATTGAATATGCATCTGTAATCAAATCCATAGATCCCAATGCAGATGTCTATGGCGGCGTTTTGTATGGTTTCAATGCATACAAGTCGTTTAATAATGCTCCCGACTGGGAGAAGGAAGGTACCGAGTACGACTGGTTTATCTCCTATTATCTGGATAAAATGGCACAGGCAGAAAAAGAACATGGAAAACGACTTGTTGATGTGCTTGACCTTCATTATTATTCAGAGGCAAAAGGTACTGACCGTGTGACATTCTGCACAGATAAAACTCATACAGATTGTATAGAAGCAAGAATACAGGCTCCTCGCAGTCTATGGGATTCGACTTATACAGAGAACAGCTGGCTTGGTCAGTACAATGAAAAATATCTTCCTATTCTGCCGCTTGTCAACAAATCTATTGACAAATATTATCCCGACACAAAACTTTCATTTACAGAATACAGCTTTGGCGGCGGCGATCATATATCAGGAGCAATAGCCGAAGCTGATACGCTTGGCATTTTTGCCAAATACGGCGTGTATATGGCAAACAGTTGGGCTGTTGCTTCCGATGAGAGCTTTATTCATGCTGCTATGAATCTATATACCAATTATAACGGTAAAGGAGCAAAATTCGGTAATACGTTGGTGCAGGCAAGCGTACCCAATATTGAAAAAAGCTCTGCTTATGCAGCTATCAATGGCACAGACGAGTCAAAACTGAATGTCGTACTTATGAACAAAAGCCTGACAGAATCACAAAATGCCAAAATAGAAATAAACTCCGGAGCAAACTATGATACCGCAAAGGTATATGGTATTACATCAGATTCTCCTGAAATCAAGCTTTTACAAACTGTGCCGAATATCAAAAACAATACATTTACTCTTGAACTTCCAGCACTTTCTGTTGTACAGATTGAACTTATCGACAATGATTACTCAATGCCTGGTGATATCAATATGGATGATAATGTAGACATTACCGATGTAAGATTGCTTCAGGACTGGCTGCTTGCTAAACCGGATGTAACGCTGAAAAACTGGAAATCAGCTGATATTTGTAAGGACGAAAAACTTGACGTTTTCGACCTTTGCCTGTTTAAAAGAATGATTGTGAACTGGCAGACAGAAGCAATCATACCAACCGAAATATCATTCACAGAAACCAAAACAGCGCAATGGAAGCTCCGTAATGGTATGGAAGAAAAGACACTGCAATGCTATTTCAGCGGTGCAGCAGGTAACACGGTCAATATGGTTTACGGCTACTGGAATCCTGTTATTATCAACGAATCCACAGGAAGCCCAGGAAAGTGGTTCAATAATGAGGATACAAAACTCGGAGAGTATAAATTTGACGAAAATGGAGAGGCTGTTATTACATTCACTGTCCCGGCAGATGCCATGAATGTTGAACTGATTACACTAAATTACTCAACAATGCAGGACGGAAATAAGGTGCAGCTTGATAAAGGTGATGTTAAACTGAAAAAGGTTATTATCAAGGGATAAATTTGCGATGTACTGTTCTGACGGAGATTCTATTTCAATCTTTGAAAAATAATAAGATGCTTATAAACCCAAATTTGTACAATCGAATATTACAAACAACCGCCCGTGGTCCACTCCACAGGCGGTATTTTATTTATAAGCAGTCTTTGAAATTTCGATGAAATCTTGCAATAAAAAATTCAGGCATAGTTGGGGGAGCAATATATTGTTGTTCTTGGTGGAGATACTTTAAAGTAAACGTAACGTACTAACGCAAAATAATTTTCTTTAAATATTCTATTTGTGCCTTATCCGTTGCATTTTTTATATATTTTTCGGCATGATGTAAATACTCTATAGCCTGCTTCTTATTTTCATCAGCCATTGAATATCTTGCAAGGCTCGCATATGTTTCACATTTGACTTCTGTGAATTCCACATAGGGGAGAATACGCTGAATTGCGTCGTTATAGCGTCCGTTAGCATAATCATATTCAGCTGTTCCTGAATCAATCAGGCAGTTGATAAGTTCATTTTCGCCGTAAAATTTGCTGAAATAAGGCTCAGCCAAAGCATAAGCGGCATTTGCTGCATCCTTGCCGTTTTTCTGATTTTCAAGTCGTATTCTCAGTTGAAAGTAAAATGAAATTGCTAATTGTGAAGAAATAGAATTACATATGCTGTTATAAAAATAAATGTTAAACTTATTAAGACATCTTTCTGCTTTTTCTAATTCTCCACAGAATATGTAATGTTCGGCAAGCGTTGTGATAATAGTTGTAGAACCGTGAGTATCATATGGCGAACAAACTTCGAGTAAATGTTCAAGTTCTGCAACATTTTCAGGAGTTAAGCCATTTTGTATTATTTCTATCACTTTTTTGCCTGACTTCCTTGATTTTCTTGAAAGAATAGGAAAAATCACAAAATATAAAATTGAATTAACAGGGAACGCACCAACAAAAGCAATGCCTATGCTTTTAATGCATCTTAAAATAAAGTTATAATCTTTTGAAACAAAAAGAAAAACAAAAAAAACAAGAAAAATAAAGCATATATTCCACCAACAAAAAAAAGCTTTGAAAAAGAGTTTTCTATCTCTCTTTAACTTAAAAACCTTTTCTTCATTTTCCATAAATTACCCTCATCTGTTAATAACAGTAAAATCCAGAATAATATACACTATTGACACAATAATCATAACTAACATCCACGGTTTTGGAGCAAGGTCACGTTCACGGAAAACGCCTTTCTGATTGCCGGGAAGATAATATATTGTATCTGTCTGTCCAAGTTCATTGGCTTTTTTTGTGGAATGATAGCTGTCAACTGTAAGATGCTGTCCATTGTATTCAAATTGAAACACAGGAAAACAATTTCCCGAATTATCTACATAATTCACAATTTTCCCTTGAAGTCTTAAACCTTTCTTTTTGTACTTAAACTGCGTGGACATAACTGAAAAAATCCATATCAGCGCTAAAATACAGAATATACTAAACTTATGTACTTTTATAAATTCCATAATTTTTAAATCTCCTTTTTATTTTGCAAACTTTTTAAATAGTGAAAATCCACCGAGAAATGCGAAACCGTAGCTAATAAGCAAGTCAATATAATATCTTGTACTAAGTCCGAGGTATCTTAATGTTCTATTGAAATTGGAGAAAAAATCGCTGAAAGTTCCTTTTGTAAATCCAAATTGCTCTTTTATAGCTTCGTTAAAAATTGCATCTATTTCATCTGTTGTAAGACCGCCCGCATCACCCAATGCATAGACACTTTCCTTTGTGGATGCAACAGTAACCTTGAAGTGGTCGCTTAATTCCCAGCACCATACAATTTTATCAGCCATAAACACAGCAATCACAATAACAGCAATACATATGATAACACCGTATTTCTGCGGAAAAAAGTTATCTTTTGTCATAAATGTGTAGCCTGCAATTGTTCCCATTGCAAGCACAGAGCCGCATATAGCCGCAACAAATCCGACTTTGCCTATGAGTATCCATAGGATAAATCCGGGTAATGCACCTACAACTGCTCCAAGTACAGCCTTGATCAGCTCCAGCATAACAGATTCCTCGTTATTGTCGGGAAGTCCGCCCATATCATAAAGGTCAGCAGCGGTAAAAACATTTTCTGTTTTCTGTTGATAGGAATATCCGCTGTTTACAGGTTCATTATAATACGAGCTGTCTGCCTTTGAATTCTGCAACGGTACATTTGGCTGCTCAGGTGTTACAGGAGCATTTAAATCGTCCATGTAATCGTTCATAAATATTACCTCGCATTTCTTTTGAATAATATAACAATTATAGCACATTTTGCAGAAAAAAACGAGAAAATGTTGTAAACGTGTATTTTTTTGTTGTGAATGAAAAAAAAGAGCGCATTACACGCTCTTTGGAACAGTATACATAATGGCTGTAGTTTCGAAAATACCATAATTATGCTGATATTCGATATAACCGTTATATTTTTCAAGAGTTCGTTCAACATTCTTCAATCCATAACCGTGTTCGGATGAGTCGTTATCTGTAATAGGTCTGCCATTGGACATTTTTACAATTCCATTGAATTTGTTCTTTACATTTATAAAAAGTCTGCCTTTGTCATAACTGAGATTTACAATAATCTCTCTGTCCTGTTCGGCAATTTTTGAAACGGCATTTATAGCGTTATCTAAAAGATTTCCGACTATAGAGGTAATATCGGTAGGGTCTACAACTATATCTGACGGAACTTTAATATCCGCATTTATGCGTATATTTTTGCCTGACGCTTCGTTCAGCTTGTAGTTCAGTACGCTGTCAATTGCAATATTTCCCGTATTGCTGTATATTTTTTCGTTGTATAGCTTATCGTTTACCATTGACTTTATATAGCTTTCAGCTTGTTTGTATTCACCTGTGCGGATATTTTCCGCAACTGTAAACAAATGATTTTTCATATCATGTCGGAAGCTTCTGATATTTTCCTCATTCTGCTGCATATATTGGCATTGCTCATAGTAGAATTTCCTTTCCTGCTCAAATATAGCGGAATCGAGCTTTGCCTTATTTGACTCGGACAATCTGTCATACAGCACGAAAACAAGAGCATTGATAAAAAGGATAACAGCAATTCCTGCTACTGTTTTTGCCTTGCTGATTGTGCTTATATATTGCAGAAAAATTATGATAATATACATAGAGCTTATGGGAATAGCAATTGATGCAATCCATTCGGCTGCACTTACGTTTTCCTGAGAGTTTCTTTTCTTGAATTTTTTACTGATTAGAGATGAGATGAATACAAGAAGTGCATTGCCTACATATCCTACTGGATATGAATAACTGCCTTGCTCCACAGGGGAAACACCTGTATATCCAAGTGAAACAGCTATAATACTATCAATCAGCACAAACAGCATAGTTATGAATATATCCAGTACAATTCGCTTTTTCATACTGCTTTTATAGTTCATGGTGAGTATGAATATGGCAACAAGTCCTGCTGTAAGATTGACTAACGGTATATCAATAGTCAGATATGTAGTACACAGAATAACCGGGTACATAATATAAGACAAGATAAGAACAGGTTTAGGTGTTCTTACTTCGTCAAAGAAAGCAGTCATAAAGTTGTACATTGAATATATAGTGAATATGTATGATAAAATATAAATTGTATCTGCAAACATTATTTCAGCCTCCCGTCTGATTTAAGCTGCTGTAAACGGATTTCCTTGCGTCTTGATGAGCCGATTGGTATAACTGTGCCGTCGTTGAGAATCACCTTGTCGTACTCGTAAATGCTGACATATTGCGGATTTACAATGTACTGTTTATGCACAAACAGAAAATTGAACGAAGCAAGATGCTCTTTGTATTCTTTGTTTAAAGTGCTGTAGTATTCAATCTGTTTGTTGTCCTTTAAAATGATATAAACTATTCGATTTATAACTGTGAGGTATTTTATATCTTTAATCTTAATTTTAAGTGTATCACGGCCATTTTTCACAGTAAAAGTATCACTGAATAACCCTGATATTTTCAGAAATCTGAGAAATACTCTTTCAATATCATCTTCCTTCAGATCTTTCACAAGAAAATCGAGAGGATGAAATTTATGTAGTTCAAGGCTATATTGTTCTTTTGCAGAAATAAAGACTATCTGCTGATTGTCATCATCAAGAGATTGTCTGATGCACCGTGCCACATCAATTCCGTTAATCTGACTAAGTTCAATATCAAGGAAAACCAAATCGAATACCTGTCCGCTGTTGAGTGAAGCTATAAAATCTTCGCCTGATAAATATGGTTCAATTTCCATTTCAACATTGTATTTTTTACCGGATTTTATAAGCATATCTTCAAGAAAACTGCATATTGACATGTTATCATCAACAATTGCTATACGTGTCATTTTTTCACCACCGAATAAAACTGTAATTCGCATTATACACCATAATTTGAATTTTGTCAAGAAAAACGTTATCATTTACTTCGAAAAGGCGGTCATGTATCATCGGTTAGAGTAAGAGAAAGCCGTATCGGTTGACACGGCTTTACATAGTTAAGGCAATACCGCACAGAACTTATTCGAAAGATGTGTAGTCAGATTTTTCGTCAGATTGTACAGAAAATCCGCAGGCATCTATCGTATGTCAAGGAATTTCTGTGCAAGATGACGGAAAATATAAAAGCAGATTTCGTGCAAAACCGTCAGGTGTGCTTTGTGCGGTTTTGCCTTTATATTCTAAAAAATACCTGTAGTTCATCAAACTGCAGGTATTTTAAATTTTACATTAATTTAGAAAGGGGAGCTTGATTTTGATTTGTTTTATAAAAAAACATTGCAAATTAATGATATTTATGTTATAATACAATAAAAATGGTAGAAAGGATATGGTTATGGATATAAAAGTTAATATAAAACAATTGGGAAAAAAGAAAAATAAGATAGCGGAAGTGCCGTTTTCTTTACAGAATACACCGCATACCGTCGCTGAACTTATAATCGAGGCGGTGCGAGTATGTGTAGGGGAGTATAATTCACGTGTGAAAAAAGGTGAAACTACAATACCGCTTTCAAATGAAAGTATAAATGATATGAGCGAAATTGGCAAAATTGCTTTTGGGATAAATTATAGTGAAAATAGAGCTGATGAAACAAAAGCAATTGAAAATGCTTTGCAGTCATATGAAGACGGATTGTACAGAATTTTTATCGGTGAAAATGAAGTGGGGACATTATCTGACAGCATTAATTTAAACGAAAATGATAGTGTAACATTTATAAGATTAACGATGCTTACAGGAAGGATGTGGTAATATGCCGAATTTAACAGAAAGTGAAAAAATGGAGATAAGCAAGAAATATAATGGAAAATGGAATGAAATGAAAACTGCCGCAAAAGAAAAATTACCTGAAAATCTGAAAGAATTTATTGTAGATTCAATAAAATCTTCATCTGATAGAATGAAGTCAGATTTGTACAATAAGTTTTTAAATGGAATTAACGACGGAACATATAAGGTTCCTTCGGATTTTTTCAAAGCAGAATGTAAAAAGCTTTTCAAAGGTGTAATTTATCCGAGTCGTGAGCAATTATTCTATCATGTTATTGATAATCTTCATAAATGGGCATATTCAGATAGCTATAGCCGACGTTCATTCAGAACTGCGGAGTGTTGGACAGTTTGCAAAAATGTTATGAAATTTCTTGGCACATTGTATCAATATGACAAGATAGATGCTGACATATGCGATATTATTGAGGAAAAAAATCTGACAGAAGAACAGCTTTGTCATCTGGAATATACTTCTTATAATCACTCTCGTTTTATGGATTCTCTTTTAGCTGCGGAAATTGATATGGGAAATCAGCGTGTAATTAATCTTGTATCAGATGTAATTATGTGTGAAAGTGAAGTTACAATGAGCCGTACTGTTATTTCAGCTGTAACAAAATGTCATAATGCTGAACTTCATGAAAAGCTTGGTAAACTTCTGCTTGCTGCACGTTTACAGGAGGGTTTGCGTCAGGCTATATGTGAAGCTATGGACACAGGCACAAAGGAAGCATTTCTTGTTCTTTTAGATGTAATTGTTGAAAATAAGCTTATTCGTTTTTCATCTGTAAAACGTGCAGTTGGAACATGGCTTGGATTTATTGATGAAGAAACTCCAAAACTCGAAAGAATAAGCGATAAATCAGTAAATCTTATATACGACTGCCTCCACAATGAAAAAACACGTGAGGAATATCTTTCTTCTGAGGATACAATGAAGATTTACGTTGCTCTGTGGTCAATAGGTTTTAACGAAACTCTTGATTTGCTTAAAAAAGTAGAAGATTATTCCCTTAATGGAAGCCGTCATCAGATTCTTGTTGCAGGATATGTAACAACACAGCTTGATAGTGTATATTTTTCAAATAAAGTCGCAAAGAAAGTAATTGAAAAACATAAGGATGACAAAGAGATACTTGCAGTATATATGGAAAATCTTATGTGGAACTGCACAGGCTATGTCAGTCGGAAAATTACTAATGAAAATAATTCTGAAAAAGTTCCCTATGGTTCGGTCAGAAGATATGCAAGCCTTGAAATGTTCTTTGAAAATTCCGAAGAAGCTGAAAAAATCTACGGTATCTTAATGGAAATATATAAGGGAATGACAAAGAAATCCTTTGATTATTTCCCGTGTATTTTCCCTTGGTATGGTGCGAGTCTTACTTGTTCAGATATAATTGTAATGCTTGCATATATTGCCAGCGCCTTACGCAATAATGACAAAATAGATGAAATTGCACCTCTTATTCCGAAAATGGAAATTGGCAGAGATACAATGATGACACTTCTTCTTACAAAGCCTGAAACAGCAGAACAGAGAAGAATTCTGACAGCAGAAGTGTGCGATAAAGAGAGCTGGACCCGCCGTGAGGCTTTTGCTTTAATCAATCAGATTGAGCTTGCAGAGGAAAATATATGTCAGCTTGAAGATATGCTTAGATATAAAAATTCTGATATGCGTTCAAACTGCATAAAGCTTATTATGAAACAGAATGACAACGGACTTTTCAATTCTGTAAGTAAACTCATATCTGACAAAAAGGAAGAAAAACGCATAGCTGCACTTGATATTGTAATGCAGCTTTCAAAGGATGAAAATAAAAAATCTCTTTTTGAAAAATGTCTGCCTTTTGTAAAACTGAATGAAACTACATCTTCGGCTGAAAAAATACTTATAGAGAATATTCTTTCTATGAATAAAGCTGATGAAACTCCTGCTTTGTATTCAGACGATGATGTATATGTTCCCGTAATTGATAAGGAATTCATAAAAAAAGCGGAGCAGGTATTTGACAAATATTTCAGCAAACGTATGGAATTCAAACCAAAATGGCGAAAAGCGCTGACAAAGCTTGACGAACTTATCAGCAGTCACGCAGATGAGGAGTTTATACATGCCTATAATGGTGAAACTGTAACTCTTGGTACAACAAGTAATCTTGTTACAATTGAAAATGGCGAACACGTAATACCATTCAGAGAGTACTGGGATAAATTTTATGACGAGGAAATTAAATCTCCTGTTGTTCTTTACAGTATGCTTGTATCTCTTTGCAATGAGGGAAATTATGATGAATATTCGCAGACTTGCAATAAGGTTCTCAAAAACATAATCGGTAAACAGCTTACAGAGCGATATGATTATGAACATTTTATCAGACTGTACAGTATATGTGAATATCTTTTTTCAAAGCATTGCGATAGGGAAGAAATTTTCTATGTTTCAGCAGCGTTTATTAATAAGCTTCTTTCTATGGATAGCCTTTTAATCAAAGCCAAAATAAACAACGGTACAGAGCCGGTAGAAAACTCATTTTTATGTTATTATCCTGTAAGAATTCTTTTGAAAGGTCTGAACTATAAAGGAATAAGCAACGAACTCCGAATGAAAGTTTTCCCCATAAGATATGCATTGGAGCATAGACAAGATTTTCGTTCTTCTCATATATATGGCAGAGCTTTTCACATTAATTTGTCTGATTATATTAAATTAGATATAATTCAATATATCTATGCTGCATATTACAAGGTAATTACAGAAACACAGATGTATAGAGAGTTTTTCACAGTAAAGATTGCTGATTATCATAAAACTCCGCTGATTCAGAATGCACTTTCTGATGTGTCATTTATTTATGCAGGTGCAAGAGAACTTGAATCACCTATGGCAACAAGAGGTGCAAGCTGGATACGCAGAAGAAGACTTTCTGTATTTCGTGAATTTATCAGAAGTGAAAATTTAAAGGAACTTACTGAGGAGCAGGAAAAGCTTATTGCTTTCGGCGGAAAAATATACAATGAGCTGATAACTACAGTTCTTGACAAGGAACTTAAACGAGGCGACCTTGAAACAGAATATTCGCAGTCTATAGAGGGAATACACCGTATATACGGAATAGATAATTTTGTAAAGATTCTTTGTGCATTGGGAGAACTGCCCCTTGAACGCTCTACATGGCGTGATAAGACAACTAAAAAGGGGGCATTAAGTCACCTTTTAGGTGTGTGCGTGCCTGATTACGAGGATAATGCCGAAAAATTAAAGGAAGCTTTGGCAGGTACTGATATAACTGAAAAACGTCTTATTGAAGCTGCAATGTATTCTGCTGAATGGCTTGATATTGTCGGTGAATATCTCGGCTGGGAGGGCTTTACATCAGCTTGCTATTACTTCATTGCTCATATGAACGAGATTTTTGATGATAAGCGAAAGGCTATTATTGCAAAGTATACTCCGCTTACACCAGAAGAACTCAATGCAGGTTCTTTTGATATAGAATGGTTCAGAAATGCTTATGAAACCCTTGGTCAAAAGCGATTTGATATGATATATGACGCTGCAAAATACATATCTGATGGTACAAAACATTCAAGAGCAAGAAAATATGCAGACGCTGCTCTTGGTAAGATGAATACAACTGATACAGTAAAGACAATTATTGAAAAGCGAAATAAGGATTTACTTATGGCATATGCAATTATACCAATTGAAAATGAAGATGATATCTGTGCAAGGTATCTGTATTTACAGCAGTTCCTTAAAGAAAGTAAGAAATTCGGCTCACAGCGAAGTGCCAGCGAAAAAAAGGCTGTAGAAACAGCAATGCAGAATTTATCTATCAATGCAGGATATGCTGATGTAACAAGACTTACATTAAGAATGGAAACGAAGCTTATTGACGACAGTCAAGAACTTTTCCAGGAGAAAGAAATCGAAAGTACAGTATTCAGACTTTGTGTAGATGAATCAGGCAAGACTGAAATTATTTGTACAAAGAACGGAAAACAGCTTAAATCCGTACCGGCAAAGCTTAAAAAGAATGAGTATGTTGTAAGACTTACAGAAACAAAGAAAAAGCTTACAGAGCAGTATCGCCGCACAAAAATGATGTTTGAGCAGGCAATGGAGGATAGTACAGAATTTACAGCAGGGGAGTTAAATAACCTCAAAAGTAATCCTGTTGTTTTACCGATTATCAAAAATCTTGTATTTGTCTGTGGCGAAAAAATAGGTTTCCTTGAGGGAAATAATCTTGTTGACTACACAGGAAATTCTGTAAATATTTCAGATAATGAAAAAGTTACTATTGCTCATCCCTATGCGATTTACAAGGACGGGCATTGGTCGGAATATCAGAAATATCTGTTTGATAATCAGTTTGTTCAGCCTTTCCGTCAGGTGTTCAGAGAACTTTATGTAAAGACCGATGAAGAAGCTGAAATGACACATTCGCTCCGTTATGCAGGAAACCAGATACAGCCCGCAAAAACTGTTGCTTGTCTTAAAACAAGACGTTGGGTAGCAGATATTGAGGACGGCTTGCAGAAAATTTACTATAAGGAAAATATAGTTGCACGAATTTATGCAATTGCCGATTGGTTTACACCTGCTGATATAGAAGCACCTACGCTGGAATGGGTTGAATTTTCCGATAGAAAAACAGGAAAGGCAATTGTTATAAAAGATGTACCTGATATAATCTTTTCTGAGGTTATGCGTGATGTGGATCTTGCAGTAAGTGTTGCACACGCAGGCGGAGTTGATCCCGAAACAAGCCACTCCACAGTTGAAATGCGAGCAGCTCTTATTGAATTTACATTGCCTCTTTTCAAGCTTACAAATGTGGAGATAAAAGGTCACCATGCTCACATCAGCGGAAAATATGGTGAATATACGTTAAATCTCGGCAGTGGTGTAATTCATAAAAAGGGTGGTACAATGATAAATATTCTTCCTGTACATAGTCAGCATAGAGGAAAAATATTCCTACCTTTTGCTGATGAGGACCCAAAAACTGCGGAAATTATAACAAAAATACTTTTCCTTGCAGAGGATAATAAAATTAAGGATCCTACTATTTTAGAACAGATAAAGTGATTTATTAACCTCGGATTTCTTTGGGCGGTATTGTCTATACTTTTAATTATATGGCTATACAAAAAGATTTACTGCATTGGAACACTAACGAAGTATTGAATTTTTTATACATTTAATATAACTTAAGAAAGAAACACTCTATGCAAAAAAATGATAAGCGGTAATATTGTCTGTCAAGGCGAACGAAAAAAGAATACTGTCGTATGGCGAAGGGGACAACGACAATATAAAGTATTTTTGCAATCAGTTTTGTCTGTTGTTTCTGAAATTAGAATAAATGTTAATTTTTTGTATAAAGGGCTTTTGCGTTACTGCGGAAGCCTTTTCATAATAGAGACTTGTACATTTGAAAAAAATTATGATAAAATATTTTTATGCCTTTGTGACTTTTTTAAAATTTCGTTGTCTACTATAATGGAGCACCATGGGCTTTGGAGAGGAGGAAGGATATGACGGATAAAGAACTGCGTCTACTCATGAGCAGCGACCTGAATAAAGGCACCGCTGCCATTTACAAACAATATTCGCAGTATATTTACGCCATTATCTTCCGTATTCTTCGGGATTGCGGCAGCCGTGAGGATGTGGAGGACTGCTTTGCAGAGACGTTTGCAGAGATAATTCGCCGATTTGAAAATATTCACGGTGACGAACTAAAATCATATATTGGAAAAGCAGCACAAAATCGTGCATTGAACTACAGAGCAGCCTTGCGGAAAAATCAGAAAAATACTGTTCCGCTTGATATGACAGACGAACCTTTGACGGAAAATATGCAGGAGCAGCAGGAGGAAAAAGCGAAAATTCGCTATTTATTACAAAAAATAAAGGAGCTTGGTGAGCCTGACGCAACTATTATTGTACAGAAATATTATTTCGGTAGATCAATGCGTGAAATAGCTGAAATGACAGGTTTGAAATCACATACTGCACAAGTACGATGCGGCAGGGCGCTCAGACGTCTTCGCAAGGAAATGGAGCAATGGAGGTAAGTTATGAAAAATAAAGATATTATAAAATTGCTGCAATCTGTTGATGAGGAATCTGCTGTGCAGTTAAGTGAAGAACACCACGGAATTTCAGAGAAGGACAACAGAAGATTACGGAAAAAGGTGCGTAAAATTTTATCAGAACAGGATTACAGCGAATATGAGTATTTTACGGAAAAAGTAACCGTAAAAAGCACAAGATTCAGCTGGATTCCCCAAACTGCTACAGCTGCTGCTTATATTCTGTTTTTCGGCGGATTGTTGGTTGGAGTGTTAAACATGAATGTTATCGAACCTGATGAAACACAGCAAGAATTATCAGATATACCGCCGTTGGTAACGGAAACACGATATTCTGCAAATAATATGGTATCGGCAGGAAATCTCATAATTGATGTGAAAAAGGCGGAATTTGCCGAAAAGGGCGAATATCAGGTGACAATTGAGGTGAAAAGTGAAAATGCCGTTTCCCTCAATGGCACACGACTATTTCTTGCGGATAATTTCATGGCGGCGTTCACCTCTGAAAACGGCATAGAAAGAGTTATTCCTCCCTGTGCCATTTCAGAAGCGGGAGAACATTCCGACTATGCTTTTACTCTTGGGGACGGTGAAAGCTGCGAAATTACTCTTACTTATCACACAGATGAAACTCCACATGCAATCATAAGCGGATATTCCGAAAAATCATTCTTTATAAAACTGACGGAGGATTAAATTATGCAATTCAAGAAAATGTTATTACTTCTTACAGCAGCTTGCTTTACTTTATGCGGCTGCAGTGAAACCAAAAAAGTCGAAAATGTATCTTCTGAAAATGAAGAAATACAAGAACTTCAGCAGGTTGATACAACTCTGCATGTTGGAGAAGACCCCTTGACATCAACTGTACGCATGGAAACAATAGATTTAGGTGTAACCCATGTAGGCGCATCGGAAGTATTTATAACCCAAGACGGCTATGGAGTATTACTGTTTCCTGAATCGCCCCTTGATATTTCATTTGCAGAATATACAACAGATTTTGCACTGGAATCAAATAATAAGCTTACACTGCCTGCACCACAGGATGATTATTACTACACAGACGGACTTTATACATACAGTGACGGAGTAATTTACTCCCTTGCACGAATGGAATGGCACAGCGGAATGGCTCCCTACGCATATAGTGATGACAAAGATAATTTTGATTGGGATACATATTATTTAGAGACAAAAACCAAATATATGCTGTGCACCTATTCAACAGATGGAACGCTTATAAACGCAGTAAACGTTGAAGAATTAAATGAATACTGTCCTGAAAATAGTTATGTATTTGAGCAGCTTTTCGTCAAAGACGGCGAAGTTTATCTACCACTTAATACCGGATATATTCTCAATATTAATAAAGACAACGGAAGTCTGACAGAATCATTCCACTTTGAAGATGTACAGCAATACGAAAATATTCCTCTTAAATTAAGCTGTGACCGTGACGGAAAATGCTTGATGTATTATACGAGATACATAGACGGAATTAGCAAAACAGCAGTCCTCGAATTCAATCTTGATAACGGCACTTGCGGTACAGAGGTTTATGCGGCTGAAAATAAAAGCGGAGAATATGCAGTTATTGCAGACGGCTATGGCGATTACCGCTTTTGCATGCAGACTGCTGATTCTCTGATAGGCTATAAATATGACGGAGAACAAGAAGAACTCATAAACTGGTCGGCATCAGATATACAACAGGATATGGTTCAGATGCTTGGAGATAACTTTTTCGTATTACACGGCTGGGAAGAAACGGGAACGTCATTTAAACGCCTTACAAGAAAGCGTCAGTCTGAAATAAACGAAAAAGTAGTTCTGGAACTTATGAATCTTGGTTGGGACGACTATAATCTTACAAATGCAGTAAACGACTTTAACCGAAATAACGATGATTATCGTATTAATGTTTTAAAAAATCCTGCATACAACCTGGACTACGAGGACGAAAACTATGAGGAAGCTTTTGAAGAAGCTAACAAAGAGTTTACGATGAAACTGCTTACTGATAATGCTCCTGATATTGTAATTACCCCTGACTACGAATCTATACGCAATTTATGCAATAAAGGAGCTTTTGCCGACTTTTATACTCTTATGGAAAATGACAGCGAAATGAACAAGTCTGCATTTTTACCCAATGTCTTTGAAGCTCTTGAATCTGAAAACGGTGCACTTTATTGCCTGCCCTCATCATTCAGTGTAGATACCATTGTTGTAAAATCAAAATTCCATAATAAGGAAAACTGGACAATGGATGATATGATTTCTGTATATGACAATGCTGAAAAGGACGTTTACAAATGGATTGAACGTGACAGAATGATGCATCTTCTTTTGATAGGAACTGATTTTGTAGACGAGAATAACGGCACTTGCAGTTTTAATTCTCCCGAATTTATTGAGCTTCTTAACTTCTGCAAGAGATTTCCTGTGGAACTGGACCGACCTGCAAAGAATTATGACAGCCCCGAACAATCAGAGGCATATAATCAGTTCAATATTGATCAGTTATACAGCCATCAGCGAGATGAAAACCTTATTTATCCGCTGCAATTATCAGGTAGCGGCAGTATAGGCGGAGGATATTCATATATCAAGGCAATGTTTAACGAAGATGTTACTCTTGTTGGTTATCCCTCTACTAATGGTCAGGGAAGTAAATTGTTACCCTTCGATAATTTTGCCATAACCGTCAATTGTGAGTATAAAGAAGCCGCATGGGAATTTATAAAGGAATATATAAAGGCAGATTATGCATATATTTCTATTCTTGAAGAAAACTTTGAAGCTACACTTGACAGCTGGATGACATTGCCAGATGTATTTGCAATGGGTGCAGAAAACGGCTACTACGAGGACGACGGATTGAAAGTGTATCCTCTGACGCAGGAAGAAAGAGAAAATATTGAGGAATATATCCGCAATACTACAGCACTTCTTCCAAGTGAGCAGACTGCACTTAATGACATAATTTACGAAGAAGCCGAGGTATTCTTTGCAGACGCTCAGACTGCTGAGGCTGCAGCAGAAAGAATTCAGAAACGTGCTGAAATCCTGGTGAGTGAGCAAAGCTAATAAAAATATAATGTGACAGCAATTAAACGGAGATATTCGTTTAGTTGCTGTTTTTATGCGTTAATACCATCTTTGCAACTTCAAATCCAGTAAAGCCAAAACCTTTATCATATAAAACTGAGGTTTTGCCGTCATCTATCAGAAACGCACTATCACCCTTATTGCATCGCATATCCATAACTTTTATACTGTTCATTTTATTCTCCTAACATTTTTCATAAAATCTCCGTTTCTGTTGCAAATACAACAGAATATTTATAAATATTATAGTATAATAATATAGGAAAGTCAAGTGCTTGCTAATATTTATTAATAAATTTAGCGTAATTATAGAAAGTGTAGTCAGCCTTGAATCTATCAAAAAAAATAAGCAATAACACAATAAACCGAGGTGTCAAATGAACCAGCATACAAGATTTAATCTTCCTATATGTCTTACAGTTGAGGAAGATGCTTTTCTTCATTCAGAAGAAATAGTAAAACGATACATTCCCGATATAATCGGTCAGAAAGCTATGATTATATCAGAAGAATTCCTTATCAGCATTTACAAAGATAAAATTGACGATATAAGCAGAGATTTCGGAAACGCCGAAATATTCACAATGAAAAATGCAAGCTTTGATGAAGCAGTTTACATTGCTAAAAAAGTCTGCGTTGAAGATATTAAAGTAATAATAGGCATAGGCGGCGGCAGAGTCCTTGATACTGCTAAATATGCCGCACATATAAGCAAAGCAGTATATATATGTATGCCAACTTCTTTAAGCAATGATTCACTTGCATCGCCCTTTTCTGTCCTTGAAACCTACGGAAAAGCCCGTAAAACCTTTGAATGTAAAATTCCCACAGCGATAATTGTTGACACAAATATGATTATCAATGCTCCTGTAGACCAGACGCTTTCGGGAATAGGCGATACAATTGCCAAACATACTGCTCTTTTTGATTGGAAACTTTCAGCCTCCAGAACATCATCACGCATTGACGATTTTGCTTATGCTCTGAGCAGAATGAGTTATGATTCCGTATATCATTGTGATGAAAAGAATATGAAAAGCCGTGTGTTTATCCGAATACTTTCAAGAGCCCTTGTTATGGGTGGTCTTGCTATGGAAATTGCAGGTTCTTCAAGACCTTGCAGCGGAAGTGAGCATCTTTTTGCTCACGCTATAGAAGAATATTACCCCGATGTAAAAATAACGCATGGTCTTGCCGTTGCATTAGGAAGTATTCCTGCTTGTATTTTTCAGGGACAAGATGCAGCAGGATTGCTGGATTTCTTCAAAACTTACGGTATTGCCACAAATCCCCAATCATACGGCATAACAAAAGATATGTTTGCTGATATATGGGAAAAAGCACGTACTGTCAGAGCTGACAGAATAACTATACTCAACGATGTAAAGCCTGACAGAATACAGCTTGATGAAATATATAACAGAATGGTGGAAGGAAAATGAAAAAAGGTTTGATATTTGACATGGACGGCACTCTCTGGGATTCCTCTGAAAATGTTGCTGCTTCATGGACTGAAAAAATCAGAGAATTGAAATACGATTTACCCGATATAACTCAAAAGGATATTATGGGTGTTATGGGGCTTACCATGGATAAAATAGCTGATATTCTTTTTGGCAGTCTTTCAAAAGATGAGCGTATGGAACTGCTGAACTTATGCTGTAACCACGAAAATGAATATCTCCGCAAACACGGCGGCAATCTTTATCCCGAACTTGAAAACACTTTAATCCGCCTTAAAGAAAATTATCATCTCTATATTGTCAGCAACTGTCAGAGTGGCTATATAGAGGCATTTCTCGATTACTACGGATTTGGCAAATACTTTGATGATATTGAATGTTACGGAAATAATCTCTTTGAAAAGGGCGATAACATTGCTCTTATCGTAAAAAGAAACGCTCTTGATAAAGCATGGTATATCGGCGATATTCAGGGAGATTACGATGCAACAATGAAGGCAGGTCTTGATTTTATTCATGCCGCTTACGGCTTTGGTACAATTGAGCAATCTGTTCCCGAATTGGAAAATTTCAGTGATTTGCCTGAACTTATGAAAATACTTTCAGAAAAAAACATTTAATAAGCCCCAAAAACGTGATTATCTGCGGACAAATACATGGTTTATACATCTGAAATAGTCAATTGTATATTTTTTCTACGGTGTATATGCCGGCAGCATGGTGCGGTATATACACTTATTTCTTTTCTCAAGGTTGAGGTTCTGTTGGCAGATATTGAATAAAATAAACAGCCGGACCTGACGGAGCAAATACCGTCAAGTCCGGCTGTTTTTCAGAAATTATGATTATTGCAGATTTATTTTCCAACCGTCCTTATGGGCGGGTATATCACCCAAATCTGTAGAACCTACAGCTTGAATGGTCTGGGAAATAATATTAACGCTCAGGAAGTATTGCATATCTGGAGATTCTCCAATAGGCTCACATTTTACAATAAGCGGGGATGTTTCACCTGTTTGTATGGGGGTGTTGTAATAATAGAATCCGTCATTATTTTTTGTCCAGTTTCCACCTATTTCAAGGTTATATTCTGCATTTTCAATCGGCTTTTTAATGTGTATATTTCCGTTTTCATCTTTCCAGTTTACTACAATAGCACATCTGACATAAACGGGATACCCTTTGTCTGTGATTTGAATAGACACATCTTCCTTTAAATTATTGCTGAATGTTTCGTTTATTACTGGATTTGCGGAAACGGCAGGGATAAAAGTATTTTCAACCTTATCTGTACTTTTCAGAAAAAGTGCAAGCACAGATGCCGCTGCAACTGATGTAATCAATACTGCAATTAATAATATTCCGATTTTTTTCATATAGTTATTTTTCACATTGCCGTCTCCTTTCGTTTAAGAATCCTGATTAAACAAATTATCCTTGTTTGATTCACCGCCAAGCCAATTTTTATCATTTGGGCTATTAGTGAAAGTAACATGATTTGTCGTTGTATCTTTTACAGTGACGGATTTTTCAGAACCGCTGGAATCTGGATTATATCGCCAATCCCAATCAGTAATTTCAGTTATAGTATAATCACCGCATGGGAGGTCTTTAATGGTAACACTTCCTCCGCCCTTGACCGTAACAATCAGTTCATTTTTGTTTTCATCAATGACACGATAAATGAAATTATCATTATCAGAACCGCCATTCTGGGTTATTGTAATATCAGCAGTTTTAATGCCGAATATAGCATAAAATGTTGTATCCTCATTATTTGTTGGCTTGAAATCAATGCTATCTGGGTCAAATATCGTATTATCTGTTAATTTTTGCGTACCTTGTTCATCGCGATACCATCCCTTGAACACATATCGCAGCTCATCAAGCAGCATAGCTGTTGAACCTTGCGCTCCCTCATTTTCACCTACAATTTCGTATGCAAGAGAAACTTGTCCGAAAGCTTTATCTGTTTCAGGTTTGCATATAGCTTTGTAGTTTATAGTGTAGAATGATTTTTTCTGATAGTATACATTTATAATGTTTAATGTCAGATTTTCTCCTGAATCTGCACGGATTTCAAGATTACGTTCCGCTTCGCCTATTCTTGTGTACAGGTTATTATCATTTGTAATTGTATCAGGAGCAGAGTGCGTTACAACTGTACCAAGAATTTGTAAATCATTTGTTTTATCTATTGTTTCAAGTATATTATTTTCGTTTCCGTATTCGCGATAATAAACAATATAACCAAAGGTAAGTCTGTTATAGTACAGGTCAATTATCAGGATATTTCCGTCTGCAACGCCTTTTCCTGTTTCAACATTGCCGTTTATAGTTGTCAAATTGGAAACGAATTCAAAGCCGGGAATTGTAATTGCGGAATCTGTAGGGATTATTTCTGTGTTAAGATTTACAATTTCTGTTTCGGTTGTATACAATGTATATCCGTTTCCGTCAGTATTCTGAATATGGTGATTGACCTGATACAGTGCATCAGTGGTATTTGAGGTATAATAGAATGTGATAACATTATTCTGATATTCTTCCTCGGGCGTATCATAAGCCGCAAGAACAAGAGTTTTTGAAACTGCGTCAGCTATCATGTCTTTAACGTATTCAAAATGCTCGGACACAATAGAGTATTTTGAATCTACTTGTTTTGGTTCATGCACTTCCTCACCTGTCTGAGCATTTACATATCTGACAGTATAGCCTACAGATGATTTTTTGATATATTCAAAAACATATGTATTTGGCTGGGAATCCTCTGTATTCTGGTCAATAAGAATGGAATGGCTTGGTACAAGAGGCCACCAGTTTTCGCCGTTTTCATTCCATGAATGAGAAGCATTAAGAGCATTATCGCCTTTAGCCTGAAATGTTTTTGTTTTACCGATAAAAGCAGTTCCGTCAGTATCATCAGCAACGGTGATATCGGTTCCCTGTTCCACATATTTTACATGATACTTTGCAGTAACTTTTGATGACCATTCTGCAAAGAGTGAAAGTTCTTTTGTTACAGGAATGCTATACGGGTCAAAACGAACTTTATTATTTTTGTTGTCGTAGTAATACCAGCCTGTAAACTGAGCATCTTGGGTAATGGGAGTAAGATTTGTTGGTACATCTGTTGTAATTAGCATTTCGTTGTGTATAGTCTGAGCTGTTTTAAGTTCATTTTCTTTTTGGATATAATCGTTGTAATTATTATAAAATGTTACATCGTGCTTTACTTTTTCCCATTTTGGAAAGAGAATTATATTTTTGGCAGGCATTTTTGCTGTTGCGGAAAAATCAAATTCAGTTCCGTCGTAGCAGTTTTCTGTTGTATACCAACCGCCGAATTCATAAAAATCCTTTTGAGTGAGATCGTGGTATTCTGGGATATAATCTTTGTAATCAACCAATGATGCTTCATAATACACTTCATGTGTTATTGTTTTTATGCTGCTTTCTTTGAATACTAAATTATATTTGTTTCTGGTGTAATAGAAATTAGCATTGTACGATGGCATACTTGTTGTTCCGTCTTCATGTTCCAGAACAAAATTATCATCATTCTGTGTCCATGATGTACTTACGTGAGAAAAACCGTCCAATGCTGTCGGTGTCTGCTCATTATACGCTTCATTTGTATCAAAAGTATTGTATACAGCGTGTTTTTTGTAAGTTACGCCGTTGTAAACATGAGGTTCATCAGCAGTTTCACCCTCGAGAACAGGAACATAAACGTGATAAATCCACTGTCTTGACCAGTTCCAATCAAGAGAAAGAGAGTTTGTCCAGAATCCCAGAAACGGAATGATTGTTCTGTCTGGCTTATCTTTAATCAAAATAAACTTATCAAGTTTCTGGTATTCACCTTTAATCGTGTTATTATCTTTAAACAATTCAGCTTTAACTGAATTATAATAACTGTCAGTTGTTGGATTCCATGCTCCGAAGAAATTCATACGTCCGTTTGCTTGAATTGGCTCCATATCATTAATAGGCCATTTTCCTGCAAGGCTTTCTTCATATTTTCCCGTTATAGTAAAATAGCAGTAGGTATATGCTCCGACAACTTCTTCGCCTTGTGTTTCTTGATATCTTTCGCTCAGAACGGGCAAATCATGACTGTTTACATTACTCCAAATAGTGTCAGCAAGATATATAGTAGGTACATCATCACCATATACTTCATTTGTAGCAAAATTATTTGTTCTTGTACAAATCTGAGAATTAAGTGCTATATTGTGTATATCTCCTATATGCCACATGCTTCCGTTGTCATCATCTCCCCAACCTGCAAGACAATTGTGCGAACCCTGATAGTCATTGAGATACTGTCCGTTCTCTGATAACAACCAGTATTCGTCATCATTTTTAGTTATGTTGATTATTGTAGGGGTAGAAGTAAAACCGGAAGAACCGTTTCCTATAGTAAGATATTGCCTAGCTGAATTTTTCACATAATAACCGCCGTCAACAGCCTCAAAAGTAAATTTTTCCATGTAATCATAATTACCAAATGCAAGACGATTCTGATTATTATAGTCATAGCTTGTAAGATATTTGCTTGCTGTTTTAGAATAAAGATAATAAGATTCACCCGATGTTATTGAAGTAATATTTGTTGGTACATTTGCTTTTTCATTTGTTTTATATCTCGCATAATAAAACTTTAAAGTATAAACTCTCCGCTTAAAATAAACATTAAGAATAGTAGAACCGTCACCCTCGACAACCTTTTCTTCAATTCTGGAATCGTCGTAGATGAAATAGTCTTTATCGCTGTAATTCCATTGTGTATAGTAGTCATGGCTGCTTACAGTAGTTCCTGATAAAGCCTGTCTCTGTATGCTTGAATTATAGCTGTAACCTCTATCGTTAGGGTTTTCAGTCCAGAAAATAATGGTAAAATTGGTATCTACCGCTTTCCAGTCAGCAGTATAAGTAACATCATCAACAGGCACATCACCGCTTGTGAATTTGCTTACTTTGCCATTTTCATCACGCCATCCATTAAAAACGTAACCGCTTTTGTGTGGTTCAGCTATATTGAAGTGAGTACCATATTTTGCATATATTGGCTCAACGCCATAACCGCCGTCAAGCTCGAAATTCATAAGTACATAGTTTCTGTCATAGTATATCTGAAACACAGTTGAACCGTCAGCCGCAATAACATCAGGCTCATGGAAAAGGGTAGTAAATCCCTCGAATTCGATATTTTCAAGTGCAGCAGGATAAGTACCCGTAATACCGCTTTTATCGGTATATTCAGCATCAAGGTCAAGTCTCTCTGTATAAAGGTCGTTTTCGATATTCTGGAAATAATAACGGACGCGGTATTTTACTTCCGCAGGAACGTAATATATCACAATTGTTTTATCTTCATTGAGATTTGTGTAATTTATAGTAGTTTTAAGCGCATTTTCAGCGTTATCATCAAGAGACATAACAGCCTTATATCCTGGAATAATCGGATTTGTGATTTGTACATCTATATCCGAACCCTGTGCATAAACTGCTTTATAAGAGTCATAAGCAGGGGAGCTGTCAGAAAATTTGTATTCTACTGAAATTGTATAATATGTATCTGCAAAACTTATAGTTGCGGAGATTCCTGCAACTGCAACTAAAGCTATTACTGCCAACAGGAGAATTACAGCTTTTTTGATTCTTGTACGCACATTTATTCACCCTCTTTAATGTGATTTATGAATAAATCTTCCGCTGTATAGCCATCTGCCGCCTGTATCATATATCCGCGGAAGCTTACACTGAATTTGTTTTCAGCGGAAAAATTCTGACTTACATAAATTTTATTGTCTTTTATTATTTCGATTCTATTCTTTTTTTCATTTGTATTGACAATGCTTTTGTATGAGTAGATATCACCGCCGTTTTTGCCTGTGATATTTTCAATTTTTATCCATTCCTCAGAAACTTCAAAGGTTATAGTATCAGGAACGTTATCTTTTACAACTTCGATATAAAGATAACAGGGGACATCATTTTTTCCGTCCGTGACAACGTAAGGATTTTTCGGGATATCCACTCCCGGAACAACATATTCATATTCGATTCCATTTTCCGTATCATTGCCGAATTTGTAAATACTGTTTGCAGATATCTTTTCATTTATATCGGAAATTATATCAACCGAGGTTTCTTTCAGCTCAATTCCTGCCATTGCCGCAGCCTTTGCTGATTCCTGTCTGCCGTCGGAAATGGTGTATTTTGCATAAAGACCGCATACCATGCGAGTTGAAATCATTGTCAGCACAAGAAGAATTCCTGCAATTCTGAAAATCCCTTTATATGTCAAAGGGTGCGATTTTGCTTTGTCGGAAACTGCTTTCTTCACAAAATCACACCCTTTCATTTCATTGATTTTTGATTTTCTTGATTTCTTCCTTTATCTTCTCCTGTTCATCAATTGCTTTCCGACGCTCCTTATAGTACGGCAATTCAAACAGTACAATTGCACCCATGAGCATAATCAGAAAGCCGGCTGGAGTTTTCAGAAACATTACAACAGCGCCTGCTTTGCGGATTCTTGCAATTCCTTTGCCTTTGACATACTCTCTCTTTATAGGAGAATCTTCAATATTGTTTGCATCGCCCTTTGTGGTTATTTCATTGCCGTCTATCGAAATTATTCTGTGCATAATCAGTGAATTTTCCGATTGATAAACAACTACATCGCCGATTTTATAATCGTCGGATTTTTTTACAATTACTAAATCGTCTACGGAATATTCAGGTTCCATACTGCCTGAAAGCACTGCGGATATGCCAAATCCGAAAGGCATCGGCATAGCGTTTCCTACCAGTGTTTCCGCATTCCATGAATACAGCGCTATTCCAAGGAAAAGGCTGATAATAAACAGAAGAACTGCTCTTGAAAGTGTTCCGATTGTTTTTTTAAATTTACTCATTTGATTCCTCGTTTTTGCGGCAATGTCCTGTAAAGAGGCATACAGCCGCGATAATCAGCATAAAGCCGAAAATATTAACTATCAGATGTATTGGCATAGTATCACCTGTTTTCGGACTTTCAAGACCGGCGTCCTCGTCCGCAGGATTGTCATTATATGCCGCCGTTGTATTGATTCTGATAGTTAATGCAAGGTCATTGCCAACAGCAAGATTTCCGAGCATTGTGTCATATTCATCATTGCCCTGTTCGTAAGGCCATTCCCATTCCAGAGTATATGAGGAAAGTCTGCCAACGCCAAGCGCGCCGTTGTCTTTGACATTATTCAGTGAAAGAACCTCTGCTTTTGAGTTACTGTCTCCGAGAAGATAGTCTCCGCTGTAATTAGATACCCTTGCTTTTACAGGAATATTATGTTCAGTTCCTGTAATCCATGCTTCCATATCCATAGTATAGTTAAGGGGAACATCGCCGGTATTTTCGAGATAAAACTGATATTCACCAGATGTTCCGGGAGCAATAATTTTATCGCTGTTATCAGATGCGCCGTTTACTGTCATTTCACCTGATTCATTATCATAGGAAATACGGAATATATCAACATCAGTTTCCGCTTGCCATACAGTATTTTTATCGTAGGTACGGAATGAGGGAGAATCCAGCCTAACTATCTGCGGCTCATTTGAAGCCTCTGCAAGCTCTGTTTTATCCTGTGTTAAGATTGTAACTTTTGTAGCGCCTATAGATTTTGTCAAAGGTATGATATTTTTCAATTCTGCCTGGGAATACAAGCTTATTCTGTCGAAAAGAACAGCTAATGAAGCTATTTCACAAAGAATCAGCAGAATGAGCGATATACCGAGCAATTTGCTTTTTCTACCGTGTTTTAAGTCCACAGCTGTCCCTCCTTTTCTTCGGCATTTACCGCAGTCCGAAAACTCGGGCGGCTGTAAAAACCGAAGTATGTGCAGGCATTGCCACATATGCCTGCACAACTTCAATAGGTCTAATTATTCATCTGTTAAAAGTAATAAAAATCAAATAATTAGTCAACCTGTGTTACAGTTACAGCAATTTTAATTTTTTCTTCAAGATTATAATCATTTCCCATTCCTTCGGTAAGTACTGTTGCTGGAACGAGTGTTGTTCCTGCAGCGAGGTCACCAAGGAGAGTGTCAGCTTGATCGTTACCCTCGAAAGCCCATTCCCAAGTGAGATTAAGTGTGCCTACTTCTGTGGAGAGATCTGTATTAGCATTAATTGAAGTAACAGTAAGAGCTTCGAGTGCACTTGCTACATCTTCAAGCTTTAAACCATTTACAAGAGTTGTTGTAGTTCCGCCTTTTGTCTGTGTAAGTGTAAACTTTACAGGGTAATAAGGATCAGTAATTATAAAGCTGTCTACATCATCATCGCCTTCTTCGTTGCCTGTTGTCATATCTGGATATGTACCGGCTTTTAGGAAAATTTCTTCAAGAGAATCATCAACAACAACGTCAAGCTTTACATCAACCTCTGGAGTACCTGTTATTGCAAATGTAAGACCTTCATTATTCTTTGTACCCGGAGCAACAACATTACTAATTCCATTTATTGCACCGCTTGATTCAACTGTAAGTGTTGTGCCATCTTCTGAATCAGTTGCGTTTTCACCACCAGGGGTATTATCAGTAGCTGCTTTATATGTAGTATCAAACAGTGAACCCGAAGCTGTAACAGTTACGCCGAATTTAGCAACTCTTGCTGTATCTTCTGCTTCATCAGAAGTAACATACTTGGCATAAGTACCGCTTACAATACTGGAAGTGAGCATGGTAGCGATAAGGAGACCGCCAGCCGCTCTCATGGATTTATTTTTTTTCATACTAAATACTCCTTTCATAAGGGGTTAAATTATTCCTCCCATTTCAGCCAATATCTGACAGGGGAGATATTATATCCATTCCCCGTGTGGCACCGAGGGAAGAATAAACTCATTCATTTTCACTGCTTTCCTTAGAAGCCTTTTCAGCTTTAAGAGCTTCAAGCTCCGCAAGGAGTGCAGCTGTGTCTTGCTGATTGCGTTTTTCAAAGTGTCTGCGGCGGATGATATCGTATCCTACAAGGAGAATCAAAGGAAGCACAACGCATACTATAAGACCTGTTGTTGTCTGCATAAACATTGCAACGTTGCCCATTCCACGAATCCTGAACTTGTAGCTTCCAACAAGCTTGTCCGCAGTTACAGGGAGACGATCATCGGTATTGTTCGCATCACCCTTTGTATAAAAGGCTGTCTGACCGTCTTTTTCGGTGATACCTACAACGCGGTGAGTTAAAATGCTCTGTCCGTTTCCATCGGGATCAAAAAACGCTATAACATCGTTTTCCTTGACATCAGCACCGTCAATCTGCTTGACTATTATCAAATCACCGCTGCTGATTTCGGGCTCCATAGAACCGGTGAGGACTATAAGAGGACAAAAACCGCCGATTTTCGGTACTTCATCTTTATTAGTATAGCTTTTTACAATCAATGTGATATTTATAACAAGTATCGGTATCAGAATTATGCAAAGGATAATGCCGATTATAGTGAATATCTTGTGGGAATGAGATGTTTTTTCTTTTTTATCCTGAATCATCTGGAAATAACTCCTTGAAATTTAATATTTATTCTTTTATTAATTATATCATATTATTTTTCAAAAGTCAATAAGTTATAGTAAATACTCACACTTGACACAAAATTTGTGAAAAGTGTATATTACAGTGTTTGTTTTTGTGCATTTTGCAAAATAGTCAATTAATAGATACTAACGTTTGGTCATACTATTATAAACGTTTTTAAATAACTTTACGAATCGATTCTTAAATTAGTTCGGAAGACTTACGGTATCTTATGTAAGAAATAACTTAAGCCTTGTGTACACTTAAACCGCATACACAAGGCTCTTCCTTTAGAAAAACAATATCAAAGATAAAAAAATAATCCGAACAGTCCTTTGATTTGAATGGTGTTCGGATTATTAGTGTTTGGTGCCGCTGACCGGACTTGAACCGGTACGGATGTTACTCCGAGGGATTTTAAGTCCCTTGTGTCTGCCTATTCCACCACAGCGGCATATCACGTATAATATTATAACACAAAAATATGTATAAGTCAAGAGAAAATAATAAAAAAAATATTAAACAAATACATTTTCTAATTTTCTGAACGGGTTATACTGCTAAAAACTGCTAACAATACGAGAAAGCTTGGAATTCCTGATTACAACTATAGCTATTTGAACGCTTCGGTTATGCTGATGCTTGGTGTGCCTTCCAGAATACATTGGCAGAATAATTATGATATTCTGGAAGGACTTTTTTATAGAAGAATTTCTATCAGCACTCTAACCACAGGATTATTTCAAACCAGTCGTTTGAAATTTCTGCTTTCATGCCGCCGTTCATATGTTCTGCAAGTCCTTTTGCAATGGCAAGACCAAGTCCCGTTGAAGAATTGGTACGCGCAGGGTCTGACTTGTAGAAACGGGTGAATATTCTTGAGATATCAATATTACCGGAATGTTCAATCTTGTTAGAACAACTGAAAATAATCCTTGTTCCTTCCTTTTTCAAAGACATTTTTACAACCGTACTGCCATGGTCAAGGACGTTTTTCAATACATTTTGAACTATACGCTGTACTGCCTCAAAGTTGCATTCAACAGATAATTCTTCTTCAATAAAATCAGTTTCAACTTCAATACACTTATTATGAAATTCGTTATAAAAGCCTAAAATTGCAGAAGAAATACAATGAACAATGTCAATAGATTCTGTTTTAAGCTTGTAGTCAACGTTCTGTAATTTCGTATATGTAAAAAGTTCTTCAAGCATATATTTCAGGTTATTAATACGATTTTGTATCACATCAATACACTGCAAACGCTCTTCTTCATCGTCTGCATTTTTCAGTAATTGAAAAAAACCGTCAAGAGAAGTGAGAGGAGTGCGTATATCGTGGGAAATATTCGTTATAGCGTCTTTTAAATTCTGTTCATTGTGTTCCGCTTTTTGTCTTATATTATCGGCATTGTCCAATAGCTCGTTTACATTATCCGAAAGCTCATAAAGCTCTTTGAACGGAAGTCCTGAACGTAGGCGGAGGTTAGTTTTATTGTTCTTCATAAACGCCAAATGGCGGCAGGTGTTTTTTACCTGTCGCCTGTAAGCTATGAATGTTAAAATAGTCATAACGCTAATCAGAGTAGCGATAATTGCCCATATCAGCATAATAATCCCCTTATCTTATATCACGTTTCTGCATTGTAAGCATGGAAACAGCAGTTGAACCAATAAGAAATGCCACACCCACAATGATAATTCTTGTAAAGTCATCACTGTTCAAATCGATTGAAAATGTTTTTATACAGTTCTCAATAAAATAATTGCTTATGCTGAATTCTTTTGAAACATTGCATTTATGAAGTAAAATGTCTATCAATGAATGAAAAATAGATGTTATACCTGCAGCGGAAAAAATTCCGAATGTCATTGCAAGACTGCCGCTTTTTAAAATAATAGTAAATGCTGATATAAGGCTTGCAAAAGAGAAATGAAGAAAATACTGCATGCTGAATAACTTTACAAAATCACTGACAGCATCAAAAACCAGCTTGTCTCCCCAGCAAATTTTACCAATTAATGCAGATGTAACAGAATATACAATAAAAATTACAAGTAACTGTACTGCAACTGCAACAAGCTTTGATAAAACAAGCATGCCTTTGTTTGAGAACTGACCTGCGATATTTTTTATATAGCCGTTTTTCTGATCTCCATTTACAAAAATAACAGTAAAGATAGCACAAAGAATTGCAAGCATATTACCTTGAATATTTGAATTAAAAAATTCACTGAAATTAACTTTATGTGCCCATTCGGGTTTTATCATAACTCCAAAACCTATTTGTATATCAGGTGCTTCAAGTGCCATATTATTAGATGATACGATTGGTTCGTAATTTGTTGAACCAAAATATGTCATGTAAGTACCGAAAACAGTTAAAATCAGAGTTGTTAAAATCATTATCCAGAAAGGTTTTATTCGGAAAAGTCTGTGTAAATCCATTTTTATTAAATTAAGCATTGCCGTTTCCTCCAGTCAGGTTGAAATAGTAGTCCTCCAAGGCTTCGTTAATTACAGAAATTTTAAGCGTTTTTACACCATTTTTTGCAAGCTTCATTGTAATATCACCGCTGTCATGTAAGCGTTCAAATATTTCAATTGTGTCATTATCCACAACCTTATATTTGTGAATACCCATTTTTTCAAGGAGAGTGCAAGCCTTTGATGTATCGTCAGTTTTAAGCTCAATGCGTTCACTGCATTTTTGTAACAGTTCTTCCTGTGTAAGCTCCTGTATAAGTGAGCCATTGTGGATGATAGCATAATTTGTAGCAATTTTGGAAAGCTCCTCAAGAATATGACTGGAAATAATAAAGGTTATATTCTGCTCTTTATTGAGCTTTTCGATAGTTTCTCTTATTTCGGCAATACCCTGTGGATCGAGACCATTTATGGGCTCATCAAGTATAACAATATCAGGTTCGCCGACAAGTGCAAGTGCTATTCCAAGGCGTTGTTTCATACCGAGAGAGAATTTACCCACGCGTTTCTTTCCTGTATCAGCAAGTCCCACTGTTTTAAGCAGTTTGGGAATTACCTGCATATCACGGACACCCATTGCAATACACTTCAACTTCAGATTTTCATACGCTGAAAGGTCAGGATAAATTCCCGGAGCCTCAATAAGTGTTCCTATGCGGTGCATAACCTTTGCTTTTTCCTTGCCTTTGTATCCGAATAAGCTGAAATCGCCCTCGCTTGGTGCAGAAAGTCCGCTTATCATTTTCAGAAGCGTTGTCTTACCAGCACCGTTACGTCCGATAAGCCCATAGATATCGCCCTGACGTACATTAATGCTTATATGGTCTGCGGCTTTGTGCTTACCATATATTTTGGTAAGACTGTTTGTAGTTAATATGTAATCCATGTTTTTCATCCTTTCTGTTTTTGACTACAATTATATGATACACCGCAGTTTTCAATAAATCGCAAATAAAAGGTAAAGAAAGTTTCAAGATTTATTTTGAAAGTTTAAAGCCGATACCCCAGACTGTTTCAATATATTCTTCATCAGTAACCGTTTTCAATTTTTTGCGGATATTGCTTATGTGCATATTTATTGTTTTATCTTCACCTATGTAAATATCATCCCAAGCGTAATCGTAAATATCCTGCTTTGTAAATACACGGTTAGGATTTTCAATTAAAAGTTGTAGGATTTTATATTCCTGCTTGGTGAAGGACAAAGCTTGCCCGTTAATTTCAGAAGACATTTCCTCTAAATTCAGCACAAGTCCCTTGTGAGAAAGATGTTTTACAGGTTTACTGTCAGAATTTCTGCGAAGCTGTACACCGACTCTTGCTATAAGTTCACCTATTTCAAAGGGCTTGGTCATATAATCCTCCGCACCTGTGTTGAGAAGATCAATTTTGCTGTCAAGACTATCTTTGGCAGAAAGAATAATAACAGGAATTCCAAAATCATTTTTTAGTTTAGGTAAGAGTTCCTCACCGTTTATTCCTGGCAGCATAAGGTCCAGTATTGCAAGAGCAAACTGTTCTGTCTTAGCATAAAGAAGTCCTTCTGTACCCGAGAAAGCTTGCTGACAGCTGTAATTTTCCTTGCAAAGCGCTTTGTAAATAAGATTATTTATGTATGTATCATCTTCTATAATAAGAATTTTCTGCATGTCTGTACTTCCTTTATCATGTTTTTATGGTCATCTCTAAAAACTTAATTACAGCATAATTTCTATAATAAATATTTTAGCTGGCGCTGCTTTAGATTTTTAGATATATCCTTTTATAATATTATAGCATACATAAAGAAGTTTTTCAATATTTATTGTATATGAAATTTTGGGAGAACTGCGGTACATAGTTCAGCTTTTACCTGGAATATCACAAAACAAGATGACATGTTTATACAATATTTTTTCACAAACTTTCAAGCTTAATTTTACTGATAACAAGGCAAAAATATGCAGGTGTGCTGTCGCGCGGCAAATATTTTTAACGCAGTTATCGGCAAAATTTACTGTCAACACGTCCTAATTTATTGCAGCATAAATTATTACTAATAAACAAACGAGGACCATACTTGAAAAGATGATCCTCGTTTGTTGCATCATAAACAGTTGATTATGTTTTATCGTGATGTAGTTTTTACAAGCTGGTATCTTGCAAGGCACAAATCGTACACATCAATAATATTATCCTTGCAAAAATCAGCGGATTCCCAGTCTTTGAAAGTTTCTTCTTTTCCAAGGAGCCAGTTACTCAGTAAAACAATATCAGCAACAGTATACTCACCGTCAGCGTTTACATCGCCCATAACTGTATTTTCAACAGGGGGCACAGGTTCTTTGTTTGAACTGTCGCAAATCTCATTGAAAAGTTTTTTCAGCTCCTGATCTTCCATTTTACAAGTATCACGATTATAGTGTCCTCCTGGTGTTGACCAAAGCACAGGACACATCTCTCTTTCGTATGCAGCCTTGCATACGGAACTGAGAAACAAACGTACTGAATCGGGTTCTTTATTAACGGTGGGACAGCCATATTCACCGATTATTACGGGAATACCCTTATCAATGTAGTTGGTCTTCATCATATCCATATTGTAATATAATTCATTGAAATCAGCCTCTGTACCCCAAGTAGAAATCGCCTTGCCCCAGTCTGCATCTTCTTCAAGAATTGCAAAACCTGCAGGGGTATAGTAGTGTACAGATACAGCCATACGATTAGCCGGGTCTGAGGGCATTTTGAAAAGCGGGTCACAAGTTCTGTCAATTCCTGTGTTGTAGCCAGAAATTAAAAGGTGACGTTTATGGTTATTTCCACCCGAATTACGTATAATATCCACGAATTTTTGGTTTATTTCATTTACAAGTGCGTAGGATTCGGATTTGCCCTCACCGCTGCCCCATGGATTCCATACGCTTTCCCAGCCAAGTTCTTCGTTCTGTGATTCAAACATAAGGTAATCGCTATAATCCTTGAAACTATCTGCAATCTGTGTCCACATTGTTTCATAACGCTTCATACATTCTTCTTTATTCTCAGGAAATGTATTTACCCAGCCGTTATCCCAGTGAATGTTGATGATACAGTACATATCTGCTTCTATAACCCAATCAACGATTTCGTGAACACGGTCATCGTATGCTTCGCTTATTTTATAATTATCACCCATAATATTAGACCATGCTACAGGAACTCTGACAACACCAAATCCTTCATCAGCCATTCCCTGTATCATTTCCTTAGTGATTACAGGACTTCCCCATGCAGTCTCATATTCAGACGGAGTAAGAATACCGTCTCCCCACTGCTGATCGACATCAGCTATCCAATCGCCGCAGGACTCAAGAGTATTACCCAGGTTGATACCAATGCCCATTTCCTTAACAAGTTCCATTGTAGATATGTCTCTCATTACGGTGTTTCCCTCTGCAGAAACTGTAAAAGGTACTTCTGCCGCAAGCATAACAGTACTTAATGCAATTGACAAAAATTTCTTCATAATAAATCATTCCTTTTCTTAATACTAATCCCTAAAATGTTAATAGAAAATGATAACATATGGAATATTATTGTTTAAGGGTAGTATTAAAGTAACACCGCGCAAAGCCTGTACGAAATATGCAAACAGATATCATAAAAAGTCGTTGCATGAGCTTTGTGCGGTGTTTCCTTTAATTATCCCAAAATTAGCTATTGTACAATCCTTACAAATAGTTATACAATATTTGTTCTTATTATATCACATAACTCAAAACAAGTCAACGATTTATGATGTATAATATTGTATCAAATTTTTAAAAAACAGCAAGATTTGATTACACAGCAATAAATGATTATATGCACAATAATACTTCTGAGAATATTTTACTGCATAGTTGAGGTCAAAATACACAAAAAAAATAAGGCGTTTTGTACTTTTCTACAAAAGAGTTGTGACAGCTATTGCACAATATCCGCAAATATGATATAATATTTATTGATAAATTTTTGTCAATGGTAAGGAGTGCTTTTTAATGGCTGAATTTGAAAAAATAGTTCAGAAAATTGATGATTTTGTGTGGGGAATCCCTTTGATAGTCCTCATTCTGAGCTGTGGTATACTGCTCACAGTGAGGCTGAGGGGAGTACAATTACGCAAGCTTGGACTTGCTCTGAAATACATGGTAAAAGAGGAAGAGGGCGGGCAAGGTGAAGTATCAAGCTTCGGAGCGCTTTGTACCGCATTATCAGCTACCATAGGTACAGGAAATATTGTGGGAGTTGCAACTGCTATTGCCGCCGGAGGTCCGGGAGCTTTATTCTGGATGGAGGTTGCCGCATTTTTCGGTATGGCAACGAAGTACTGCGAGGGACTGCTTGCTGTAAAATATCGTGTAAAAGACCAAAATGGAAAAATGCTGGGCGGTCCTTTTTACTATATTGAAAATGGTATGGGCAGCAAATGGAAATGGCTTGGTAAAATATTTGCCGTATTCGGAGTGCTTGTAGGACTTATGGGAATCGGTACATTTACTCAGATTAACAGTATAACATCGGCTGTAAATAATTTCTTTGACCCTGAAAGCAAAAATGTATTAGAGCTTTTCGGAAACGAATACACAATTGCACAGATTATTGCAGGACTTGTCATTACAGTCCTTGCAGCACTGATAATAATCGGCGGCATCAAGTCAATAGCTAAGGTATCTGAAATATTCATACCATTTATGGTTGTAATTTATGTTTCCTGTTGCCTAATGATAATTTTTACAAATATTACGTCTGTTCCTGCGGCAATTGCTGAAATCATCAAGAGCGCATTTGGTGTAAAAGCAGTTGCAGGTGGAGCTTTGGGCGCAATGATGGTATCAATGCAGAAGGGTATTGCAAGAGGCATATTCTCTAACGAGGCAGGACTTGGCTCAGCTCCTATTGCGGCGGCAGCAGCTAAAACAAACGAGCCTGTCCGTCAGGGACTTGTTACAATGACAGGAACATTTATTGACACAATTGTTGTATGTACAATGACAGGATTAACAATAGTGATGTCGGGCTGTCTTACAAAAAACCCCTCATTACAGGGAGTTGAAATCACAAATGCCGCATTTCGTATCGGTTTGCCATTTCCTGAAAAAGTGTCATCATTCCTGCTTATGCTTTGTCTGATATTCTTTGCATTTACAACAATTTTAGGCTGGAACTATTATTCAGAGCGCTGTCTTTCATATCTGACAGGTTCAAACAAAGTTGCAGTGATTGTATTCAGAGTGCTTTATATAGCAGCTGTATTTATCGGACCTTATATGACAGTTGCGGCAGTATGGGGCATAGCTGATATATTCAACGGACTTATGGCTATTCCGAATATTATAGCGCTTATTGCACTTTCTGGAGTAACTGCAAAAGAGACTAAGGAATATTTCAAGAAAATCAAATAAAAAACAGGCGGTCATTTCAAAATGAAATGACCGCCTGTTTTGTCAATTTATCGCCTTAACGGGACATGCTGATTTACACTGTCCGCATGAGGTGCATTTATCATAGTTAATGATAGCGTGAGAATCCACAACCTTAATTGCACCTACAGGGCATTTTTTCTCGCATATTCTACATCCAATACAGCCATTGGAGCAGGCAAGTTTTGTCAACTTTCCATTATCCTGAGATGAGCAAAGAACATCAATATTCTTTGATTTAGGTTTAATTGATATAAGCTGATTGGGACATTCAGCGGCACATTTTCCGCAGGCATGGCAAAGATTTGTGATTACTTTTGCAAGTCCATTTTCAACCTGAATGGCATTGTGTTCACAGACAGCAGCACAGTCTCCAAGACCGATACAACCATATTTACATATGCCATTTCCGCCGTAGAAGCGTTTTACAGCCTTACAGGATTGCACACCGCCGAAATCGAACTGCGGCTTTGTGGCGTTGCAATCTCCATTACAATGGATTACAGCTGTCATGGAAATAACATCTGCCGCCGCAACACCAAATATTTCTGCAATTTTTCCAGCCGCATCAGCGCCGCCTGGACGGCACAGATTAGCAGGGGCATTGTTATTTATAATAGCATCAGCATAATCAGCACAGCCTGCATATCCGCAAGCGCCGCAATTAGCCTGAGGAAGTGCCTCACCGATTTTTTCAACTCTTTCATCAACTTCAATATAGAAAATCTTTGAAGCGATAGTGAGCAGGATTCCTGCTCCAAGGCCGCATATTCCAAGAATAAGAACGGGAATTATATATGTCATATCCACACATCCTCCTTAGCTGAAAAGTCCTGAAAAGCCCATAAAGCTGACAGAGACTATTGATGCGGCAATAAGAGTTGCAGGAACTCCCTTGAATGTTTCAGGGATATCTGCATATTCCATTTTTTTGCGAACTCCCGAAAAAATCACAAGAGCAAGCATAAATCCAAGACCACCGCCAAGAGCATTGACAATTGACTGTAAAAACGAGAAATTGTTGTCTATGTTGAGAACAGTTACTCCGAGTACAGCGCAGTTTGTGGTAATCAGCGGCAGATATACTCCAAGTGATTTATATAATGGCGGAAGAAGCTTTTTCATAGCTGTTTCCACAAGCTGAACGAAAAGTGCAATTACAAGTATAAAAACAACTGTATCAAGATATGCAAGCTCATTAGGAACGAGGATGAAATGGTGAATCGGGTATGTAACAATAGTTGCACAAATCATAACGAAAGTTACAGCAATGCCCATGCCCGAAGCACTGTCAAGCTTTTTTGAAACGCCTAAAAACGGGCATATTCCCATAAATTTGGCAAGTACAAAATTATCGGTCAGCATTGCGGATAGAAGAATCACACCGAGAGTTTTCATTCAGCCGTCACCTCCTTTTTTTCGCATTTGTCTGACATGGAGCAATTTTCACAGCCGTTACATTCAATTTCTCTAGGCGGTTTTCTGTTAGCTATTTTGTTTACCATAGCAATGATAATTCCCAGCGTAAAGAATCCACCTGCCGGCATGATGAATATCAGCATAGGATTTTCATGAAGAACTGGTAAATTCATACCAAACCACTGACCTGCACCTATAATTTCGCGGATTGAACCCATGAGAAAAAGAGCAAGAGTGAAGCCGATTCCCATACCTATTGCATCGCAGGCAGAGGCTATAACACCATTTTTGCTGGCAAACATTTCTGCACGACCGAAAATTATGCAGTTTACGGTTATAAGCGTCAGATATATTCCGAGGCTTTCATAAAGAGCGGGTACAAATCCCTCCAGTAAAAAGCCGACGAGCGTAACAAAGCTGGCAATTATGACGATAAATGCAGGAATACGCACCTTATCGGGAATCACCTTACGCAGAGCAGAAATAACGATATTTGAGCCAAGGAGAACGAATGTAGTAGCAAGTCCCATACCGATTCCGTTTGCCGCCTGAGTTGTTACAGCAAGCGTGGGACACATACCCAGAAGCATAATAAGGGTTGGATTCTCCTTTACAATTCCCTTTGTAATTTCTTTTACAAGAGGAGTTTTATTATTTTCCATTCAGAATCGCCTCCTTATTTTCAGAATATACTTTCAATGCAGTATCTACGGCATTTTTTAAGCCGTTTGATGAAAAAGTAGCGTTGCTTATTGTATCAATCTGCACATCAGGAGCAGATGCACCGTAGAATTGCTGACGGAAATCGCTGTTATCACGGATTTTCGTGCCAAGTCCGGGCGTTTCACCAAGTGATACGAATTCTATACCGGAAACAGTGCCGTTTTCGTCAATACCGATGAGGACGTTTATACCGCCTTTTGAATAACCGTCTGCGGCAACCTGTATAGCGGTTTTTTTATCGGGAGTAACAGCAATAGCCTGAATAGAATCTTCTCCGAAGTTATCATTTATAAGTGTACAGTCTGTTTTTCCGAAAAGGGTTTCCACACTTGAGTTAAAACGGAGCTGTTTTTGTTCAGCAATGCTTTCTTTGGTGAGCTCATAGGAAAACACAAGAAGTACTGCGGCTACAGCGCATATTATCGTCAGAACAAGGGAGGGCATGATTTTACTTTTCATTTTTAACAGCCTCCTTTGCTCCGAAAATTTTAGTGCGTGTATGCTGTTCAATATACGGCGTAAGGATATTCATAAGAAGAATCGAGAAAGAAACTCCTTCGGGAGAAGATGCGAAAAAGCGGACAATAAAGGTAATTATTCCGCAGCCAAGACCAAAAACGATTTTTCCCTTTGTAGAAATAGGAGTTGTAGCGTAATCAGTAGCCATGAAAAAGGCACCAAGGAAAACACCGCCTGCAAGTATTTCATAAATGGGATCGCCGCCTGCAATCAGTGAAAGCAGTGCAAGACTGCCTATAAAAGACAGAGGAGCAGCAAGGTTAATAATTTTTCTTGCAGCAAGGTAAAGTCCGCCTATAAGGAGAGCAAGTGCACTTGTTTCACCGAGACATCCGCCCACATTTCCGAGTAAAAGGTCGAGGTATGAGGGGATTTTCTGGTTTATTTCTGCAAGTTCATCGGCGGACATTCCCTGTAACACAAGGGGAGTTGCACCTGTTACAGCATCTGCGGAATTTTTCCATTCAAAAGGGAGAACCCAATTAGTCATGGCAGCCGGAAAGCTTACCATAAGTACGATACGGGCAGTAATTGCAGGATTTGCAAAGTTCTGTCCAAGACCGCCGAATAGCTGTTTTACCACAGCTATGGCGATAAATGAGCCAAGAGCCGCTATCCACAGCGGAATTGTAACAGGTAAATTCATAGCAAGTATAATTCCCGTTACAACAGCGGAAAGGTCACCTATGGTATTATCGCGTTTCATAAGCTTACGGCATATATATTCCGAGAAAACCGCTGTTCCAACGCATATCGCAGTAACAATAAGTGAACGCATACCAAAGAATATACAGCCTGCTACAAGTGCAGGAAGCAGGGCGATGCAAACGTTCAGCATTATATCCGATGTTTTAGTGTATTGTTCGTCATGGGGAGAGGGGGAAACTGTAAGTCTGTTCATTTTATCACCTCATTTCTTCGATATCAGCGCTTTTGCAAGCTGATTTGTTTCGGCAAGCTTTCTGTTGGCAGGACAAGTATAGGTACAGCTTCCGCAGTTCATGCAGAGATAAACTTTAAGTGCTTCAAGGTCGGCTATATCTTTTATTTTGTATGCCTTGTCTATTTCCGCAGGCATAAGCCCGAGAGGACATACTGCAACACATCTTCCACAGCGTATACAAGCGGATGTTTTTCGGTTGTCGTAATGATTAAACGCAAGAAGCGCATTTGTAGTTTTAACAACGGGCATATTGATATCGGGAACGCACATACCCATCATAGGACCGCCGGAAATCAGGACTTTCAGTTTTTCGATATCCGTTTTGCAGAAATTGAGAATATCCACAAAAGGTGTACCTATCGGCGCAAAGATATTTTTCGGTTCACCTACATCATTTCCGTCAACAGTAATGCGCCGTGTAACAAATGGCATACCTGTCTGAGTGTATCTGTAAATAAATGATACAGTTGAAACGTTTATAACAATTACACCGAAATCGGCAGGGATTTTTCCTTCTTCGACAATGCGGTTTGTGGTGTTGTATATTATAACCTTTTCCGCACCCTGAGGATAAACAGGCTGTAGTTTAAAAACTTCTGTCGTATCATCATTTTTCAGCGCATCTTCAAATAGCTTTATAGCATCAGGCTTGTTATTTTCAATAGCGATAATGGCTCTTTTTATTCCGAGTACATTTTTAATTAAGTTTATACCATTTATTATATCTTCGGTATTTTCAAGCATTTCACGATTGTCAGAAGTTATGTATGGCTCACATTCAGCAGCATTTATAATAAGTGTATCAATCTCTCCTTTAGGATTAAGTTTGATATGAGTAGGAAATCCTGCACCGCCCATGCCGCAGACACCGCTTTCTCTGACAGCTTTTATGAAGCTGTTCTTATCGGTGATAACAGGGGGAGTTACTTCGTCGGAAATAGTCTGCTCACTGTCCGTTTCTATTTCAACAGCTTCGCATACAACTCCGGCAGCAGTGCGATAGTCTGAAATGGCTGTAACCTTTCCCGAAACAGAAGAATGAACAGGAACTGAAAAAAACGCATCAGAATCACCAATTTTCTGTCCTAAAAATACAAAGTCACCGACTTTTACAAGGGGAGTACAAGGCACGCCCATGTGCATAGCCATAGGTAAAATTACTTTTTGGGGCAGTGGAAGTTGAATTGTTGCGCAATTTTCGGTATTCTTACGATGCTTCAGCTTTATTCCTTTTAATTTATTCATAAAAGCGTAATCTCCTAACATACATATACATTTAAAATTTATTATACCATAGTTTTTCTGTTCTTTCAATATCTAATTATTAATTATATATTTTTTTTTGAAAAACCCTTTATTTTTAAGAAAAGATATGTTATAATAAAATATATATAGATTTTTGAAAGGAAATTTCTTTATGAAGAATAAAATTTTCGCATTGTTATCTGCAGCAGCGGTAATAGTGCCATTTATTAAGCCTGTGGAAACAGAGGCTATAAATTTCACATTAAAAGGTACGCTTTACAGTGATTCCGCAATTATAGTAAATCTTGACTGCAATACAATAATACACGAAAAAAATGCGGATAAAAAACAGTTTCCAGGACCTCTTGTAAATATCATGACAGCAGTTGTGTGCATGGAAAACTGTACTGACCTTTCGCAGGAAATCACAATTGACGAGGATGTATATTCGTATCTGTATAATACTGAATATCCAGATGACCTGAGATACGGAAATATTCTTGATGGTGACATACTGACGTATGATGACCTGCTCTATGCCATGATGCTGACTTCTTCTGTTGAAGCTTCCGAAACGATTGCTTATAATATAGGCGGCGGGGATACAGCTGTATTTGTAGAAATGATGAATAAAAAAGCCGCTGAGCTTGGTATGACTTCCACCAACTTTACAAATGCGACAGGTATGTACAATTCCGAACAGTATACAACTGCAAGGGATATGATGATTCTTACACAGTATGCTTTAGAAAAATCTCATTTTGAGGATATAAGCTCCACTTATATCCATGAGCCCTCCGTTCCTAATTTTGAAAGACATCCCGTAGAAGAAAAATGGCGCTGGTTTCACTCCAATATAATGATGGACGAGGAAAACAAGAAATACTATCAGGGTGCAAAGGGCATAAAGACAGGAAATCTTGAACTCGGCGGACGAAATATCGTTACAACGGCGCGCAGAGACGGTCATAACTATCTTGTTATAGGTTTAAGAGCACCAATCAATGATGAGGATGGAAATACAGCATTTTATCATATCGACGATGCAATACAGATGTTCGACTGGGCATTCAGACATTTTTCCTATGAAGTGGTTCTTGCTGAAACAGCTGAACTTGGAGAACTTCCTGTTGACCTTGCAGACGGAAATCACTATGTACTTGCAAGACCTGCTGAGGAAATATCGCTTCTCTGGTGTGATGACGTTGACCTCTCACTTATAAGCAGGGACAATATAACATGGTACAATAAAGAGCTGCAGGCTCCCGTAAAAAAAGGTGAGGCTCTGGGCAGAGTCACTCTTGAATATTCGGGGGAAAAGCTTGCTGATGTAGAGCTTATTGCTGTTTCTGATGTTGAGCGTTCTACCATGAAATACAATGCCTACGCAGCAAAGCTGTTTTTCAAGTCCAGCTGGCTTAAAAAGGCTCTGGTGCTTGCAGGAGTATTATCGGGAGTTTATATTCTCCTTTGCATATATGCCTATGTGGTTTTCAAAAGCCGTTCAAAGCCTCTGAAACCAATGTATGCTGTGCCTAAAGTTGATAAGAAGAAAGAAAATAAGAAATAATGTAAAACCCGTGAGGAATTTTCTCACGGGTTATTTTTATAGCTTTACTGTAATTTCACCAACAACATCAAGAGAATCAGGCTCAACAGCACATTCATAAGCGAGGACGTGAACACCGCATGAATGTGCAAGCCGCAGGGCATCGCCGAAAACTTTGTGCGTGGTATCGTTGGGAATGAGATATTTCATTCCCGACATTTGCACTACAAAAATTATGTATGTACTGTAACCTGCATTTTTCGCCTTTATAAGCTCGTTTATATGCTTAACTCCTCTTTCAGTCGGAGCATCGGGAAATGAAGCTATACCGTCATTCTCAAGAGTTACGCCCTTGACCTCTATAAATCCCCTTTGTCCGTTTTTATCCTCTATATAAAAATCAAAACGGGAATCGCAATATACAGTTTCGGGGCGGATAAGAGTTAAATCTTCCATTTCGGGCAATCGAATTATGCCATTTTTCAGAGCTTCACGGACAACCGTATTTGGTGCTTGGGAATCCATATTTATTAGCAGATTCCCTTTTTCAACAGCTATAAGGTCATACATCAGCTTGCGGTTGCGAGGATTATTTGTAAAATCCTCCAGATATACAGTGGAATCGGGGAGAAGGAGTTCTCGGCATCTTCCCGTATTTTTTACATGGACGGCAGTTTCTTTGCCGTCTATTTTTACATTTGCAACAAATCTGTTCGGACGAGAAACAAATTTAGCGGAAATTATATTATTGTATTTCATAAGTTTTATCACCCATGAATATTATACAATATTTCATAGAAAAAATCAATAGTATATGTTCTGCGAATCACCTTATAATGTCACACGACCGTATATTAAGTTTATGTGAAAGATTTGTGAAAGTTTGCCAAATCGATTGACATATTTTCGTCAATGTGCTATAATGGTAAAGTCATGAACAACAGGGGTAAATTGTTCGTCGAATAAAACATAAAAAGGAGGATTATTTTATGCTTCAATTAAAGGAAGTTGTAAAAACCTACGGAAGCGGGGAAAACGTTGTCAAGGCACTTAATGGTGTCAGCATTACATTCCGTGAAAATGAATTTGTAGCTATTTTAGGCCATTCTGGCTGCGGTAAGACAACTATGCTCAATATTATCGGAGGTCTTGACCATTATACATCGGGTGATCTCATAATTAATGGTGTATCTACCAAGAAATATAAGGACAGGGATTGGGATGCTTACAGAAACCATTCTATCGGTTTTGTATTCCAGAGTTATAACCTGATTCCTCATCAAACGGTTCTTGCAAATGTTGAGCTTGCGCTGACTATATCGGGCGTTTCAAAGTCAGAAAGAAGAAAACGCGCTAAGGAGGCTCTTGAAAAGGTTGGTCTTGGAAATCAGTTGAACAAGAAGCCGAATCAGATGTCAGGCGGTCAGATGCAGCGTGTTGCAATCGCTCGTGCGCTGATAAATAATCCCGACATTCTTCTTGCTGATGAGCCTACAGGCGCTCTGGATAGTGAAACTTCAATTCAGGTTATGGAGCTTCTGAAAGAAATTGCCAAGGATAAGCTTGTTATCATGGTAACACATAATCCCGAACTTGCTGAAGATTACGCAAACCGTATCGTCAAAGTCAAGGACGGTAAAATAATAGATGATTCAAATCCGTACAAGGCTAAGAAAAAAGACGAAACAAAAACAGAGAAGAAAAAGCGTGTATCAATGTCATTCGGTACAGCGGTTTCTCTTTCTCTCAACAACCTTATGACAAAAAAAGGACGTACAATCCTTACAGCCTTTGCAGGTTCAATCGGTATTATTGGTATTGCTACAATTCTTTCGCTGTCAACGGGTATCAATAATTATATAAATGATATTCAGGAAGAAACTCTTTCTTCCTATCCTTTGCAGATTAACAGAGAAAATGCGGATACCGCAAGTATGCTTTCTTCTATGTTGGATAGTAAGAATGAATACGACAACAAGGTTTTCGAGGACGATAAGCTGTATTCCAATACAATGGTTTATGATATGTTCAACTCTATGAATTCCGCCGCAAAGCAGATTAACAATATGAAGGATTTCAAGACATTCCTTGAAACTGATGGGGAAATAGCTGAACATTCCACAGCAATTGCTTACACATACGATATACCCATGAATATATATACAGAGGATCCAAACGGTGAAATACTCAAGGTTGATTTCATGGATTTGTATACCGATGCTTTTGATATGGGCAACAGTGATATGGTAAATACTATGATGGGCAGTTCAATGGCATCTGCTGAAATGTCCATGATGGGTATGAATGTCATGGAGGAAATGCTTCCCAATGATGACGGCAAGGGTGTAAATGACATTGTAAAGAATCAATATGAAATAGTCAAGGGTAAATGGCCTGAGGCTTACAATGAAGTAGTAGTTGTTCTCACAAGAAACAATGAGATTCCCGACTTTATCCTATATGCAATGGGACTTAAAGACCCTGCACAGTTCCAGTCTCACATTAAAGCTGTTATGAATGAGGAATCCATTGAGGATTACGGACAGACTGAATGGTCTCTTGACGAAGTAATGAACAAAAAGTTCAAAATGATTCTTCCCTTTGAAAATTACCAGTACGACGCTGCAACAGGCAATGTTGCAAATCTTTCAGAAACTGAAACAGGAATGGATCTACTTTTCACTTCCGATGATATTGGTACAGAAGTAAAAATTGTTGGTTTTATACGTCCCAATGAGGATACAAAAAACGCTATGATTTCAAGCTATATGGCGTATACCGCAGAGCTTACACAGCACGCTATAAACAAGACAAATGAATCCGAGCTTGTAAAGGCACAGCTTGAAGATACAGAAAACGATCTCCTTACAGGCACAAAGTTTATGACAGATGATTATGTTGAACCTACCCCTGAGGAAAAGGCTGAGGAGGCAAAGGCATATATCAAGGCAGCTGATGATAAGGAAAAGGCTGAAATCTATCGTTTCATTATGTCACAACCTGATGCCGCGCAAATGGATGCGCAGGTTCAGGCTATGCTTGCGGATTTCGACAGAGATGCATTCGTCGAGCAGATAAAGACAACATATGCCGCTGAAATTGGCGTAAGTGGAGAGCAGGTTGAATCCTATGCCTCATCCATGTCAGATGAAGATATGCTGAAATTTGCCGAGGAAGCAATGAGGGCGCAGTTCACAGAACAGTATGCCGCACAGGTAATGGAACAGCTTGCAGCTCTTACTGATAAGGAACTTGCAAAAGCTCTTGGTAAGGAAAAGCTTACAACAGAGCAGTATGCTCTTATCTGTGACGAGTTCACACCTGAGGAAATTTCCAAGAATTCTCATGAAGAAATCATGAAGCAGCTTGGAAAGGCTGACCTTGCTGACCCCACAATTATCAGAATCTATGCTGATACCTTTGAGGATAAGGACGAAATTTCCGCACTTATTAAGGATTACAATGAGGGCAAGGCTGAAAAGGATGTAATACATTTCACCGATGTAGTTGCACTTCTCATGTCCTCAATCACAAGTATTATAAGCGGTATTTCATATCTCCTTATTGCATTTGTTGGAATTTCACTTGTTGTATCTTCAATTATGATTGGTATTATCACATATATCTCAGTACTTGAAAGAACAAGAGAAATCGGTATTCTCCGTGCAATTGGTGCATCAAAGCATGATATATCAACAGTATTCAATGCCGAAACGCTTCTTGTAGGACTTACAGCAGGTCTTATAGGTATCGGCGCAACACTTCTTATAAATATTCCTATAAATTTAATAATTCACTCTTTAACAAGTCTTGATACTCTTAATGCAACACTTCCTCCTGTAGCTGCTGCAATTCTTGTGGGAATCAGTATGTTCCTCACATTCATTGCAGGACTTATCCCGTCGGGAGTTGCTGCAAGAAAAGACCCTGTTGAAGCTTTAAGAACAGAATAATTTAGTTATTAAAATGGGACGCTCTCACATACATTTGTAAGCGTCCCATTTGGTTATATTAAATCTTTCAATGCAGATACAGACATTGCAGGCAGTTCGTAGACAGATTCAAGAACTGCTTCAAGGTTTTCTTCGCTGTATTCAATTTCCTTTGAATAATTTTTGGCGATTTCTATGCAGTCATTCTCGGATAATCCACTACTGAGCCACTTCTTAGCCCACAAAACAGCTATAATGCAAACGCTCACAACAGCAAGAACAGCGCGTGAGAGAAATTCACCGTCGAATACTCCTTTGAGAAGATAACGCCATATGAAATATATTCCGATATTCCGCAGATATTTTTCTATCTGCGGATTTTCTTTCAGAAATGAATCCTTGTTTGTGGCTATTTCAGACATTTTTTCAACTGCTCTTGCTAAAGTCGGGTGCCATTCCTCGCTGATAGGTTCAAGTGTTTGCAGAAAATCAAAAATATCCGCAATGTTTCCATTTTGTGCATGAATTTTCGGAATATCATCGGGTAGGGGACAGTCATTGTCCATACAATCCTGCTGAATAGATGTTAGTTCCAGAATATCAATAAGACACTGTGAAAGTGATATTGTTTTATCGTTGAAAATGTTTATGATACGTTCTCTGAGTCGAAATAAAATATCATAGAGATACTCGTCATAGTTGAAATATTCCTCGTCAGAAATTTCAGTTTCCGTATACGAAAAAGGTGATTCCTCAGTCAGAATAATTCGTGCTGCTTCCTCACAGCTCATGCCAATTCCGCCCTCTTTGATATTGCCAAACCATTCATAAAAGCGTGGGTGGTCGGTGCATATCTGACAAAGCGCAGATTCGCCTAATTGTGTAATAATATCGCAGAGATTGTGGTTATTGAGAAAAGGACAGCGGTCATCCTCACCGAGAATAAAGCATGAGGATTCACCAAAACTTATATTTTCTTTTAGCCGTTTGCCGAAATCTCCGCTTATATTGCGGTATTTTTCGGCAGTCGAACTATCAATATCTATTTCCCAGCCGATACAGCAGTTATCCATGCACTTATCGGCAATACATTTGAATTTGTTATAATAATTTGGTGTTCTGTAAATCATAAAAACCTCACAAGCAGTTTATACTTCATGTAACATTATACCATAAGTTTTCAAATTTGTACAGCTTGACAAAAGAGAAATATTGTGGTAAAATATCTCTTGTTTATGTAATATCTGAAAGGGTGATTTTTTGAATTCGCGGTTTTTGAAAGGTATATCTCACGGAATACCAATATGTCTTGGTTATCTTTCCGTTTCATTTGGATTCGGAATAACAGCGGTGGCTTCTGGACTTTCAACAATTGAAGCTTCGATTATATCCGCATCGAATCTCACTTCCGCAGGACAGGCGGCAGGCGTGGGAATAATTGAGACTGGCGGAACGCTCCTTGAAATGATACTTGTACAGCTTACAATAAATATCCGTTATGCACTTATGGGGCTTTCTTTGTCGCAGAAGCTTGATAAAAAATTCACAACGCCTCACAGACTTCTTGCATCCTACGGCATAACAGATGAAATATTTGCTGTATGTTCTTCGCAGAAAGAAAAACTTACCCCTGCGTATATGTACGGAATAATACTCATATCAATGCTTGGTTGGGTAACAGGAACATTTCTGGGCGCGTCTGCGGGACAGCTTCTGCCTGAATCCATATCAGCGGCATTAGGAATTGTGCTTTATGGTATGTTTATCGCCATAGTTGTACCGCCCTCACGAAAAAATAAAAGTATATTATTTGTAGCAGTAGGCGCGGCACTGCTAAGTATTCTGTTTAAATATGTGTTTACGACTGTTTCGCCTGGATTTGCGGTTATTATATGCGCAATTGTGGCGGCGGCACTGGGAGCATTGATATTCCCTGTTAGTGATGAGGAGGCGGAGGAATGAGTACAGCTATATATATTTTTGTTATGGCGGCTGTGACGTATATTATCCGTATGATTCCCTTTACCTTTTTTAATAAGAAGATAAAATCGCGGTTTGTTCGCAGTTTTCTGAAATATATACCTTATGCCGTATTGAGCGCAATGACAATTCCTGCAATTTTTTACAGTACAGGTAGTGTAATTACTGCAGCGGCAGGAACGATTATTGCGGTAATACTTGCATTTTTTGATTGTCCGCTTATAGTAGTTGCGTTAGCGGCATCTCTTGGGGCATTTCTTACTGGGATATTCATATAAAATACGTATATAACATTAAAAATGCTGATGCCGGATAAGACATCAGCATTTTTGATTAATCACAGCATTTGATTATTCTGCCTGCTGTAATCTGAGGGGGCAGACTGAGCGTCATGATACCATTATAGATAATTCTGACTTTATCGCCCTCATCAAATTTATTACAGCGTGTTTTCACGATAACTTCCTGCTCCGTTGCATTGTCAAGAACGAGAAGTCTGCCATTCTCAATGCCGATTACAGTTGCACACATTGTCATAAAATCACCACCTTTGTGTTATTATATGAATCGGATTTTATTTGTGATTATGAGACAGCCTGAAAAATCACATAGATGATGTGACCTGTATAATATGCTGTAACAATTAACTCCAGAATTGTCGGCAGTATATTGAGTGTGATGCTGTATTTATAAATACAAGCTTTTTCGGGATTTTCAGAATCATATAGAATTGTGACTTCATCGCCGCATTTCAGCTTTCGGCTGCTTTTAAATCGTTTGCCTTTGCATATATATTTTATTCCGTTTATGCTGAATTCAATGTGAATCAGATTGCGGCTTCTGTAACTGAAAACTTCGCTGTAAAATATTCCGTTTGTGAGTTCACCATTAAAATGAAGCCTTATTGCAAGAATAAGTTCTTTTAGCGACATACACAATACAGAGATGAAAAATATATCAAAGCATATGATAATAGGTAGAGCTATTCCTGCATCCCCTAATATTTTACCTGATATAAGTGATGCTGTAAAAATTACTACAATTACAGCTAAGCAAATTCCCAATACTTTAAAAGCAAATTTTCGTGTTGCTTTCCAGAAAAATAACGATATTGTAAGACAAACAAAGCCAATTTCAGAAACAATCTCAAAGAATTCACCTATATGGTTGAAGATATCACTCATTAATAGCCTCTGTCCAGTAAACTTGATTGTAAATATCAGTAAAGCAATAGCTGATTTTAAGATTTCCGTCGCCAACGCTTACATTGCTGATTTCCATATTATCTGTAACAATCATCTGCTCACCGAGATAATAGCTGTCGGAGTAAGTGCCGTCGTAGGTATAATAATCGCAGATAAAGTCCAGAGTATCGCCAGCCTCAAGTTCAATCATATTCTTTGCAACTGTATCTGTTTCGGAGTTAATATAATCAGTTGAAGCACCTGCAATATAGCCGTTAGGATTTTCTGAATCAAATACGATTATAAGATTTACGCGCTCATCGTTGAGATATGCAGGAACATAGCCAGAAATAGCGTATTTGTCATCGCCGAATTCAGTTGTATCTGTGTGGTAATATGCAACAGGCTGACCGTTGATTGCTACCCATGTATCATCGGTATCTGCAACGAGATTTCCGTCATCATCAAAGGTGTATACGTTGTCAAGTCCCATATCAACATAGCCTGTACCGTCGTCGTAGAAAAGATTCTTATCAAGAGTATGTACAAGCTCCCATTGACTTTCGGGAAGCTCCATAATATATTCGCCGCTGCTGTTCTGCTCCCAAATAAGATTTGTGGGGTCGAAATAGTTTGCGGAGATATATTCTGCTGTTTCATCGGCAGAAAGTGCAGTCTCATTCATATAGGCTGTATTGGAGCTGTCAAGACCTGCAATTGACCTGTCAGATGTACCGCCAAGGAACGCCCCCAGAAGCTGACCAATCATATCAGCACTGCCGCCTGATGAACCTGTAGCACTTCCCAGCATATCCAGAAGTGAGGGGACAGGGGAGGATGTACCTCCAGCGGAAATTTGACCTGCTGTTTCAAGGCTTGCAAACTGTTTGATACATTGACTGTATTCAGAATCCATACCTATTTTATTATATGTACTGCAGGCTGTATCAACGCTTGAAGTCTTTCTGTATGGGAAATAAATTGATACACCATAAGCGTTGTTTATATCCGAAGATGTACGGTTATATTTTACTGCATTCTGAATAGCATTGCTAAGCGCCTTGCCCTCACTGTTATCCATATTCAATGCAAGGTGAGCAAGGTCTACTTGGTCGATTTTAGAGCTTACAGCAAATTCACGGGTAGTATAACGGGCATCGGAAACCTCTTTGTACTCCTTGTTTGTAAGCTTTGTGCTGATTGACTGAGCAAATGAATTAAGCTTATCGGGAACAGTATTTGAAAATTCCGCAAGGTCAATAATGGAAAGTGTAGTTTTCTGACCGCGGCATTTTTTAGCGCAGGTATCAACAAAATCATCAATAATATTCTTTCCGATTTCAACTGTAGGCATTGATGTATTACTGCCAAGCTTTGAAAGCCAGTTTGTGTAATACCAGCCGATACCGGGCTCTGTTTCCTCAGAAGCTATCATGTAATCCGCATGATCGTTGAGCATAAGAGCAGTTTCGGCAGTTGCCATAAGACAAGCGTCAAAGCCAACGAAATCGAATTTTACACCCGCATTTGTAAGAGCCTTATCAATTTCAGCAAGGTCCATTGAGCCGCCGAAAGCATTTGTTTCGTCGTAGCCGTAACCGCTTACAGAGCCGCCACCGTGGTCCCACATAATGAGGTTATTACGGTTTGCAGGGAAATTTTTCTTACAATATTTTATAAATTCTGTGAGATTTTCGGGATCAGTCATTGCACTCTTTCCCATATCGGATTCAAGGCGGATAAGCTCTCCGTCCTTAATCTGATAAATCTGATGTACCTTGTTGCTGATACCATTGATTTTCCACTGTTTACAGCCGCCGGTATAAAGGATTACATTGACATTATCACCGAATTTTGCCGCAGCCATTTCCTGAATATCGGAAGAAGCCATACCGTGCTTTGATTCAAGGTCTGTGCCGCAGATGTATATCATAACAGTTACAGAATCCTTGTTATTTCCAAGTACATTTGTATATTTTTCGCGTGAGCCTTTAGCAACGCTGTTGTCAACTGGAGTTGAATTTGAAGAAAAATCCTCGCCTGTAAAGGAATTGTTATTCTGTATGAAATCCTGTTGCTGCTGAGAAGCACCGTTTCCGCCGCCGCCAAACATTTTAATAACTGCAAAAGCGATAGCAATAATTGCAGGCAGTCCGATTCCGCCTCCCACAGCGGCGCGTTTCATACTGCCACTTCCGCCAGTTCTGCCTGAGCTTACCTTGCCGGAGCCTACAGGACCTGTACCAAGTCCGCTTCCGCGTCTGTGAACCCCTTTACCTCCTGATGTTACATTTTTCTGACGTGCGCGTGGTCTTTTATTATCCATAGTTTTATCCTCCTGTAAATATACATAATTTGCTATTTTAATTGTATCATAAAACAACAATTTTTGCAATAGATTGGGAGAATTTTTTTACTTGACAATTAATGTTATATTTGTTAAAATAATAATATCTAAAATTATATAAATTTTATATGGAGGTAAAGATTATGAATTTAAAACGTATCGCGGCAGGAGTTCTTGCGGGTGCAGTTTTAAGCGGATTTTCAGGTGTATATCCTTATGCAGTTACAAATTATGCAGTTGCCGCTGAGACTGAGGAAAAGGCTGAAACAGAGGAAAAGGAGGAAGCATTAACAGCCGAAAGCTTTCTTGCAGGTGGATATGACGCTGTAAGAGCGACCGTTTATTCAAAAGGTGCAGAGGGCGACAGCTTCAATATGAACGGCAGAACTTATAATCAGGGCATAATTTTTGCCGGTCAGTATTCTTATCAGACTTCCACAGCCACTATCAGTTATAATACCAAGGATATAAATTCACTTTCATGGGTATGGGGACATATTGACAATACATCAATGACAGGTGCAACTGTATCAATCTATTATGATGATGTCCTTATGGATAAATACACACTTTCTGCAAATATGTCACAGCAGGAATATTCTGTTGATGTTTCGGAGACTTCAATACTGAAAATCAGTGTTACATTCAATGAAGATGCTAAATTTGCTTTGGCTGATGTAACAGTTGATGATATAAAGCCGGCAACTTCACCAAAAATTCCTGAGTATAATTCTGTTGACAGCTTTATAGGCAGCAGATATAATTACACTAATTACGGCACATTTTCAGCAGTAAGTGATCTTGAAGCAACGAGAATTAATGGAAGATATTATTATAGAGGTCTTATTTTCAGCGGTGCATATTCATATCAGTCAAGTAATTCAACAGTAAGCTTTAACACAGAAAATGTAAACAGTATTTCGTGTTCATGGGGACACATCGACAATACTTCAATGACAGGCGCAACGGTTTCTGTATACCATGACCATGTGCTTACTGATAAATTTTCACTTTCACCGACCATGCCTGTAACTGATTATCAGATAGATGTTTCAAAAACTTCCGAACTCAGATTCGTGGTTTCTTTTGATGAAAATGCAAAATATGCTATGACAGATATAAAAATTGATGAAAATACAACAGCCAAAATAGGAAAAGCACCTGCATATAAAACACCTGAAATGTTCATTTCCGACGGATACAACAGAGTTAATACTTCATATTTTTCAGCAGTAAGTGACCTTGAAGCTAAGAGAGTAAATGGAAGATATTATTATCAAGGTCTGATTTTCAGCGGCGCATATTCATACGCTTCTTCAAATTCTATTATAGATTTCAATGTAGAAAACATTGATTCAATTTCCGGAACACTGGGACATGTTGATAACACCGCAATGACAAATGCAGTCTTATCAGTATATAAGGACGGGGTTCTTACAGAAAAAGTAGAATTAAGCTGTCACATTTTACCGCAAAAAATCACTGTTGACACTAAGGACTGTAAAAATCTTCGTTTAAGCGTTGCGCATGAAGAAAATGCAAAATTCGTTCTTGCAGATATCAGCATGAACGATACAGAAGCTAAGAAAACTCATACAGTACCTGATTACAAGGATAGTAAGGCATTTGTTACATCTGCATTTGATGCTTATAATACATCATCTTTTAATTTGGTAAGCGAATTGGATGCATATACAATAAACGGTGAAAAATGTTATAATGGAATATTGTTTTCAGGAGCATATTCTTATGCTTCAAGTACTTCTTCTGTAAATTTCAATACAGAAAATATAAATTCAATATCATGGACATGGGGACATGTTGATAATTCACCGCTTACCAACGCTAAGGCTTCAATTTATATTGATAGAGTTCTTGTTGATGAAATCGAACTTACTTCAGGTATGACACCTCAAAAGCAGGTTCTTGATGTTTCAGATGCTTCAAGATTGCGTATTATTGTAAAACATGATGAAAATGCAAAATATGTTCTTAAAGACATTGAAATCTCCGACGAAATTGTAAAAACTCCTATGGGCGATGTTGATAATGACGGTTCTGTAAGCTCTGCAGATGCATCACTTGTGCTTGCAGAATATGCGGCACTTTCCACAAGCGGCACTCCTGTACTTACTGAAAAGCAGAAGAAAACGGCAGATGTAAACGGCGACGAAACAATTGACGCTTCCGATGCTTCATTAATTCTTGCATATTACGCATATGTATCAACAGGCGGAACAGAAATAGATATGGAAAAATGGCTTGCACTTGACAAATAACAGTGACTGTTGATAGGATATACAGGAAAAAATGCGAAATAATAGTGATTTTTACTATTGAAATATTTCCTGAAGTATGATATAATTGAATATTATATAAAATCTCTCAGAGTTTGTACGCTCTGAGAGATTTATTTAAACAAAAGAGGAGATAAGAAAAAAATTTATGGACAGTTCACTTATACCGAAACTAATACTTGTATTGGCAATGATGATTTTTTCAGCGCTTTTTTCAGGAACGGAAACGGCTTATTCTACGGTTAATAAGCTCAGACTGAAAAATTACGAGGCGCAGGGAAATAAAAAAGCGGGAAAAGCTTTAAAGCTTGCCAATCGCTTTGAAGATGTGCTTACTGCGGTACTTATTGGAAATAATATTGTTAATATCGGAACCTCTTCCGTAGCCACTGTTATATTTTGCGATTTTTTTGGTGACAGCGGTGCAGCGATTTCAACAGTTGTTATTACGGTGCTCGTACTTATATTTTGTGAAGTATTGCCAAAATCTTACGCAAAGAAAAATTCTGAAAAATTAGCACTTCTTTTTGCAGTGCCACTTTCATTTCTCGTTGTGTTATTCAAGCCATTTGTGTGGGCGCTCAATAAAATGTCATCTATGTTCAAAGGTGATGATGCGCCAACAGTTACCGAAGACGAATTAAAGTATATGATTGACGAAATCGAGGAAGAGGGCGTAATAGAGGAGCAGGAAAGCGAGCTTATGAAAAATGCTCTTGATTTCGATGATATCATGGTAAACGAGATACTTATTCCAAGAGTCAAGGTAGTTGGTGTTGAACTGGCAGAATCAATTGAGGAGATAAAAAATATTTTCAATACAGAGATGTATTCCAGACTTCCCGTCTATGAAAAGAGCCTTGATAATATTATTGGTATTATCACCAATAAGGCATTTTTCAAAATGCTTGGAGAGGGCAAAACAGATATCCGCGAAATAATACAGGAAGTGCCGCATATTGCCGATACCAATCTTATAAGTGAGGCAATGCGTTTCATGCAGAGAGCAAAAGTTCATCTTGCAGTAGTAACAGACCAGTACGGCGGAACAAAGGGAATTGTAACTCTTGAAGATATTATCGAAGAGCTTGTAGGCGAGATTTATGACGAAGAAGATGAAATAGTAACGAATATCACAAAGCTTTCTGATAATAAGTATGAAATAGCAGGAGATACAAACATATACGATTTTCTTGAATATTTCGAGCTTAACGAATCTGAAATTGATACAGATTATACTACAATAGGTGGTTGGGTGACAGATTTAATGGGACATATTCCGGATGCCCATGAAACCGTAGAAGCGGGAGAATTCCGCATAACAGCAGTTGATGTGAACGAAATAAAAGTAGAAAAAGTAATAATTGAAATATTATCAGATGATAAATAATATTAAAGGGTATCGGAGAAAAATCCAATACCCTTTATTTTATGTGTTAATCGTAAGAATCCCAACCGTTTTCATCTGTTCCAACAGTAAAGGAAAATTGCTCAATAGGTTTGCCTAAATTTTCGAGGAGTTCTTTATTATCGCCGCGGTCAAGAAGCGAAAGTTGTCTGCCGTTGACTTCAAATACTGCAATAGGCTTTTCACCAAGAACAACAGTTGTACATCTGTTAATAAGTTCAACTGCTGTATCTGTGGGAACTAAAGTGTATCTTGCTGAATGTCCATAATGATATCCAACAGTCGAAATTGAATCTACAACTGTGTATTCATTTGAAGAATCAATTTCGTAATAATAGTAAGAATTATCCTTTTGGCTATAATCCGTTTCAAATACTTGTTTAGCGTATGAGTAGAATTCGGGATATTTAGTATATCCTATTTCATCAATAATATCATCCTTTGTGATGTCATCACAGCTGAAACCGATTTCTTCAAGTAATGCAATTGTATTGTCAAAGTTTTCAAGTACAAAATAGGAACCGTCAATTAAACCGCAGTATTTGCCGTTGAGAAGGTCATCCTCTGTCATAGCAAGGAGGTCTTTATAATATGCCTCACGTACAGCTTTCAATTCAGAAATTGAAACTGTTTTAGTGTTCGATTCGCAAGATTTGTTTTCAAATCTTAGTGTGAGTTCATAATAAGGATTATTTTTATAAAAATTGAACTCATAATCAGAAAAGCCTTTGTATATCTGTTCAGCATAGTCATCTGAAAGAAGTATAGCTTTCAGCAACTCTCCTGACATTCCTGTAGGTGTTTCATAACTTCTTGTTGAAGTTGAACCTGTGAAAGTTGAGTAGTTGATATATAGTGTATCGTCACATAAATTTGAATAGTAATTATCTTTCTGAATTGTTTTATATTCATAATTTTCGGAATTGAAATGACGGTCAACAAGTTCTTCATGAAGTTTTACAGTTTCTTCAATAACATTTCTGTCACGGAAAACAAATTTAGTGTCAAAAAATCGATATGATTCAATAGCAACACTTTCAACTGATGATGCGGAGGGAACACTCTTAGCCATACCGAATCCCTTAGATACTTCAAATACGTTGCAGATGAGTATAACCGAGAGAACAGCAGCTCCGAATCCAAGACCAGCCTGCCAGAATTTCTTGAAGCCGCGGCGTGTGATTACTTCCATAATAAACCATACGATACCGCAGAGAACAATACCTGCCGCAAGGAAACCATTGAATGTAATGAAAAGCGAAAGAACACAGTATACTGACATTGTCATCATAGCATAGAAAGCTGTTTTGTATACATAAGGCTTAGAAACGTCCTCTGCTTTTCTATGTTTATAAAGGAAATATGCGGCAAAAAGATATACAGCAATTACTGCAAGAGTAATGCATATCCATTTTATCAAAAGGAATGTGGAGAATGAACTGCTTTCGAAAACTCCAAGCTCAGATGCAAAAGTAAAAAAGAAACAAACCGCTCCAACAGGAGATGTACTTGTGAAAATATTTTTATAGAATATTGCAGCTTCATCTATACCATATGAATAGCTGTTGCAGAGAGCAACCCATACACAAGCGACAGTTGCAGGAATAAGCACATTAAATGCAAGAACACTGAATATAGCCTCAAATGTATTACCGCAGAAAATTATTGAAAATACTGCAAGAGTGTAAAAAAGCATCATTGCTATAATAACTATAGACAAGCATTTGAGTATTTGCGGGAACATTTCCCAGAATTCATTCATATTCGGAATAATTGGCGTACCAATTCCGAGAATGGCAATTGCAAGAAGAACAGCACCCAGAAAAGGAACAAGATACATAACAAATCCTGAAAGATAATCAGCAAAGAATCTTTGCTTGCTGTTCAATGGCAAACCATAGTTCATATCTGCAATGGATTTCTTATAGAGATAGTTAAAATGATTCAGCGCAATAGTCATGCCAAGGAATAAGCAGATTATAACGGCAAGTGTTGCAATGAAAGCAAATGCCGCACAGCCTGATTCAATTGCGTACAAAGTGCTGTTAGGAATATTTTCAAGATTGTTGTAATAAGCGGCTACAAGACCTATAACTGCATAAACAGGAAGTCCCAGAAGTTCCATAACAATATGGATTATAAACATTTTCTTATTCTGGGAAAAGTCGTTCTTGTAACGCGTTCTGAAAAAACTTGCTTTTTTAGTCGATGTCGCTGCTGTCATAACCAAGCACCTCCAATTCATAGATGAAAATTTCTTCAAGTGTTAATGGGATAATTTCAAATAGCAGCGGCTTTTTCGGAGCAAAATATGCCTTGAGAGTATCTGCTTCACCCTTAGCAATTATATAGTAAATACTCTGACTGCGTTCAAAGTGAAGTATTTCAAGTCCTGCCTCTGCAAGCTGTTCGCGCGTATATTCAATGGGATTTCCGTTAGCATCGGGAGAAAATACAACTTGAATCTTGTGGATACTTGAAGTAACGCTGTCAAGGTCACGGGCAAACAATATCTTTCCCTTGTGGAGAAGTGCAGCTGTATCGCATACCTCGTTAATCTCGCGGAGATTGTGAGAAGAAATTACAGTTGTAAGCTGACGGTCAAGCATAGCGTCAACAAGCATTTTCTTTACGATGATACGCATAGTAGGGTCAAGTCCGTCAAACGCTTCATCAAGAAGAAGATAATCTGTTTTGCAGGCAAGACCTATAATAACAATAGCTTGACGTTTCATACCCTTTGAAAATTTGTTGATTTTCTTGTCAAGAGGAAGATTGATTCGTTTTCTTAGTTCCTCGAAGGTTTCCTCAGAAAAGTTTCTGTAGTAGCTTTTGTAATAGTTTTTCAGTTCCTTGAGAGTAAATTTACCGAACTGAACGGTTTCGTCATTGATGAAGAATACTTTTTCCTTAATGGAAACATTGTCGTAAACCGGTTCGCCGTCGATGAGGACTTCACCCTCCTCCTGCTTGTAAATACCAGACAAAAGTCGTAAAATCGTTGATTTTCCCGCACCGTTAGAGCCTAAGAGACCAAAAGCTGTACCTTTTTCAATTTTAAGGTCTACATGGTCAAGGGCGGTATATGAATCAAAATTTTTCACAGTATTTTTTAATTCAATCATAATTAATCCCCTTTCTCAAAAATTTTGTCAATATGTTCTTTTAGTATAACAGCTGAAATTCCTTGATTTTTGGCTGATTGAACTGCTTCATCAAATTCCTTCAATGCTGTTTCGTGAAACATGGAATTATCCAATGCGGCGATAAAGCTTCCTCTGCCAGGAACGGAGTAAATGATACCCCGTCTTTCGAGTTCCTGATAGGCTTTGGCGACTGTGTTAGGGTTTACCCTTGCATCTTTAGCAAGACTGCGGACGCTGGGCAGCTGAGAGTTTTCTTTGAGAGTGCCTGAAAGAGCAAGTTCTGTAATTTTCAGATAAATCTGCTCATAAATCGGCACTCTGCTAGTGAGGTCAATTGTAAACATAAGCTCTCCTTTCTGTCATTTGTGTACTATGATTTGTAATACAGTTATTACACTTAATACTATAGCATATAATTTCCTGTTTGTCAATAGCTTTTTATAATATTTTTTATAATTTTCCAAAAAAAGGGAGAGCAGAACGCTCTCCAAAAATATTATCTGCTTTTTTCTGCTGTTTTTCCGCCAAAAATTCCACACACAAAGGGAATTATCGCACTGAATCCAAGGGCAGCAAATAACTGTTCAGTTGTAAGGGGAACAGTTGCGAAAATCTGCTGTAAAGGAGGTAATAGAACCGCTGCTGCAAGAACTCCACCGGATATAAGTACCGCAAAAATAAGCTTAACATTATTAAACGGATTAATTCCGAACACTGATTTTGTTTCAGATTTACACTCAAATACGTGTATAAGCTGTGAGGCGGCGAGGGTAATAAGTGCGGCAGTACGGCAAGCATCTACAGAACCGCCCATATGCATCACAGAAGTAAAAGAAGCAAGAGTTGAAAGTCCGATAAGTATGCCACGAATAAAAATTCGCCACATAAGCCCTCCTGCGAAAAATCCCTCAGTGGATTTTCTTGGAGGTCTATTCATAATGTACTTTTCAGGCGGCTCAAGTCCGAGAGCTACAGCAGGAAGCCCGTCTGTTACAAGATTTACAAGAAGTATCTGCACAGGAAGCAGTACTACAGGCATGCCCATAATCATACCAAGAAACATTGTAAGTACCTCTCCTATATTGCAGGACAGGAGATAACGCACAAATTTGCGGATATTTGCATATACACAGCGCCCCTGTTCAACAGCATTTACAAGAGTTGCAAGGTTATCGTCAAGGAGAATAACATCGGCAGCCTGTTTTGTAACATCAGTACCTGTAATACCCATAGCAACGCCTACATCTGCCTCTTTAATTGCAGGAGCGTCATTTACACCGTCACCTGTCATAGTTACAATTTCGCCCTTTCGCTTGAAACTGCGGACAATTCTCAGCTTGTGGGAGGGCTCAACACGGGCAAATACAGTGAATTCGCCAATTCTGTGGTCAAGTTCATCGTCGCTCATGCGATCAAGCTCTGCGCCTGTAACAGCTTTACCGTTTTTTAACAGACCTGCTTTTTTTGCAATAGCTACGGCAGTATTTTTGTGGTCGCCTGTTATCATGACGGTTTTAACAGATGCGGCGGCGCATTTCTTTATAGCCGTTTTAGCTTCCTCACGGGGAGGGTCAAGCATACCGGCTACACCGAGAAATACAAGATTTCCGCTGTCATGAGCAAAGGTGTCTGATACACAACAGGCAAGAACAAGAACTCGCAGAGCATTGTCTGACATTTCTATAATCCTGTTGCGTATCTGATTTTTAATAGTAGAATTCATAGGCACAAGCTGACCGTCATCGCTGAGATAACGTGAACAGCGGGGGAGCAGAACTTCCTCCGCACCTTTGAGAAACATGATTTTTTCACTTCCCTGATGGCAGTAAACAGCCATATAGCGAGTTTCGCTGTCAAAGGGGAATTCATCAAGTTTTTCTGCATATTTCCCCAGAACATCTTTAGTGATACCACCCTTGGAAGCGGCGACAAGAAGTGCAATTTCTGTTGGGTCGCCTGTTACGTTCCATTCGCCTTTGCCTTTAAGTGATCCTCTACGGCGGCTTGAACCTGCCTTATCGCTGAAAATCTCTGCAGTGGAGCAAAGTACACTGCATTTGAGGGCTTCGGTAAGGGCTTTTTCAGTTTTGGGATTCACAGCAATTTTTTCGTGATTCTTTGAAATATCACCGCTTATGCTGTATCCTGTACCGCTGAAAAAATAATCGGAATCAGCAGTTGAAAGCTCTGTTACAGTCATTTTGTTTTGAGTGATAGTTCCTGTTTTATCAGAACAAATTACAGAGGCACATCCGAGAGTTTCAACGCTGTGAAGCTTATTGACAAGTGCTTTCTGCTTCATCATTCGATTTACTGCAAGAGCGAGAGCAATAGTTACTGTTGCAGGAAGTCCCTCAGGAATAGCCGCAATGGCAATTGTTATACCTGTCATCAGCATGTCAAAAACGTTTTCGCCTCGTAAAACTCCTGCACCGAAAACAGCAAAGCATACAATGAGACAAATAATTGCAACAATTTTTCCAAGCTCCGCAAGTCGTTTTTGAAGGGGAGTAGGCTCATCGTCAATATCAGATATAAGCTGTGAGATTTTACCCATTTGAGTATTTTTAGCAGTAGCAATAACTTTTCCGCGGCAAGTGCCCTTTACAGCAGATGTACCGCAATATATAATATTCGGCTTGTTGATCGAATTATCCGTATCATCAGGAGAGCCTGCATTTTTTCCCGAAGGCTCAGATTCTCCTGTGAGAATTGCCTCATCTGTATAAAATCCCGAGCATGAAAGAATAACGCAATCAGCAGGAATACGGTCGCCTGCTTCAAGTTCGATAACATCATCTACAACAAGGGTTGATGCATCGATTTCACGTAATTTACCGTCGCGATAACATTTCGCAGTTGGAGCAGTCATGGATTTTAACGCTTCAAGAGTGTGTTCGGTGCGATATTCCTGAACAAAACCAAGAATTGCGTTGATAAGCACAATAAGTATGATTGTTATTGCATCTGTAACTTCTCCTAACAGAACTGAAATAACAGTTGCGGCGAGAAGAATCATTACCATAACGTCCCTGAATTGTCCGATAAATATTTTAGTGACTGATGTTTTTTTCTTTTCCTCAAGAATATTTGGTCCGTCTTTTTTGAGCCTTGCGGCAGCGTCTTTTTCAGTAAGTCCCATAAAATCACTCCTATGATAGATTGTCTATACAGAATATGCGGACAAAGTGAAAAAAATGCAGACAAGAATGGATTCTGGTAAAATCCAAAAAATCACGGATACCGATAACCGATATCCGTGATGTATTATTATTCAATTGTTGTATCTGTTGTGTAGTTGTTGTCTAAATTTGAACGGTCGATAATGTAATCACCGTCTGGAACTTCCTGATAGGAATTTCCATAAGCACGTTCAGTCTTTGGCTCAGCAGATGCAGCCTGTGCAGATGCCATTCTGCCGCCAAGGAATCCTGAAAGGATAGCCTTGATATCAACACCTGTAGCCTCAGTAAGACCATCAGTAATCTTTGTTGTTGAATTGATGATATCGCCTACAAGTCGGCTGGAATTGCCTTCACCGTACATTGTAATCTTATCAACATTTTCAAGAGGAGCAGCAGCATTGCGTACAACTTCGGGGAGAGCCTTGAAGTACATTTCGAGTACAGCAGCCTCGCCATATTTCTTCATAGCCTCAGCCTTAGCGTTGATACCCTCAGCCTCAGCAAGACCTTTCGCTCTGATAGCGTCAGCCTCAGCCTGACCTACAGCAGCGATACCCTCAGCCTCCTGCATTCTTGCAAACTTCTGAGCCTCAGCCTCAGCTTTCTGAGCCTCAGCCTCCTGTTCACGCTGGAAACGGTCGGCCTCAGCCTCTTTCTTTAACTGGTAAAGCTTAGCGTCAGCTTCCTGCTGTGCTTTATAACGCTCAGCCTCAGCCTTTTTCTTGATTTCAGCATCGAGGGACTTTTCCTTAACCTCTGCTTCTTTAGTTTTCAGCTCGACATCCTTTTCAGATGCTGCGATATTAGCGTTAGCCTTTGTAATTTCGATTGTTTTACGCTGTTCTTCCTTCTGGATCTCATAAGCAGCGTCGGCAATAGCCATTTGTGTATCTGCCTCTTTTTTCAGTTCAGCCTGACGGATAGCAAGCTCATTGTTCTTCTGTGCAATTTCAGTCTCAGCGAGAACCTTAGCGTCGTTAGCCTCTTTCTTAGCCTGAGCCTTAGCAATTTCGATTTCCTTTTCGGATTCAGCACGTGCAATAGCAGCCTTTTTCTGAATCTTAGTGGTATTGTCAATACCGAGATTTTCGATAAGATTCTGGTCATCTGTAAAGTTCTGAACATTGAATGAAACGATTTCAAGACCCATTCTGTTGAGGTCGGGAGCCGCATTCTCCTGTACCTTTTCAGCAAAAGCCTTACGGTCGTTTACCATAGCCTCAAGTGTCATCTGACCAACGATTTCACGCATATTACCTTCAAGAACCTCACGTGCAACCTTAGCTATATAAATAGGCTCTTTGTTGAGGAAGTTTTCAGCACCAAGCTTGATAAGCAGGGGATCGCTGCTGACTTTTACGTTTACGTTTGCATCAACATTGATATTGATGTAATCGGCAGTGGGAACGGCACTTGAAGTCTTTACGTCAACGGCGATAAGCTGAAGTTTCAGTTTATCCACACGCTCGAAGAAAGGAATCCTGATACTTGCCTTTCCGATGATGATCTTCTTTCTCAGACCTGAAATAATGTAGGCTGTGTCGGGGGGAGCTTTAATGTAACCTAATGATAAAATAATTATCACAAGAATTACGGCAATAACTCCGAAAATGATACCCATTTTGTCCATAATGATAATCCTCCATATCATATTAAATATTTTCACGGCTTGCGGATGCCGTATACGTCACATTCGCGACGTTGTAGATATTATACTACATTTTTCTACATTTGTCAAGAGGGTGGGTAAAAAAATTGTTAAAAATAGGTAAAATTTATTCTCCAATAATTATTCATATTATTTATTTAAAATCATTAGAAAATGTAAAACGTAAAAAGAAAATAATTAAATTTTATTTTTCTCTTGACAAATGAAAATATATGCGTTATAATAAAAAGGTAATATGTTGTTTTTATAGTTGATTGGTAAACAATCAATTTTTTTCAAAAGCTTCATAACTAAAAGATTATCAAGCTGATAATCAATAGCGAATATCGTTTTTGATTGAAACAAGGCAGAATTAGGGCAAAACCGCACAAAACCTGCTTTACAGTTATGTACGGTATTGCCTTAAAATTTATCGGCTGCATAACCAAATGATTATACAGTCGATAACCTAACGAAACGGAGGTTGAATTGTGAATCTGACAAATCAATTTTTAGCGCAATTAGAGGCAGTCTATTCTAAGCCCATACCCCCACAGGTTTATGCAAAGGCTAAAAGAGCTTTACAAGATTATTTATGTGTCACGCTTGCAGGTGCATATACCAATTGTACAAAACTTAAAAAATATTTTGATTTTGCAGATACCGAAAAAGGTGGTTATACGGCAATAGGCTGTAATCGTACCGCAACGCTGAAAGAAGCAGTTTTTCTCAATGGTCTAAATGGTCACGCCCTTGATTATGACGACGGTACAAACGCAGGAATTATTCACCTGGGTTCGCCGCTATTTTCTGTTCTGCTGCCGTTAGCACAGAAATATAAATGCAGCTTTGAAAAGCTTGTAAAAGCGGCGGTAATCGGCTATGAAACGTCATTTACCATGGCGTTATCCATTCAGCCCATGCATAAGGCTATGGGATATCATGCAACAGGAACTTGTGGAACTCTTGGTATAGCAATTGCAGTTTCATATCTGCTTGATTTTACTCCCGAAGAACGCAGGGAAGCCTTTGCCATTGCTTGTGTATCTGCCTCAGGTATGCTAAAAGTGCTTGATGACGGCTCTGAACTGAAACCTTATAATGTTGCCAAAACTGCCATTATGGGATTAACAGCAGTACAAATGGCAAAGGCAGGATTTCATGGTCATCCTGATGCACTTGCAGGAGAGCGTGGATTCCTGAAAATGATGACAGGTTCAGAGAGTGTTGTAATGAAGGCTCCACTCTGGAACGGAACATATGCAATTGAAAAGACTTATACAAAACCTTTTGCCGCTTGTCGTTACCTTCACCCTGCAATTGAAGCAGCTGTTTCTCTCAGAAACGAACACGGAATTACTGATACAAATGTAAAAAAAATTGATATCCGCACTTATTTCTGGGCAGTCAACAAGCATGACCACTGTGAAGTGCCAACTGCTGCGTCAGCAAAAATGAGTATTCCTTACAGTGTTGCCGCTGCTATTGTGTATGGAAAAGCAGGTTTGCAGGAATACGATGAAGATGATATCCACAATAATCGTCTGCTTGAACTGGCAAAAAAAGTAAATGTTACAGATGACGAGGTGCTTACAGCAGTATTCCCCGAAATTACAACTGCTATATTATCGCTTGAAACTACAGACGGAAGAAATCTTGAATGTCGCGTAGACTATCCTAAGGGCGAGCCCGAAAATCCGCTGACTGATACAGAATTCTATAATCGTTTCTGTGAACTTGTCCGCTACACCGGAAGAACTAATGAAAACGCGGACGCTATTTTCGAATTTGTACAGAATGGCTGTTCCGACTGGAATAAGCTTTTTGATTTGATAAAATAAGGAGATGCTCATGAATAAACCAAATTTTGTACTTGGAACAATGACATTGGGTGAATCGGTTTTCGGCAGTGATGCTGCGGATATGATTAACCGTTTCGGCGAGCTTGGCTATAATGAACTTGATACGGCATATGTCTATAACAAGGGACAGAGTGAGACTCTTATAGGAGAAACTTTGAAAAAGCCATGCACAAATGATTTTAGGATTGCTACTAAGGTTAATCCAAGAATCACTGGAAAACTTGACAGTGATGCTGTAATGATGCAGTTCAATGAATCTTTGCGTCGCTTGCAGCTTGAAAAGGTTGATACGCTTTATCTGCATTTCCCTGATGCCGATACTCCTGTTGAATCTGCACTTGAAGCCTGCGCAAAGCTACACAGCCAAGGCAAAATAAAAGAACTTGGACTCAGCAATTTCCCTGCATGGCTTGTTGTTGATGTGTACCACAAATGCAAACAGAATGGTTGGATAGTACCTACTATATACGAGGGACTTTACAACCCTCTGAGCAGACTTGCAGAAGGCGAACTTTCACAGGTACTTGATAATTTCGGACTTCGTTTTTACGCATACAATCCTCTTGCTGGAGGAATTCTTACAAATAAATATGCTGGGATTGATGACGCTCCCGCAGAGGGAAGATTTACAAATCGTCCAAATTATAAGAACCGTTACTGGAAAAAATCATATTTTGATGCGGCAGGCGAGTTGAAAAAGATATGTGAGAAATACGGTATATCCATTATTGAAGCTACATATCGCTGGATTATGTTTCATTCAATGCTGAATACCGAAAGAGGAGATGCTATAATCATCGGTGCTTCAAAGCTTTCTCAGCTTGAACAAAATATCAGAGCTGTTGAGGGCGGTGAGCTGCCCGAGGAAATTATTGCTGAATTTGAAAAGGCATGGGAAACAACTAAATCCGACGCACCGCCATACTACCGTTTTTATGACCCGAATTCCAAATTATAAGGAGTGATATTGTGCTTAATCAGGAAAAATTTTACAATACGCTGAAAAAAAACGGCGTTAATTTCTTTACAGGAGTACCCGATTCATATCTCAATGGTTTCTGCAACTATCTTATTGATAAAGCAGGGGAGAGAGAACATATTATAGCGGCAAATGAGGGTAATGCCGTGGGTATTGCCGCAGGACATTACTTTTCTACAGGAAAGCTTCCTCTTGTGTATATGCAGAATTCAGGTATGGGTAATGCAGTGAATCCTCTTGCATCACTTGCAGATAAGAATGTATACTCTGTCCCAATGATATGGCTTATAGGCTGGAGAGGTCAGCCTGATACAGGCGACTGGGCACAGCATAAATTACAGGGAGAGATAACAACAAAGCTTCCCGAAATCATGAATATCCCTGTTATGGTTTTGTCAGATGATGAAAAATCAGCAGAGGAGCTTATAAAAAATGCATGTAATACAGCTATGATTAACCGCAGTCCTGTAGCTGTTATAGCTCCCAAGGGCGTACTTGCAGGAGAGAAAAAGATAAATCCTCCCGATATGTCATACCCTCTCAGCCGTGAAGAAGCCATAGAAACACTTCTTGATTGCCTGCCAAAAGATACAATATATTCGGCAACAACAGGCAGAGCGACAAGAGAGCTGTATTTTCTTAGAGAGCGCAGAAACGAAAGCCACAAATGCGATTTTCTCAATGTTGGCTCAATGGGGCACGCTTCATCAGTCGCCTTAGGAATTGCCCTTGAAAATCCGCAGAGGTATGTTGTAACTTTTGACGGCGACTGCGCTTGCATGATGCACATGGGAGCAATGACAATGGTCAGCAAGACTGATGTGCCTAATTACATACACGTGGTACTGAATAACGGCGCTCACGAATCAGTAGGCGGTCAGGCTTCCGCAGGTTTTAAAGTTGATTTCACAGCAATTGCAAGAGCTTGCGGATATGCAACAGTAGACGCTCCCTCTGTTACAAAAAAGGACATTGAAAATGCAATGTCAAAGCTTCTTGCAGAGAAAAAGCCCGCATTTCTTGAAATACGCATACACAAGGGACTGCGCGGAAAGCTTCCGCCTCTTGATATATCCCATGAAGGACTTATAACTGAATTAATGAATGAATTACAGGGAAAGGAAAGTGAATAACATGAACAGTATGGAAAAAACAAGAGAATTTCTGGAGAAAATAGGTCTGCCGAAGGGAGATGCCTATGACCTACCCACATCTGAAAAACGCTTTTCTGACGGCGCACAGTTCCGTCTTGAAGTTCCAGGGATTCAAGGCCCCTCTACAATGAAAACACTTCTGGAGGAACTTGATAAATATGGTATAAGCATCCATCGTGTAACTCAGACAAAGGGTATATGGACGCTTCTTGATGAAGAAATCGAAAAAATGGTGGAGTATGCAAAACAATGGCAGGTAGAACTTATTCTCGCTATCGGACCGCGCGCCACAACGGATACCTCCGCTTCTGTCAATACTCCAGAGGGCGTGCGTATGGGTTACAGACTTCGCGGACAGGAACAGGTTATCCGTGCAATTGAAGACGTAAAACGTGCCGTAAGACTTGGCGCACGTTCATTCCTTGTGTATGATGAGGGTTGTTTGTATGCTCTCAACAAATTCCGTGAGGCAGGCGAAATTCCAGCTGACTGCCGCTTCAAGATGTCCGCACATACAGGCCACGGAAATCCTTGTTCAGCTAAGCTGCTTGAAAGCATAGGTGCAAATTCCATTAATCCTGTTCGTGATATTCAGCTTCAGATGCTTGCGGCAATGCGTCAGGCAATTGATATTCCAATTGATATCCACACAGAGAATCCTAAGTCAACGGGCGGATTTATCCGACACTATGAAGTTCCGGAGATGATACGTGTTGCGGCTCCTATTTATCTTAAAACAGGCGGCGCAGTAGCTAAAACTCACAGCTGGGATACAACTAATGAGGACGCAAAGAAGCGTGCAAAGCAGATTGCTCTTGTAATGCGCGTAATCAAAGAGTATTATCCAGAGGCTATTATTTCAGAGAAAGGCAGTATAGGTGAATGAGACACCAGAGATATAATCCCGATTTTAAATTTGTAAAGCTTCCCGAAAATTTCAATAAATATACAGACCGCGAATTATTGCAGTACTGTCTGGGAGCGACTATGTATATGCCCGGAACAAAGGATTTTCTGCCGAAAATTCTGAGTTGTGCTATGCCGGGTCTGACAACTATGGTATTTTGTTTTGAGGATGCATGTGCTGAAAGTGATGTACCTGCTGCGGAGGAAAATGTACTCCATACCCTTGATGCAATCAGTACAGCTATTGATAATGGTGAACTGGAGCAGGATAATGTTCCACTTATCTTCTGCCGTGTTCGAAATTTGGAGCAGTTCAAAAGCTTTGCAAAGCGTCTTACACCACATATGGCAAAAGTGCTTACCGGTATTAACTTCCCAAAATTCAATTCTGAAAACGGAGATGCTTATTTTGCATATCTGAAAACATTGAGTACTGAATTAGGTGAAACCCTTTATGGCATGCCTATTATTGAAGACCCGCGTGTTGCATATAAGGAAAGCCGTATGCAGGAGCTTATAAGCATACGTGCAATTCTGAATAAATATTATGATTATGTGCTGCAGATTCGTGTTGGTGGTACTGATTTTTCATCATGTTTCGGAGTTCGACGCGGTGTTGACTACTCCATATACGATATAATGACTGTCCGCGAGTGTCTTTCGGATATTCTCAATGTATTTACAAGAAATAATGAATTTGTTGTATCCGGACCTGTATGGGAGTACTTCCGTGCAAGCAAGCATATGATGTTTGATGAGTTGCCAAAACACACACTTGACGATTATCTTATGAAGCGCAAACCTCTTGTAAATCATGAAGTTGACGGTCTTATGCGTGAAGTTATTCTCGATAAAGCAAATGGATTTGTCGGCAGAACTGTAATACATCCTACCCACATCAAATTTGTAAACGGCTTGCAGGCTGTAACACGTGAAGAATATGAAGATGCAAAACAGATATTATCAAGCTCTGAGGGCGGCGTTCAAAAAGGTAAAAATTCAAACAAGATGAATGAAATAAAGCCGCACACCAACTGGGCAAATAAGATAATGATGCGTTCACGCGCCTTCGGTGTTATTGAAAACGAAAATAGCTATCTGCGCCTTCTGAGTGAAAGTGAGTGATTTTATGCCTATAGAACTGACAACACCTCTTTCTGAGGAGATTATATCTTCTTTGAATGTAGGGGATATGGTTTATATTTCGGGAGAGATATTCTGCGGCAGAGATGCCGTTCTACCGAAAATTGTGGATATGCTTGAAAAAGGTACAGCTTCACAGCTTGGTGTAGATTTACAGGGGGGAGTTATGTTTCATACCGCAGTAAGCCCTGCTGGTGTAGGTCCAACATCAAGCAATAAGCTTGAAATTGAAAGCAGTATTGCTCCTCTGTCAGCAGGTGGAATAAAGCTTCATCTTGGAAAAGGTGCTCTTCATTCTGAAACTGTAGAAGCGCTCAACAAGTACAACTCAGTATATGCCGTGATTCCTCCTGTAACAGCGCTCCTTGGACAGCAGACAATTTCACAGTATACAATAGCTTTTTCCGAACTTGGCATGGAAGCGCTTCATATGCTTAAAGTTGAAAGATATCCTGCCATTATTGCAGCTGCAAAAGGAAGGAGCATTTACGAATGAAGATGACATATGAACAGATAATCAGCAAAGTAAGCGATACACTTGTAGAGGCTGGTTCTGCATTTCGTGAGGATAAGAAAAGAGCATATCACAAAGCAATTGCAGAGGAAACAAATCCTCAGGCTAAGTGGGTAATGGAAACAATTCTTGAAAATGCCGATGCAGCTCAGCGAAACAAAAGCCCTCTATGCGACGATTCTGGTATTCCTCATATTGTACTTGAAATTGGTGAGGAAACTGCTATAACCGGCAGAACTCTTGAAGCAATCCATCAAGGAATTGCTGACGGATTGCGCAGACTTCCAGGCAGACCAATGGGCATAATGGGCGATGATATTCAGCGCATTGACCAATCGGGAGGTATCAATCCCGAATCTGACGGAGTTGAACCCGCTCCGTTTTTAATTCGAAAAACTAAAGAAAATGTTATGCGACTTCACATAATGATGTTCGGTGGTGGTCCTGCAATTCGTGCAAAGACATATCGTGTATTTCATAAACATAATGCAGAAGTTGTTCTCGATGAAATTATTTCATGGTCTAAGGAAGCTGTATCTCAGCTTGGCTGCTCACCATGTACCCTTGCAGTTGGAATCGGACGTTCACACTATGAAGCATCGTCAATGATGCTTGAAGCTCTTGTGGACGGAACATATGACACACAAAGTGACATGGAACGTCGTATAACAGAAGCGGTTAATAAATCAGATGTTGGAGCTCTTGGGCTTCATGGTAAAACCTCGGTACTTGCAACTTTTATGAAAGTAGGACCTCAGAGAGCAAGCGGCGTCAGAGTGGTATGCGTCCGCCCGTGCTGCTGCTTTGAACCAAGAATTGCAACTGTCGAAATAATGTAAACAGTTTTTTAAAGAATATCATTATTTTACTATTTTTGTCATGAAAGTAATATACATATTGTTCTGAATATTGTAAAATAAAAATATTAAGGGCAGCAGATTACTGCACTGATTTGTTGCCTGAAATCGAAAAAATAATAATGAGAGGAACGAATTACCATGAAGAAAAACACATTTAAGCGTTGTTTAGCTGCTCTTGCATCTGTTGTTATTATGGGTTCTGCTATGCCCATTGTAACAGCTGCACCTATTTTTGCTGCTGACAACATCATCAGAAATCCAGGTATGGATGAAGGCAAATCAAACTGGGCTGTTTACAAGGAAAGCGGCGGAGCATACACACTTGCTGAAGAGAATGGCGAGCTTGCTCTTACCGTTCTTGATCGTGGTAAAGTAAACTATGCTGTACAGCTTAACCAGCCTACAATCAAGCTTTATCAGGGTGGTGTTTACCGCTTCAGTTTTGATGTAAGATCAACTGTTGACCGTTACATCGAGGGCATGATCCAGATGGACGGCGGTGATTACCGTTCATATGTATGGATGGGTTGTGATGTTACAACAGAAATGCAGACTTTTGAGAAAGAGTTTGTAATGGAAGAAGAAACAGACATTATGTCCAAGCTCTGCTTCAACTGCGGTGTTGAAAAGCAGGATCCTGAAGATCTTCCTGAACATACGCTTTATTTTGATAATGTAACACTTGAACTTATAGATGATAGTAATGTTGACTACAGCGCAACAGAAGCATATGAAATTCCTATTAACATTAACCAGGTTGGATACAAGCCTGACGCAAAGAAGACCGCTGTATTCAGAAAAACTGAAGGCGGAAGCTTCTCCGTTGTCGATGAAGCTACAGGTAAGGAAGTTTTCACAGGCGAAATGACAGGACCTATCGAGAATGCGTCTGCTGATGAAACAAACTATATCGGTGATTTCTCCGCTTTGACAACTCCCGGTAAGTATATAATCAAAGCTGAAGGCCTTGATGATTCGTATGCATTTGAAATTGGTGAAAATGTTTATGATGCACTTCTTGATGATACAGTAAGAATGCTCTATCTCCAGAGATGTGGTACTGAGGTTGTGGATGATAAATTCGGTCATGTAGCTTGTCATGATACAGAGGCTACAATCTACGGAACAAGTGATAAAATTGAAGTATCAGGCGGTTGGCATGATGCAGGTGACTATGGCAGATATATTGTAGCTGCTGCAAAGGCTGTTGCTGATGTACTCTATGCATATCAGGCAGATCCAACAGCTTACAGTGATAATATTGGTATTCCTGAAAGCGGAAATGGTACACCCGATGTTCTTGATGAAGTACGCTATGAACTTGAGTGGATGCTCAAGATGCAGGATCAGACAGACGGTGGTGTTTATCATAAGGTAACTTGTGATACATTCCCAGGTTATGTAATGCCTGAAAAGGAAACAAAGCCACTTATTGTAATGCCTAAATCAACAACTGCTACAGCAGATTTTGCTGCATCTATGGCTATGGCTTATGAGTTCTATAAGGATATTGATGCTGATTTTGCTGATAAGTGTCTTGTTGCTGCAAAGAAGGCATACGACTGGGCTAAGGCAAATCCTGAAGTTACATACAAAAACCCTGCTGATGTAGTTACAGGTGAGTATGGAGATAAAAATCCTATTGATGAGCTTTATTGGGCAGCTGCACAGATGTATCGTGCAACAGGCGAAGCAAGCTATCTTACAGATGCTGATGCTATTTCAACAAAGCTTAAGAGAGGTCTCGATTGGTCTACAGTAGGTGACTATGGTAATATCGCTCTCATTACAATGGATAGTATTGATAAGGAATCAGTTGCATATGGCAATGCTAAGAGTGTTATTATTTCACAGGCTGATGACCTTGCTGAAATTTCAGCAGAGCAGGCATATAGTGTTGCAACTGAATCTTATCACTGGGGAAGCAATATGACTATTGCTAACTATGGTATTATTCTTGCTCATGCATATGACCTTACAGGTGAGCAGAAATATATCGATGCTGCTCAGGGACAGCTCGACTATCTCCTTGGTACAAATCCACTGGGAACATGTTTCGTTACAGGCTATGGTACAGCTACTCCTGTTGCACCTCACCACAGACCTTCAATGGCTGTAGGAGAGCCTATGAAGGGCATGCTTGTTGGTGGTGTAAACCAGAATCTTGAAGATAATGCTGCACTTGCATATTGTATTGATTCTCCTCCTGCTAAGTGTTGGGTAGATAACGGTGAAAGCTATTCTACAAATGAGATCACAATTTATTGGAACTCACCTCTTACATACCTGCTTTCTCTCACAGAGAAAGTAGAAAACAATGAGGAACAGGATCCTACAGAGCCTATACTTCCTACTGATCCCACAAATCCTCCTGTAATTCCGGGTGTTGAGGCTGATCTTTATGGTGATGCTAACTGCGACGGTAAGGTAACAATTGCTGATGCAACAGCTATTCTCCAGTCTCTTGGAAATCCTGACAAGTATAATCTTTCTGAACAGGGTGCTGCAAATGCAGATGTTGACGGTTCTGTTGGTGTTACAGCTGCTGATGCTGTAACAATCCAGAAGCTTGATGCTAAGCTTATTTCTTCACTTCCTGTGACTGAATAATAAATATTACTCATTATCTATACCTCTAAAGTAATATTTAATAGAATATGTATAAATTAAGGCTGTGCAGTAGTGCTGCACAGCCATTTTTACACCACATTTAATATAACCCTCATGCAAAATTGTAATTTGCATGAGGGTTATTCAGATTGATATATTAATTGTTTTTCTTATTTTTTCTTGCTACATCTTCAAGCTTTTCAGCACGAAGCAGAGCTGTGTCAATATGGTCACAGAAATTATCCCGTCCAACGCGGCTTATAAATCCAGCCTTTTCCATAGCGTGCATAGGCTGTTCGTTTACATGAGAGAATATAACTTCGATATCATGCTTTTTACAGCGTTTTGTAATCTTATCAAGCATTTCAACACCGGAAGCGTCGATAGCAGGAACATTTCTCATACGAAGAATCAGTACATCGATTCCCTTTGTTTTATCAAGTATGTAGTTAAATTTGTCAGAAGCAGCAAAGAACATAGGACCGTTAATCTCATAAACTCTCGTATTATCCGGAACTTTTTTAAGTGAGATGTGGTCAGGGTCAGTGTCCTCATCATCAACATAAATCCAGTCGTGGCTTTCTGTAACATCAGCCATACGTTTCATAAAGAGAAGTGATGCAAGAACAATTCCCACAACAATTGCAACAACAAGGTCGAATACAACAGTAAGAACAAGAGTTATAAGCAGTACAGCACTGTCGCTCTTAGGGGAGATTTTAATGCAGTTTACAATTTCTCTCCAGCCACACATATTATATGCTACAATAAAGAGTATTGCGGCAATTGTCGGCATAGGAATCATAGCTGCATATGGCATAATAAGTAAAAGTACGATAAGCAAAACAACAGCATGTACCATACCTGCAATAGGAGTTCTTCCGCCATTTTTTATATTAGCAGCAGTACGTGCAATAGCGCCTGTAGCGGGGATTCCACCGAAAAGTGCAGAGGCAACGTTGCCTACACCCTGGGCTGTAAGCTCCATATTTGAGCGATGTTTTGAACCAATCATACCGTCTGCAACAACGCATGAAAGAAGTGATTCTACAGCAGCAAGAATAGCAATTGTGAAAGCATTTGAAACAAGAGCCTTTACTCTTTCAAATGTAATTTCAGGCATTGTAAAGGAGGGGGGAGCAGATGAAATAGTGTAAAGGTCTCCGATAGTATTTACATTGATTCCGCTTATTTTTACAATAGCTGCACCAACGACAACAGATATAAGAGAAGGTGGGATTTTGTTCAGCTTTTTTGGCCAGAAAATAAGTATAGCAATGGAAATAACACCGATAAGAAAAGCCATTGGATTAAATGTATCTATTGATTTGGCAAGCTCAGCAACTTTTTCAGTAGTTTCTACAGGTGAGCCTGCAAAAGACATTCCGCAGAAATCCTTAATCTGACCAACAACAATAGTAACAGCAATTCCAAATGTAAAGCCAAGAGTAATTGTATTCGGAATATATTTAATAAGACTTCCAAAGCGGCATAATCCCATTATAATGAGAAAAATTCCTGCCATAATTGTGGATATAGCAAGACCGTCCATACCTTCAGTTGCAACGATACCAGCAACAATTGTGGCAAAAGCAGCGGTAGGACCTGCAATCTGTACACGGCTTCCGCCTAAGAAAGATACTACAAAGCCAGCAACAATTGCCGTATAAAGTCCCTGCTCAGGTGTAACTCCCGAAGCCAATGCAAGAGCAATTGAAAGTGGAAGAGCAATAATTGCAACGATTATACCCGATACAATGTCTTTTACAAGCTGTGATTTTGAGTATCCTTTCATTACCGAGAAAAGTTTAGGTTTTAGCTTTTCCTCTGTTTTTTTGACTGCCGTTGATTGTGAAGACGCCATGATAAACCTCCATAAATAAAGATAAGATTAATGCTTTTATATTATAACTCCACAGCATAAAAAAGTCAATATTGCCAAATGTGAAAAGATACCAACGATTTAATGACGATTTAGTGCATATTTAGCGATAAAAAGCAAAAAAGAGAAAATGTCAAAAAAACGGCAATGATATGGAGAATTAAATATCATCGCCGTTTTTTATTATTCTGTTAAAGGAAGCTTTGATACAAGTTTTGCATCATATTTCTGAATTGCAAGAGCGTCAGCAGCTGTTATACCAGTATTTCCATCAACATCGCCGTTTATTGTACCCTGTTTGGAAAGTCCATATTTGTCGTTGTTTCCAAGTGATTGGAGAATAGCTGTGGAATCAGCTATAGTTACCTTTCCATCACAGTTTGCGTCACCATAGATAATATCTTCAGCGGGTGCTGTTGTTGTAGGGATTGTTGTAACTGTAGTAGTTTTATTTTCTGTAGATACAGGAGGAGCAGTTGTTGTATCAGGCTTTTCGTCGGGCTGAGAGGGAGGCTGAGTGTTTCCGCTGTAATAATCAGCTACTGTAATACCAGTGCCATTCTGTCCAAGCGGAATCTTGTGGTCAAGACCGATAAACAGACCGTCCTCAGTCTGCCAGAGAGCTTCCTTTACGAACTCATACTTGGGAATATCCCAATCCTGGAAGTCGTTTATAAGAAGTCCGCCTGTATCACCCGAATTTTCATTAAAGCACCAAAATGTATGATGAATACGCTTTTCAATCATGTAATCGCGGAGAAGCTTCATCCACTTTCTGTTATCACCTGTAGGATCGTGTTCATCATCATAGAATCCGCCCCATTCGCCCATGAAAAGCGGAGAAAGTTTTTCTTCAACGAGGAATGCCCATGTATCATACCAATAATCATCAAGAAGAGTCTGCGTTGTGAAATCCTTCTTGAACCATTCCTGCTCCCATACGAGCGGGCCGTAGTCGTGAGGAGAATAAACAAGCTGATCCTGATGTTCACCTAAGTCAATGGGATAATCTCTTACACCGCGGAAGTTTCCTCCCCACCAAGCACCATGGAATGCCTGAGCATTTGGGTCATCATAGTGTGCATAGTCAACAGCGGGGGAGTTCCAGTCTTTACCGTTTTCAAATTTCGGATATACCTCGATACCCTCAACCATAATTAAAAGATTCGGATTCTGTTCAAGACAAGCAGCTGCACCTCTTTCAGCAGCATACTTCCAGTTGTTTTCAGCAGTTGAATCATCCCATATTGCCATACCCTGACCGTCATTCTTGCCATGAGGCTCATTTTTAAGGTCTATAGCAAGGATTGTATCGTCATCCTTATAGTATTCAGCAAACCACGAAAGCGCCTCCAACCAGTCGTCTGTGCTGTAGTTGCTATCGTACCATAAAGGCATCTGATGTCCGTTTGAAGCTGTAGTTGCGCAGTGAATATCCATCATAATCTTGATACCGTTTTCTCTGCACCACTCGACAGCCATATTCCAGATATCAAAGCTATACTTGGGAGTACCGCCCTCAACGCCCTCAACTGTAAGTTCAGGATTTTTCCACTCGTTAATCTTTACCATGTAAGGATCAGGATCATGATTCTTCCACTGAAGCAGAATTTGTGTTGACATAGGTACACGCAGGAAGTTGAAGCCATGGTCAGCCATTTCATTGAGCATTTCATGCATATTTCTTGACCACACGCCGTCAAAACACTGTGTAGTAACATTGTAGCCGAACCAGTTACAACCTGTCAGCCATACAGGATTTCCGTACATATCAACGATTTCAGCATTTTCGTTTACATGAAGCCAGTCATCGTGATATTCATCTGGAGCAGCATAGGAGATATCTTTTGGAATACTTGATGTAACTACAGTACCAAGCATAGCCATAGCAGCAATTGAAGCAGCTGCTTTTTTAATGATATGTTTCATAAAAAGTTCCCTCTCTTTATTTTTTTGAACAGAAAATATTCATTTAATGTTCATATTATCTTTATTATATACTATAAAGAAGCGGTTGTCAAGATTTTTTGCATTTTTTCGCAAAAAACACAAAACAAATGAGCCTCCGGTTAAGGAAGCTCATCTGCCATGATATAGGGATTATTGGGGATTTATAATTAAATGTTGGGGTAAACATTTAATTACCAAAATTTATTATAGAGGACGTTTCTACCCTCTATAAGTATTATACAACATAAATGTGAAAATTGTGTTAAAATCAAGTATGTTAAAACACCGAAATTCGTCCAACTATTTCTCTGTTATTTGTGCAAATTTAACATCCTTGCTGTCAATTCTAAACCAAAACACAGAACCATTGCCGATTTTACTCCTTACTCCGTATTCGTAATTGTGAAGTTTAAGAACAGCTTTCACAATAGATAAGCCAAGACCTGTACCCACAACTTCACGCTTATGATTTTCGGAACGATAGTATTTGTCAAAAATCAGTTTGATTTTATCAGGTGGAATACCTTCGCCGGTATCTTCTACTTCTATAATAATGCCGTTGGGAGAGTTTATCTGTCGAACAAATATTTGTTTATCTTCACCTGTATAATTTATAGCGTTATTTATAAGATTATAAATTACCTGCTCAATTTTTACAGAATCACAGAAAACCATACATTCCTTATCAGGAGTGAACCGAATATTGTATCCCATTCGCTCAGATATACCGCTGAATCTGTCTATAATCTCCGAAAGCTTTGAACTTATCTCAAATTCTGAACGTGTGATTTTCTGTTTACCGCTTTCGAGCTTTGACAAATCCAGAATATCATTAACCATAAGTGATAATCGGTCGGTTTCGTTTATGATAATTTCCAGATGTTCGTTTCGCTTTTTCGGATTATCACCTGAAAGGTCGCGTATCATTTCTGCATAGGCTTTCAGCATTGTCAGGGGAGTGCGCAAATCGTGAGATACGTTTGCAATAAGGTCACGCTGCATTGTATCAACTCGTGAAAGCTCTTTTTCCGCATAGGTAAGAGCATCGGCAAGCTGTTTAACTTCAAGGTATCCTCTGCCGTCAAATTTCGTATTAAAATTGCCTTTTGCAAGACTTTCAGCAGCAACAGTGATTCTATCGATTGGCTGTGCGATCCTTTTTGAAACGAAAAGTGAGATTACAAAGGCGATAATCATCAGAATAAACGTAATAATCATCAGTTGTCGTTTAATGATAGTAACTGTTGAACCAACAGGTACGAGGGCTGTATTAATAAAAAGATAACCATCAGGATTTTCAGTATCTCCTAAAGCGCAACCAAATAGAACCATTGAATAGTTCTTGTGCGCATTTTGAAGTTTGCGCCAGATTGGCTGATTGTTATTGTTCTCAATTTCAAGCTGATAGCCATAGGTACTGTTTGTTCTTCCGTGGATAACGCAGTCTACGGAATATTCTTTAGAATATTGTGACCTGCCGTAACGGTTTACAATTTCTACACACAAATCGTTTTCCAGAGCAATTTCCTCTATTATCTTGCTGAATTCCGCGGGCTTGTCTGCTTCGTAGGAAGAAACAATCTGCAAAGCCGCAGCCTCTACGGCATGTATTTTTGACACTGTATAAAATTTTTCAAGGAACAGTATCTGAAAAAGCCACATGAGAACGAATACAATAATAGTAAAGCTTATAAAATACATCCATATGCTGAATTTCAGCGGTATTCGTCCAAAAGCAGCACGGATTCTATTAATTAGCTTCAAACTTGTAACCCATTCCTCTCAGTGTAACAATGAATTTACGATATTCTCCGAGACTGTTTCTGAGCATTTTGATATGAGTATCAACCGTTCTGTCGTCTCCGAAAAAATCGTACCCCCATACTTCCTCAAGAAGCTGGTCACGGGAAAGAGCGATATTTTTGTTTCTTACAAGGTAAAAGAGCAAATCGTACTCCTTTGGTGTCATAGATGCTTTTTCACCATTGACGTAAACTTCTCTGCCTGAAATATTAACTTCAAGTCCTTCAAATACATATTTATCAAGTTTGGCAGAATCACTTGACGTTTTGTTTCTTTTGAGAGCTACTTTAACTCTTGCCATTAATTCTTTAGGTGAAAATGGCTTTACAACATAATCATCAATGCCGATTTCAAATCCGAAAAGCTTGTCGTATTCCTCACCCCTTGCAGAAAGCATAATAACAGGGATATTCTTTGATTTTCTGATTTCCTTACAAGCGGAATAACCGTCAAGTCTTGGCATCATAACATCCATTATAATGAGGTCATAGTTGTTGTCATGACAAAGATTTACAGCTTCCATGCCGTTTTCAGCCTCTGTAACATCATAGCCCTCAAATTCAGCGTATTCGCGTACAACTTTACGGATATTTATTTCATCGTCTACAATTAAAATATGTGCCATATTCATACCTCCTGAATATTTTATAATTCTATGCAGAGCATATTATTACTTTTCTTCTTCTATTATACCATATTACCTTGTCAATGTGAATATATTGTGATATTTTCTTGTAAATTTGCAACAAATTTATAAAAAATGTTGTGAATGGGAAATTTATTCTTGACTTTTTCGTTGAAATTTGCTATAATAATTTTAATAGTAAACACGAAGGGTGCGTTTGATTTTGAAAAATAAAGATATTCTTGTGGCTTCTTTTGCTGTGTGCCTTTCCACAGCACTTGTTGTAACATTTTCGTTACTGCATCCACAATATACAATACTGATGCTCATTGTATATTTTCTCTCGCTTATTATAACAGCTGCAATTGTTTTCATTGTAGGCAAAATTTATGTAAAAAACAAATCATCTGTTGATACAGAAGATTTCCTTAAGGTAATAGAAAATCTTGAATCAGAATTTATTGTCTGGTCTAATGATTTTTCTTATATCCGAATGAATAAACGTATTCGTGACCTCCTTGGTTTTTCGATTGAGCAGAGCTGCACAAAAGAAGCTATGCTCAAAGCCTTTGGCCTTAAGAAAATTGACGAAAAGGAAGTTAATGCGATTATTTCCGAAAATTATCAGTGTACCTTTGTTACTTCTGAAAAAAAACATGTTTCAATTGCGTGGAGTACATCTTTATTCAAGGGCTCCAAAAAGAAGAATCTTTACCTCAGCACAGGTTTTAACATGACCGAACTTAAAAAGATGAGGACAAACCTTGCAAGTGCAAATGATTTCTTCAATTCCTCCATGGAACTTGCTGAAATCGGTGTTATTATGAGCACAGACAGAAAAAAATACGCCGCTTCATCAGAAACGGTACGTATGTTCGGTCTTAACAGCAACAGTATAACTTACGATAAGTTTCGTTCACTAATTCACCCAAACGATCGTATGCACTTTGACCATGCAGTAGGTTCTGCAAATGAATGCGGTGATGTACGCAAAATTGAAATTCGTATAAAAAGAATGAACGGTGCAAGCTATCGTTGGTACAGCTTCCGTTACAAATCAATTAAAGGTACGGATAACACACGTCCGCTTTTCGGAGGCGCACTGCTTGATATAACCGATGAAAAAGAAAAGGATATTCTCATTGAACGGCTTGCATATATCGATGAAGTAACGGAAATTGCCAATCGCAATAAGCTTGTTACAATGGGGGAGGAAACATACGATTGCAGCCGAACCCTCAACTACAGCTACTGGATAATTGTTGTAGATATCGATAGATTCCATATAATAAATGATACCTGCGGATATGAAAATGGAAATTATATTCTTAGAAATTTTGCACATATCCTCTATAAATTTGTTACTCCCGGAGGACTTGCAGCGCGCATAAGCGGAGATAATTTTGCACTTGTACTCCGTGATTACGGCGATGACGATTTGCCTTCCCGTACTGCCAAGGGTATTCAGGAAGAATTTGCGAAGCTTGCTGTAAAAGATTTTGCAACTGTTAATCTAAGCTGTTCTGTTGGATTTTCAAAAATTCCCGATGACGGCGATTCTTTCATTGATGTTCTCGAACACGCAGAATTTGCCCTAAAATCAGGTAGTGGTCAAACAGGTACTATCTGTCGTTACGATCCAAGTATGCATGATTCAATTATCGGTATTACAGAAATCGAAAAATCTCTTGCTCTTGCAATTGACAATAATGAGCTGCAATTGTTCTATCAGCCTAAAATAGACCTGAAAACAGGTAAAATAATGGGCGTAGAGGCGCTTATTCGCTGGATTAAGCCTGACGGAACAATTATTACTCCGGATTCTTTTGTGCCAATTGCCGAAAGGTCGCGTCTTATTGGCAGAATCAGTGAATTTGTACTCAATGAAGGCTGCCGTCAGAATGCATTGTGGCAGAAATTGGGGTATCCAAAGCTTGTAATGTCAATCAACTTTACATCCAATGATTTTTATCAGACAGACCTGAAAGAACGTGTTCTCGACGCTCTTGTACGCAACGGACTTGACCCGAAGTGGCTTGAAGTAGAATTGACAGAAACACTCGCTCTCAGCGATATCGACTTTGCTGTTGCACAGATGAACAGGCTTCGCGAACTGGGTGTTAAACTTGCAATGGACGATTTCGGCACGGGATATTCTTCTTTGAGCTATCTACAAATTTTGCCTATTACTCTGCTAAAACTCGACAGGTCATTTATTACAGATATTCAGCATGATAATATAGCATTTGAAATTGTTTCGGCAGTGATAAGTATTGCTAAATCAAAGAGAATAAAAACAATTGCAGAGGGTGTTGAGAATCAGAAACAGGAAGAAATTCTCAGCAAAGCAGGGTGTGATTATGGTCAAGGATTCCTTTATGGCAGACCTATGCCTGCGGATCAGCTTGAAAAATTGCTTCAAAAATATATCTGATTAATACGGAAATCCTCATAGGCAGAGGAATCCGTAAAATAAAGCAGTAAAAATTATAAAAATTGGAGGTTTTAAAATGAGAAGAATCGGAATATTGACAAGCGGCGGAGATTGTCCGGGACTTAACGCAACAATACGCGGCGTAGCAAAAGCCTGCTACGAGCAGTTTGGCGAAGACAACGTTGAAATTGTAGGCATTTCCAATGGTTACTACGGTCTTATCAATAATCTGTGCAAGGATATGACGCCTGATTCCTTTTCGGGTATTCTTACTCAGGGCGGCACAATCTTCGGCACAAAACGTCAGCCATTCAAGATGATGCAGGTTATTGGAGAGGACAACGTTGACAAGGTAAAGAACATGAAAGAGACATATAAGAAGCAGAAACTTGACTGTCTCCTTACTCTTGGCGGAAATGGAACTCACAAGACATCTAAACTCCTTTTTGATGAGGGGCTTAATGTAATCGGTCTGCCCAAAACAATTGATAACGATATTTATGGTACAGATGTAACTTTTGGATTCCATACAGCAGTTGATATAGCAACGGATGTAATTGACAGACTTCATACAACAGCCGCAAGTCATAGCAGAGTTCTGGTATGCGAAGTAATGGGCAACAAAGCAGGCTGGCTCACTCTAAATGCAGGCATTGCAGGCGGTGCAGATATAATTGTAATTCCTGAAATTCCTTATGATATTGACAAAATCTGCGACGCTGTAATGGCAAGAAGTGCATCTGGAAAAACATTCTCTATCCTTGCAGTTGCTGAGGGTGCGTTTGATATTGCAGAATCTAAGATGAAGAAAAAGGAGCGTGCAAAGCTTCGTGCAGAGGCTGGCATTACAACCGCTACAGGACGTATTGCAGCTCAGATTCAGAATAATACAGGTATTGAAGCACGTGTATGTGTTCCCGGGCACATGCTCAGAGGCGGTGCTCCAAGTGCTTATGACAGAATTCTTTCTACTCAGTTCGGCGTATTTGCTGCTTCTCTTATTGCAAAGGAAAAATACGGCAGAACTGTTGCTAAAATCGGTGATAAAATTACTTCAAACAAGCTTGCTGATATTGCAGGCAAAACAAAGTTTGTAACTCCGGAAGACCCCCTTGTTACAGCTGCAAAGGCTATAGGTGTATCATTCGGAGATTAAAATATAAGGAGAGTTACAATGACTTACAAAGAAAGCTTTATCAAATTTATGGTTGACTGCGGCGTTCTTACTTTCGGGGAATTCACTCTGAAAAGCGGAAGAATTGCGCCCTATTTCATCAACTGCGGAAACTACAAGACAGGTGCTCAGCTTGCTAAGCTTGGTGAATATTATGCTGAATGTATTCACGAGAACAACATTCCGGTTGAGACGCTTTTCGGACCAGCATATAAGGGAATTCCTCTTGCAGTATCTACAGTTGTTGCCCTCAGCAACAAGTTCGGAATCGACGTTTCTTACTGTTTTGACAGAAAGGAAGCAAAGGACCACGGCGAAGGCGGTATGTTTGTAGGCAAGGTACTTACAGATAATGAAAAGGTTATTATCATTGATGATGTTATGACATCTGGTAAAGCATTACGCGAATCGATGCCAAAACTTAAATCTGCTGCTGATGTAGATGTTACAGGTATGGTTATAACTGTTGACCGTCAGGAAAAGGGTACAGGTGAGCTTTCAGCTGTTCAGGAGGTAAAGCGCGACTTTGGTGTAACTGTTTATCCTATTGTTACAATGGAGGATATTATCGAAGCAATTAAAAATGATATCGTTCCTGGCAAGGAATATCTTGATAAGATGATAGAGTATAGAAAGACATATGGCGTTTGATTATTATAAAAGGTATCGGTAATTGCCGATACCTTTTTTGTTAGAAAAATCCCGATACACAAAGTATCGGGATTTAATATTATAATATTGATTAAGCCTTATTAACGCTTCCGAAGAGTTCCATCTTCTCCTTAACCTTAGCCATGATAGCCTCAACACCGGGAGCAAGAAGCTTTCTAGGGTCAAAGCCCTTTCCAGACTGATCCTTACCAGCCTCAATGTATCCTCTTGTAGCCTCAGCAAATACAAGCTGACACTCTGTATTAACGTTGATTTTTGCAACGCCGAGAGAAATTGCCTTCTTAATCATATCGTCAGGGATACCTGTACCACCGTGGAGAACGAGAGGCATCTCGCCAACTGTCTTATTGATAGACTCAAGAGTCTCAAAGCTGAGTCCCTCCCAGTTATCAGGGTATACACCATGGATATTACCAATACCTGCAGCAAGGAAATCTACGCCGAGATCAGCGATCATCTTGCACTCTGCGGGATCAGCACATTCACCCTTACCAACAACACCATCTTCTTCGCCGCCGATAGCGCCAACCTCTGCCTCAATTGAAAGACCAAGGTGATGAGCAGCATTTACGAGTTCAGTTGTCTTAGCAACATTCTCTTCGATAGGGAAATGTGAACCGTCGAACATGATTGAAGTAAAGCCAGCCTTGATGCACTTGTAGCAGCCCTCATATGAGCCGTGGTCAAGGTGGAGAGCAACAGGAACTGTAATACCGAGAGACTTATCCATAGCTGCAACCATGGCTGCAACAGTCTCAACGCCTGTCATGTACTTGCCTGCGCCTTCGGAAACACCGAGGATAACAGGGGAGTTGCACTCCTGAGCTGTAAGGAGAATAGCCTTAGTCCACTCAAGGTTGTTGATGTTGAACTGACCAACTGCGTACTTGCCTTCTCTTGCTTTTTTGAGCATTTCTGTAGCTGAAACTAACATTATATATTCCTCCTGAATTTTCAGTTGGGGCTATAAACCCCATCGTTAATATTATATCATACTTCGGAAATAATTGCAAGAGTTTTTTGTAATTTTCTTTGTTTAAAACGGAATAAAAAAAGTATATATGTTAAATTAATAATTTCTATTGAAATAAAATGACATTTATGGTATAATATATATAAATAGTGCTCTGTCAAATAACTTCAAAGCTTACAGGGCAATTAAGTGTTTATAGGAGGTCTTATGGAACTTAACGACTATTATCAGATTGTCTGCCCTAAGTGTAAAGCTCTTTTGTTTGCGGAAAAAAGACTTGACCACTGGTATTGCGGACATTGCGGCGAAAAAATAGAAATTGAAAAAGAGGAGAAAAAGGCAGTTCCCGAAAAAGCCGCCCCTGTTCTGACAGGTGATATTTTCCTTTGCAATAAGGAAACTCTTGTTAAATATGCAGGCAATGACGAGGATGTTGACATACCCGATTATGTTACAAAAATTGATTCCTGTGCGTTCAAGGACAATATCAATATCAGAACAGTACATATTCCCGATACTGTAACAGAAATCGGCGATTCTGCTTTTGAAGGATGTAAGTCGCTCTCAAATGTACGTCTGCCAAATAATCTCAGAAAAATTAATTACAAAACTTTTAACGATTGCAGCAGTTTAAAAACAATTAATGTGCCTGCTTCTGTTCAGGAAATAGTATATAATGCTATGTGCTGCGGACTTGAAGAAATTGTATTTGAGAGCAGTTCTACAACATGGGAGCCTCTCAATGATTATACTAATCCCTCTTTTGAAATCAGCAAAAAAGCTACTGAAAACGGCGTAAAACGCATATATTTTAAAGGTGTTGCATATGAAGCGTCTGAAATTTACCGTTTCAAATGCGTTTCAGCATATCTGAAATCTGTTGGCTTATGCCCTGTTTGCAGTGGAAAATACAACGTTTTCGGTAAATGTAAAAACTGCGGAAATAAGAAAGATTAACAAGGAGTTATCATGAAATACACACAAGGAAAATATATAATAACCGATAAAAAGGCTATAGCACGTGAAATTTACAGCTTTGAGATAAGTTGCCCCGAGGTTGCGGCTGTAGCAGTTCCCGGTCAGTTTGTTCATATAAGAATCGGAAGCTTTGTTCTCCGCAGACCTATTTCAATCTGTGGAATTAACAAAGAAAAAGGCACTCTCCGCATTGTATTTGAAATCAGGGGAGAGGGTACTGACGCAATTGCACAGCTTAACAAGGGCGATTTGGTAGACATGCTTGCCCCACTTGGTCATGGCTTTACTGTTGACGATAACTTTAAAAAAGTGGTGCTTATCGGCGGCGGAATCGGAACACCTCCTATGCTTCCACTTGCTCAGGCTTACGGCGAAAAAGCTGTAGCTATCAGCGGATTCAGAAACAGTGCTGCTGTAATTCTTCAAGAGGACTTTAAATCAGCAGGAGCAGAAACAATTCTCTGCACCGATGACGGCTCAGCAGGTATTCACGGATTCGTAACACAGCCATTTACTGAACTGGCTGAAAAAGGCGGCATAGACGCAGTATTTGCCTGCGGACCTCTGCCTATGCTCAAAGGAATTGCAGCAATATGCAAGGAAAAAGGTATTTATTGTGAAATTTCCCTTGAAGAACGCATGGCTTGCGGAATAGGTGCGTGTCTCGGCTGTGCATGCCGTACCACACGAAATGACGAGGAATACTTTGCACATGTATGCAAAGATGGTCCTGTATTCAATGCTGAGGAGGTAATTTGGTAATGGCTGATCTTTCTGTAAATGTATGCGGAGTTGATTTTAAAAATCCCATAATTCCCGCCTCCGGAGTATTCGGCTATGGTAGGGAATACGAGGAGCTTTTTCCTCTGAACAAGCTTGGCGGAATTGCAACAAAGGGAACAACACGATATCAGAGAACAGGTAATATTGCACCGAGAATTGCGGAGACTCCTGCCGGTATGCTTAATTCCGTAGGTCTGCAAAATCCCGGAATCGACCATTTTGTCGAAACTGATTTACCATACCTGCTTACAAAAGACCTTGTTATACTTGCAAATATCGCAGGTTCAACTCCTGAGGAATGTGCTGAAACAGCAGCCAAACTCGAAGGCACAGGTGCTCACATGATTGAGCTGAACATTTCCTGTCCAAATGTAAAGCAGGGCGGCGCGGCATTTGGCACAAGCTGTGAAATGGCAGCAGAAGTTACAAAAAAAGTCAGAGCCGCAACATCTAAGCCTCTTGTTGTAAAGCTTTCGCCAAATGTCACAAATATAGCTGAAATTGCAAAGGCTGTAGAGGCGGCTGGCGCAGACGCTGTATCACTTATAAATACACTTCTCGGAATGAGGATTGATATTAACACAGGCAGACCAATTCTCCATAATAATATGGGAGGACTCAGCGGTCCTGCTATTTTCCCTGTTGCTGTACGTATGGTATATCAGGTTGCAAATGCAGTTAATATTCCAGTTATCGGTATGGGAGGAGTTACAAGCGGTCGTGACGCTATTGAGCTTATGATGGCAGGTGCTTCTGCTGTACAGGTAGGTGCGGCAATATTCACAGACCCTTACGCTCCAGTTAGAATTGTTGAGGAAATGAACGATTTCCTTGATAAAAAGGGTATTGCCTCAGTACGCGATATCATCGGTACTGTTAAACCTTGGTAATATGCTATGATAATTATGGCTGTAGATTTCGGCGATTCCAGAACAGGACTTGCTATATGCGGAAAAAGCGAGCTTATTGCAAGTCCCATTGGAGTTATAGCTGAAAAAGATTTTGATAAATGCCTTGAAAAAACTGCAGAAGCGGCAAAAGAAAACAAGGCTGAAATGATAGTTGTGGGTTATCCTAAAAATATGAATAATACGATAGGGGAGAGGGCAGAAAAATGCCGTCTCTTTGCGGAAAAATTGGGAGAGATGACAGGCTGTCCCGTGGAATTATGGGACGAACGCTGTACCACTGTTTCTGCTCATAACTATATGAATGTAACGAATACAAGAGGAAAAAAGCGCAAGGCGGTTGTTGATGCAGTTGCGGCTACTATTATCCTTGAAAGCTATTTGGGATATAGAAAGAACAATATGTAAGGACGGATCTCTCCGTCCAAGGATATATCAGCCCATCATTGATGTGATATCGTCAAGCAGGTTTCCTGCGGCTTTAAGAGTTTTACCTGCATTCTTCTTAATGCTGTGACGCTTTCTTGCTCCGCTTGAAGCAAATGCATAGCAGGCAAGACCTATAACTGCCCCTGTAGTCAAGCCTGTTGTAATCGCTTTTATATTCATATATAATCACTTCCATATTGAATTAACCGATATCGGTTACAACTTATTTTTTGAAAAAATATATTTTTTATACGTAAGGAGAAAAAATGCCTGAACTTAACATTGTCCTTGTAGAACCGCAGATTCCTCAGAATACAGGAAATATTTCCAGAACCTGTGCAGTTACCGGAGCAAAACTTCATCTTATACGTCCTTTTGGATTTGAAATATCCGATAAACACCTAAAACGTGCGGGACTTGATTACTGGGATAAACTTGATATTACTTATTATGACAATCTTGATGAATTTTTTGAAAAAAACAAGAATGGCAATTTTTTCTACTTTACAACCAAAGGAAAATATGTCCATAGTGAAGCCGAATATCCAGATAACAGCTTCTTGATTTTCGGCAGAGAAGATAAAGGACTTCCAGAAAAATTGCTGTATGATAATCCTGAAAACTGCGTGAGAATTCCTATGCGCAATGAACTAAGAAGTTTGAATCTTTCAAATTCTGTGGCAATTGCAGTGTATGAAGTACTGCGGCAATGGGATTATCCCGATTTATCCCGTCAGGGAAAACTTACACAATACGAATGGTAAAGGAGATGACTATTATGTCAAAAATTAAAATTATCACAGACAGCTGCTGTGACCTTTCAAGAGAAATTATCGAAGAACTTGGAATAAAAGTTCTTCCGCTTCAAATTACTTTGAATGGAGAAACATTCCGCGAGACTTTCGATAAAACAACAGATGAGTTTTACGAAATGCTTGAAAAAAGTGATGAGATTCCAAAGCATGCCGCTATAAATCCTACAATGTTTGAAGAGGCTTACAAGGAGGCAATTGCCGAGGGATATACAGATATTATCACCGTATCACTCAACAGTCTTGGTTCAGTAACCTATAATAACTCTATTCTTGCAAAGGACGAACTTTTTGAAAATAATCCTGAATTAAAAGATAAGATAAGAATATTCAACCTTGATTCCAAGTGCTATACAGTATTTTACGGCTATCCGATTATGGAATCTGTAAAGAAGATAAACAAGGGCGCAACAGCAGAGGATATTGTAGCGTATCTTGAGGATTGGTTCAATGTATGTGCTGTTTATGTTGTGCCTTATTCACTTAAGTATGCTAAGAAATCAGGAAGAATTTCTGCCGCCGCTGCATTTGCAGGAGAACTTCTTGGACTTAAGCCAATTATTGAATTTGCTGACGGTAAAACTACAACTCTTGAAAAAATACGCGGCGAAAAAAATATTGTTCCAAAGCTTATTGAATGTATTGATAAGCATATGACTCCTCAGACACCTTATCTTCTTATCTATGGCAAAGATGATACACTTGCTAAGGAAGTTGAAAAGGAAATGATTAAGAAAACTGGCAGAAAAGCTGAGATGTATGCAAAAATCGGCTGTGCTGTTGCTTCAAATATCGGACCTGACCTAGTAGCTGTTCTTGTAAGAAGAAAGAACAAGTAATAAAATATGAAAAAAAGCAGCATTCTCAAAGTGCTGCTTTTTTTTACAAAAGAGTTGGAGCACAATTTTTAGAGGTTTCATATATCCAGTAAAAGCTTAAATCCACGCAAAGATATTTAACTTGCAGAAAAACCATTGACTTTTAGGCTGATAAGATGTATAATAAATACGTATCGGGCTGTTGACAATAGTATACCCGATGTAATTGACAAGAGGAGGAAACTATGAAGAATCATAAGACATTTATAACAGCAGTATCTGCGGCTTTATGCCTTTCTACTGCTGTTCCGACGGCTGTTTTTGCCGCAGAAAGCGATGCTACTGTGTACGTTTCACAGTGGATAACAGACAATGACGGAAGAATTTTCTATTATGATGAAGACGGCGAAATGCTGATAGGCGAACAGGAGGTAGACGGTGAACTATATCTCTTTTCTAAAAACGGCGTACTTAAAACGGGCTGGAGAACAGTAGGCGGCAAAAGACGTTACTATGACCCCAAAAGCGGGAAGCCGCTGTATGGCAAATTAGAAATATGTGGTGAGGAATTTTACATAGGGCGTGAAGATGGAAAAATTTCCGAAACTATATATACCGATGAAAATGGTAATGAATACATGGCAGGAAAAAAAGGCTCATTTATTACTGATGAGGGATTTATAGAAAAGGACGGAAACCGATTTTACGTAACAGCTGACGGAACGCTTGCAGACAGCGAAATTCTGATTAAGGATATGCCTTATTTGTTTAATGAAAACGGTGTTCAGCAGCTGGGCTGGGTTGAAATCAATGGTAAAAATTATTACTATGATACCGAAAACGGCGATATAAAGCTCGGACTTGTCAGTGTAGATGATAACTGTTACTTTATAGATGTTGTTGAAGGCAGAAAATGCGGCGTAATTGATATAGACGGCGTTGAATATTATTTTTCTGAGGAAACAGGAATTCTACAGACAGGACTTCTTGAAATTAACGGTAAAATAAAATATTTCTACCCCGACGGAACATACGCTCAGGGCGTGACTGAAATAAATGGTAAAATGTACCTGTTTGACGATATGGGTACACGTATAAGCGGACTGAATACTGTTGACGGCAAGCTTTACTATGCCGATGAACAAGGACTTCTCTGCGGCGGAATTATTGCCGTAGATGATACAAGCTATTATTTCGGTGATGATTACTCTGCTCAGACAGGTATGTTTGAAGTTGACGGAAATAAATATCTTTTCGGCGATGACTTCAAAATGCTTACAGGAAAGCAGCAGTATAACAATGATTGGTACTGTTTTGATACCAAGACAGGAAAAATGCTTTCAGGCAGATTGAAAATTGCCGATAAAAAATACTATTTCAGTACCGAAGACGGAAAAATGTACAAAGGCTGGATGGATTTCGATGACGGCCGATGCTATTTCGGAGAGGACGGTTCTGCGGCTTCTGGATTCATCGAAGATAACGGAAAGAAATATTATCTCCACCCTGATACTCAGTATTTGATGACAGGCAGACTCGTCATTGACGGAAATAAATATTATTTCGATGAAAATGGTGTAATGGCTACAGGGTGGCTTACACTTGAGGACGGAAAATATTACTTTGAAGAAAGCGGTATAATGACGACAGGCTGGAAGACTATCGGCGACAACAAGTACTATTTTAATGAATCCAATGGCCGAATGGTAACTAATAAGGTTCACGATGGTATGAATCTCAATTCAGAGGGTATAGCAGTTCCGCTTTCCGCTGTACAGGTAAGAGCTCAGACAATAATCAATTCTATTGGAAATAAACCGATGAGTATATACAATTATGTACGCGGCAACAATTACTACAAATATATGGAGAACACACGTAGTCTTGCTCAGATAAACCAGAAGGGGTGGGCATATTTCGCAAACTATTCTCTTGATAACAGATTTGTTGTATGCTACTATTTTGCGGCTATAACTGACCTATTATTCCAGCAGGCAGGTCTTGATTGTCGAATTGTATATGGTACAGGCAGAGGCTCAGGCGACCACTACTGGAATCAGGTTTATGATGCGGCAACAAAAACTTGGGTAAACTATGACACCTGCAACGGTTATTATAACGTATCGTTTGCTTATCTGCAATCCCAGAATTATACATTTAAACAATATGTGTACCCTAAGTATTATTGATTTGTGAAAGGATAAATGAAAAATGAAGAATAAATTGACAGCACTCCTCGCATTTATGGCTATATTTACAGTAACTGCTGTATCATGCGGAAAGGACAAGCCAGATGATAATGTAACTCCCGACCTCCCCGTTCTTGCAACAGAAACTGAAACAACAGAGGCGGCAACTACAAAAGAATCAGAGGAAACGACAGAAGCTTCAACTGAGGCTGAAACAGATGCTGAAACAACTACAGAGGAAACAGCTGAAACTACTACGGAAGCCGAAGAAACTACAGAAGCAATGGAAGAAGCAACTGAGCCTGAAACAGAACCTGAGACTGAGCCGGAACCTGAACCGGAGCCAGAGCCTGCTCCACAACCACAGGGTGTTTCATTCGGATTCAGCACACTTCACAGTGAAGCAGGCGGAATCATTTCTGCACTTGGCGAGCCCGCAAACGTTACATCAGCACCTGCATGCTTTTCAAACGGTGCAGATTCAAAGATATATGAATACGACGGAATCGTTATTGAATGTTATGTCCTTGACGGAGTAGAGAAGATAAATTGTGTAACAATCACGAGCAGTAATTATTCAACAGATACAGGCATAACAATCGGCAGTTCACAGGCAGATGTTGAGGCTGCATACGGAGCAGGTGAAGCATCAGGCGCATACACTATCTACCGAAATGGCAATAGCGAGCTTGATGTAAAGTATGACGGAGGAGCAGTAACAGAAATCTTATTCTATACAGCAGTATAAGGAGAGCAAATGGTATTCAGCAGCCCTGTATTCCTGTTTTTATTTCTCACATCGGTGTACATTCTTTATAGAATCATACCGTCAATAACAGCAAAGAACGTATTACTGCTGTTATTCAGTCTTTTATTTTATACATACGGTGAGCCGAAAGCAATAGTTCTCATGCTTATTTCAATTGCGATGAATTATGTTTTCGGACTTGCCATGAAAAGTGGAAACAAGCACAGGAAACTGTGCCTTTCCGCTGCCGTTATATGTAACCTTTTAATGCTTGGAATCTTCAAGTATGCAGGTTTCGGTGCGGAAATGCTTAACAAATTGCCATTTCTCAGCGTATCTGTGCCGAATATTGCATTGCCTATCGGTATATCATTCTATACATTTCAGGCAATGTCCTACGTTATAGACGCATACAAATCACCGGATTATATCCAGAAGAATCTGTATAAGCTTGCATTGTATATCACATTTTTCCCGCAGCTTGTGGCAGGTCCTATAGTAAAATACTACGATTTTGCCGACCAGATTGACCACCGCACCACAACTCCGCAGATGACAGCAGAGGGAATAAAGCGGTTCATAACCGGACTTTCAAAAAAGCTTCTCATAGCCAATACAATGGCATATACAGCAGATTATGTATATGGTCTTGATGTATCTGAGCTGTCAGTGCCGCTTGCATGGCTTGGAGCAATATCATATCTTTTCCAGATATACTTTGATTTCAGCGGCTACAGTGATATGGCAATCGGACTTGGTTCAATGTTCGGATTCACATTCAAGGAAAACTTTAATTATCCTTATATATCTCAAAGTATGCAGGAATTCTGGCGTAGGTGGCATATTTCCGTATCAACGTGGTTCAAGGAGTATCTGTACATTCCGCTTGGCGGCAACAGAAAGGGCAAGGTAAGAACAGCCCTTAACAAGCTGATTGTATTTTTCTGCACAGGTCTCTGGCATGGAGCAAGTCTTAATTTCATTGTATGGGGACTTATCAACGGTATATTCCTCATGATTGAATCCTACAAAATAATTAATACAGACAAGTGGCTTAAACCATTCAGACATTTCTATGCAGTATTTGTAACAATTCTTGCTTTTGTATTTTTTAGAGCGGATAATCTTACAATTGCCTGCAAATATATCGGTCATATGTTTGTACCCTCAGGGGATTCCGTACAGACAGCCATGTTTATGACACAGCTTACACCACTTTATCTTATAGTTCTGGTATTTGCTGTTATATTCTCAATGCCTGTTATGGAAAAGCTGAAAATATCAGCAAAATCCGAAAAATCTGCCGCTGTATACGAATACAGCACATATGGCATATCAATTGTACTTTTAGGGCTTTGCATACTTTCATTATCATCAGCGTCCTATAATCCATTTATATATTTCAGATTTTAGGAGGTGCGGATATGAAAAAGAATAATTTTTACAGAATTTATACAGCCGCATTTATTGGAATATGTCTTGTTCCAGCGGTGATGACTCCGTTTATGAAAGGCGACGCTTCAAAGGAAAAGCGACAGCTTGCAGAATTTCCCTCTATAAAAAACGATGAGGGCAATCTGAATTTTGAATTCTTTGATGAATTTGAATCCTATTTTTCAGAGCATTTTGCATTCCGACAGCAGCTTGTAACCGCAGATGGACGGCTTAAATCAGCTTTGACGAAGACTTCTGCCGACAATGATGTAATTGTTGGCAAGGACGGCTGGCTTTATTACGGCGAAACAATCAATGATTTTCTGCGGATTGATACTCTCAGCGAAACCGAAATAAATAATATTGCAAACAATTTGCGCATTATTGGAGATTACTGTGACAGTAAAGATGCAGATTTCATTTTTTTCGCCGCACCGAATAAGAATACGATATATCCTGAAAATATGCCATATAACTATGTTCCCTCAGATAATGAGAGTAACCTTGAAAGGCTTACAGCAAAGCTATCGGGGGAGAATTTCTACTTTGATATGAAATCCGCACTTCTTGGGCTTGAATCGCCAACATCATTGTATCATAAAACAGATACCCATTGGAACAATTTCGGCGCATATGCCGCACATACCATGCTGATGAACAAGCTTAACAAAGGCTCATGCAGTACCGGAAACGGCTGGTATATAGAATATGACCGACTCGGAGACCTTGCGGCTATGCTTTATCCCGCTGAGGAAGCGAAGGATATGCAGCTTCACAATGATTATGAGTTCAAGTATGAGTACACAAGCCGATTCAGAGGACTTGATGATATATCAATCACAACGTCAAATCCCGATTCTCAGGAGAATCTGCTGATGTACCGTGATTCCTACGGCGAGGCTATACTGCCATATATGGCGGAGATGTTTGCTACAGCGGAGTTTTCCAGAGCTGTTCCCTATAATCTGCAAAAAGTCAGCGAAGGTGACAGTGTAATAATCGAACTGGTAGAGCGAAATCTTGGCAATCTGCTGAAATCCGCACCGGTAATGGAAGCTGTGCCTCTGGGAATTCTTGATATATCTGCAGAAAAAGGCGATAGTACTGATGCCGTAATCAAAACAGCTGAAAGTAACGGCATGATGCATATTTACGGCATACTTCCCGAAAGCTTTTTCGAGGGAGAAAGTCAAAGAATCCTTGTTGAAGCAGAGGGTACGTTATATGAAGCCTTTACCTGTTTTGAGGATTCACTTCTTGATGAATATGAATATTCCCCATATGGATTTTCTTTGTATCTTCCACAGGGAACAAATACAGACAACATAAGAATAACTGTTCTTAACGAAAACAGCAGAGCAGTTTACGCTGATTTTTAATTAGAGGTAATGACAATGAGACATAAGAAATTTTTATCAATTCTTTCAGCTGCTGCTATAGCAGCTACACCCGTTTCCTTTAATGTATACGCAGAGGGCAACGAGGATATCCAGCAGCCCACACAGTCGGATGAAGTACTTCTTCCTGACGGTGTTGATGAGCTGATTACTCTCACAACCGCTCCTGTAACAACAAAACAGACAGTTACAACAACTACAACAATAGTGACAACAGTTCCTGTTACCACTACAGTGCCTGCTGAAACAGCAATAAAGATTGAACCTGTATGCGAACATATAAACAAGGCTGATATAAATGGCAGAATACTTGTAGATGTTCCCGAGGGCGCTTCTGCCAATGTAGCTATAGTTTACAATTCTCCCGAATACGACGACCATGAGTATTATACAACCGATATACAAGGCGGAAAAGTTTATTCTTTCGATATTGAGGGATATGATGTATCAGCTGCTGATTATCGATTCTATAAAATCAAGGTAACAGTAACAGGTGGAAAATATAATCTTACAGCCGATACTTTTACCGATACTTTTACAGTACCCGACGGCAACGATAATCCCGACAGCTTCCGCGAATTCACATACAAGTTCACAATAGACGATGATGATATTGACAACTCATGGACAGTTGTTTCAGATACAGATTCACAAAAATTGATTGCTGTACATCTTGATTATGTAATGTTGGGCGATGTAAATAAAGATTCAGTAGTTGATGCTTCTGATGCTTCACTGGTACTTGCTGAATATTCCAGACTTTCAACAGGCGACAAGCCGACATTTGATGAAAAGCAGAGTAAAGCTGCAGATGTAAACAAGGATAACGCAATCGATTCTTCTGACGCATCTGATATTCTTGTTTACTATGCGTCACTCTCTACAGGCGGCTCACCTTCATGGGATAAGTAAATTATGATAATAAACAAAAAATTACACGGTTTTACAATTACAAATATTCGTCAGTCTGACTGCGGCGAATTTATAGAAATGCGTCATGATAAGACAAATGCGCCTCTTGCTTGGATGAATAACGGAGAGGAAAACAAGCTTTTCTGTATATCATTCAAAACTGTTCCCGAGGACGATACAGGTGTATTTCATATACTTGAACACTCGGTGCTTGGCGGTTCGGAAAAATATCCTGTAAAAGAACCTTTTCTGTATCTTCTCAAAGGCTCAATGAATACATTTCTCAACGCCATGACTTTTTCGGACAAGACCATGTATCCTGTTTCAAGCCGAAACAACAGGGATTTCATGAATCTTACAAGCGTATATCTCGACGCTGTTTTCAAGCCGTTGATTTATACTGTTCCGAATATTTTTTATCAGGAGGGACATCATACCGAATATTTCGGAAACGACAACGAAGCTCTGTACAAGGGCGTTGTATTCAACGAGATGAAAGGCTATATTTCAACGGTTCATGACAGAATTGAAAGTGAAATGAACAGTCTGCTTTTTCCAGATACATCATATCGCTTTGAATTCGGCGGATTACCTACAGCGATTCCCGATTTGACCTATGAGCAGTTCATTGACGCTCACAAACGTTTTTATCATCCTGCAAATTCATACATCTACCTTGACGGTGCAATTAATCCTGATGAGATACTACCGCTGATTGACAGCTATCTTTCACAATATGACAGCTTTTGTGAAAAACCTGAAATTCGGTATCAGAAGCCCTGTGACAGTGTTACAATGGAGCTTTACTATGATTCATCATGTGAAAATGAATGTGATTCAAATACATTTCTCGCAATAGGAAAAATTCTTGCTGCATGGCAGGAACGAGAAAAAATAACTGCATTAGGCGTTCTTGCGGATGCTATAGCAGGATGTAATGATTCGCCATTCAAGAAAGCTATTCTTGATACAAATATGTGTCTTGATATTAATTTAGGCATAACAGACGGTGTATTACAGCCATTTGGTGTGCTGAAATTCAATAACATTGACAGACAAAACGGTGAAAAATTGCTTAAAACAGCAGTCAAGATTGTCCATGAACTTGTAGAAAATGGAATAGACAGAGATATTCTTGAAGCTTCAATAAACCGACGTGAATTTGTTTACAGAGAATCGGAAGAACCAAAAGGACTTACTCGCTGTATTGACTCAATGTCGTCATGGCTCTACGGCGGCGACCCACTGATTTATATAGACCGAAGCAATGTTTTTGATTCCCTAAGACAGAAACTTGACAGCAGATATTTTGAGGAACTCCTTGCAGAATGGCTTCTTGATGAAAATGGCAGAGCAGTACTGTATATGCTTCCCTCAGATACTTATGGCGCGGAACAGGCTGAAAATGAAAGGCAAAGAGTTAGAGCAGAAATTTCCGCAATGAATGATGATGAAAAATCTGCACTTATAAAGCTTAACAAGGATATTGCAGAATGGCAAAGTACTCCTGATACTCCCGAAGATGTAGCTTCACTTCCCGTACTGCCCCTTTCAGAGATTTCAACCGAGCCTATTGATTATATCACTGAGGTACATTTTGAAAATGATATAAAAATTCTCCGCCATCCTGTTCGCGAAAAAGAAATCACAGTCATGACATTATATTTCAATGTCAATGATTTAAATCAAAGCGAACTTGAGTTGCTCCTTGTCCTTGACAGGCTTATTGCGGAAGTACCAACAACAAGCAGCAGTGGAATAGAATTGCAGAAAAAAATTGTGGGTACTCTTGGTAATCTTACAACTGATATAATTCCTTTCGGGAAGGAAACGGATTCCGAAAGCTGTAATGTTTTCTTTACTGTTAAAACACGATTCCTTTCCCGCAATACTGAAGATGCTCTCAGACTTATCGGCGAGCTTCTGACAGAATCTGTATATGAGGATTGTGAAATTGCTTCAAGACAGCTTAAACAGGACGAGGAAGAAATGAAACAGGATATTATATCCGACGGACATCGTTTTTCACTTCGCCGCACAACAGCATTAATGTCAGCGGAATCGGCAATAATTGAATTCATTCGCGGTTTTGAAGCATATCAGACTTTCCACAGGATAAATAACCTTTCACACGATGATTTTTCTGCATTGCTGAGACAGCTGAAATCTCTCGGACAGCGTATTTTCTGCAAATCTCGATTGATTGTAAGTATCGGCGCGGCAGGGGAGACAGATATCGGCACACTTACAGATATTCTTCCCACAGGAGAACCATGCACCACAGAAAAAATGAAATTCAGTCTTGATATTGCGAAAAATACAGCTATTTCAATTCCCTCGGCAACTTGTTGTTCAGGTGCGGTTTTCAGCCGCAAGATTGAGAATCAGCCTGCATGGTCTGTTGCTTCTACGTTAATAAGTTATGAATATCTCTGGAATGAAGTGCGCGTAAAAGGCGGAGCTTACGGTTCGGGGTGCAGTGTAAACTATATGCTTGAAGCAGGATTTTACTCTTATTGCGACCCCTCGCCTCTTAAAAGCAGAGAAATTTTTGAGAAAACTTCTGAATTTTTCAATGATTATTGCAGTGGCAATCCTGACATAACTTCATATATTATCAGTTCTATTGCTTCTGGGGAACCTCTTGTATCAGACGCTGAATATGCTGCTACAGCTGATAGTATGTACTTTAGAGGAATTGCTATGGACGAAAGAAGAGAACTCCGCAGAAATATATTATCCATGACATGCGATAAGCTTTCAGAAATATGCACTGAAATGAAATATCCCGTATATAGCTGTATAACAGGTTCAGAAGAAGCAACAAAAGAAGCTGAATTACGCGGGTATAAAACTTTATCCGTGTTCTGATTTGTTATTCAATGGAGGTGTCTTTGCGCTTATGAGAGGATTTCAGAATTGGCTTGCTTTAGAGAAAATTTTTGGCTCTGATTTTGACTTTCATGGACAGGAAATAGAAAATATACTTGTTTATCCTCTTGGCAATGAAATACGTATTGTGTGGGTTGTCAGCTGTCCTGTTTTAAATCCGCCGAAAAAGTGGAAAGCATATGATAAGGTCTGCATTACAATTGATTACTTTTTTGTAAAAGAAATACACACGAATATACGTTCAAAAGTTGATTCTGAACATCGCAGGTTTATCGTTCGCTCTTTCAGCATAAATGAAAATCAGGATAATTCTTTTCATGTAACCATGGAAAGTGAACTGGGTGATGCTATTGCTTTTGAATTTGAAGTTGCATATATTCAATGGCTTAAACCAATGGTTTTTGATGAGCAGGATAATGATTATATAGTTGCTGAATGATGTGCTTTTGAAACACTCCCTCCATATATGGAACGGAACACGCCATTATGCAACGGAAAAACATTGCATAAAGAAAAATTTTTTCAAAAGTTGGATATCTGCACAAAAACTAACACAAAAATATTGTATAACAAACATAAAGCAGGAGGCAAATACAATTAGCCTCCTGCTTTATATTTTGTATGGAATTAACACGTTGTTGTTACAGTCTCTGATACTGTCGTTGTAATTTCAGATGTTGAGACTATTGTTCCCTCAGCGGCAGGGGAGGATGGAATTACTGCTGTTGATACCTCAGAAAATACGATTTTCAGCAGATTATTCGGCATCTCAAAGGTATGAATATTGCCGCTTGAATCAAGGGAAAGTGAGTAATTACCGCCCTCCAGTGAGCCCTCCATGCAGAAAAGCCCCTCTTTTTCAGAACCTGTCAGTTCAGCCTCACAGGCAGAACTATCAACAGCCTCTATGAGATTCACAAGCATAGCCTTGACGGGAACAGCTGACTTGGGAATTGAAAAATCAAGTCCTTTGTAGCTTGCCTTGATGATATTTTCTTCAAATACAAGCTTAACTCCGCTGAGAGTGTTGGGTGATTCAAATTCTGCTTCCCACCTGCCGTCTCCGAGACGGGTAATTGTGCCCTCAGCATTGAACTTTTCAAGGCTTAGATTCATTTTGGCACTAAAGGATGAATTGAGGGTGTTCTGCTGTTTTGTTGAGGATTTCATCGGTGTACTGCACGCTGTCATAAAGAAAACGCATACACAAATTAAAACGGATGCTAAAAGCTTTTTCATGGTAAAGTCTCCAATCAAAATATTTTTTTCTTTTAACATCCGTTGTTTTATGTTTTAGGCACTCAGGAGTTTCTGCTCTGCTTTTCTTTCAGAGTTCTGAATGCATCGGAGAGACAATCAATAATATCTCTTGGGAGCATAGCCTCCTGACCGAGTTTCTTAGCAGCTGAATCACCTGCAAGTCCGTGCAGGTAAACAGCTGCACAAGCGGCATCATAGGGTGAAAATCCCTGAGCGACAGCCGCGCCGATAATACCTGAGAGAATATCTCCGCTTCCGCCACGGCTCATTCCTGCATTTCCGGTATGATTTGCAGATGTATTGAACTTGTCAGAGATTATAGTTCCTGCACCTTTCAGCACGACGGTTACTCCGTGTTTTTCGGCGTATTTCTCGGCAACCATAATACGATTTTCGTTTATTGATTCAGCGTCGCAGTTGAGAAGCCTTGCCATTTCACCTGGGTGCGGCGTGAGGATTACTTCGGATTTCCTGTTCACTAATATTTCTATGTCCTCAGCTATGCAGTTTATTCCGTCTGCATCAATAATTACAGGACAAAATGAATTTGAAACAACAAATCTGAGTATTTCCTTTGTATCGTCAGTTACTCCCATACCTGAGCCGATAACAACAGCAGTGGCTTTAATCATAGCCGCTTTAAGCAAATCTTTTGCCTTGTCATCGAATACCATAAATCCATTGCAGTCACTATTAAGCTCAATATACGTTGCTTCGGGTGCAAGAACAGATACGGTATCTATGCATCGCGGTACAGAGGCAACTTTAACAAGTCCTGCGCCGCTTCGCAGTGCACCTAAAGCTGCAAAAGCAGCCGCGCCACGCATTGAATCACTTCCTGAGATAACAAGAACAGTTCCGAAAGTACCCTTATGTGCATCGCTTTCCCTTTTGGGAGGAAATCCTGCAAGACTGTCACGGTCAAGGCGATGATAGCCATGCTCTCCGTCAAGAATACTATATGCGGCAGGGGGGATTCCTATGTCAGCAACACTGATTTTTCCGCACATTTTTTTCAGCGGGTACTGTGTCATGCCGAATTTGAGACAGCCGAGACAGAGTGTTTCATCGGCTTTGAAACAGCCTGGTGACACAGTCCCCTTAGAGCCGTCTCCGCCGCTTGGAATATCAACAGAGAGACGGTATGCGCTTGTACCAATGGAGAAAATAGCCATAAGTTCGCTGTCAAGCTTTCCTTTAAAGCCAGTGCCAAATACACCGTCAATAAGCACATCAGCTGAAACTACAGCACGTCGTACAGCTGTCATACGCTCTTTTTCCTTGATAAGTATTTTATCGATTGCAGTAAGTTCTTTTTTGTTTTTAAGTGAAGTGATATCATTGCTGTAAAGAGTTGTATAGTCAAGCTCTGCAGCCTCAATAGCTGCTTCGATATTTTCGCTTCTGTAGCCTGTAATGATATTAACTCTGGAGGGAAGCTGCGAAAAATAATCCTTAGCAATATCCGTTGAGGGCTCCTTAACAAGATTTACAACAGTAACATGATAACCGCGATAAACGAGAATATTTGCGGCGGCGTAGCAGTCTCCGCCATTATTTCCACTTCCCGCAAGAAATACAATACTTGTGCGCTCGGGAATATGCTGTTCACTGGAACAAATCTGCATAATTCTTTCAGCAAGCTTTTTGCCTGCATTCTGCATAAGCTCCTTTGGAGATATGCCCAGTTTTTTTGCCTGTTTTTCAAGCTTTGTCATCTGTTTGGTTGTTACAATCTGCATTGATAATCACTCCTTGCCTGCAAATATTTTATTGTGATCTCTTTTATCAGATGTTTTCAGAAATTTCTGAAATATACTCTTTCTTTAATTCCGTTCTTACCTTGTTTTTTATTGACGGATGAAGAAAATTGACTATGTTGGAAATCACTTTTTCATTTGGTACAAATACAAGACGGGTATTGCCGTAATCTTCATGGGGAAAATCTGCGTAGTATTCGTGTTCGGCAATATTATCCGTTGCCATTACAACTGTCATATCAGCAGTTTCTTCGGGAGAATTATCGTCATATCTGCCGAAAGATGTAAACTTGCTGACCTGAACAGTGAGCATTTCCTTGCGCTTTGTCTGGTTGATTATCTTATCAATATCCAACTCTCCGTTGGTAAATGTGTATTCATATTCGACTTTAGTGCTTCTGTAAAAGAAAAATGTTGCAAATCCAGCGGTGGCGGCAACCATAATCATAATAAAAGTGGAAATACCTCTTCCTATTGCAAGCAGGCTGTATGCACCTGTTACAAGTGTAATTGCGATACCTGCAATCAGTATAACTGTGTTCTTGATTTTTTCTGAGCCTGTAGCCTTTTTCTTTACAAGCTGTTCTGCAAAATTGTCCATAATTTTTTCTCCTCTTTTTCATAATTTATACTATATATACTATCATATCATATTTTTCTGTAAATTTCAATAATTAATAGAAAATTTTTCAGAAAACACTTGATTTTTTTTTTTAATACTGCTATAATATAAATATTGGTAAACTCAATGACTGAGAGAGTAGGCTGAGAATACGTGTTCAGAGAGGAATACAGTGGTGCAAGTATTCTGACGGGATATCAGTTGAAGTTCACTCACGAGAGGCGGTATTGAAAAGCTTTATGCTGTGTAGATTCCGACGTATGTCTGCGTTACAGACAAGAGAGTGTCGGCTCTCCCGAAAATGGGTGGTATAACAAGTTAGTCTTGTCCTGTTTGGGATGGGACTCTTTTTCATATTCGGCACAAATATATTTACAGGAGTGATTTTTTTGAAAGAACAGCTTGAAAAAATTGAAGCGCTGGCGAAGCAGGAATTGGAATCCTGCACAGAAATCAAGGGACTTGACGATTTAAGAGTTAAGTATCTGGGTAAAAAAGGTGAGCTTACTGCTATATTAAAGCAAATGGGTAAGCTTTCCGCTGAGGAAAGACCTGTTATCGGTCAGCTTGCAAATAAGGTAAGAGCTGATATTGAGGAGGCTCTCAACAGCAAGCTTACTGCATTAAAGGCTGATGCACAGGCGGCTCAGCTTAAATCCGAAACAATTGATATTACTCTCCCCGGTAAAACCGCTCCCATGGGTAAGCTTCACCCTCTCACAAAGGTTGAGAATGAAATCCGCGAGATTTTCATGGGCATGGGTTTCGATATTGCAGACGGCCCTGAGGTTGACGATGATTATCATGTATTCGAGGCGCTGAATCTTCCTCCTGATCACCCTGCAAGAGATACGCAGGATACATTCTACATCGAGGGAACAGACGAAACAGTTCTTCTTCGTACTCAGACTTCATCTGTACAGGTTCATGTTATGGAGACACAGAAGCCTCCCATTCGTATTATTTCACCCGGCCGTGTATTCCGTTCTGACGCTGTAGATGCCACACATTCTCCTCTTTTCCACCAGATTGAAGGACTTGTAATTGATAAGGGAATCAAGATGAGCGACCTCAAGGGTACACTTGAAATGCTTATGAAGAAGCTTTACGGCAACGACTGCAAGCTTCGTTTCCGTCCTCACCACTTCCCATTTACAGAGCCTTCCTGCGAGGTTGATATAAGCTGCTTTAACTGCGGCGGATGCGGCTGCTCAATGTGCAAGGATGAGGGATATATCGAGCTTCTCGGTGCAGGTATGGTTCATCCTAAGGTGCTTGAAAACTGCGGTATTGACAGCACAGTTTATTCAGGCTTTGCATTCGGACTTGGTCTGGAGCGTATGGTTATGGGACGTTATGATATTAATGACCTCCGTCTGCTTTATGAGAATGATGTAAGATTCTTAGAGCAGTTCTGAGCATGAACAGATATACCAAAGCAATTATATTTTCAAGGTTTTCACTTATATTGACGCTGATTCTTTCGCTTGCTTATGATTTGCTGAACCTTGCGGCTCTTGTGATGACTCTGTTTGTATATAAAAATGCAGATGAAATTGAATATATCGGCTTAATTTTCAGTGCATTATTCACATCATGTTTTCTCGGAGCAATGATCGTGCTTGCACACAGGTATATGGAACAAATCCGCAATGTTAAAAAGGATTATGACGGGGATATTAAGGCTCACCTTGAAGAATGTGATAATATAATTTCAAGCCGTTTTTTCTTCTTCCATGACCATTTTATCAGCTTTGATAATCCCATGATTTGCGATTATGATGAAATTCATACAGTCTATCACTGGTATCGTCCTAAATATGGTAAGGGTTCTTCATATTATATGATGGCTCTGAAGCTAAAGGATGGAAGAATATTTTATCTTAATTGTACAAGCTTGAAAAAACAGAATTTAGCCTTTGAGTATTTTAAAAAATATGCTCCAACGGTGAAAACTATATATGCAAAACCAAAATAATTTGAAAGGACTTGGATTAATGAATTTATCAATGAAATGGCTCGCTGACTATGTAGATATCAACGTGCCTATAAAAGATAATTCTCACGCTCTTACAATGAGTGTTCCAACGTACTTAGAGCAGTTCTGATGTATACAAACAAGATAATTAAGCATATATCGGGGTTAATTGTTTTTCTATTGTTGTTTTGCAGTTTGATAATATGGGGTGTATCTGACAGTTCATTACGCTTTGGTATAGTAGAAAAATGGCTTTGTATTGCTATTTGCGGTTTGTTAGTCGTTTGTGGGCTTATTGAGGCTGTACGTTATATTGTCAGACTTAAAAGAATAAGTAATTATTTTGATAGAGATTTAGAGAAGAATCTCAGAAACTGCAAAAACAACTTTTCAAATCAGCATTATTTTCTGAATGACAGCATTTTCACTTTTGAAATTCCTGATAGGATTTTTTATGAAGATATTGAGAATATATCCGAAAAGCAAAGTCATTCACGCTATACAGGAACTCTTTATTTTTTAGAAATTAAACTGAAAAATAAAAGTCGTGTAAAGTTGAAAATGAAAGGTTCGGATAGTTTTAATGCTGTAGAAATTTTGAAAAAAAAAAGTAAAAAAAGTTTTTATAACGGTGAAATTTAAAATAACATCTTATGGCATTTTACTATATCAAAATCAAATAACTCGCTTCAAATCACTACATAAAATATTATTGTTTATTGAGATTATTAAAGGGGAATTTTCTATGTATAAAAAAGCGCTGTTCCGACATCTGCGACCATATATTATCGCAGTTTTATTAAGTGTACCTATGCTGTTGTTTGCCATAGTCACTATATTTCAATGTATTATCCGACGAGATTTTCTACTATTGCTGGGAATGAGTTACCAATTGCCATTGCCGTTAGTACTTATAGATATTGCTTTAGCTGTATATGGCACAATAAATCTCATAAAATCGCTTGATAATTTAAACAAATTCAAATCAGACCTCGGAGTAACAACTGCAGAGGAAATAGACGCTATACTTTCTGTATGCAATGTTCAGATTGGCAACAAACTGTATATTGACGATGAACGACTTATAAATCTGTATTCATTTGTCACTTATCCTGTAAAGGATATATATGATGTTTCAAAAGCTTTACATAAAGGTGTTAAGGGCAGACGCGATTATTACATAACTATTATGACAGCTTCTCAGAATGATGAAATTCATTTCGGAAGGGAAGAGGAAAAACGTGAATCCGCATACGCACAGGTGAAAGCGCTGCTTTATTCAAGAAATACAAAAGTTGTCAGAACTGATAACTATATTGACAAAACCGTCCCCGTAACTGATGACCCATACGCAGGGTACATCATGGACGAGGATGATTTAAAAGATAAAAGCGATTGGCTTGGCAGTTTATAATACTGCAAATATAAACGGAGGTTTTATATATGAATTTATCAATGAAATGGCTCGGCGATTATGTAAAAGCCGATATGCCTATAAAAGATTATTGTCACGCTCTTACAATGAGCGGTTCAAAGGTAGAGGGATATGAAGTTGAGGGAGAGAAGATTTCTAAAGTTGTAGTAGGAAAGATTCTCTCAAAAGGACCTCACGAAAATGCTGATGCTCTCTTTGTATGTCAGGTTGAAGTAGGAGCAGACGCTCCCATACAGATTGTTACAAATGCGAAAAATGTCAAGGAGGGTGACCTTGTTCCTGTTGCTCTTGATGGTGCTGTTCTTCCTGAGGGAAAAATCAAAAAAGGCAAATTAAGAGGCGTTGAAAGCTTCGGTATGTTCTGCGGACTTGATACCCTTGGACTTACAATCAATGATTTTCCCTATGCTGACCCCGAGGGAGTACTCGTAATCGAGGAAGAATGTGAAATCGGACAGGATATTCATGACGCTCTTGGTCTTAACGACACATCTGTTGAATTTGAAATTACTTCAAATCGTCCCGATTGTCTCAGCGTAATAGGACTTGCAAGAGAAACAGCTGCAACCTATAATCTTCCTTTCACAGTAAAAGAGCCTGAATTCAAGGGCGTTGAAGGTGATATCAACGAGATGCTCAAAGTTGATATCCACAATACAGAAAAGTGCCAGCGCTATTGCGCAGGTATTGTAAAAAATGTTAAAATTGGTCCTTCGCCTCGTTGGATGAGAGAAAGACTTCGTGCGAGCGGTGTTCGTCCTATCAATAATTTCGTAGATATCACAAACTATGTAATGCTTGAATACGGTCAGCCTATGCACGCATTTGACCTCCGCTATGTTGAGGGCGGTCACATCAATGTAAGAAATGCTGTAAACGGCGAAAAAATCGTTACTCTTGACGGTGTTGAGCGTGAGCTTACAGAGGATATGCTCGTTATTGCTGACGAGAAAAAGCCTGTTGCAGTTGCAGGTGTTATGGGCGGTGAGTACAGCGGAATTATGGAGGACACAACAACAGTCGTATTCGAGTCTGCATACTTTGAGCCCTCACAGGTTCGCCGTACTTCAAAGAATCTCAAGCTGAAATCCGACGCCTCCTCACGCTACGAAAAGGGCGTAGACCGTCTTATCTCCATGACTTGCCTTAAACGTGCATTTGAGCTTGTTGAGGAGCTTTGCGCAGGTGAAGTCGTTAAAACAGTTATTGACTGTGACTACACAGACAAGACTCCTGCTGCTGTAGATTTTGATTCCGCATGGATTAACGAATTTCTCGGCACAGATATCCCCGAGTCTGATATGATTGATTATCTCAATCGCCTTGGCTTTGAGGTTAAGGACGGCAAGGCAATTGCTCCTTCATTCCGTATTGACATTGAGTGCCGTGCTGATATCGCAGAAGAAGTTGCAAGAATTTACGGCTACAACAACATACCCTCAACTGATTTCAGAGGAGTTGCTAAGGCTGAATTCACAGAGGAGCAGAAGTTTGTCCGCACTCTGAGAAATGCTTCCGCATCTCTTGGCGGATATGAAATTGCTACATATTCTTTCGTATCCCCTAAATATTTTGATAAAATCAGACTTCCTGAGGACAGCAAGCTCCGTAAGGTTGTAAGAATTGTAAATCCTCTCGGCGAGGATACAAGTGTTATGAGAACAACAACAATTCCCTCAATGCTTGATGTTCTTTCATTCAACTACAATAACCGCAATGAAAAGGCTTGTCTGTTTGAGATTTCTAAGGAATATATCCCTGTTGAAGAAAAGCGCAATTATGAAGGCGATGAGGCTATACTCGTGAACAGCGGCAAGCTCCGTCACGAGTATAAATATCAGCTTCCCGATGAGCCTCAGAGACTTACAATCGGTATGTACGGCGGTGAAGCTGACTTCTACACATTAAAGGGTATGGTAGAGCAGATTTTTGCTGAAATCAATATAAGCGATGTTGAGTACATCCGCGCAAATGACTGTGATGTATTTGACGAGAAATCCGCACTCCACCCAGGCAGAAGCGCTGTTATCATCAAGGACGGTAAATATCTCGGTATTATGGGCGAAATACATCCCGAGGTACAGGAGAATTACAAGCTTGGCGTAAAAACTTATGTTGCAAAGCTTAATATTCCTGAAATGCTTGAACTCTCTTGCGATGAAATCACTTATAGTCCTCTGCCTAAATTCCCTGCATCAACTCGTGACCTCAGCGTTATTGTTGACGATGAAGTGCCTGTAGCAGAGATTGAAAAGGCTATCCGCGGTGCAGTTGGTAAGATTCTTGAAAAGGTTACACTTTTCGACGTATACAAGGGCAAGCAGATTGAGGACGGTAAAAAATCCGTTTCCTATTCAATCTCTATGCGTTCACATGAGGGTACACTTACTGACGAACAGGCTGACGGTGCAATGAAAAAGGCGCTCAAAGCGCTTGCTGAAATTGGTGCAGAGCTGAGAATGTAATTTATGTGGGAAAGAGATAAGAAAATTCTGCTTATGGAAATTGCACTTTGTTTTTTAACTATTATAAATCTATCTGTTAAGATATTTCTGAATAATGGAAAAAATTCAGCAATATTCCTTATTATACAAATTATTTTGACTATTCTTCTTTTCATAGTATGTTTTATTGGAAAGAAAAAGAATAATAATAAATAATTAAAACCGACAATTACAGCGTAAAAGCTCTAATTGTCGGTTTTTTTATTTTTTTAAAAATATAAGTCAAAATCGCTACAAAATCAGCTTCAATCATAGAATGACAGCATTTTTCATATGAATTTTTTAGTTTAGCTCTGTCATTTGTGATTTCGGAATTGTCTGCATAACTGAGAATGAAAAAAGGTTCTTCATCTTCACTTATTTTTGACGGTGCTTTTAGATTTTGATTATGGTTGATTTTGTAACGGAATTAAGAAATAAATACAGATGACATTTCTTCATTAACAAGAAGTATATTAGAAGAAATGAAATCCCAGTCATCACAGTCAGACAAGAAATCAGAAAGAGTCCCCAGCACAAAAATATCCAGCATTTCTTCACTGCCTGATAAAAAACAAATCCAGACCTTTTGTGAATCTACGGCAGCTGAAACCGCAAGTGCAGAATAATCTATATGTGTCTTAATGTAGACAATACTTTCTTTGATGTTGTCGCTTAAAAGCTCTAATTTAAATAAATCATCACAGTATGGGGTTGCAGCAAATAATTCGTTTAATTTGTTTTCATATAGCGTTTCTGATTCAAGTCCCTCCTCAATCAAATAAACGCAAGCAAGTAATTCTTCCATATTCCCTCCAAAATATTCACGACAAATCAAGCGTTGTGATTCCAAGGTTTAACAGTTCTCGTTGAAAATCCTTAAAAAGACGAATCCTTTTCTTTTTGGGGAATTTTTCAGCCTCATTGAAATATATTCTCAGCTCTATCAAAGGGGATTTGAAAGCAAAAAAGGGTGGATTCGCGGTAACGTCCCGTTCACCGTATTCAAACAAATCCCAGTCAAAAGTTGAATAATCGTTAAAAATAATCTGTCTATTGTCAAATGTTTTAATATCAGAATAGTTTTTGCAGAAAGGCTCCCAGAATTTAAATTTATAGGCATTTTCAGGTTCGCCGATTTCATACCCCAGTGCTTCGGACAATCTTTTTTTCAGAGTTTCGTACCATGAATTCCACAACTCATCTGGCATTTCGCCATATATCTGTATTCCTCCAGGTTCGACAGATGCGGAAATATTAATATTATCACCAATCCAGTGGGGATAATTGTCGTTACACCAGTAGGGCATAGAGCGATAAACAACATCTATTTCATCCCATATTTCCTTAGGAGCAGAGTAATGTATATTCAAACAAACATCATGTCTCATAATTTTTTCACCTGCGATTCTCCGATATTAAAGGTAATTATCCCTGATATTTCTTCATTAACAAGAAGTATATTAGAAGAAATGAAATCCCAGTCATCACAGTCAGACAAGAAATCGGAAAGATTCCCCAGCACAAAAATATTCAGTATTTCTTCACTGCCTGTTAAAAAGCAAATCCAGACCTTTTGAGTATATGCGGCGGGTGAAACCGCAAGTGCAGAATAATCTGATGTTTTGTTATTCAAGTAAGAAACGCCGTTTAATATCTTCGATATCTGAAATGCTTCGTCGTGATTGGCAAATCTGTATTTTGAATGAAAACAATCAATATTGTCGGCGATAAAATCTTTTGTATCTGAAATATTTTTATCCTTCATTTTCTGCTGCTGCATAGTTTTTAGCTGTAACATTTTTTCTTTTTGTTCAGGTGTCATTTTATCCTCCTGCAATGATATGAATAGGCAATAACGGCAGCCAAAGTGGCTGCCGAATTGTTATCTTATGAATTTCTCTTTGCTTCGATATCAGCAAGAGCGTCCTTACGGGAGAGATTAATTCTACCCTGACGGTCAATTTCTGTTACCTTTACAACGATTTCATCGCCGATAGATACAATATCCTCAACCTTTTCAACTCTTGATTTATCAAGCTTAGAAATGTGAACAAGTCCGTCCATACCTGGAACGATTTCTACAAATGCACCGAATTCCATAATACGAACTACCTTACCTCTGTAGATAGCGCCAACCTCGGGACCATTTGCAATTGTATCAACAATCTGGAGAGCTTTCTTAGCGTCGTTGCCGTTGATACCGCTGATGAATACATTTCCTTCGTCGTTAATGTCAATCTTAACGTTGCAGTCTGCGGAAATCTTCTGAATTACCTTGCCGCCCTGACCGATAACTTCACGAATCTTATCAACAGGAACTTTAGTTTGAAGCATCTTTGGAGCATACTCTCTTACCTCTGAACGAGGTGCAGGAATAGCCTTGAGCATAATCTCGTCAAGGATATAGAGACGAGCCTTTCTTGTCTTTTCAAAAGCTTCCTTGATGATAGCAGGAGTAAGACCGTCAACCTTGATATCAACCTGAATAGCTGTGATACCGTTGTGAGTACCGCCAACCTTGAAGTCCATATCGCCGAAGAAGTCCTCAAGACCCTGAATATCAACCATTGTCATGAAATCATCGCTGTCGGGGAGAGTGATAAGACCACAGGAGATACCTGCAACAGGAGCCTTAATCGGAACGCCTGCATCCATGAGAGCAAGTGTAGAACCACAGATTGAACCCTGTGAAGTAGAACCGTTAGACGAAAGAACTTCTGAAACAAGTCTGAGAGAATAGGGGAATTCCTCAACAGAAGGGATAACAGGAGCAAGTGCTCTTTCAGCAAGTGCACCGTGACCGATTTCGCGACGACCGGGACCTCTGCTGGGCTTTGTCTCGCCTACAGAATAGCTTGGGAAGTTGTACTGGTGCATATATCTCTTAGTATCTTCCTCGTCAAGACCGTCAATTCTCTGAGCATCGCTTACAGGACCAAGAGTTGCAACAGTAAGAACCTGTGTCTGACCTCTTGTGAAAAGACCTGAACCATGAACACGGGGGAGTACTCCTGCCTCAGCAGCGAGAGGACGAATTTCGTCAATGCCTCTTCCGTCAACACGCTTGCCCTCGTAAAGCCATGCACGAACAATCTTCTTTTGGAGTTTGTAGATGCACTCGTCAATCATAGCAATTTTTTCAGGATATACTTCATCGAACTTAGCGTGGATATCGTCGATAATGGGAGCAAGTCTTGCATCACGAACTGTCTTATCGTTTGTATCAAGAGCAACTTTCACACGGTCAGCTGCAAAAGCTTCGATAGCATCAAACATATCATGGTCAACGTCCATAGATTCAAAAGTGAACTTAGGCTTGCCGATTTCCTTGCGGATATCGTCGATGAAAGCAACCATTTTCTTGATTTCCTCATGACCCGTGAGGATACATTCAAGCATTTTGTCCTCAGGAACTTCGTTAGCGCCTGCTTCAATCATAACGATTTTTTCAGCAGAACCTGCAACTGTAAGAACGAGGTCTGTCTTAGCTCTCTGCTCCAGTGTAGGATTGAGAACAATTTCACCGTCTACAAGACCTACATTGATGCTTGCAACAGGTCCATTCCAAGGAATATCAGAGATTGAAATAGCGATAGATGTAGCTATCATACCTGCAATTTCAGGTGAATTGTCTGGCTCTACAGCAAGAACTGTCATAACAACAGAAACATCGTTACGCATATCCTTTGGGAAGAGGGGACGGATAGGTCTGTCAACACAGCGTGAGGTGAGAATTGCCTTTTCGCTTGGTTTACCCTCTCTCTTTGTGAAGGAGCCGGGGATTTTACCTACAGAGTAAAGTCTCTCCTCATAGTCAACAGAAAGAGGGAAGAAATCAACGCCCTCTCTGGGTTTAGCGCTTGCAGTAACGTTAGCCATAACAACAGTTTCGCCGTAGCGTACCCAGCATGAGCCGTTAGAAAGTCCGCAAGTCTTGCCTGTTTCAACTACGATAGGTCTGCCTGCGTAAGTGGTTTCAAAAGTTCTGTAATTTTCAAACATTATTTTTGCCTCCTGAAAAATTTGATTTTTTCGGCTTTAGCAATAAACTCTGCGTCATATGCAATGACGTACAGTTTAATGCTAAAAGCCGTATAATTATGATACCTGTTTATTACAAAACAGGGATTATCTGAGAGTAAAGCTTTCTATCCATTTTATCATGGATTCTTCATACTTTGACTTATCTGCCATAATACAGCTTGCAACAACGCTGTAAACTTCATTTTTCCCCTTAAAAATGGCTTCAATCTTGAAATAGTCATCAGAACTATCACCATTTTTCACACAGTAATATCCGTCGTTTATTTCAATTGCTTCAAGCTTTTCACCGTTAATTTCCAAACTGCTGATATATTTTTTCAGATCCAGTCTTTGTATTCGGTCAGAACTCATAGGAAGCTTTGCAACACTGAATCCAACATTTTCCTTTACATAGCAAGCAATTTGTTCTGTGCCTGTTGATGTGTAATAAAGGTCGTTGGTCGATTCAAGTGCCTCAGGAAGTTTTGCCTCGAATTCGCTATGAGTAACATAATGCCAGTCGGAAGTGTCTGTGAGGTCAACAGTATTTTCAGAAATAACTGTAAAAACTATTAATCCACATACTGCAATTGTTATTATAGTGCCAAGTATAGCTAAAATCTTTTTCATATTAAAATCCCCTTATAATTCCCTTATATAATTTTTCATTTATATATAATTGAGCATTTTTAGACATAAAGGCAGAAGGGAACCCCCTCTGCCTTCGCAAACATAATTACTTACGGAGACCGAGCTTCTCAACGATAGCACGGTATCTGTTGATATCCTTCTTCTTAAGGTAAGCAAGGAGGTTACGTCTGTGACCTACCATCTTGAGCAGACCTCTTCTGGAGTGATGATCGTTCTTGTGGATCTTAAGGTGAGCATTAAGGTCATTGATTCTCTTTGTGAGAATAGCAACCTGAACCTCAGGAGATCCTGTGTCGTTTGCGCTGGTTCTGTTAGCCTCGATAACGGCTGTTTTTTCTTCTTTCAGTAACATTGAAAGCACCTCATATTAAAAATATTCCGTAAACGTAGAGAAGGTGATATATTGAGGACAAGCCTTTCTCCAAGTACACGGTGAATATATTATATCATAAAATTCTTGATTTGTAAAGAGATTTTCGAAATTTTTTCATAAATTTTTTGAAAAAATTTTCATTTTAAAATCTATAATAAAAATCAAAAAGATAAAACAAAAAATCAATTAAAATGTATTGACGTTGAGCCTGAAATATTATATAATTAATATATAATGCGTAAAGGGATGATTAAATGTTTGATACAGAAGTGTCAGTTTCAGTTTTAAGCGCAGACCCTCTCTGTTTCGGTGAGGAAATAAAAAGGGTTGAAGCTTCTGGAGCTGAAATGATACATTACGATGTTATGGATGGAGTTTTTGTTAGTAATATTACTTTCGGAATTCCGTTGCTCAAAAGTATGCAGGGAAAAACAAGTTGTATTCTTGACGTTCACCTTATGATAACCAACCCGCTTAAATACATTGACGATTTTGCCAATGCTGGTGCGGATATCATTACTTTTCATGTAGAAAGTGAAAGTGATACATCAGAAACTATACAAGCCATACGCAGAAATGGCGTAAAGGCTGCCGTATCAGTAAAGCCTGATACTCCTGCGGAGGCTGTATTTCCATATATCAACGATGTGGATATGGTTCTTGTTATGACTGTAGAGCCTGGATTCGGCGGTCAGAAATTTATGGATATGAGTGATAAAATTACGGCTATAAGGAAGTATGCCGATGAAAACAGAAAGACAGATACTCCTCTCAATATTCAGGTGGACGGCGGTATAGATGATAAAACTGCACCTGTTGTAAAAAAAGCAGGTGCAAATATTCTCGTATCGGGAAGTTATCTGTTCCGTGCGGAAAACATGGCAGAAGCTGTCAGAAAGCTAAAGGATGATAATTTAATCAATGCAGAATAAAATCAAATCACAGCGTTTTATATGGATAGACATAATGTTGACGCTGCTTGCTCTTGTTATAATGCAATATTTTTATTATGGGGCACGCACGTTGGTTCTAAGCGGAATATGTATTGCAGTTTCTTTAGCTGCTGAGATAATATCACTGCGGTTTATGAAGCAAAAGTTTACCGCCGATGACCTTACATGCATTTCGGATGCATTAATACTATGTCTGATGCTTCCTGCTGTAATAGATTATAAAATAGCAGTTATCGGCTGTGTATTTGCAATAGTTGCAGCAAAGAATATATTTGGCGGCAGAAAAAATATGATATTTTCACCTGCAGCAGCAGCCTATGTTTTTATGTTGACATCTTGGAAAAACCATGTGCTGATGTTTTCAGAACCTCATATTCACACAGGAATTTTTGATAAGGCTGAACATCTTGTAAGTTCTGCAAGCCATGGATTCAATACATCGGGACGAATGAACTATACCGATTTCGAAATTCTCATGGGCAATGTCAGCGGTCCTACAGGTACTGTCAGTATATTACTGTTGATTGTTTCAGCTGTTATACTTATACTCCGACGGGATATATCTTTTGGAGCTTTTGCTGGCACTATGACAGGAACTGGTTTTCTTGCCTTTTTCGTACCTGTATGCAGTAATCAGTTTGATTCTTTCAAGTATACGTTTTCTACGAATATGATACTATTTGCGGCTATATATATAGTATCAGACAGAAGAATTGCACCGAAGCGGAGTTACTATGCTTTTTTCTATGGATTCTTCTTGTCAGTATTTTCATATATATTTGTTATTACTACCGCAAAGGAAAATGCAATTGTAATTTTGTCCGTGCTATTTGCCCCTGTTGCACTTGGTTTCAGAAATCTTGAAAATCGTATAGACGGTCTTGTCAAGGAAGAAAAAGACGCTGAGGAGCTATGGGAGGCTATAAAAAGCGGCGAATTTGAAATTCCCGAAGCTGAGGAGGTGCTGTCCAATGAGTAAAAAATCCTCGGTTTTCAACGGATTTCTTTCCCATAATGCTGTATTTTCAGGTTTTATGGTTATATCGCCCATTATAGTCTGCGGAAATACCGTAATGAATGCCTTTGCGCTGATTTACGCATTTTCAGCTATAACTTTTCTTTCAGTGACAATCGGTTCTTTTATACCGAAAAAACTTTCTTACGGATTAAAAACGATATTGCACGCTGTAATTGCGTCTCTGGTGTATATCCCTGTAAAAATGGCAGCGGAGGAATTTTTCCCTGGAGTAATTGAGCGCACAGGCATTTATTTTATGCTTGTTGCTGTCAATTCAATTATTGTCGTGCAGTCCCAGACAAAATTTCATCGTATGACAAAGGGTAAAATGATGTTATCGCTGATTAGTCATATCCTCGGATTTGACGCAGCAATGCTTATAATATCGGCAGTGCGTGAACTTCTTGCATATGGCACATTTTGCGGCAGAATTGTTGACGCTGATATATTTATAAGCGGACTTGGTATGCCATTCGGCGGATTTATCATTCTCGGGCTCGCCTGCGGATTATACAGAAGTATTGTACCCTCAGCCAAAAATGACGATATAGCAGGAGGTGATGGCAATGTTTCTGATTTCTGAGCTTGTTGTACTTCTTGGAGCTAATCTGATTCTCACTCAGGCATTGGGTATAAGTACGCTGTTTATTGCGGCAGGAAGCAGAAAAAATCTGATCTGGACGGCTATTACTATATCTGTATTTACAACATTGGGCTCATTCGGTGCTTGTCTCATAGAGACATTGCTGCCCGATAATCTTTACGATTTAAGACTGCTCCTCTATATACTTGTTATAGGAGCAATTTATGTAATTCTTCTCACTGTCCTTTATTTTGCGGACAGAAAAAACTTTGGTACAACAAGAAAATATGTTCATGTTTCTGCATTCAACTGCGCTGTAATGGGTACGCTTTTCACTGTTTCTGAAAAATCCACAGACAGTATAGGCGAGTACGTTCTTGCAGGGGCAGAGGCTGGAACGGGATTTATACTTGCTGCATTTATTCTTACAGCGGCATATAAAAGACTTTGCGCCAAGGAAGTGCCTGTTTCATTCAGAGGCTTTCCGGCAATGCTTGTGTACCTTGGAATCATATCAATGGCTGTATATGCACTTTTCTAAAAACAAAAATATTAAGTGTATATCTTAATAGGAGATAATAAAAAATAATGAAATTCAAGAACAAAGGAAGAAAAATTTACAAGACAAAAGAAAAAAATTACTACGGAAAAAGCCCCATGGGAAAATTCCTTTCAGGAGCGCTTACCGTACTTCTCATAGGCGGAATATGCTTTCTCGGTTACAGTGTAGCTGAACCTATAATCAACTACACAAAACATAAGGGTGATGAACCTGTCACTACTGAACCGCCGACTTCAGAGGCTTCAACCGAACCAACTGAAAGCAATTTTGTACAGCCTACGGAAGCTCTGACAGAGGTACCAACAGAAACCGCAGAGCCTGTATATTATACAGCGGCAGTACTTAAATCTACCGACCTTGCAAGCGTAGAATCTCTCAGAGCTGCACTTAGCGCTGTTCCTGCAAATCTGGAGCTTGAGTATATTGAAGTACCTTTGAAAATTAAGGGTGGTAATGTATATTTTGCTTCCACAGTATATGAAGCACAGACGGCGATGCAATCGGTTCTTACACTTCCCGAAATAATTCAGGAAATTGAAAACTGCGGTTATAAGGCTGCGGCTTTTGTAAGTGTATTCCGTGACAATATATTGCCTGCAAACTTCTTTGACGCAGGTTATGTTTATGCTTCAAGCGGGGAATTATGGACTGATGCGAACAGTCTGGCATGGGCGTCTCCATACGCACAAAGAGCTTTGGATTACAACACAAATCTTATTCTGGAACTCAGCTGGGCTGGATTTGAACAGATAATTTGTTCAGATTTTATTTTCCCCGATTTTACAGAAGCTGATTTACTCAATCTGGACCCTGTGCTTTCACAGAATGACAGATGTATGTCACTTACATCTGCGGCTAATCTTCTCTATGATACAGCAGTATCAAACGGAGCCGCAATGCAGATTGAAGTATCTGCGGAGGATATAATAATGGGAAGAACGGATGTGCTTCAGCCCATACTTCTCTCAGCAAATAATATCATTCTCAATATTGATATTGATGTGCTTAACAGCGGAATAACAAATGGCGAAAATGTATACACTTTCAACGGAAGCACTGCCGAAAAAATTGACCAGTGTATCGGAATGGTGAATGAAAAGCTTGTGGATTTTAATGTAGCTGCAAGAATATCAGGGGGCAATCTTACGGTGGAAGAAATTTTTGAAGTCAGAAAAGTATTGACGGAATATGGTTACAAGGCATTTGTAATTGGATAATGAATCATAAGGGATTACCAGAATATATGAATTTTGAGAATCCTTGAAATAAAAAACCGATTTATCGGGGAATGGAGAAAATTATGGCTGAAAATTTTACTGTATCATTACAAAAGGTTATAGATGAATTCAAGCTTGAAATAATCTATATCCAGAAGGAAGCTGAAGATATCCTCATTGACGAGACAGAAGTAAACAGACCGGGGCTTCAGCTTATGGGATTCTATGAATATTTCAATCCCGAGCGTATTCAGATTATAGGCAAGGTAGAATTTGCATATCTCTCAACACTTGACGAGGAAACAAGACGTGAAAGACTTCAACTTCTTTTTGCACAGAGAATACCTGCGATCATAATAACCCGTGAACTTCCTTATTTTGCTGAAATGCTTGAGCTTGCAAGGGAGTACGAAATTCCGCTGCTGAGAAGCAAGGAAAGCACATCTAATTTCATGTCAGGACTTATTGCATTTCTTAACCTAAATCTTGCTCCAAGAGTAACACGCCACGGCGTACTCATTGAAATTTATGGTGAGGGTGTGTTCATTACAGGTGAAAGTGGCGTAGGTAAGAGCGAAACAGCAATTGAGCTTGTAAAGCGCGGACATCGTCTTGTTGCTGATGACGCTGTTGAAATACGCAAGGTATCCAATATCAGTCTTGTAGGAAGTTCTCCTGATAATATCCGTCACTTCCTCGAACTAAGAGGTATCGGAATTATCAACGCACGTCGTCTTTTCGGTATCGGTGCTGTAAAGATGACAGAAAAAATTGACCTTGTTATTGAACTTGAACAGTGGAATCCTGAAAAGGTGTATGACAGAATGGGTGTAGATACTGAGTACGTATCACTTCTTGGAGTTAAAGTTCCCTCGCTTACAATCCCTGTAAAGCCGGGACGTAACCTTGCTGTTATCCTTGAGGTTGCCGCTATGAACAACAGACAGAAGAAAATGGGTTATAATGCCGCTGCTGAGCTTCTCAACCGACTTGGCATGCAGTCTGACCCAAAAGAGACAGTAAGAAATTACGAGAATTTCTGATATATACCGTGCCGTTTTTACGGATTCAATTATTTTCATAGGAGCGTAAACATGATAAATCTCAGCGAACTGAACAGAATATGCCAAGAGCTAAACTGTACATGCAGCATGAACTGTTTTCTCAAAAACTATACAACATTTAAAATCGGCGGTGAATGTCGTGTGCTAATAAATGTTTCCTCAACAACTGCCGCTTCGGAGCTTGTAAAATATCTGCGCAGAAACAATATAAAGTATAATATAATTGGCAGAGGAAGCAATATTCTTGCCGCAGATGAGGGCTATGACGGAGTTATACTGCACTTCGGAAATATGATTTCAGATGTTGAAATAAAAGAAAATACTGTTATAGCAGGTGCAGGTGCATCACTTGCAGAGGTATGTAAAAAAGCACAGCAGGCAGGGCTCAGTGGTATGGAAAATCTCTACGGAATTCCCGGTTCTGTAGGAGGCGGACTTTACATGAACGCAGGCGCATACGGAAGTGAAATGAAAGATGTTGTAGTATCTGCTGAATATATTGATGAAAACGGAAAAATTTGCAGTATATCAGCAGGTGATATGGAACTTTCATACCGTCACAGTATATTCTCCGAAAGGAACTGTATTATCACCTCAGTTGTGTTTGAACTCACAAAGGGTAATTCAGATGATATAAAGGAAGCTATGGCTGAGTGCATGAAAAAACGCGTATCTAAACAGCCCCTCGAGTACCCAAGTGCAGGCAGTACGTTCAAGCGTCCTGAGGGAAGCTATGCTTCGCTTCTTATTGAACAGTGCGGATTAAAAGGAATGACAGTGGGCGGCGCTCAGGTTAGTGAAAAACACAGCGGATTTGTTATAAATAAAGGCGGCGCGACCTGTAATGATGTGCTGGAGCTCTGCCGTAGGGTCAAAGAAATTGTACAGGAAAAAACAGGCTACATTCTGGAGCTCGAACCAATTATAATTGAATAAGAGGTGATTTATGAAGCTATATATTGTAACGGGAATGTCCGGTTCCGGTAAGTCAAGCGTAATGGATGTTATGGAGGATATAGGGTATTATTGTATCGACAATATTCCTCCAAGGCTCATTCCGCAGTTTGTAGACCTCTGCCGCAAATCCGAAAAAGGTATAGAAAAAATAGCAGTTGCTGTTGATATACGTACAGGAGATATGTTTGCCGAAATATATCACTCTTTGCAGGAGCTGCGTTCCGAAAAGGATGTTGATGTAAAAATAATATTTATAGAAGCAGATGATGAAGTAATTATCAAACGCTATAAGGAAACACGCCGCAAGCATCCCCTTGATGAAAAATTTGACGGTAATATGCATGCTGCCATAGAGTTTGAACGAAGTCAGCTCGCACAGCTTAGAGCAGTTGCAGATTATTATATTGAAACTTCGTATCTTTCTGCCGCTCAGCTGAAAGAACAGATATATAATATATTTTTCGGAAATGCTTCGGAATCTCTTGTAATCAAGGTAATGTCATTTGGCTTTAAATATGGTGTTTCTACGGAATCCGACCTTGTGTTTGATGTACGATGTCTTCCGAATCCCTATTATATAGAGGATTTGCGCAATCATACAGGACTTGAAAAATGCGTACAGAATTATGTAATGAGCTTTGAAGAATCGCAGGAGCTTTATAACAAGTTGGCAAATCTTCTTGATTTTCTTGTTCCTCTTTACATAAAAGAGGGTAAAAGCCAGCTTGTAATAGCTTTCGGTTGTACAGGTGGAAAGCATCGTTCAATTACTTTTGCTGAACGAATATCACATCATCTTATCAAGTCAGGCTATAAGGTGCATAAGTATCACCGTGATATAACAAAGGATAAAAAGATATAAGCAAAGAATAATCCATAAATATAAAAAGCGCATACATCATGTGTGCGTTTTTTTATGAAAAGAGTTGATGTAAAAATGTCATTTTCCGATGAAGTGCGCAATGAAATATGCGCAAATATAAACGATAAGGACAAAAAATTTGCCTGCCTTTACGGAATGTTGCTATTCAGCCGAACTCTGACAACAGAAAGAATCTGTTTTCAGAGTAAGAGTCAGAAATCGGCTAATACTTTCGGAGAATTATTTAAGGCGGTATTCCGCCAACAAATTCAGTATAAAAAATCAGAGGCGAAACATGGCAAAACAATGTATATATATGATATAATTGATACTGAGCTTATTGGTTCCATTTTCATAAAATACCGCCTAAAAAATGGTGAGCGATGTATAAACCGTGAGATTATATCTATAGGAAGCCTTGGTGTATTCACAGCAGGAGTATTCCTCGCAGGAGGCAGCGTCAATGACCCTGAAAAAGAATATCACCTTGAATTTACAGCACCCGATGAAAATCTTGCTCATGAGCTTACATCACTTCTGGGGGAGATAGGAGTAACCGCAGGTATAACAGTGCGGCGCGGACAATATATCGTGTATATCAAAGGGAGTGAATCAATAGAAGATACACTGACATTTATAAATGCTCAACAGTGTACACTTGAATTAATGAATGTTAAAATTTATAAAGATGTGCGCAACAAGGCTAATCGTATAACCAACTGTGATAATGCAAATATTAATAAAGTCGTAAAAGCGTCCATGAAACAGATTGATGATATAATGCTTATAGCCGAAAAACGCGGACTTGACAGCCTTACAGATGAACTGCGCGAGGTTGCAGAGCTTCGTCTTGAAAGTACGGGATTGAGTTTACAGGATATCGGAGAAAGCCTTAATCCTCCCATAAGCCGTTCAGGCGTAAATCATAGATTCAAAAAATTGGCAAAGATAGCTGACGAGATAAGAAACAGCGGAGGCAGCAATGAATAACAGCGATTTTGTACATCTTCACGTCCATACAGAATACAGCCTTCTTGACGGTGCCTGCCGTATAAACGGACTAATGAAGCGCGTAAAGGAACTGGGCCAGACAGCGGTCGCAATAACAGACCACGGAAATATGTACGGTGCAATGGAATTTGTACAAACGGCGAAAAAAAACAATATTAAGGCTATAGTCGGCTGTGAGATGTATGTCGCACCCCGTACCCGCTTTGACAAAGAATCGAAAATTGATGCTAAACCATATCATCTTGTGCTTTTGTGTGAAAATAACGAGGGCTACAGCAATCTTGTAAAGCTTGTCTCAGCAGCGAATATAGAAGGATTTTACAATAAGCCACGAGTTGACAAGGAACTCCTGCGCAGACATCACAATGGCTTAATATGCCTTTCAGCCTGTCTTGCCGGAGAGATTCCGCGCTATCTCTCAGATAATAATTTTGAGGGAGCAAAAGCGGCAGCCTTGGATTATCTTGACATATTCGGAGAGGGAAATTTCTTTATTGAGATTCAAAATCATCATCTTCGTCAACAGCTTGAAATACTTCCTCAACTTTATAGATTATCATCAGAAACAGGAATTCCACTTGTTGCTACAAATGATTGTCATTATCTAAGCCGTGAGGATTCGGAATTACAGAAAGTTCTGATGTGTATTCAGACAGGAACAACGATTGATGACCCAAATGGAATTGATTTTGGAACAGATGAGTTTTATTTGAAATCCATAGATGAAATGGCAAAGCTTTTCAAAGGGCATGAAGAAGCACTGACTGTAACATCAGAAATAGCTGACAGATGCAATGTGGATTTTAATTTTGACAGCGGAATAAAAATTCCCGTATTCAAAGCAGAAGGAGTTGTAGACAATGCGGAATATCTTCGAAAACTTAGTTTTGAGGGATTATATCGTCATTATGGCAGAGATGTGTCATCACAGATTGTATCACGGCTTGAATACGAACTTTCGATTATCGAGGAAAAGCACTTCGTTGATTATTTCTTAATTGTATGGGATTTTATTCGTTACGCCCGTGAAAATAACATTCCTGTTGGTCCGGGGCGCGGCTCTGGAGCAGGAAGTCTTTGTGCTTATTGCATTGGCATAACAGGAATTGACCCAATGAAATACAATCTTATGTTTGAGCGATTTCTTAATCCAGAACGAGTAAGTATGCCCGACTTTGATATAGACTTCTGTATTGAGGGCAGACAGGCTGTCAAGAATTACGTTGTGCAGAAATATGGTGCAGATAAGGTATCAGAAATCATTGCATTTGATACACTCAAAGCTAAAGCGGCTGTCCGTGATATAGTCCGTGTTTTAGGTTTATCATACAACCTCGGAGACAAAATTGCTAAAATGATTGACCCGAAGAATGATTTGTCGTATTCTCTTAAAGAAAACAAGGAGCTTGCCGCGTTGTATGCGGCTGATAAATCTGTAAAAAGGCTCATAGATTTAGCGTTGAAGCTTGAGGGGATGCCGAGACACACCTCAACCCACGCCGCAGGAGTTGTAATATCAGATATAAAGCTTGATGACCTTGTTCCTGTCCAGAAAAATGACAATACAATTATAACCCAGTATACAATGACATATCTTGAAGCATTGGGACTTTTGAAAATGGATTTCCTCGGTCTGCGAAATCTTACTGTTATACGTGATACAGTCAATGAAATACGAAAATTTCAGCCTGATTTTGATATAGATGCTATACCTGAAAATGACAGTGCAGTGTATGAAATGCTTTCGAAAGGGGATACGGCAGGTGTGTTTCAGTTTGAAAGCGACGGTATGACAAAATGGCTTACGGAACTGAAACCTGAAAGACTTGATGATCTGATTGTTATAATATCCCTTTATCGCCCCGGACCTATGAAGTCTATTCCTGTTTATATCAATAATAAACGGAATCAGCAGAATGTTGAGTATCTACACCCTATTCTGAAAGATATTCTTGAAGAAACTCATGGTGTAATGGTATATCAGGAACAGGTTATGGAGATATGCCGCAAGCTTGCAGGATATTCTTACGGTCACGCTGATATTGTTCGTCGTGCAATGGCAAAAAAAAAGCAGGACGTTATGCTGCAGGAGCGCGAAAGCTTTGTATATGGAGCAATAGAGAACGGCGTATCTACAGGAATTGCCAATAAGATTTTTGATGAAATGGTAAGCTTTGCGTCATATGCATTCAATAAATCCCATGCCGCCGCATATGCATATCTTGCATATCAAACAGCATATCTTAAATGTCACTACAGAGGGATATATATGGCGGCTTTAATGTCAAGCGTAATGACTGGTGGAGGAAGATTGGTAGATTACATTACTGATTGCCGAACAGCAGGAATAGAAGTTGTGCCCCCTGATATAAACAGAAGCATGAAAGGCTTTACCTATGACGGAAAGCAGCTGTATTTCGGACTATTGGCAGTTAAAAATGCCGGTTGGGGACTTGCTGATAAAATTATAGCCAACCGAAATGAAAACGGAAATTTTACGGGCTTACAGGATTTCTGTGAAAGAATTTCAGGCAGGGAGCTAAATAAAAAAGCCCTTGAAAACCTTATTAAAACAGGAGCTTTTGACGGATTTGGATTAAACCGACGTCAGATGCTTGAAAGCTGTGAAATGCTGCTTGAAATGGCAGGCAGGGGAGTGCGAGGAGTGATTGATGGACAGATGAGTCTTTTTGACACAGTTTCCTCTGAGAATATGAACATAAAGATTCAATATCGTCCTGAATATGACAGAAAAAAACTGCTTGCAATGGAAAAAGAAGCGGCAGGGATATATCTTACAGGCAACCCGTTATCAGAATATGAATATCTTGCACAGCTTTTGAAAGTGCAGCACATATCAGAAATGACATATGACAGCGTAAACGACGATGAGATTGTTAAGCTTTTGTGTGTAATCCGAGAAAGAAAACTTCATGAAACAAAAAAAGGCAGTAAAATGTGTTTTCTTACTCTGGAGGATAGCAACGGAGAAATTGACGCTGTAGTTTTCCCTGATTTATTTCTTTTGTCGGCTTCAAAGCTTACTGAAGATTCAGTGGTTTATGTTAATGGACGTATTTCAAAAAAAGATGACGGTATTTCAGTTATCTGCGGTAGTATTACATCTGATAACGAATTTTTAGCTATGACAGAACACAAACAGCTTTGTATTAAAACTAAATCTGATAATGTTCCCGTAAATGAAATAAATAATGTCTGTCAACAATATAAAGGGAATACAGAAATATGCTTTTATTTTACTGATGTCAAAAAAATGGTCCGGCCAAAAAACAAACTTATGATTAGTATTTCATCTGAATCTTTTAATAGACTTTGTGAATTTATTCCATATGAAAATATGGGACTTATCTAATTCAAAAAAATCAAATTTTAACAAGATAATTTGTACAGAATTACCGAAAGTTTATTATCATTGAAAAAATCAAGCAATAGTCTTGACTTTTTTGTTAAAAAGAGGTAAAATATAAGTGTCTGAATTTAAAGCCGTAAACGGCTCAATATAAGCAATATAGCAGAATGGAGAATTTGAAAATGAGTAGAAAAATTGGTGTACTTACAAGCGGTGGAGATGCTCCCGGAATGAATGCTGCTATCAGAGCAGTTGTAAGAAGCGCTCTCAGCAAGGGTATGGAGGTTTACGGCGTTCACAGAGGCTACAATGGTCTTATTAATGGAGACGTTTTCAAAATGGATGAGAGAAGTGTTTCTGATATTATTCATCAGGGTGGTACTGTTCTTTATACAGCAAGATGTCCTGAATTCAGAACACAGGAAGGCGTAGCTAAGGCTAAGGCTAAGTGTGATGAACTCGGTATTGAAGGTCTTGTTGTTATTGGCGGTGATGGCTCTTTTAGAGGTGCTGCTGATCTTTCCGCTATGGGTATGGTATGCGTAGGTATTCCAGGAACAATTGATAATGATATTTCATGTACTGATTATACAATCGGTTTTGACACAGCTATGAATACAGCTATGGAGCTTGTTGATAAGCTTCGTGACACATCACAATCTCACGACAGAATTTCTGTTGTTGAGGTTATGGGACGCGGTGCAGGTCATATCGCTGTAAATACAGGTATTGCCTGCGGAGCTACTGATATTATTACACAGGAAGTTCCTTACAATATTGACGCCATTGCTAACACAATGCTTGAGAAAAAAGCTAAGGGTAAGCAGAATTTCGTAGTAATCGTTGCTGAGGGCATTGGTCATTCTCAGGAAATTGCTACAGCATTACAGGAAAAAACAGGTATCGAAGCAAGAGCAACAATTCTTGGTCACGTACAGAGAGGCGGTACTCCTACTCTCAGAGACAGAGTTGAGGCTACACGTATGGGATATTATGCTGTTGAGCTTATTGAGCAGGGTATTGGTAACCGTGTTGTTGGTATTAAGGACAGCAAGATTGTTGACTACGATATTCAGGAAGCACTTTCAATGACTAAGGCATATGATGAAAAGCTTCACCATATTGCTGAGGAAATTGCATTTTAATTTTTTGATAATCTAAAAAATTAAATAAACATTAATAAAACAAACTCCTGTCGGACGTATCTGACAGGAGTTTTTGAAGTTTACAGTGATGACAGAAATTGAATTCTTTGCATGGTTTTCAGCCATAGGTCAAGGGGATTGTTCAAAAAGAAAACTGTATTAATTTTTTTGAAATTCTGTATAAATTCTCTTACCTGAACATTCAGGCGCATAGTCCCAGCGGTCAAAATGAGGTGAATCCGTAAAGTATCTGTAACTTTTATCAGGCGGGCAGTCTTCACATACATCTACAATTACAAGCTTGATTTTCATTTTTTCAGGTATAATAGCTTTTATGTATACACTTACATTCTGACCTGCCTGTATATCGTCTCTGAGTTCTGCAAGACCTGCAAGATTTGGGGAAAGTTCAACAAATACGCCATAGTTTTCCACGGAGCGAACAATTCCCGAAACTGTTTCACCAGTCTTGAATCCACTTGCATTTTCTTCCCATGTACCAAGCAATTCTTTGTGAGTTAGACATATTCTTGAACCTTCACGAGAGTGAACAACTGCACGAATATATTGCCCCACTGAAAAACGGTCAGAGGGATGAGCGATACGTGAAACGGAAATTGAATCAATGGGAATAAGAGAAGGGATTCCGCACCCGATATCCACAAAACAGCCGAATTGTTCAAGATGTGTTATGCGTGCATCGATAACATCACCGAGGCGGAGTTTATCCGTATAATTTTCAATACACTCTTTCTGGGCAGCAGCACGTGAAAGTTCAACTGAGATTTCCCCGTTTTCAGACGAAATAATTCTTACAACTTTAAAACAGATGATTTTATTGACTCTTGAAATAATTGCAATATCCCTTGTTGAACCGTCTGAGATTCCTACTGCGCCGTTTTCGCGGTATATGATACCTTCAGCACATGGCAGGTCTACAATGAGGTTATGAAAGCTGTCGCAAACGGCAGCTCTTGCTTCAAGAATAATGCCTTTTTCCATAGCCTCGGTGAGACCGTCAAGAGTTGAAATATACTTCTGATTTGTAGCAGTTCTGAAAAGACTGCCTTCTGGTCTGTATTCGTTCATAATTTTTACCTCCGATTTATTTATGTGCATCTCTGAAAAGTCATGATGAATGATAGTAATTTATGCCATAGATTTTTCAGTGGTGACTTTATCGTAATAAATACTATGTGGCAGTGTAAAAAAAAAGAACGGTTTTTTTCAGATATTTTGACGATTTGGTATATAAATATTGTTTCCGCCTAAAGAAGTAAGAATTGAACTGATTTTATCCGTTCCGTTTCCGTCACATACAATGAACACATTTGTTTTTCTACTATGTGACGGTTCGGGAATAACATCTTTTGAAGCGGGGGATTCCATAATCATTGTAAGAAAGTTACTTGTAGGATAAAGTGCTGTAGGGAGTATAGTACAAATATCTCTTCCTCTGAGATGTGCGGCTTTGTCTGAATCTCTGTTATAAACAAAATTTGTGGAGTATACTCCGCTTACATTCTCTCTTACCTTTTTCAATGCCATTTCAGCAATTTCAGGAGTTTCAAATTCGGCTGTTACTCTTGTTACCATATTATATTCCTCTTTTCTTATTATGACTTCGCCAACTAAACCTTGCCATCATATACTCTTCACAAAGAAAATTTTTCTGTGTCAGAAAAACTTGAAATGCAACAGTATTCCTGTGTTTTTCTTCCTTGATAAATTTACTTTCTGCTTTCGTCTTCGGGGCAAGGTATAATTAACAGAGCAATAGCAGACAAACAGAAATTATTATTTTTGTCTGCATTATATATAATTTTTTAGTGTTTTTATTATTTTTACACAAACTTTCAAAAATATACTTCATATATATTGATTTAATCGTAATTTTAGGGTATAATTATACAGTACGAAATTATGAAACTTACATGGTTCAATTATATGAAAGGTGGAACGTTTATGGATGTGCGTCCAAATGATATACTAATTATGAAAAAACAACATCCCTGCGGTTCATCTGAAATGCTTGTACTTCGCTCAGGAATGGATTTCAGACTAAGATGTACAGGCTGCGGACATGAGTTTCTTGTTCCACGTAAAAAAATTGAAAAGAGTATTAAAAACATACGCCGCGAAACAGAGGGTTAGCCTTAATGCATGTGATATGAACAAATATTAATGTATATGAAAGGAAATTATTATGTTTGAAAAACTTGCGGTAATGGAAAATAAATACGAGGAAATCAGCAGTAAATTATCTGATCCCGAAATAATAAGCGATAACAAAGTTTATGCTCAGCTTATGCGTGAATATAAAAACATGACTCCCATAATTGAAAAATATAGGGAATACAAATCAGCTGAGAGCAGCTTCAATGAGGCTAAAGAACTTCTTGACGCTGGCGGTCTTGATAAGGATTTCAAGGAAATGGCGCAAATGGAATATGAAGAAAACAAAGCTGCTATGGAGGACATTTCACAGGAGCTTAAAATTCTTCTTCTTCCTAAAGACCCTAATGATGATAAAAGTGTTATCATTGAAATCAGAGGCGGTGCAGGCGGAGAAGAGGCTGCCCTGTTCGCAAATTCTCTCTATCGTATGTACACAATGTATGCGGAGTCAAAAGGCTGGAAGCAGGAAATTCTCAACGCACAACCTACAGAGCTTGGCGGATTCAAGGAAATCAGTTTTTCTATTGAGGGTGAAAATGCGTATTCCCGTCTGAAATATGAAAGCGGTGTTCATCGTGTACAGAGAGTGCCCGAAACAGAATCTCAGGGTAGAATTCATACCTCAACAGTAACCGTTGCTGTTCTTGTTGAGGCTGATGAGGTTGAGCTTGAAATTAATCCCACAGATTTGAAAATAGACTATTTCCGTGCCAGCGGCGCAGGTGGTCAGCATATCAATAAGACAGAATCAGCAGTTAGAATCACATATCTGCCTACAAATGTAGTTGTTGAATGTCAAGACGAGCGAAGCCAGCATAAGAATAAAGATAAAGCCATGAAAATCCTCCGTTCACGTATTTACGAAGCAATGCAGGAAGAACAAGCAGCAAAGGTTGCATCAGAAAGAAAAATGCAGGTAGGTACAGGCGACCGTTCCGAGCGTATCCGTACCTATAACTACCCGCAGGGCAGACTTACAGACCATAGAATCGGACTTACGATATATCGTCTTGAAGATCTTCTCAACGGCAATCTTGATGAAGTTTTTGACGCACTTGCAACAGCCGATCAGGCAGCTAAGCTTGCAAGTCAGGAAGAATAATTATGAAAACAAAATTATTTAGTGATTCTTCTGAAGATATCTTATCTGCAGCAGAACTTATAAAAAATGGTGAGGTTGTGGGTATACCCACAGAGACTGTGTATGGTCTCGGAGCAAACGCGCTTGATGAACAGGCTGTAAGAGCTATTTTTGCCGCCAAGGGCAGACCTGCCGATAATCCTCTTATTGTTCATTTAGCCGATTTTTTACAGGCTAAACATTATACATCATATATACCGCCTCTTGCATACAGACTTGCTGAGAAATTCTGTCCAGGACCTCTTACAATGGTACTTCCAAAAAATGACGTTATCCCAATGGTAACATCTGGTGGACTTGATACAGTTGGAATCCGTGTTCCCTCTCATGAAATTATGCACAGGATTATTATTGAATCAGGATGTCCCATAGCTGCTCCTTCTGCGAATATTTCCGGACTTCCAAGTCCCACCTGTGCGGCTCATGTTATGGATGATATGCAGGGCAAAATTGCTGCTGTTCTTGACGGTGGCTCATCTGAGTTTGGTGTTGAATCAACAGTAATTTCATTTGATAGTGAGGATACTGTGCGTATTCTTCGTCCTGGGGCAGTAACAAAAGAAATGCTCCTTGAAATATGCCATGAAGTAATAATAGACCCCTCAATTTTAAAGGAACTTAAAGAGGGTGAAAAAGTTGCTTCTCCCGGAATGAAGTATAAGCATTATTCACCCCAAGCCAATGTAATAATGGTTGAGGCAGAATTTGATAATTTCAGGAAATTCATTTCCGAAAATGATGGTAAAGAGGTATATTCTCTTATTTATGACAGTGATGAAAAGGATTTTCCTTATAAACATATGACATATGGCGAAACTCCTCTTGAACAGGCTCATTGGATTTTTCAACGACTTAGAGAGCTTGACGTAATTGGAGCAGAAACAGTCTACGTCCGCGCTCCATTAAAAACAGGCGTAGGACTTGCAGTATATAACCGTCTTATAAGAGCAGCAGGATTCGAGGTGATAAGGATATGACAGGTCTCGATGTACTTGTAGTAGGACTAACAGGGCAGACAGGTGCAGGAAAAAGTACAGTTTCAAAGATATTTGAAGAAAACGGATTCATGGTAATAAATGCAGATTTGATTTCCCGCAAGGTAGTCGAAAAAGGAAATAAGTGCCTTGAAGAGCTAACAGAAGTTTTCTCAGAAAAAATTTTAAATGAAGACGGTACTTTGAACAGAAAACTTCTGGGAAATATTGTATTTTCCGATAAGACAAAGCTGGAAATGCTCAATTCCATTATCTATCCTTATATAACAAGTGAGATTCTTGAGGAGATAAAAAATTATTCCGCTGAGGGAAAAAAGCTTGTGCTTCTTGACGCTCCAACCTTGTTTGAAAGTCATTCCGATGATTTCTGCGAGATAATTATATCAGTTCTTGCTGACGCTGAATTGAGAGAAGAACGTATTATCGCCCGTGACGGACTTACCAAAAAGCAAGCGCAGGACAGAATGAACAGTCAGCATGACGCAGAATTTTTTTCCGCAAATTCTGATTTTGTAATAGAGAATAATGATACAATAGATACAGTAATAAGTATTTCAAAGGAAGTTTCGGATAAAATAAAATATTATTACAACAATATACGTACAGTCGAATCAGGCGTACTATAATATCATGCAGTAATATGCGAAAGGAGATATTGAATATGGAAGAAAAAGCAAACATTTCAAAGGAGCTTAAAGAAAAGCTTTTCTTACAGCGTAAAAATGGCTACAGCAGAATTGATGAAGCTGAGGAAAAGGCAATCTTTGATTTTGCTGAGGATTATAAAAAGTTTCTTGATGCTGCCAAAACAGAGCGTGAGGCGGTATGTGAAGCTGTAAAAATTCTTGAAGCTAACGGATTTGTTGAGTACAAGTCAAATATGAAACTCAGCGCAGGTGATAAAATTTACCGCAATAACAGAGGAAAGGCAATTATCGCTGCTGTTATCGGTACTGCTCCTATCGGCGAGGGGGTAAGACTTTGTGCGGCTCATATTGACAGCCCAAGACTTGACCTTAAACAAAATCCTCTCTATGAAGATAACGAGCTTGCGCTCTTTAAAACTCATTATTATGGTGGTATAAAAAAATATCAGTGGACAACAATCCCCCTTTCTCTCCATGGGGTTATTATAAAGTCTGACGGTACATCTGTTACAGTGAATATTGGCGATGACGAAAATGACCCTGTATTCTGCGTTACAGACCTTTTGCCACATCTTGCAACAGAGCAGATGACACGTACTGCTACAAAGATAATCAGAGGCGAGGATCTTAATCTGCTTATTGGTTCAATTCCTTTCCGCGATGATGACGCAAGTGAAGCTGTAAAGCTCAATATCATGAATATCCTGTTTGAGAAATATGGTATTACTGAGGCTGATTTCATTTCTTCAGAACTTGAAGCTGTTCCTGCGTTCAAGGCAAGAGATATCGGCTTTGATAGAAGTCTTGTTGGCGGATACGGTCACGATGACCGTTGTTGTGCATATCCTGCACTTAGAGCAGCTATCAGCTGTGTATCACCTGTTCATACAACAGTAACTATACTTGCTGATAAGGAAGAAACAGGCAGTGACGGTAATACCGGTCTTTGTTCGTCTTATCTCAGATATTTCATTGAAGATATTGCAGAAGCTCTCGGAGCCAAGGGCAGAGATGTACTTTCTGCCTCTGAGTGTCTTTCAGCAGACGTAAACGCTGCCTTTGATCCCACATTCCCTGAGGTAAACGAGAGAAACAATGCAGCATATGTAAACAAAGGCGTATGTATTACAAAATACACAGGTTCACGTGGAAAATCTGGTACATCCGATGCATCAGCAGAGTTTGCAGGCAGAATTCGCAGACTTATGAACGATAAAAATGTTATATGGCAGACTGGCGAACTGGGAAAAGTCGATGCAGGCGGCGGCGGTACAGTTGCGGCTTATATAGCCAATCTTGATGTTGATACAATTGATATGGGAGTTCCCGTATTGTCAATGCACGCACCTTATGAAGTCATATCAAAGCTTGACTTGTATATGGCATACAAGGCGTTTGCGGCATTTATAGCAGACTAATTTTAAAGCGGTATTCCGAATTGGAATACCGCTTATTCTCTTATTTTACAATTTCTTTTGATATTTCATAAAGTTCGTCAAATGTGTAATCACTAATGTCGGGAACTTCTTCTGTTTCAAGCGCTCCCTGATTACAGCTTTTGGGTATTGTATAAACTGGATACGTGCCAACCGTATCTTCAAAAGCAGAAACAGCACAATAATAGCATACACCGTTACTTATAATAACGAAATATTTACAATCTTCTTCAAAAGTATAATAATATCCAACTATCTCATTAATCTCATCAATTGAAAAATCGTCAGGAACATTATAGTTTTTGCTTTCGTCAGAGCATAAAATGAATGTTCCGCTAAGATTAGCACCCATTTCATCTAATTCTGTCAATGCAGTATTATAAGCAATTATTATTGTTTTGGAGTCGGCATTTGCGGAAGATTGTCTTGAATTTTTTATGTATTTTCTCATGGAGTTTTGGAGCATCCAGCCTTCACCCTCTACATTAAATACATAAAAGTAATCCTCATCAGGCTCGCCGTCAACAAGATAATTTACAGTTACATCATATCCTTCTGTAACTGTATATTTCTTCTCAACTTCATTCTCCTCAATATTCATTATTTTGTTTTGAATTTCTGTTAATTCTTCTTCGCTCATTGAATCTATATCTTTATTATAATTTTTCACAGTATCAACAGTATAGTACATCTGATTCATGGTATCAGATAGTTCTTTGAGGTCATCCTTAGATATTTCACTTTCAATTTCAATATCTGTTATTTCATAACTTTTAGCTTCAATATCAGAGGCAACAAGAGCTGTTAAATCTGTATTTTGTATTTCTGAAACTTCAATAAGTCCGTCAACAATTTCAGTTGGATAAAAGTATTTTAGTGCTTTTTCATAGTCGCTTTCATTTAAGGCTTCAAAATATGCATATAATGTCTTTACAAAGCCTTTTTCATTAGTTTCCATTTCGCTCTTATTCTCAGAAGATTTATTTTCGGATTCTTTTTCAGTGTCAAAAACAGTTTTACTTTCATCAAAATCTATTTCTATTTCATTTGTTTCTGTTGAAGCTTCTTTTGTATCAGTTACCTTGATTTCCTCATTTGCTTCATGTGTAACTGCTGTATCTGTTTCTTTAGTAGTTTCATCATCCTTACCGCAAGCTGTCATTATTGAACCTATAATTGCCAATGTAACAATACCACTAATAATTTTTTTCATAATTTACCCCATTCCCTTTATATTAAAGATGTGATTGTAATTTTATATAAATATTATATCATATTAAAATTAAAATGTCAACTCTTTAAATTTTTTCAAAAAGGGGTTGGAAAATTTTCTAAGATGTGGTATAATAAATATATAATATTTTATTAAGGAGTTTTTATGAGAATAAGACATAAACCATGGGCTAAGCCCGAGCTTGAAGCCTGCAATTTTTACGTTAAATCCCCCACAGAACAAAAAGGAAAATGGACAGAACTTTTCCCTGAACCTGAACGTCCATTGTATGTGGAGTTAGGCTGTGGAAAGGGCGGATTTATTTCACAGGCAGCTCCTGCACATCCCGAAATAAACTTTATCGCTATGGACATAAAAAACGAAATGCTTGTCCTTGCAAAAAGAAAGCTTGAAACTGCCTACGAGGCGGTAGGGCGTAATCCAGATAATGTTCGTATAGCAATCCAAAATATTGAACGTCTGGATTTAGCTTGGGATGAAAACGACAGAGCAGACAGAATATATATTAATTTCTGTAATCCCTGGCCTAAGGGAAAGCATAAAAAACGCCGTCTTACCCATACAAGACAGCTTTTGAACTATAAAAAATTTTTAAAGGGTGAAATCTGGTTTAAAACAGATGATGATGAACTTTTTGAAGAATCCTTTGAATATTTTGAAGAGGCAGGATTCATTATCAAATTTAAAACATTTGACCTTCACAGCGAAACAGGTATTGAAAATTTTGTTACAGAGCATGAAAAGATGTTCAGCGATGAGGGAAAGAAAATTAAATTTCTTATAGCCGAGCCCAAAAAGGAGGAATAGTATGGAATATAGCAAGGAAACTGAAAAATTTTCTTTTGGATTCGGCACAGATAAGGCAATAGGAAATGCAAAAGTAAAAGATATACATACAGCGCAGAACAGCCCGAAATCAGATAAGCAGGAAATTGCCGAAGTTACTCTAAGTGCCGCTGCTGTAATCGGTATTACTCTGTTGAAATTGATTTTTGGTAAGAAAAAGAAGAAATCCAAGAAAAAGAAACGCTGAAAAGACTTTACATTTCCGTCGAAATATGTTATAATAAAGAAAACCCCTGTTAATCAGAGCTATGAGGTTTGCAAGTAGTGTAGATAATTGCCTGTCTGAACCTCGGACAGGCATTTTTTCTGCTGATTAACTGAAAAGGAGGAGCTTATGTCATCAATTTTAATAAAAAATATCCGTGCCGTCGATGTGAAAAACGATTTTGTTTCAGACGTTTTTATCATGGACGGCAAAATTGCGGATATTGCTGAAAATATCACAGCAGCGGCAGATGAAACAATTGACGGAACAAATCTTGTGCTTATGCCCTCGCTGTTTGATATGCACGTTCATCTCCGTGACCCTGGATTTACTCATAAAGAAACAATAGAAACAGGCTGTGTAGCTGCCCTTGCTGGTGGAGTTACAGGCGTGCTTGCTATGCCGAACACGAATCCAATCTGCGATAATCCCGATACGATACGTTATGTTATTGATAAATCTGTTAATACAGGAGTTGATGTTTATCCAGTTGGCTGTATTACAGGCGGCATGAGCGGAAACGGTCTTTGCGATTATAATGCTCTGAAAGAAGCAGGATGCATTTGTATTTCCGATGACGGCAGACCTGTTGAAAATGCAGAAATGATGCGTAAGGCACTTGAACTTTCAAAGGAAAATGGACTTCTTGTAGCTTCTCACTGTGAGGATTTAAGCATAATTAACGGCGGTATTATGAATAAGGGCGAAATTTCTGAAAATCTTGGTGTTAAAGGAATGGACAGAGCATCTGAGGATTACATAACAGCTCGTGAAATGATACTTGCACATTCTGTCGATGCAAGAATACATATATGCCACGTTTCCACAAAGGGCAGTACTGAAATGATTCGTTTTGCAAAATCACAGGGTGTAAAAGTAACTTGCGAAACTGCTCCCCATTATTTTATGTTTACAGATAAGCTTCTGGAAAAACGTGATGCAGACTACAGAATGAATCCGCCGTTGCGTACAGATGACGACGTAAAGGCTATAATCGAGGGTATAAAGGACGGTACAATTGATTGTATCATAACCGACCATGCACCTCACGCTCCACAGGAAAAGGCTGATTTTGAAAAAGCTCCCAACGGTGTTCTTGGACTCGAAACATCTCTGGCGGCAACTCTCACAGCTTTGTATCATACTGGCGAAATTACGCTGAAAAAGCTGGTTGAGCTTATGTGTGTAAATCCGAGAAAAATACTGGGTCTTGATATACCCGCAATTGAAAAGGGCAGTACAGCCGACCTTGTAATTGCTGACATAAACAAAAAATGGACTGTTGATCCTGAAAAGCTTCATTCCTTATCCAAAAATACTGTATTCAAGGGACAGACATTGACAGGAAAGGCACTTGTTACAATTTCAAAGGGTGTCATCAGATATGACGCAAGATAAATAGGCTTATGCCATAAAATATATATTACAGGAGGAATAAAAATGTCATTTGACAGACTTATTGAGAAAATCATTGAAATGAAAAATCCTACGGTAGTAGGTCTTGATCCAAAGCTTGAATACGTTCCTGAGTTTATCCGCAGACGTTATCTTGAACAGGATGGGCTTACACTCAAAGCAGCTGCTAAAGCGATTTATGACTTCAATCAGGCTATTATCGACGAAATCCACGATATAGTTCCCGCTATCAAGCCACAGGCTGCATATTATGAGATGTACGGACACTATGGTATAAGAACTCTTGAAAAAACTATCCGTTATGCAAAGCTCAATGGTATGTTTGTTATTACCGACGGTAAGCGTAACGATATTGGCGCAACAATGGAAGCTTATACAAATGCACACCTTGGAACTACAGCAGTAGGTGAAAATGTATCTGAGGCTTTTGGTGCTGATGCTCTCACAGTAAATGGTTATCTCGGTACAGACGGAATTGCTCCTCTCCTTAAAGTTTGCAAGGAAAGGGACAAAGGTATTTATGTGCTTGTTAAGACCTCAAATCCTTCAAGCGGAGAATTACAGGATTTAAAGCTGGAGGACGGTACACCTATTTATGCAAAAATGGGCGACCTTTGCGAAATGTGGGGCGCTGATACAATTGGTAAGTATGGCTATTCTGCTGTAGGTGCTGTTGTTGGCGCTACATACCCTGAAATGCTTACAGAGCTGAGAAAAAGACTTCCTCATACAATGTTCCTTGTTCCAGGTTATGGTGCGCAGGGTGGTGGAGCTGAAGGCTTAAAGGGCGGTTTTGACGAGAACGGTCTTGGCGCTATCGTAAATTCCAGTCGTGCTGTTATGTGTGCATATCAGAAGGAGGGCTGTGATGAGCGTGATTTTGCAAAGGCAGCTCGCCGTGAAGTTATCCGCATGAGAGACGATATTACACAGTATATCAATCTCAAATAAAATAAATCCCGCACAAAGTCTGCTAATATAAGGCTTTGTGCGGTTTATAACGTCTATATTGACTAATTCCTGAAAATAGGATATAATATATAAGTAAAGATTAATATTAAAGGAGTTTTGAAAATGAGTGAATGTACACACAACTGCTCTACCTGCGGAAGTGATTGCGCAAGCAGAAAAGAGCCTCAAAGCCTTATCGAAAAGCCTAATGAAATGAGTAAAATCGGCAAGGTAATTGGAATTGTCAGCGGTAAGGGCGGCGTAGGTAAAACTATGGTTTCCTCAATGCTTGCTGTGGGTATGCAGAGAATTGGCAAAAATGTCGGTCTTCTTGATGCTGATATTACAGGTCCTTCAATTCCTAAGGCTTTTGGTCTCCACGGTAAAGCTGATGCATGCGAGTTTGGTATCATTCCCAGCAAGAGCAAAATGGGAATTGATGTTATGTCAATTAATCTTCTCCTTGAAAATGAGTCCGACCCTGTTGTATGGAGAGGTCCTGTTATTGCAGGAGTTGTAAAGCAGTTCTGGACAGATGTAATCTGGAAAGATGTTGACTATCTTTTTGTTGATATGCCTCCCGGAACAGGCGACGTTCCGCTGACTGTATTCCAGTCAATTCCTGTTGACGGAATTGTTATCGTAACATCTCCTCAGGAGCTTGTTTCAATGATAGTTGAAAAGGCTGTAAAAATGGCAAAGCTTATGAATATCCCGATTATTGGTATTGTTGAGAACATGAGCTATTTTGAATGTCCAGACTGCGGAAAGAAGCACAAGATTTACGGTGACAGTCACATTGAGGATATTGCCAAGGAATATGGAATTCCTGTAATTGCACAGATTCCTATTGCACCCGAGCTAGCTAAGCACTGTGACCAAGGAACAATTGAGCTTTATGAGGGTGACTGGATTGACCCTGCTGTAAACCAGATTGCAAATATGTAAAAATATAAGCGGCTTTTGATTATTAATCATTAGCCGCTTTTTTGATTAAAGAGAAACTATTTTATTTTTGGAAACCATGGAATACACCGGTTCACACATTTACAATAATCCAAATATTCCTGACCATAAAGATTAGTCAGCCATTTTTCTTCTGTTTCTTTTAATACTATAGTCATTTCAATCCAGAATAAAACGGGAATTATGAGCAGATATAAATTATGGCATACAAGGGCTAAACCTATTTCCACAAGTAAAAATGTAGAATAACGCGGATTTCTTACAAATCGGTATGAGCCATTTGTTTTCAATCTGTTTTCTTTGATATTTGTGCTCAATCTTCCACCTGTATCGCAACCGATAAGCAATGCAATTGCTCCAATAATAAACACAATACCTATAACCCCAAATATTGTATTTATAATTTGTCCAAAATTTGTTGTAGGTATTTTTTTGTTTAAACTTAATAAAAACAATATGAACGTTATTATTGCCAATGGAAGACACAATATCGGTCCTATTCCATATAAAGGCAAATGCTTTTTATTTTTCATTACATCTACTCCTTTTTGAATTTAAGAGTTCTTATTGAATTGAGAATAAGCAGCATTGCAACTCCAGAATCGGCAAAAACAGCAAGCCACATATTCGCAAAACCTAATATACCCAGAATGAGAACCAGCGCCTTGATTCCCAATGCAAAAATTATATTCTGATATGATATACGCAATGTTTTATCAGCAATTTTCTTGGCAGAAACAACTGCTGTAGGTTCACTGTTCATAAATACAGCGTCTGCGGCTTCCAAAGCGATATCAGAGCCGCTTTGCATTGCGCCGCCTACGTCTGCACCCGCAAGTACAGGTGCATCATTTATACCGTCTCCTATAAACATCACAGCACCACTTTTTTCGCGGATTCTGTTAAGCTCAGCAAGTTTTTCATCTGGCATGAGACCGCTTATTATTTCATCAATACCAATTGAATTTCCTACAGCATCTGCATTATCAGCTTTATCGCCTGTAAGCATAACAATATGAAGTCCCATTTGTTTCAGCTGAGAAACAGCCAGTTCCGAAGTTCTTTTTATTGAATCTGAAACAACTATACGTCCAATAATCTTATTATCAACAGAAACGTATACTACGTTTCCGAGAGTGATTTCAGACATATGTGGGATAGATATATTTTTTTCGCTCATAAGCTTTTCATTGCCGCATAATACACTTTTATTATCCAGAATCGCATAAACGCCTTTGCCTGCCAATTCTCCCGATGATTGCGGCTGAGACAGTTCAATGCCACTATTTTTACAATATGATGTAATACTTTCAGCAACAGGATGTGTCGAAATCTGCTCACAGCTTCCGCAAATTCTGAGAAGCTCATTTTCGTTGTAAGTATCACAAACCTGAATATCAGTTACAGTAAAAATGCCGCTTGTGAGAGTTCCTGTTTTGTCGAAAATCACTGTTCTGACTTTTCCTAAAGCTTCAAGAGAATTCCCACCTTTAAAAAGTATTCCCATTTTTGAAGCTGCGCCGATTCCGGAAAAATAAGCAAGAGGAACGCTGAGAACCAAAGCACATGGACAGCTTATAACAAGAAATGTGAGAGCTGAGTAAATCCATTTAGTTGATTCTCCTGTAATAATTGAGCCAAGCAAAGCAGTCAGTACAGCAATAATTATAACAACAGGTGTGTATATTTTTGAGAAACGCGTAATAAAACGGTCTATTTGTGGCTTTTGAGATGTAGCATCTTCAACTGCCTGTGCAATTCTTGAAATCATAGATTCCGAAGCGGCCGCAGTAACTTCCATTGTAAAAGTATCTGCAAGATTTATACAGCCGGACATAAGCTTATCGCCTTTTCGAACTGTAAGCGGAACAGGCTCTCCATTTATAGCTGATGTATCAAGCCTTGATTCGCCGTTTGCCATAATTCCGTCGGCGGCTATACGCTCACCAGTTTTAATCAGCAGTATATCTCCGACTTTAATTTCATCTGAGTCAATACTGATGTAATCGCCGTTTCTTAAAACTGTTGCTTTTTCAACTTTAAGAGCAGCAACATCTGTAATTGCTTTACGACTTTTAGCTACAGCATGGTTTTCAAATAATTCACCGATTTTGAAGAATAGAACAACTCCCACAGCTTCAGAATATTCGCCAAGTATAAAAGCTCCGATTGTTGCAATGGTCATGAGGAAGTTTTCGTCAAAGAAGTTCCCTTTAAGGATATTTTTCACCGTAGCAGTAAGGACATTGAAGCCAAGGAGAAGATACGCCGCAATATAAATCAACAAAGTCATCGAAAAATTTGTGAGGTGCTGAACAGCAATTGCAGCAACAAAAATATGTATACCAACAACGAAAAGAAGAATGTCTATATTTACAGTTTTTTTCTCATTGGATTTTTCATCGTGACTGTGGTGATGATGTTCATGGTCGTGACAACATTCACAATAATGCTCGTGGTTATCTTCACATTTAGCGTTGTTATGTCCGTGACTATCGGGGATAATTTCAACTCCTGCTTCGATTTTTCCCGCTATCGAATTAATTTCGTCAAGGAGTGTGTCGGTTATATCTCCCTTTATTTTAATCTTACGTAAAGGGAAGTTAAGAACAGCATCCTCAATACCGTCAATTTTTTTTATAGCTTCTTCAATTTTTCCTCCGCAGTGAGCACATCCCAGATTCAAAATATTATAATTTTTTTCCATAACAGCTTCAGTCTCCAATCGTCTTTATATGAACATCTGTTCATATATTTATGATATCATATTTTTTTCCATTTGTCAATAGGGGAGCTGAAAATTTATAAAAAATATCGCAGAAAAATTAATTTCTGCGATAAATCGTACCCGCCCAATAATCCTGTGACTACCGCAAACGTAGAATATGTGTTAAAATAACTCTAAAGGAATTCGGCGGAGTGCAAGACACTCCAAAGAGCAGATTGGAGTTAAAGAAACATGGATAAAACAGCAAAAACCAA
>JAZNZK010000011.1:0-98487 GCA_045594905.1 Ruminococcus sp.
TTTGGTTTTTGCTGTTTTATCCATGTTTCTTTAACTCCAATCTGCTCTTTGGAGTGTCTTGCACTCCGCCGAATTCCTTTAGAGTTATTTTAACACATATTCTACGTTTGCGGTAGTCACAGGATTATTGGGCGGGTACGGACAACGGCAATTTTCGTAAAAAGTAAAAACCCACAAACGCCGATATATAGGCATTTGTGGGAATGCGGTGTGGTGACCCGTACGGGAATTGAAAATCCCCTCACGTTTTTTACGACTTTTTTGAATCCAAAGAAAATGCGGATATTACGTCATTTCAGAGCAAATTAGTAAAACTTGATTACTCTGATTTTTCGTAACTTTTCGTGATAATAAAGAACAAATAAAGAACAAGAATTAATCACGACATAGCTTTCCGATTATGAAAAATGGAGATGTTTTTATGAAAAAATTCAAAAGTATTCAAACTGCAATCAATCCTCAAACGAACAAATCAGTTCCGTTGTGGTTACTTGATATAACTACCAATACTGTAACTCGTTATGATGCCGATACGCATAAAGAAAGCGTTAAAACATATCATAGCGACAGCGTGAAATATCATATTTCTTTTTCTGCAAGCAAGTATCCCGACAGACTTCGCAAGCTTGTAAATAACGGACAAATCATAGTATATCTGGATGATTTAGAACAGAAAGTCGCTGATGCAATTGACCGTCAGGTTCAGCTGTGGAAAGAATCCGACAAAGAATACCTCCTTGCAGTTGAGAATGGCGATATTAAAACTGCTGCACAGCTTGAAAATTGTTTACTCTTTATGGCAAGAGAATCTGTGTTTGATTGTATGGTTTATATTTGATTATTTTCGGCTGTGCCTTCGGGTGCAGCCGTATTATGTTAGCTCAAAAAATATTTATCTCTTTCCTCAATCGACAATTCTTCTATTTTATCAGTCAAGCCAAGATGATATGCTGCCTTTTCTGCACTTTCGTATGCAACTAAAGCATCATCATCTAAAGCGTATGAAAGAATGCAATTATAATCATTTATTCGCTTATCTATTGCCTCAAGATACTGCTTGTATTCTATATCGAGTTTCTGTTGTAAAAGTTCTAATTCCAGATTTTTCTGTTTGATTGAATGTAATTCAGCCTGAGTAAGAACAGATTTGGCAATATTGTATATCCACATTCCTACAGTATTCCCTACAATAGTGCCTAAAATCGGAACAGGAATGACTGCAGAACCCACAACAGATGAAATGGTACTGATAGATACTTCTAAACTTATAGACATAGAATTATCATAAAAGTCATTTGTTGTTATTTTTCCTTGACGGACTTTTAGTGCTTCTGCAATTATCCCAAATGATGTTGTCATAATTGCATTGGCTACAGGGGCAGAAACATTTTTCTGATTTACAAGATAATAGATAGCGGTTCCTCGAATTCCGCCTTTTGCTGTTCCTATAGTTGTATCGACACCAACCTCTTTCCAATCCTCGGTTGTAAAATCAGTTATTTTCTTCCCTGACTTGATTTTTCTGATTATGCCAAAGATGAAAGCCGTTCCGCCCTCTAATGAAGCCGATACACCAGCAACTTTCGCTGCTTCTTTCACGGTTGAACTATTATTGTGATATATTTCTTTTCTGATTTCATTATCTTGATGTATAATATCCTGTTTTTCGGCTTCTAATGTATCAAATGATCTGTTAATTTGAACATCATCATAATTAACGATAGATGGTTTTACTACATCTTCAAACTTGATATTGTTCTGATTTTCCCATTCACGAATGTTCTTATATAGTGTTTCATCGCTTCTTGACAAAGATGATCTTGCGTTATCACCACGGAATAGTATATCTACTATGCATTCATATTGATTTTTGGGTATATCATAAGTTCCACCGTTTCTTATAAAGTCAGAATATGTATTCAAGTGATTGCATACTGCTTTAAATGTTTTAGCATACTCATGGTAAAACTTCGATTGTACAGGTGCACCATTTTTTAGATAGTCCTCTGGAGCAGTTCTGCCAACATTCTCAAAAGTATATTCAGTTGCTTCGCCTGTAAGCATCTTAATCGCATTTGAAACGTATACTTGAAAATTCTCTGCTATTTCTCCATGCTTACTAAGCGGATTACCAAGAATGTGTGCAGGATTGCTAATAAACTCTTTTATTTTCTGCAATTCAGCAAGTGAGTTTTCAAGATTAAAGTCTTGATTTGCCAATGCCCTGATAATACTTGCAATTCTTGACTGGTATAGATAGTCTATCCATGAAGCGACAGCTTGTTCCTGCGTTGACTTTGTTATTTTCTCATCATTCATCGCTTGGCACCTCCAACTTTTTATGGAGCAATTCTGAAATTATCTTCGCATACTTAACCAATTCTAATAACCGTGTCTTTTCTTGATCTGATATTTTCATATAATCGCAATCAAAAAGGTAGAAAAGGCTATCATATAACTGATGAACAGTAGTAAAAGTATTATCGGTGTTGCTATAGAGTTCTGATAAATCTGCTATGTATTTATCAAGTTGATTAACACTTTCTTTAATTCCAGACACTTGTTCCTCTATTTTTCGAGCTGCATTAAAGTAACTGATTGGACGAATGACGGTTCCGATTACAACAGATCCACCGCCAAGCAATGCAAGTATTACTTTTATGATAACAGTTGCATTATCAGAATCATTAGTTGCTTCTGATTCATCATGAGGTTCAAGATCAGAGTATAGTTCGTTATTATCTATTTCTTCTAAGGGGGCTTCTTCGCTATATTCATTATAATCATTTGGGACAACCATACTGATACCTACACCAGCCAACAGAGATGCTCCAACGGTAAGAAACCAGTTAGACACTTTAAGAGATACTTCAAGTTTGTGTTCATATTTCTCTGTGCCATGTAGTTGCGTGATATTATCATAATTAGAATGAAGTGCTTCAAATTCGTCATCAAACTCCTTTGGGGTATTCGCAATGGAATTGATAAGCTTTTCTATATTGGGGATTATTGATTTATTATCTTTTCTAAGTTGATTAATAGACTCTTCGTTTTTTATCGCTTCATTAACAGTATTTTGTAAAATAATCGTTTCAGATTCATGAGATTTAATAGCATTCTCAAATCTCTTTTTGAAAAACATATACATCCCCCTATCGACATATTGTTTTTATTCTACATCAATCGTTTCTTCCAGATCATGCAATGTCTTTCCGTCCTTAGTTTTCCATGACACCCAGCCATTACAGCTTTTCCCCGTAACAAACTCAGTTGAACTGGACGGACTGGTGAACAGCACATCTTCCTGTAAGATATTGTCAATGATCTTGCATTCCTCACGCTTTTTACGATTACCGGATGATATAGTATCATCAGTACCGCTGCTGGGAGCGATCTTGCTGCCTTTCAGAACGACAAAACCTTCTGTGGTCTGCTTGGCAGATGCTTCGACGGTAAAGTTGAGCTTCTTGATAGTGCGAGTGAAGAAAAGCTCTATCTCCTCAGATGCAGTAGCTGAGGTATCTTCGGTAACAGGAGCGGTTTTATTCAGCGGAACGAATATCTTATGACCGAGCGTACCCATAATGAGCTTCGCATAGTCCACGAACTCCTCCAACTCGCTCTCTTTCTCTTCGGTGATATGTCCGGGAGACGGATCATTTCCGTTCTTGACGATGTACCTGTTGGCTTCGATTGCCAGGTTGCAGAACTTATTTTCAAGATAGCTTATCTCTGTCGGATCGAAGGAGTTGTTGGAGGTTGTAAACACTACAGCTTCTGTCCAGTAATCCTTATCAGGATTCCGCTTATGCTCCATAAGTCGGTAAAGAATGCCCTCACCGTTCTTTCTGATGCCAGCCTGTCCTATATATGCGATGTTTTCCCCGGTGTCATCGGAAACGCCAAAAAGGAAATAAACTCCGCTCCATTTGAGATCTTCACGGTTCTTGCATTTTTCTATTTCGGTGCGAGGTATCTTATATGCAACGCCTGTCCAGTTAGCAAGGGTGCATTTGATACGTCCGCTTGCATCTCCGTCCATAAGGAATAGATTTATGTTTTTTCCTCGGGGCATATATCACCTTCTCAAATAATAGTTATCTGCTGTTCCATCCGGATTCCTTCGCCATCTCCGCAAGAGCCAGATAAAACGCCTGCTGCTGATGCTGTGAATCTAACTTCTTGTAGGCATCACAAAGGTCGTGAACAGCTTTTACCACGTTCAGCACTTCTTTGCTTTGTTCCTGCTGATATTGAATGATCTGTTCCTGACTCTGGCGATAATAGTCGGGATTTACATACTGCTGATTAAAAAACTGATTATAAAACGGATTGCTATTCATATTTGTACCTCATTTCTTATTTAGACTTATTTCAGTGCATCTCTGTCCCTCAACAATACACGCCACGATCACATCACAAAACGCCCTGTCATCAACCACCGACCTTACCGCTGCATTGAGCATCGTATCCCGATCCACACGGCTCCAGTCCAGTGTAAAGCCATAATGCAGTGCCATACACCGTATCAGTTCACGGAGGCTTCTTCCATTGCCTTCACGGAACGGGTGAATGATATTCAGCTCGGACATGATATAAGACAAATGCTCGATCTGGCGTTTCCTGTCCGTTTCGTGCGGCATCCTCTCGGTGTGCAGCTTGGCAAACACCTTGTCCAGCTCCTGACCGATCAGATGCGGCGGATAGAACATAGTATCGCCCTTGCTGATCTGCTCACGGCGGATAAGTCCTGCAAACGGATAGATATCCTCGAACAGAAAGCGGTGGATATTCATAAGCTGCGTCTTGGTAAACCGCCCCTTGATAGGCGTTTCCATAAGCATATACTGTTTGAGGGCGGTGATCTCCTCCTCCGCCCTTTTCAGTTCGTCCCTGTCCCGGATATTCAGCTTATTTTTCAGCACATCAGAATCCGGATAGCAGTAGAGCGACTGCACCGTAGTGTACACATCATATTTTGAAAACATTACTCCGCCCTCTGATACTTTGCTTTCAGCTCTGCCATGATCTGCTGGAAATCCGCCTGACCGCTGGCATATCTGTCAAGGTTGCGCCTGCTTGCTTCACTCAGCGTAAGCCCCTCGATCGCCATTGTTCCGGCAACACTTTGTACACGCTGTTTATGGATTCTATCGGTAACAGTTTTTCTATGTACTTGATGCTTCATGATCAGCCCTCCTCTATGGGGTTATGAAATGTAATATCTTCATCAGCTTTATTATCGACTTTCTTTAGCCTGACAATCGTAAATCTTTACTTACTATTATATCATATCCATATCGAAAAATCAACAACATTTCCTGATTTTACGCTGTTTCTAACTTCGACTCCAGTGGAATCAAAGTTCCAGTTTTGTGAAATGCTTACTTGTTTTTCCTATTACAAGATTGCTATATTTTTTCATAGTATCTTTGCCAGTTATTACAGAGCATGTTTTGTCAATAAATTGTCGAGCACCTTATTAATAAACTCATGTAGTAAGCAGTTTTGCTTAGGTAACATTTACTTATTAAAAAATTCCAGTTGATATCATACTGATTCACATAACAATTTATTGCTCTCTCGAATTAGTCGAGTATATCAAATGTATCCATCATAAGCTTAATCAACTCTTTTGCCATTTCTTTATCAACTTGAATAGATTGACTTATTTTGTCCTTCATTTCTCTTGTAGGGCTTCCATAAGTATCAATCTGAAAATATTTCTTTCCGTCACTTGTAAATGTAGTATATGTAGCTCTAACTTTGCTATGTACACTGTTTCTGTCTTTATCAAGTTTTTTCATATTATCCTTTGTTATTAAAGCCATATTCTATTCTCCTTTAATCTCTGAAATAAGACGGTTTAGCCTGCACTCATTAATCTCACATTCCCAAACAACAATGACTTTCCAACCTTTCTCTTTCATTTGGTCATGATACTTTTTGTCACGGTTCTTGTTATTAATGAGCTTGTTAGTCCAATACTCCGTGTTCGATTTAGGCCATACAAAGTTTTCACAATCGTGCATATGCCAAAAACAGCCGTTGATATAGACAGCTGTTTTATATTTTGGCAGTATGATATCTGGTTTACCCGGATACCGTTTATCATTTTTTCTAAAACGGAAGCCATTGCGATGAAGAAAACTTCTTACTATGATCTCAGGCTTGGTATCCTTGCTCCGAATATGAGACATATTCATACTGCGAACTTCTTTACTATGATTATCAGCCATTTTTCTTTTTATCCAAGTATAATGCAAGATGTTCAGCGATAGCCTCAGCAAGTATCGGTGGTACGGCATTGCCTACCTGCTGATACTGTGAATCCTTTGTTCCGCAGAAGACAAAAGAATCAGGGAATGTTTGCAGTCTGGCTGCTTCTCTTACGCTAACTGCTCGGTTTATTGTGGGGTGAATCCACATAGACTTACGGACGTTAAGAACTGTGCCTGACGGCTTTTCATAGTTCAGGCGCTGATAGATTGTATTCTGCGTGCGGCTAACGTCTGTATAGGTGTTTTCTTTTAGTGCAGCATCAAGGGAATGAAAATTCTCACCTTGACTAAGAGCTTCAAAACGTGCTTTGGCTACAGCTCTTGTTTGAGTAATGATGTGATTATACAGTCTTTTGCTGTCTCTGAGATAAGGGGTGAGCGAAGTGGTTTCATAATCGTCTGTCAGCTCGGTACCTATGTCTTCAGAGGCTTCAAACACTGTTTGTACGTTTTCAATATCCTTTATGGCATCTTTCACTGTCCTGTAATTATCTTCTGTAAATGTTCCTATTGGCATTTCAATTGTTTTTGCTATCTTCTTCTTTATTCCAATAAATACAAAACGGTTTCTTCTCTGCGGTGCGCCAAATTCTAATGCATTCAAGACTCCCATGTTAAAAGTGTAGTTTCCAAGCATCTTAGTGATATATTCAAGAACAGAATATGATTGAATAACAGCCGTAATACCGTTCAAACATATGCGAGTATATGTTTGAATTCCGCCTTATTATTCCATAATTTTTAAAAATAATAAAAGACTGGTAATATAATTATTTCAGGAAGACAACATCTCTATGATATTCAAAATTATGTTTCATTTCGTTAGAAATTGTTATATTAGCAAAGATATCTTTGCTAAGGAAAAGCCTTTTTTTATTCGCTTCATCAACATATCTCGAAACAATTATTTTTCTGTTATCGTCAAAAGATATTAGTCCACTATCAAATAGCTTATCATAATTTGCACATAATAGCAATCCGTTTTCTGTACTAAGTCTTTCTTCATTGGAACAAACTGACCAAGGCTTGATATGACTTGCAATCAGCAAGCTTTTTATTGTTATTCCTGTCACAACACAAGAACAATGATATTTTTCGAGCAAGGATGATCTAAAAGTCCCTTGACCAACTCGAGATTTAATTAATGATTCTCGTTCTGTTATGGAAATAGATGTATCTTTCTTTATAACATCAAGAGCAGATTGATTTAGATTTGCTTCTTCGGTATTAATTCGATAACAGCGAAACTGTTTTAGACTACTGCTATACATATTGTTACCTCGAGTATTCTTATCTATAAAGTCAACATTTTTTAGTATTAGTTGTATAGCCAAATCAAGTTCAATGGAGTTCATTTCATAAAGTTGCTTTCTAATCACTCCAATTTTGTGCATATCCTTAGAGATATTTATTACAGCTCTTGAATATTTGTAGATAGAAGAGTCAGACAGTCCTGTAGTTTGCTTCATCCATTGAGAAAAATCATTCATTATTTCATTCATATTATCACCTCTTAATTCCTTTATGCTACATTAGAACCTTATCAACACCTAATGTAAATAGTATTCATTTTCAGGCAGACTGCCCTTGCTTACTGACATATCATTAACCCCTGAAAGCTCCATGGGAGAACATTTTTCAACAAGGTTCAAATATGCGTTTAATAGCTCTTTTTGCTCAGGGGCAAGAGTTGTTTTAAGTTTATTCAGCAAAGTGTGCTTCTTATTAAGGACAAAAGAATACGATCCTCTTGAATCCTTACGCTGTTCCCATACATAACTAAGCTGAGGAGCATTTGCATTTCCTTTGCGGTCGGAATATGTACCTCTTGAATTATATACTTTTACCGACTGCTTTGTTGCTTTCTCAGCAGCGAGCCGAATAATATCATCGGTATATGCAGGAGGAACGGCTTTTGATTTTTTAATGTCTATCTGCCAGTCAAAGTCGCTGTCTGAATATATGTCCAGCTGGATCCTTGCTAAATTGAATGACATTTCTTTCTTAAATAAGCCGAACCAGGTTCCATATATGATTAAACGTTCATTTCGATAAACATAGAATCCCTGATGGTGAAGCCAGCCTTTATATCCTCCGGCAGCCTTAACTTCATCATCATTTGCAAACTTAGTTTTATGCGGAAGAACATAAGGACGTATAACAACCTTATGCCCATTTTCGTTTACTTCTTCAGGCTCTAATTCCTGACGAGCATTATTGTCGGGTATAAAGGGGTTCCATGGAGATAATGGCGTTCCGTTTACAATAATAGATATTTTTCCTGATTCCATAAACCTATGGAACACAAGAGAAAGATGATTTTTTACATTTTCTATCATCTTATAGAATTTCTTCTTCTCATTAGCAGAATCTGATGATATAACCTTATCAATGTTGGAAATGCATACAACTGTTCCATTGTCATACTCTGAAAGCCTATCTGACAATTGCCGGATAAACGTGGAAGAACTGTCTTCAACAAGTATCTGCCATTTATCCTCTTTTCTGACATAGTCTAAATCCCAGCTTGCATTATTAATGATGCTGCCGGTCTTTGCAAGGACAGTCAGTTTCTTTCCAAGAGAAAAGGAGGCAGTCTTCATTCCCATACCAAATCGGCCAAGGTCATGAATGCTCCTCGAATCAAGCGGATCGGAGGAACCTATATTCATCGATTTCAATAATTCTTGCTCAGACATACCATCGCCATTATCTGAAATGATAATGACTTGCTCTTGCCAGTCAAACTCTATGGTAATAGCCGAAGCGTTAGCAGACAGGCTGTTATCAACAATATCTGCTATTGCCGTTTCAGGAGTATATCCCACAGAGCGCAGCGAAGAAAGCAGGATATTAGCACTTGGGATAGAAGTAATAGGTTTACCCATCCAGAATCGTCCTTTCGTATGATATAATTAAATTAATTATACCACATTTTGACGAATTGTTCAATAGCTTTTCTATAAAAAATGACGGCTGATGCTAAAAATCGAAGCAGAATAATCAGTAAAACCAACCAATGAATCCAACTTTGACGCCAGTGGAATCAAAGTTCCATCACTCCACCTCAGCTTCCAGACCATACACAAAACTCATAACGTCCTGCTTCATCTTCTCATAGAAAGCACTCAGCTCCTCATCGGGCAGGCGGTTCTCGGCTTCATACTCATCGAGCTTGTCCTGCATCTGCTTCGTGAACATCTTGCGTTGCTTGTCAAACTTCTCCACAAGCGTAGGATTGTCAAGCACCTTGGCAGGCAGCTTTGTTTTCTGCTGACCGATATAGTTACTGAGCCTTGTGCTATATACCTTATAAGTGCCGTTCTCTCTTTTGCGCCTTTTGGCATTCTTTACTTCACGCTGGTAGGTTGCCTGACAGCTCTCTGCTTCACAGGCAACAGCATTTTTCTTTCCGAGGAATACCTTACCGCAATACTTACACTTACAAACATATAGCTTCATCTTATGTATCGCAAAGCTGAAATCATAGAAGAAGTTTACAAGTGCAGTATCTGCTACGGTATATATATCGTTCCGAGCATTTCCACGTATGATTATTTTATCGAAACTGAGTTTGAATGCTTTTATTTCGCTTTTGGAATTGAAGTCAAAATTCCAATCATCACGCATAACCTCACGGATATGGTTGAAAACATCGTTTACATATTCGGTGGATTTCTTTAATGTATGAGTGTATAAAAACGCTCCTGCCTTGTCAATGTCTGTTCTCGCTTCGGTAAACACATCACGGAGTGTATCAGAATAATATTGTGTAAAGAAATTGAAGCTATTCAGGCGGTTATCATCAAACCGTTCCATTATCTCACGGAACACCGTGCCCCTGCCGTTGATAGCTCCTATAAGTTCATCGGTGAGCTGTTCGTAGTCAAGGAAACTGTTACGGAACTCTGTTATATCCCTGAATACATCATCGAAACTGATAATTCTGTATACGTCCTCGGATATATTTCTCCACACCTTTTCGTCATTCTCAGTGATTAAAAAAATAACGTTTTTAGCCTGATCGTCGATACGATAGAGCAGGATCTTTTTATCTTTATCCATATTATGTTCCCTTTCTATAACGTCCAAGATAGAATACGTTATGATAATTATACCATTACGCCCCAAAAAAGTCAAGATAATAACGTTCAACTTATAACACGTTGTAGCAAAAGCGAAATTTTTAACGTAATTTGCACGAATTATAACGTGATGTTATGGATTTCAAAAGTGACGTTATGGTAAAATGGGATTGTCAGGAGAGAAATACATCTGACAGCGGAACAACACACCTCATGTTTACCGCAACCATCATAGATGCGCATCTATAAAAAAATCCAGAAAGGATGATGAATAGTTGACTAACGAAACAACGTGGTCACCCCCCACATCGCTCCGAGGCGGAAAAGAGACGACACTCTCTTTCCCCGTAAACGCATTACCGCCCTTGCTCCGTGAAATGACATTGGGAATATCCGAAACAACCTCAACAGATGTTGCAATGTCGGGAACGGTAATTCTTTCTGCAATAAGTTATTGCTTTACGGGAATGTACAGAATGTGCGGAAAAAGTGACCATTCAGAGCCGCTTGTGCTTGACACCCTGACAATAGCAGAGCCGAGTTTCAGAAAATCTCCTGTAATTTCTATGGTGAAACGTCCATTTGTCCAGTTTTCTTATGATTGGAATGAGGGGCATAAAACAGAGATTTACAAGAATATGGCTGAAAGAAAAATGCTTGAAAATCAGATTTCAGCTCTTGAAAAAAGTGAGAATGCTGATTCTGATGAAATTGCAGAACTTCATACAAAATTGTGTGATATGGACGTAAATTCATTCCGTCGTATTGTCGTTGATGATATAACGCCTGAATCACTTGTAAGCCAATTAGAGCAGAACGGGACACTTCTTATGATTTCGGATGAAGCAGGAATGTTGGGGAATTTCAGCGGACGATACAACAACAATATCCCTAATCTTGACTTGCTTTTAAAATCGTGGAATGGTGAAACCTATATTTCTGACAGAGCAACCAGAGATAGCATTATTTTGAAAAAGCCATATCTTTCAATTTCTCTTGCCTGTCAGCCTTATGTTTTTGACGGCATAATGAATAACGCTGCATTTCGTGGAAGCGGTCTTGTAGCTCGATTCGTTTACTGTTTCCCGAAAAGTAATATAGGCACACGAAAATATGATACAGAGCCTATTTCAGAGAAAACTGCTGAAAATTACAAAAAGCTTGTCTATAAACTGCTCTATAACAAATTCTCGTACAACAGTGAAAACGAGATGTATCTTCATTTTGATGAAAATTCTTATAGGGAATTTGTTAATCTGTACAATAACCATATTGAGCCTAAGCTTATAACGGATATGGCATTCTGCAAGGATTGGGGCGGTAAATATCACGGACTGATTTTGCGTTTGTGCGGAATAATTCATTGCGTAAAATGTGCTTTAAACAATGTTAATCCTGCAAATGTTGATGTAGGAATTGAAACATTCTGCAACGCTGTGGAAATAGGAGAATACTATCGTGAGCAAGCAATTTATGCTTACAGCCTCGGTGATGTTGATACGGCGACATTAAAGGCAGAACGTGTGATTGACAGAATTCGTGCAAAAAATATCAGAACAATCCGACAAAATGAACTTTACAAGATTTGTCGATGTACGCTTTTCAGAAATGCTAATGATTTCAACGAAACAATAATAATGCTTGAAGAATATGGCTATATTAAGCGTAAAACAGTACAAGGAGCAAACGGCAATAATAAAAGCAGTATTGTGCTTTATGTTAATCCGTTGATTTATAATTCGTGAATTATCAACATTTTCAGCACAATCGACACTTTGAGAAAAAAGCCGATAATGTCGATAATGCTGAAAGTTCACAAATCTATAACTATGATTTTATTTGATTGGTATTAGTTCTCAACATTATTTAACACTTCCGACAAGAAAGAGAGAGGGGAAAATTATGACTACACAAAGAAAAAATGAAATTATCGACAACATTATGAATCTTCTGATTCAGCTCACAAACGATGAGCCTGCGACACCGAACGTTGCAGACACAGCTGCAAAGCCTGTGGAGATGCTCACAATTAAGGAATGTACTGATGTTATCCACGGACTTTCAGAGCATACAGTCCGTCAGCTTGTGGCACAGGACAAGGTTAAATATGTCCGCACAGGTCAGGGAAAGCGTGGAAAGATTCTCGTCAACAAGGCTGATTTGATGAATTATTTTCAGAAGTGACGGTATTTGAGCAAGTAAAATCTGCTATTGATATGAAAACAGTTGCGGAGGGATACGGCTTACATATTGACCGTGGAGGTATGACGCTCTGTCCGTTTCACAATGAAAAAACTCCGTCTGCTAAAATTTACGGTGATAATTTTCATTGTTTCGGCTGCGGTGAACATCACGATATTATCGGTTTCACACAGAAGCTTTTTCAGTTGAATAAACCGATTGATGCCGTGAAAAAACTAAACACGGATTTCGGATTAAATATCGACATAGAAACAGTTCCAACAAAAGCTGATATTTCCGAATATCAGAAACGTGTAAATGAGCAAAAAGCATATCGGGAATATGAGAAAAATGCGTGGCAGATACTTTGCGATTATCTCTGGCTTATGCGAGAATGGAAAAAGATAATTCCTGCATCGCCTGATGATGATTTGGACGGAAGATTTGTTTATGCTTTGCATCATTTTGACTATGCCGAATATTTGTGCGATGAGTTTTTTAAATCGGACAAAAACGGCAGAGCTGAAATGAAAAATTGCGTATCGGAGATAGCGGATTTTTTGAGCCGATTAGGCTGAAAATAATAGTGGTTCAGGATTGTTTGATGCGTGGCATAATACTAACCGCTGATATTTGTTTCAGCGTGAAATCGCCAGCGGGGGCTCCCCGCACTCTCAGAGAGCGCCTGTATTTGTGATGGAGGAAGAATTCCCCGTCACAAGTACTATGGCGTTACAAATGGCGCAGCCTTTTGTAAAACACGGCTCTTTGAGCCGTCTTATCGCAAGCACATTGCCGTCACTCTTATCAATCAATCGTGACGGTTTGTGCTTGCCCATTGTGAATATGAAATGAGGTGAATTATGAAAGAAAAGAGAATTTCGTTCTGTCAGGGTAAGGGCAGCCTTACACATAATAATCGGGAATTCATTGCGGAGAATATTGACCGAAACAGAATCAAGGATAATGTTACATTTATCCGTCAGGATTTGGGTGAGGCTTACAACCAGCTTTTCGCTGAATCGACAGAGCGTTATAATGCAAAACAAAAGCGAAATGACAGAAAAATTCACGGTACATATTATGAAAGCTTATTTCATCAGAAACCGTCAAATACAGTTGTTACAGCTGCCGACAAACGAAAAAGCTTTTACGAGGACGTTGTACAAATCGGTAAAATGGATGATTCGGGAGTCGGTACAGAGGATGCTGAACTTGTTGCAGAATGTCTGAAAGAATATATGAAAGATTTTCAATCAAGAAATCCAAACTTTTATGTTTTCAATGCAGTTCTGCATATGGATGAAGCAACTCCGCATTTGCACATTGACTATATCCCCATAGCACACCACAAACGTGGGCAGGATATCCAGAATGGTATCGCAAAGGCTTTGGAAGAAATGGGATACGGTACGGGTAAACAAGCTATTGCCCGTTGGCGAGCTGCTGAGGTTGAAGTGCTGAATAAAATTTGTCTTGAACATGGAATTGAACCGCTGCCGCCTGAAAAGTCCAGAGGAAGCCTTGAAGTAGCTGAGTACAAGGAACAAATGAAAAAGGTTGATGAACTTACTTCCATTGAAAAAGAAAAGAGGTCAGCTGTTGCATATCTTGAATCAGAAATGGATGAAAAAGCTGAGAAACTTTTGGAAATCAATGCAGAACTTGATGCTGTAGAGAAAAAACAAGTTAAGCTGATAGATATTGACAGCGTTGAAACGAAAAAGTCTGTTTTCGGCGGTAAGGTTACTGTTTCAAAAGAGGATTATGAAACTCTTTCTGACTTGGCGAAAAAGCACGTTACAAGTACAAAACAAACAAAAAAGCTGAAATCTGAAAATGCTGAACTTCGCAAAGAAAATGCAGAGTTGAGAAAGCTTGCAGAAAAGCAGAATGCTGAACTGGAAAAATACAGACAGCCTGCGACTTTCTCACGTGAAAATCTGAGTAAAGAATCCAAGCGTATATCCGAAACGGAGAATTTGAAGTCAAAATTACGCAAAGCCACTGCTTTTATTGATGCTTACGGACTTAGTGAGGAATTTAAGAGATTTACATACAATAAATTAAGAAATACAGAGATAGAGTAAAAGCGTATCAAAAAAGTACTTGACAAAGCACCAGAAGTGCGCTAAAATTGAGTTCGAGAGATACGCTGTGAATTTACCAAGGAGGTATTTTTATGGCAACTATTCAGAAACGTGGTGACAGCTACTCAATCAGAGTGAGCTGTGGCTATAACACAAAGGGCAAACAGGTAATCCAATCAATGACGTGGAAACCCGATGCAAAAATGACACCGAAACAGATTGAAAAGGAACTGAATCGACAGGCGGTTATGTTTGAGGAAGCTTGTATGCACGGTTATCAGAGCAGGGCTGTCAAATTCGAGGAGTTTGCAGAGGAGTGGTTTGAGGAATATGCAAGACCAAATCTTCGAAACACTACATATGAAAGACTTTTACAGCTCCGCAAAAGAGTATACGCAGCCATTGGGCATATGCGTATGGATAAGATAACACCAAGACAGATACAGGCATTTGTGAACACGTTGTCCAAGGACGGAGCAAATGAGCGAACAGGAAAGCCACTTGCTCCCAAGACTATCCGCCACAACCTTAGCTTAATTTCTGATATCTTCACTTATGCGGTGAAAATGGGTGTTGTATCGGAAAATCCCTGTTCAAAGGTGACGATTCCCAAAGGAGAGCCGACAGAAAAGAAAATTTATACATTGGAAGAAATTGAAAAATTCCTTATGCTGTTGAATGATGAGCCTTTGAAGTACCGTACATTTTTTAACCTTGCGATATACAGTGGATTCCGCAGAGGCGAGCTTCTCGGACTTGAATGGAAAGATGTTGATTTTGAAAATAATATCATCAAAATACGCAGAACTTCTAATTATACTGCACAGCAAGGCGTTTATACGGATACTACTAAAACGAGAAAGTCACAGAGAACGCTGAAATTTCCGCAGGAAATAATGGATATGCTGAAAGAATACAAGGCTGAACAGGACGAGCAAGCTCTTAAATACGGTGATAAGTGGGTAGAAACAGACAGGCTCTATACGAAATGGAACGGTGAACCGATGCAAAACGGCACTCCATACTTCTGGCTCGGTGAGTTTTGTGAGAAGCACGACCTTCCGTTCTACGGCTTGCACAGCTTCCGACACTTGTTCGCATCGCTCCTTGTCAATCAGGGAGTGGACATCGTGACGGTATCGGGAGCATTAGGACACTCGACGGTTTCAACTACTACTAACGTTTATTGTCATATGATTGAAGATGCACAGGCGAAGGTTTCCGATGCTGTATCAAATGCCCTTAACTTTAACAGCAAAAAGCCGACTCCTGATGAGGAATCGGCATAAAAATCTTAAGGGAACCTCTAAAAACCTCCCTCACGGCGAACTTTCTATGACAAATATCATTTCCTGCGTTGTCAAACCTTGCAATACACAAAGTATTACTGCGGTTTGCCGCCTTGTAACTGACATTTGTCATATACGAAATTTCGCTCGTGTTCTGGTTTTTAGAGAACCCCTTAATATTATTGCATTTTCTGAAAATAAAGAACAAGTAAAGAACAAACGTGATTTTACGACAAAATAAAAGCTCTCAAATGGCGATATATCGTCATTTGAGAGCTTGTGCAATGGTGACCCGTACGGGAATTGAACCCATGATTCCGGCGTGAAAGGGCGATGTCTTAACCTCTTGACCAACGGGCCGTATATGGTAGCGGCAGTAGGATTCGAACCAACGACCAATCGGGTATGAACCGAGTACTCTAGCCAACTGAGCTATGCCGCCACGATTAAACGTCGTTTCGACTTACGACTTAATTATTATACACCATAAAAACGAAAATGTCAAGAGGAAATTCTAAAATTTTTTCAAATCGTGATTTTAGCTAATCTGACGACAAAAAATAAATGTCGGATTAGCTATTTTGGTGTATATCTGAATGAATGTTAAGGAAAAAATAAGATTTACCCCAGAAATATTATAAGAAATGTGTTTTATAATATTGACATAGACAGGGAAAGCGAGGTAAAATAGAAGATATGTGAAAAATATAAAATAAACGAAACAGGTGGTAAATATGAATAACATTGAAAATTCAGTAATACTTGTGGTTGACGACGACCACGACATTGTAAACGCTATCAGCGCACTGTTGGAGCGCGAGGGTTTCTCCACAAGAAAGGCATACAACGGACTTGAAGCTGTTGATGCACTAATGCGTGAGGATATACAGCTTATTCTCATTGATATAATGATGCCGAAAATGGACGGATTATCAGCAATGATGAAGATTCGCACAATGAAAAATATCCCCATTATTGTTCTTTCGGCAAAATCTGAGGACAGCGACAAGATACTTGGTCTTTCAATGGGAGCTGATGACTACATAACAAAGCCTTATAATCCCATGGAGCTTGTGGCAAGGGTGCAGTCTAATCTTCGCCGTTATTTAAGTCTGGGAGCCGCAGACAGCGTAAAAAAAAGCTCTGTACTTCGTATCGGTGGATTATCCCTTGACCGCGACGAAAAGCAGATATATCTTGACGGAGAGCCTGTGAGGCTCACTGCTACGGAATATAAAATCACGGAATTGCTTATGGAAAACGCAGGCAGAGTATTCTCCGCAGAGGATATCTACAGCCGCGTATGGAACGAGGATTCCTATTCCGTGGAAAATACAGTTATGGTGCATATACGACACATACGCGAAAAAATCGAAATTAATCCCAGTGAACCGCGGTATCTTAAAGTGGTCTGGGGAATCGGCTATAAAATCAGCCGTGAATAGAAAGAAGGATAAATATGTTAAAGAGCAGAATGACACGAATCATAGCAGGAATTATAGGCTGTGTAATGACTTTTGTATGTACTGCGGGTGCGGCAAGGCTATTCATAAAAAACGAGGAATTCTATAATTACATGGATGACCAGCAGCAGTATGGAAATATTTCAAATCTGAATGAGATTTATCGTAAGCTTTTGATTGCAGGCTATATGTATATTAATCACCTTGACGAGAACGGGGATTATATCGGTTCTGAATATGCCGAAAAACAGACAATTTCTATATTGCAGGAAATGGGTGTCATGAACGAGGCTGGAGAACTTGACATTGACGGTCTGGGAGATTTCGAATATCGTGTAAGCGGCAAAGAATACGAATACTTCAACACTGACAAGACTCACAATGACCTTCTCAATGAATATTCCGTTGTTTATGTAAACGGTGAAGTTATGTGCAATAATAATTTACCTTGTTATTATGGTTCAGGTATGCTGAACTGGTTTACAACAAACTACGGTATGACATATTATTATTTTGACGGCAGAGGGTATGCAATTTTTGACTTTGACACTAAAGACTGCGACAGCTATATTGACGAACTTGGTGCGACAATGTATTACAAGCTTGACGGTTCTACTCCACTTCCATATGGTTATATTGATATGAGTAAATATATGGTTGTGGAGGACGAACATAGCTATTCCTTTGATGATAGTGATGCCACATACTACGACGATGCAATGCAGGAAAATGGCAGTTTTGTTGAGGAGACTATCATACGTGATGATGCGAATGAAGAACAAGTTTTCAACAATTCCGCAGCAGAAGTTACCGAAAATGTTGAAAATACGCTCCCTACAGTTTCTGTTACTGACGACGTTGTACCTGTGACAAATGCCAATAGTGAAAATGCTGAACTCACCACAATTCCTTTTGTTGATGAAACACAGTTCACAAAGGAACAGATGCCGGAGGGCGATGTAACAATCACAATTCGCCCAAGTGACGATATTATTGCGGAAGTTGAACAGTTTCTGGAAGCTGAAAAAGAACATGATGAATTTGTAACCCGCGGACTTGTTGAGCTTATCCCCTTTGCTGTTGTAGCTGTTATCATGGCTGTATACGTACTTATAGCAGGAGGATACAGCAAAAAAGAAAAGAAATTCGTTCTTTCTGCTCCCGACAGAATTTTCGGGGAGCTTTACATCGGAATCGGTATACTTGCAACTATCTGTTTTGTATGTGCCATTGACGGCATTGACGGAATAAAAGAATTCTTTGATACTTATTATTCATCTGATGTATTCTACATCTCCTGCGGAGTGGGCGCGGCTTTATACTTCGGTTTAATGCTTCTTATTTTCAACAGCCTTGTTATACGTCTTAAATGCCGCAGTTTTATCAAGACAACCCTAACATATAGAATTGTAATGTGGTTTGGCAGACAGGCAAAAAAGCTTTGGAAATGCGGTGAGCAGGCACGAAAAGAGTTCCGTGAAAAAATGGTCAGCCGTGATATGCTCCGCAATGACAAATTTACAAGACGTTTTCTTCTTCGCACTATTGCAGCAGTTTTTATCGGGGGAATATCTCTCTTACTGGCGATTGCTGCCGGAGCTGATATGCTTATACCAATTTGCGGATTGATTATTCTTGCAGGTTATATCTATTTCAGCCTTGCTGATTTCAAGGCTATACAGCGCCTTAACGAGCATATTTCCGCAGTAAATTCGGGAGATTATACAGCTCGTGTTGAAGCTCTTGATTCTCCCATATATGTGCCGACGGAAAAACTTAACAACATTTCAACAGGCATACAGGGAACTGTTGAAAAACAGGTGAGATCCGAGCGAATGAAAATTGAACTTGTAACAAATGTTTCCCACGATTTAAAAACACCTCTGACTTCAATTATAAGCTATATTGACCTTTTATCTGCGGAGGAGCTTCCTCCTGTTGCAAGAGACTATGTGACAATAATTGAGGGTAAATCACAGAGACTTAAAACAATGGTTGCAGATTTATTTGACCTTGCAAAAGCTACAAGCCGCACTGATGTGCAGGCAGAGGAAATTGACGCAGTAGTTCTTACAAGACAGGTTTTGGGAGATTTAGCCGATAAAATTGAGACATCAGGCAGAACGCTGAAAAGCGATATACAGGCAGAATCTGCGCCGATTAACGCAGACGGAAAGAAGATGTACCGTGTATTTCAGAACGTTATTGACAATGCGCTGAAATACTCTATGGAGGGTACAAGGGTATATCTTACCCTTAAAAGAGAAAATGGAGTATGCAGTATCACAGTGAAAAATATTGCAAGCTATGAAATGACATTCAGCCCTGATGAAATAACTGAACGATTCACACGCGGTGATGAATCCAGAAGCACAGAGGGCAACGGTCTCGGACTTTCCATAGCCAAAAGCTTTACAGAGGCTTGCGGCGGTACATTCAGAGTTGATATCGACGGAGATGTTTTTGCGGCGATTATTGAAATGACTTGCTTATAATGTAATACAATATAAAACCAACAGCACATCAAAGTTATGCTAAATAGCAGTTTTGATGTGCTGTTGGTTTATAAAAATTATTTAATCACTATTATTTTCAATGTCAAAGTTTAGTGTTTCTTTTTTCATTTCTTCTAATATATCTATTAAATCTTCGTACATCTCATATTCTCTATGAAGGTGCGTAGACAAAAATATATATACTGAAAAAACTAAAAAGAAACCGATTATTATACACAGCCAATAAGACTCAATAAATATTTTTATTTTATATATTTCATCAAAATATAGAGGAATTATTAAGCCTGCTATAAATGTTATAACTGAAACAGGCATATCATATGTATAATTAATATTTCTTGCTCTTAGTTTAAAAAAATGGATTAAATTATCATAAAAAACAGCTTCTTTTCTTTCACCTATCTCTTCACGAACAATCTTTTCCCATCCAGCGTAATTTGAAATGTTTTTTTCATTATATGTTATAGTTTTATACTGGCATAAGCCTCTGTATATTTTTAATAACGTAGAAATATTTATCTGTTTTAAAATCTCACAAATATAAATTTCAGATTTAGACCCAGCTTTCTTTGAGATAATAAAATTTTTTATTCGTCCAATAATATAATGCAACATAATATGTAACTCCTTCTTTTAATAATAAATATATTCTACGTTTTATTCTGCATGAAATTATTACTTTAAAGCATGGTGTCAAAAGTAATTCCTGTAAAATGATTTTAATTATTCCCCTCAATGCGTACAATGCCGTTTTTTTCAAGATTGTAAAGCAGCATACAACGCGCTTCGTCTCTGTATTCAGGCTTTGCCATGTAATAGAGATATGTTTCCATAAGATTAAGTCGGGTTGTTGTTCTTCCCTCAATTTTAAACTGTCTGAATCCCATGGGCACGTATTTTTCCCAGATATCATCGGGAGTGATATGCGTTCTGAGATTCTTTATTTCAAAAATGCCTCTGTCGGCGCATTTGCACTGTAAATCAGGCACACCGTAATCCTCAACCCTGAATCCCTTGTTTGTCTTTTTCGCTATGTGCTCACACATGGCAATCTGCTGGAGACCGAGTATACGATAATGTTCTGTTCTTCTGCTGCATTCAGGGTCACAGCAGGCGTTTACGAGAATTTCCATGCGCTCTTTGTCGGGGAGAGTTTCAAGTATATCAAATTTGTTGTTGAAATCGTAGTCGAGGACAACAATGCTGTAATCCTTTTTCATTTCCTCCAGAAGCTTGTCCGGCTCTGTGATACGCTTGCAGGTGGAGCTTGTCAGCTTATAGTTTGGGTATGTCTTGCGAATATAGTCCTCTAAAAGCTGAGAATTGACAATAACCTCATTCATGCCGTTATCGGCAAGCTTCATGATTTCATTGCAGAATTTATCGCTGAGATGTTTTTCTTCAAGCATGGGATTAGTAAAAGTAAAGCGCAGCGGTATGCCGTGTTTGTTAAGAGTTCTTATTACTATACCTGCAAATTTTGTATCGCATATTCCAGGAACTGTTCTTCCTCCGTTCCATAGAGATTGCGGAAAAGTGCCGTAAATTGAAGCTATTTCAACGCCCTCACGGAAATATTGGGGACAGTTTTTCAGCATTGTTGCAAAAATAAGATTGAATTGGAACTGGCTTGCAAAATCGGGAAGATGAAATTTTACCTGCATATTTTTGCCTCCTTTTCGAATTGGAATTTATGTTATCATTATATCATACGAAAAACATGATGTCAAGAATTTATGTTTATAAAAAAGGACGGTTATTCCGTCCTTTCTTGTGATTCTTTATTCTGCCGCAACGGGAAGCTTTGATATAAGCTTTGCGTCATATTTCTGGATTGTAAGTGCGTCAGCGGCTGTTACACCTTTAGCACCGTCAACGTCAGCATTTGCTGTTCCCTGAACGGAAAGACCGTATTTGTCGTTATTTCCAAGAGACTGGAGAATTGCTGTGGAATCAGCAATTGTTACCTTGCCGTCGCAGTTTGCATCACCTGCAAGAACATCTGTGGTATCAGGTTTTGTAGTTGTTACCTTATCCTGTTTCTTTGTTGTGGTAGTTGTTGTTACTGCGGGTTTCTTTTCCGTTGTAGTTGTTACAACAGGCTTTTCGTTTCCGTCGGATTTCTTTCCACCGTCGATATTGCTGCCCTCGCTTGAAGCATAATTTGCATAATAATCACTAAGAGATATGCCGTTTACACCTAATGCAACCTCATGGTCAAGTCCGATATATTTTCCGCTTGTCTGTGTCTGCCACAGTGAAGGCTCGAAAAGTCCGTACTTTTCATCGTCCCATGTCTTGAAGTCGTTGCCGAGAAGTCCGCCTGTATCTCCTGAGTTGGGGTTGAGGCACCAGAATGTATGATTGATATGATTATTAATCATATAGTCACGGAGAAGCTCCATCCACTTCTGATTTTCAGCTCCGTCCATGTGACCGCCCCACTCACCGATGAGAAGCGGTGCAATATCCTGGTCGTTAATATATGCCCATGTATCGTACCAGTAGTCATCAAGGAGAGTTTGTGTTGTAAAGTCCTTTTCAAACCATGTCTGTGCATAAACAGATTTTCCGTAGTCGTGAGGTGAATAGATAATCTGACTTGTACCTGATGTGGGAGTAACAGGATAATCCTTTACACCGCGGAGATTTCCGCCCCACCATGCGCCGTACCATGGAGATTTGTCAGCAGGAGCGTCCCATATATCAGGAGTATCATAAGTGAATCCCTTGTCAGTCTTTGGATACTGCTCAACGCCCTCTATAATAATGAGTGCATTGGGATTTACTTCAAGAATTGCATTTGCACAAGTTTCAGCAGCGTGCTTCCAGTTGTTTTCATCTGTGGAATCGTCCCATTTTGCAATAGTATCAGGGCAGGAATCGCCTGTATATCCACGCTTTCCGTGAGGCTCATTTTTTAAATCATAGCCAATGAGGGTATCATCATTCTTATACTTGTCTGCAAGCCATACAAGAGTTTCAATCCACAAGTCTGTGGTGATACCTGCAAGACCATACCACAGCTCATAGTTGTGACCTGAGTTGTTTGCGTCGGGGCTGTGAATATCGATAAATGCCTTGATACCGTATTTTTTGCACTTCTGCATGATGATATCAAAGATTTCCATTGAATTTTTCAGAGTTTTTCCGTCCTCAAGAACGAAATCCCTGTTGATATCGCCATATTTGCCTGCGGGGGTGATTGTGCCGTCCTCGCCTACAACGTCCTGAGGCGGATTGTAGGAAGCCTGAACAGAGCTTACAGGGTTGGGAGAACCTTCCATCCATGAAAGGAGAAGCTCTGAGGAAATGGGAAAACGGATTACGTTGATACCATGGTCGGCAACAGCTTTGAGAAAATCGTCAACATCGCAGGCATAAAGACCATGAGCGCAGTTTTCGGAGCAGTTGAAGCCAAACCAGTTAGCGCCTGTGAGCCATACCTGATTACCGTTCATATCATAGAGACGGCTGCCCTCAGCGTGAATCCAGTCGTCATTGTTTGTATCAACAGCAATGGCATTCTGTGGAGCTGTAAAAATAGGACTTACAGCAGATGAAGTGCCTGTAACGGTAATAGTCAGCGCAGCTGCTAAAGCCGTCAGGGCTTTTGTTACTTTCTTCATAGTTAATTCCCTCTCTTGATGCTTATTTTTGCCCGCTATACACTTCATTATCCCTTATAACTGCGTATATCGGGCACACATCCTTATAATACAATATTAACATTTTTCAGCGTTTTTGTCAATACGGGCGGTTGAATTTTCGCAGATTACAGATATTTTATTTATATGAAGTTATAGGGAGTTATTCGCTGTTATCCTTTAGCGCAAAAAAGGTATCGGAAAATATCCCGATACCCATAAAATTTATCTGTTGTTAATGGCTTTCTGAATCTTTTCCTTTGTTCTGACAGAAGCCTTTACCTTTTTAATTATAAGTCCTGCAATAAGAAGAATTGCGCCTATACATATGCCGTATACTGCTGTGGGGAGAAGAAGCGTACTGCTGAGATAGCAGAGAAAATCTCCTGTTACAGTATGGGCAAGGGCTGCACCTGCGGAGACTGCCACAGATACGAGTATTACAGCAAGTCCGCTGAATGTGAAGATATTACCGAAAAATCCGATAATATGCTTGCCCTTGCAGTTTACAAGTGTGGCAATCCATATCATAAGAAGCGCAACAATTGCTGCCAGAATTCCAAGTGTGAGATATGAAAGTATGTATCTGATATTTTCAAGTCGGAATCTTAAATCCCAGCCGATTTTGCTTACTGAGAATTTTTCAGCTGTTTCGTTGTTGGCAAGACTTGTACGCATTGAGTTATAATCAGCAGTCTGCAAGTCATATCCGAAAGTTTCTTTTGCAATATCGTGATTTTCCTTGAAGAAATCGACAATTTCATTTTCTGTGAGGGTAGGCTCGTCGCCTTTGCCGTCGATGATATAATCTGCATAGACTTCAAGCTTATCCGCACAGAATCCCGTAAAATCAGTCTTTGCAAGGAAAAGTGCGAAATCCGTTGTATCTGCAAAATTGTGTGTAGCCTTGTCAAAGTCGGATTTGTAGTAGAGATTGTCCGAAACAGTAAGACCGTCCATTCTTGCGTTTATTATTGACCATTTATTGAGGTCTTTCGCTATGTTATGCAGGTTATCTCCTGTAAATCCCAGTTTTAAGCTGAAAAGAAGTCCTACTGCGGTGAGTATTATTATTGTTATCAGCGATACCACACCTGCGCCGAAGATTTTGCCTGCGCTGACTTTCTCGGGCTTTTGCGGAGCTTCTTCAACGGGAGCAGTTTCCTCCTGTACTGGCGGAATTGCTGTATTTTCAGTGGCTTTTTCACGTTCCTTTGCTATATGCAGTTCTTCCCTCGGTATTTCGGGGGCAGGCTCGGCAGGGGGAGTATCTTTGATAGCCTCTGTTGAAAAGATTTTTTCCTCTTTTACGGGTTCAGGTTCAGGCAATTCCTCGGGGTCGGGGATAATATCAGGCGAAATTTCGAGGATTTCATCCTGTTCGGGTTCTGTCGGAATATCAGCAGAGATATTTTCCGTTGATGTTTCATTATCGGAGATATCGGAAGCCTCCTTAGAAGCTTCACCTATATTTTCCTTGACGTATTCACCTGTAACGGGATTTTTCAGCATAGCGCCGCAGGTTATGCAGAAATAAAGGTTATCATCCTCGTGGACAGCGCCGCATAAATTACATTTCATTTTAATTCCTCCGTAGTTTTAATTATCCTTATCTATTATAACCTTAAATGTAATTGTTGTCAACAGAAAAAAGTCGAAAAAATGCAAGTTAATTTTAGAAATTTCCTTTTATTTATAGTGTGTTACCATAAAAAACAGCACCTGCTTTCGCAAGTGCTGCATATGTAGATTATTCCGTTTTCTTTTCAGCAGATTCTACAGCTGTTCCAGCCTGAGCTTTGAGAAGGTCTCTTATCTCTGTAAGCAGTACTTCCTCCTTGGAGGGAGCGGGGGGAGCTGCAGGCGCCTGAGGCTTCTTTGCCTTGTTAATAACAGCTGTAACAGTCTTCATTATAAAGAATACAACAGCAGCCATTACGAGGAAATTCGCAACGTCCATAATGAACGCGCCGATTCTCAGCTCTGCCTTGAAAATAGTAATGGAAAGTCCGTTGAGACCGCCAACGCTGAAACAACCGATAATAGGGGATATGATGTTATCAAGCAGAGAGGTAACCAGACCTGTGAAAGCTCCGCCAATGATTACACCGATAGCCATATCCATGATGTTTCCCTTGGTGATAAACGTCTTGAATTCATCCAATAACTTCTTCATTTTTCTTTTTCTCCTTTCTTTTTATTTAAATGAGTAGCCTCATTTAGTTCATGTTATATTTCAGGCAGTGACGGTATTTCCGGATTGTTATCACGAACTGTCTTTTTTGCCTGCATATATTCAGGAAGCTCTATTTTATCAAGCTCACTTTCGTAGGGATTAATTTTCTTTGGCATGGCTTCAACTGCGTGATCAGCCTGAGCCATAATGGCTTCATTGTGCTCAAGATTAGCTTTTTCGATATCGTCTGCATTTACATCATCAGTAAATCCCATAGATATCCTTGATTTCAGGTTGAGATTTTCCGCAAGCTTTGAAGCGTCAACCTCCTGAGTTTCCTCCATAGTGCGATTCTTATGCTTGCCTGTTCCTACTGTAAGGTCGGCTGAGGAACTGTCCTTAATTTGTCGCATATAGAGACTATTTATCTTGCTTGAATCGTTTTTTTCAAGCTTACTGCCGTCAACTACAGGCATATTGTCCATAACTCCGTTGTTTTGTTCCTTGGCGCTGAGACGCTGTTTTCTTCTGTTGTCAATATCTGCAAATGGGTCGTTGGGGTCTATTGTGTCGGCTTTGAATTTACCGAAAAAGTCTTTTTCCTCTTTCTGTGGAACAGGCTCCTTTTTGCCCTCGTTGAAGAAATTCCAGAACGCCTGCCTGTTATCCGGAGATGCCTGTTCTTCCACGGTTTTTTCGGGCTCAGCGGGGATTTGCGGTGCAGGAATCTGCGGCTGAGCATAGGGCATTGATTGAGGCTGACTGTAAATCGCCATACCATTTGGGTCATATCCTACAATCTGCGGCTGAGCGTACATTACAGGCTGAGGCTGACTGTAAATCGGCATACCGTTTGGGTCATATCCTACAATCTGCGGCTGAGCGTACATCATGGGCTGAGGCTGACTGTAAATTGGCATGCCGTTTGGGTCATATCCCACAATCTGCGGCTGAGCGTACATCATAGGCTGAGGCTGACTGTAAATCGGCATACCGTTTGGGTCATAACCTACAATCTGTGGCTGAGCGTACATCATGGGCTGCTGCATATACGGATTAACAGGCTGTACAGGCTGCTGCGGATAAACAGACTGCTGGACAGGTGGCTGCTGAATTTGCTGATGCGGAGTCAATGCAGACATGGAAGGGTCGTCGTATATGCTGAAATCAAATTCTTCTTCCGATTTGTTAAGTTCGTCAGAAGTATACATTCTTTTTTTCTCAGCAGGTGGGGCAGTATCTTTTATGACAAAAACACCGTCTCCCATTGTAAAACCGTTACCGCCGGATTCTGTGTAGTCGTCCTCGGAGTGATAGTTTCCTCTGTCAACTGACTCGTAATTTACTTCGTTTGGATTTTCCATATTACTTCCGCATTTTACACAGAATTTGAAGCCTTCTTCGTTGTGTGTACCGCAGACGCTGCATACCATGTAGAAGTCACCCTTTCTTTAGATATTATCCCAAAACCAACTATATTCCGCAATTTGTCGATTATCTGAATGCGGCATTGTGAATAAAAACATCATTTTTTCTCTTATATAATAGTATTATAGCATTTTTGCTGTTTTTTTGCAATACCTTTCTGAAAAAAGTTTCTGGATTTTTTTTATTGAAATTCACAAAACTATACAGCATAATTTACGAAAAATGCAATTAAAAACCATATATCTGTTGTAAATAACGCTGATATAATAAGAAAAATATATGAAAACTCTGTATTTTTTCTTTCATTCATGTTATAATAAAAAAAGCTATGAACCTATTTCACTGGTTCTTGGAAATCAGTATAAAAACATAATGTGTAGAAAAACTCTTACAGGAGCTGAAAATTATGCCTAAAGATGTCAGCAAAGAAAAAAGTATAAACAAGGCTAAAACCACAACGGAGCTTGTTATTTCCGCTGTAATAATTGGTACTTCTGTTTTCCTCGGAAAAAGCTGTATCGACAAAATGAGAGTTGTTCCTTCAACTCAGGACGAAGCGGTACAGATTGAGGATATTGAAATCCCCGATACTTCCGAGATTATTGACCCGAATAAAATCGTATTTGCCGCTAAGCCCGTCAGCACAAAGTTGAAATTCAGCGGTGACTTGATACTTGTAAATAACGATTACCAGTACTACAGCACAGGAAACGAAAAACTTGTCAGCATTATGACAAAAAATGACGAAGCAGGACGTTCAAATTTTACCGCTGTGGATTATGATTATACCATTCTGGAACAGGTTTATGAGCCTCTTGCAAAAATGGTTGATGACTGGTACAGCATATACAATAATGATACACTTATTGTGTACGGCTCGTATCGTTCAAATGAGTTCCAGCAGCAGTTATACGACCAGTTTACAGCCAATACAGCGGGCGACGGAGAAGCTCCCATTGTGGCACGTCCCGGATTCAGCGAGCATGAAACAGGCTATGCCTTTGATTTCAGCGAAACTGAAAGCTATGACTATCAGGGCGAGGGAGATTTTCAGTGGCTCAACCAGAATTGTCATAAATACGGATTTATTATCAGATACGCTGAGGATAAGGAAGAAATTACAGAATACCGCAAAGAGCCTTGGCATTTCAGATATGTCGGTTCTCCTCACGCAAAGTATATGACGGAAAATAATCTCTGTCTTGAAGAATATATCGAGCTGTTGAGAAACGCTTATCACTACAGCGGTGAGCATCTTAAAATTGCTGATGAATACGGTTCGCCATATGAGATATACTTCTACCCCTCAGACGACGGAGAAGAGTACACCAATGTACCGCTTCCCACAGGCGTAAAGTTCGATATTTCGGGAAATAACGTTGACGGCTTTATTGTTACAGTTCATTTAAACGAAAAGGTTGAGATAGGCAAGGAGAATTTGTCACTTACCACATCGCCATATTCTTCAGCAACTACATCAGCGGAAGAAACAACAGAGGAGATTTCAACGGAAACTACTGTTGCATATTGATATCATGGGACGCTTTGAAAAAGCGTCCCTTTCGCCCTTTAGAATCCCTGTTTAAAATAATCCTCTGACATCGCTGAATGTCATTGTCGGCTGTAATGCAAGATTTATTCCGCAGGCGATAAGTTCTGCGCCTCGTTCCGCCAATCTGTCGATATCACGGGGAGTAACCATCATATTGGGCGTGCTCTCAGGAATTTCCACATCTCCAAAGCTGCGTACTATCGTGTGCATATCCACTACGGTTGGAATTCCCACGGCTATAACAGGTATACCAAGCGATGCCGCCGAAAGTTCCTTTCGGGAGTTGGCAACGCCGCTTCCGGGGGAAATTCCGCTGTCGCATATCTGTATCGTAGTTCCAAGCCGTTCCACATCTGAACAGGCAAGAGCATCTACAGCAATAACCGCAGAGGGCTTTATTTCGCGGCATATTGCCGTTATAAGCTCAGCTGTCTCGATTCCGGTTTGTCCGAGAACACCTCCTGCAAGACAGCTTACAGGTCTCAGGGTTTTGAGAAAATCCGCCTCGTCATCTTCAAGCTCATTCCGCAGATGCCGCGTAGCAAGGATTTTTTCAGCCGTCCATGGACCTATAGCGTCGGGAGTTATATCGCGGTTTCCAAGTCCTGCCACAAGCACTTCACCCTCAGGAAGCAGATTTTTCAGCTCAGCCGCAAGCTCCTGTGCCATATCCTCGTAATTGTCGCAGAATCGGCTTATACTGCTGCTTTCAAGAGTGATATACCGCCCTTTTCCCTTGCCGAGAGTGCGGCGGTGGTCATCACTGTCAATGATGATTTCTGTGATTTGAAAAGCATTTCCGCGGCGGTTCATATGCACCCCATTGGGCAGATTTTCTTCCGTTACAAGTTCAACGGCAAGGTCGGTTCTGAAATTCATATAATTCTCCTTTGTGGGGTTTTTAGAGGTTCCCTTATTTTTGTACATAATGCTGTATTTCAAGAGCAAATATTCGTCATATTCTTTCGCTTTTAACTATTGATTTTTAAGGCGAAAAATGGTATAATTATTATTGTCTCAGTGGGTAGCTGTGCGTTGCAGCTGCCGGCATATCGTAATTGATATGTTTAAAATATGTAATAACCTGCGGATTATCCGCGGAAAAAATCGGGAGGTGTAATTATGCCAAATATTAAATCTGCAAAGAAGAGAGTTAAGGTAAACGCTACTAAGGCTGCTGCTAACAAGTCCAGAAAGTCAAATCTTAAGACAGTTCTTAAGAAGGCTGATATTGCTTGTTCTACAGGTGCTGCTGACAAGGCAGAGGCTATCAAGCTTGCTATAAAGAAGGTTGACCAGGCTTGCGCTAAGGGTCTTATGCATAAGAACAAGGCTGCAAGAAAGAAGGCTCAGCTGGCTAAGAAGCTTAACGCTGCTCAGTAATTTAAATATAAAATTCCCCCGATGTCTTGCGAATCGGGGGTTGTTTTTTTATTTTTTATGTCTTAATATTTTTACGCGTTTTTTCTCTGGCATAGGATTTGTCTCCGCAGCTTCGGTTTCAGCCGTAACTTCGGAGATTTTTTCATTTTCCTCGACAGGAAATTCCATAGGCTCAGCCATTTCCCTGCCAACAATCGCAACAAATTCGTCGTCCTCAATTTCACCGCAGTCCCCGTATTCGCTGACGCCCTCATTTTCCTCGTCAACCTCGCAGATGAACTCTGCCACTTCGCTGCCTTCGGAGAAATCCGCAAATTTAATGGTAAGAGCAATTTCTCTGCTGCAGTCCATGGTAAGCTTAGTGTCGGGAATCTGAGCGTAGGAGGGATAAAGCATAACCGCATTGTCACAATTCAGTTTTTCAGCGGCGGCAAGAAGCCTGAAGATATCGTCGGAATTTATCTCGTTTACGGAGCTGATATGACTCCATTTTATATTTGTTACACTGCGGATTTCTCCGCTTTTTTCATATACGGCAATATGGGGCATAATTGGGAAAAGCCTGTTTTCACCGCATACAAAGCCTGCTTTTGCCATTGTTTTCACAACAGTATTCTTACATTCAGCCTTTGCAAGCTTTGCCATATAAGCGGCAAAAAGCTCCTGCATGGGAAAGAATATGGCACAGCTTGCGTATTTACCTGAAAATCCGCTGCTTTTCTTTGCAAGGAGCATACGGCATATATTGAGGACAGCAGTATATTTCTTTGCATTACGCGTATTTACACAGGCGGCAAAATCTCGTTCACAGCTATCCGACAGCTTTACCTCGTCAAGATAAATCATCAGCTTTTTCAATTCCTGACCGTTACGGTGCTCCTGCGTAAGCTTTGCAAGCACAGCGGCGGCAGTTTTTATAAGACGGTTTTCGGCTCTGTCGGGAGTAAATACGTCATGGCGCACGTATAAGCGTTCGCGGTGTGCAAGATTTCGCCTGATGTTCTCGGAAAAGAGTATACTGCCCTGCATGGAGTTGGTGTTTTCCTCAATGCTTGTGTATCCCGACAGCATACCGCTTTTCATAATTTTTGTGAATTCTCGGATAAACACGGCGGTGAAATACTCCATAAAGGACGCGTTTTCGCTGTCAAGGGTATCAGCGGTATTTTTCTCAAAGGGGATATCAAGGTATGCTGAAACCATACGTCCCAGCAGCTTTTTTGCCGTTGTGGGATTGTCGCTGAGACGGGGATATATCTCAATCTGAGTACCGTCGTTAAGCCGCAGAAGTCCTGCATAATCGGAAGATTTTATAACTTTTCTTCCCTTTTCAAAGCATACCGTCATAACCTGATTGTTCCGCAGTGCGAAATCCTCAATTTTTTCAAAAAGTGACGCATTTTCACCGGTCAACTCAATTATTATATCATTTTCAAATTTTGCAATAATTTCTTTCATGTTAAATTACCTGTAGATATTGATGAAATCCTTTTCTGTCCATTTCTCAGGATTGCCTATGCGGTAGATATTCTGCTCTGAATCAAAGGTTCTGATATATTTCGGCTGAATTGTCTCGATGAATGTATTTTCGTCGTTGAGCACAAGACGGATTTTTTCGTAATCGTCGAAGAAATACTCCTGCAAAAGAGGAATTATCTTATTGTTGAAAATTTTCCGCAGTGTTTCAATATCGCCGATTGAGCCATTTTTGTTCATGAAATAGGCGTGTCCGATAGTATGCTCACGGTCATAGTAATACTCAATACGCTGATTTATAGCCGTCAGCATTTCGCACAGGTCAATATCGCCGCATTTGCCTAAAAGTTCAGGCACAGGCATCATTTCAGTGAAGTCAAAACGTCGTCTCAGAGCCGTATCAAGCATAGCAATGGAACGGTCGGCAGTATTCATAGTACCAAGGATATAGACATTTTCAGGAACTTTGAACTCTCTCTGTGAAAAAGGCAGAGTAACAGCTGTATTTCGCTTTGTATCTTCAATAAGAGTGATAAGCTCACCAAAAATTTTCGATATATTACCGCGGTTTATTTCGTCGATAACAGCAACGTAATTCACAAAGGGATTCTTGGCGGCTCTATCGCAGAATGTTTTGAATACGCCGTCGTAAACTCTGTATATTACGTTGGTTTCCGCATGGGCGGAGGTGGATTCCTTACCGTACTTATCCACGATAACGGGACGAATACCCTCAACGAAATCCTCATAGCTGAATGACTGATGAAATGTGGTGAATTTTATGCGACCGTTTTCGCAGTATTCATCAAATCTCTTTTTAATATCGGAATATTTTTCACCGTCAACATTTTCCTTATTTTCCACAAGGGCAACGGCATGCTTTACGGTATTATATGTCTTACCTGTGCCGGGAGGGCCGTAGAGTATGCGGTTCAGTGCTCCAATGCGCTTTGTTTCCTCCTCCATGACAGCGGAGTATACTACAGGCTCAGCCGGTTCTTCAATTTCCGTTTCGATATCAAGGTCTGCAACGGCAAGGTCAAAAATCATATAATTGCGGATTTTGAATGTTTCGTCGCGGTAAGCCTTAATCTTTCGGCAGTTATTTACATATGCCGATACAGACATAGGGTCGTCAAGGTCAATGCCTACATGGGCAAAAATTGTGGGGACATCTCCGGGATTTATTATTGGGAAGGTGAAGGGTTTAAGGCAATGTAAGATTCTTGAAACTACAACAACGGAAAGGCCTGCGCTTTCGAAGTCCTTATCCAGCACCTTTTCAGCGATTTCAAAAATTTCCTCATCAGTTTCGCGGTTGAGCTGAACAATTTCCAGACACATTGAGATAAACTTGCTTATGCAGTCCTTTCTCTCGGAAATCGGACGATTTTTAAAGGAACGGAAAACAGTGTTGTAGATACCCACTGTAACGCCCTCTTCCTGTTCACTTATGGAATATCTTCTTTTGGAAGCTAAAAGCCAGATATCCTCAATGGTTTTGGTGAGGGATTTTTTATCAGCGTGAAGCAGATGGGATTTCTGAACGTTTTCTTTCTGCAAATCCATTCCGCTTGTATTGGATTTTATACAGAGGGAATAAATAAGGTCAAGGTCACTGTGGTCGATAATTGATTTGTTGCGGAGATTTTCGTAGCGTCTTACAGCGTTACGTATAAGCTTGTAACAGCCGTCGTATTCATCGGGGAGCAGTTCTGTTTCGTGTATAAGGCTGGTGATTATTTCCTGTATATTCATAACAAAATCCTCTCGTAGCGGTTATATTTTATGTTATTATTATACTATATATTTCCATATTTGTCAAGTAAATGGTTCATGCAGTTAAAAAGGAAACTCTAAAAGAAAAATGTCCCGACGGAATCGGGACATTTGATTTACATAAAATTTCTGTTTTCCAGTGCCTTGAACAGCGTAACCTCGTCGGCATATTCCAACATTCCGCCAACGGGAAGCCCGAATGCCAGACGGGAGACTTTAACTCCCAGCGGTTTAAGGAGATTAGCCACATACAAAGCTGTAGCATCGCCCTCAACTGTGGGATTTGTAGCCATAATCACTTCTTCTATGCCGCCTGCTGAGAGCCTTGCAAGAAGCTCTCGTATGCGCAGCTTATCGGGAGTGATATTATCCATAGGGGAGAGAAGTCCATGGAGCACATGGTAAACGCCGTTATACTCGCGAGTACGTTCAAAAGCCGTAACATCTTTGGGAGATTCCACAACGCATATAATTTTATGGTCGCGGGATTCATCACTGCAAATAGGGCAGATTTCCCTCTCCGTAAGATTCTGGCAGTGAGCACAGCAGCGGACATTTCTCTTTGCGTCAAGGAGCGCCTGAGAAAATTCCTCAACGGATTGCATATCCATAGACATTACATGATAGGCAAGGCGCTGAGCCGATTTCATGCCAATACCGGGCAGGGAAGCGAATTTTTCCGCCAGTATAACAAGTGGGAGTGCGTTATGGTCAGCCATTAAAACATTCCGGGGATAGAAACGCCGCCTGTAATTTTGCTCATCTCAGCCTCTGTTGTAGCTTCGATGTTGTTTACAGCCTCGTTGATAGCTGCAATAATAAGATCCTGAAGTGTTTCGATATCCTCAGGGTCAACAACCTCGGGCTTGAGAGTGAGAGTTTTGATTTCTTTTTTGCCGCTGAGAGTAACCTCAACAACGCCGCCGCCTGCTGTTGCAGAGAAATCACGTGCTTCGATATCTGTCTGGAGCTCTGTAATCTGATCCTGCATTTTCTTAGCCTGCATAATCATCTGGTTCATATTCTGAGCGCCGCCTGCATTCTTAGGTATTCTTGCTTTCATTTTAAAATTCTCCTTTTTGACTAAGACATTCCGAAAATATCGTTGGATATTGTCTTAATATTAATCTTGTTTATTATCAACAGCTGTTTCAATACTGCTGTTAATTGCTTTTTTTATGAGCTGTTCCGCCATAGATTTTGTTTCCTCAACTGTTGCGGTACAGCGTGCGGATATCCTGTATTTTTGTCCGAGGACGTTATATATCGCCTTGCTAAGCGAAATAGCGTTATCCTTGTTGCTTTTGAACAGGTCGATAAAGAATCGGTTAGGGGTGAATATGCACATCACATTTCCCTTTGAAGCCGCTGTAGAACCGTCCAGACTTCCTGCAACTGCTGGATTTATACGGCGGAATTCCTCCATAATATCATTCCAGCGAGTACATGGAGTAAGCTCGTCCTCTTTGACAGTTTTTATATCAACGCGGACATTAGGCTGAGGTTCATTTTCTGCGGCAGGACTTGAAGCCGTGAGAATCTCCCTTTTCTGTGGGGGATTTGCTGATACCGCAGGGGCGTTGGCAATTCTGCTTTCAAGCACCCTTATCTTTTCAAGAAGCTCCGAAACATCAGCAGAAACAGCGTTTCCCTCTGTGTTTACATTTCCGCAGAGTTTTATAAGCGCCATTTCAAATTCCACACGCTTATTCATAACCCGTCCCATTCGCTCATGACAGCTTTGAAGCTGTACGAGGCGGTTGAGTATAATTTCAAGCTCAGTGGACTCTGCAGTTTTTTTCAGCCGTTCCAATTCGTCGGGCATAGCTGCTATAATCTCTTCCGCTGTTTTGGGAGAAGCTTTGATCAGCATGATATTTCGGTACTGGAGTATAAGCTCCTCGCAAAGCCTTTGCAAATCCTTTGACATATCGTAAAGCTGTGCCGTAATTGCAAGAGCCTTTGAAGCGTCGGATTCTGTTATTGCATCTATCATGTTGTACAGATAATCGCGTCCTGCAACTCCTGCAGTCTGAGCTACAATTTCAGCTGTGATATCCTCGGCATATACTGAACACTGGTCGAGAAGCGAAACAGCGTCACGCATACCGCCGTCAGCAAGTCTGGCAATAAGTGCTGCGCCGTCACTGCTTAGTGAAAGATGTTCCTTTTCTGCGATATAAAGAAGTCTTGATGCAATATCCTTCTGGCGTATACGTCTGAAATCATATCGCTGACATCTTGAAGCAACTGTGGCTGGTACTTTGTGAATCTCAGTTGTAGCGAGAATAAATTTCACATATTCGGGAGGTTCTTCCATAATTTTCAGCAGAGCATTGAAAGCCGATGCTGAAAGCATATGAACCTCGTCTATGATATATATCTTGAATCTGCATCTTTCAGGGGAGTACACAGCGCCGTCTCTGAGGTCACGGATATCATCAACGCCGTTGTTTGAAGCCGCGTCAATTTCGATAATATCGGTGAGTGAAGCTTCATCGGCTTCACGGCAGATATCACATTCAAGGCATGGGTTGCCGTCCTTCATATTGTCGCAGTTCACAGCTTTGGCGAGGATTCTTGCGCAGGTAGTTTTACCTGTACCACGAGAACCTGTAAAGAGATATGCATGAGCGGTCTTGTCGTTTTTAATTTGATTTTTCAGCGTATCGGTAATATGCTGCTGGGAGATGACATCGTCAAAGGTCAAAGGTCTCCACTTTCTGTACAAAGCCTTATACACAACAAGCCCCCCTTTTTGAAATAAAAATCCGGAACATAGATGTGCAGGCTTGCTGCGGCACACGAGACGATCCGCTTAATGCTGCTCGGTCTCCCGCCTGACATGGTTCACGGTGTCTTGTTGCACAGGGCCCGCACATCTATATTCCGGAATTTTTCATATAACAATGAGCGATAACGCTCTAAATATCATTATAACACATTCCACATATTTTGTCAAGTATAATTAAAAGGAAATTTGAAATAAATTATCAAAGGGCAAACGATGTTCGCCCTCTGATATTGTCGAAAAACCTGAATTTCGTTCCGAAATTGCGGTCACGGCATGCCATGTCCGATATAAAATATGCCTTTTTCTACAGACTGAGAGAGCGAACAATGTTCGCCCTCTGATTATTTAATTATTCATTATCAATAATCTTCTCGTAGCTTTCTTCCGCTTCCTTTTCCTTAGCAAGCTTTTCAGCCTTTTTAGCGGAAGCAGGAGTTCCCTTGCGGCTTCTTGCCATGAGTATCACGGCAAACACTACGGCGGTAAGAAGCAGACCTACGGCTATAATCAGAAATGCTGTGGTTTTAAGATTCCTGTCAACATATGAGTATTCAACGTCGCTGTCCTTGGCATAGTCAGCACCTGCACTGCCTGAAAATACGCTGAGACTAAAATCTTTTTCAAGGCTGTATGCGCCCTCTGAGTTAATCGTGTATCCGAATGCATTAGCGCCTACAGATGTCACGCTTTTTGGTATACTTACATTTTTCAGCTGAGAACAGCTTACAAATGCGCCCTCGCCGATTGTCTGCGTACCCTCGGGGATAATTGCTCTTGTAAGAGAGGGACAGCTGTAAAATGCTCCTGCACCTATTTCTACAAGAGTTGTGGGGAAATCGACAGTTTCAAGTGACTGACAATTTTTAAATGCAATGTCGGCGATTGTTTGAAGTCCCTCGGAGAAATCAATACTTTTCAGACCTACGCAATATCCGAAAGCGTCCTCTCCGATATACTCTACAGAGGAGGGAATAAACAGATTTTCAATTTTTGCGCATACTGAAAATGCACCTGCTTCAATCCGCGTAACGCCGTCGGGGATATAAATATCTCCTGTAAGCTTTGCAGAAGCTCTGCAAATGCTGGTTTTTTCGCTGTTCATGAGGAAATTATCCTCAAATACATAGCTGCTGCACTGGCTTGCGTCGATATTTTCAATAGAACTGCACTCTGCAAAAGCCATAGGCTCGATTATTGAAAGCTCACCGGGGAGAGTTACTTCTTTCAAAAGAGAGCAGTTGTAGAAAGCATAGGATTCAATAGTATTAACAGAATCCGGAATATCCACCTTTTCAAGCTTTGTACAACCCATAAACAAGCCCTGACCGATATTTTTAATCTTTTTCGGCAGTCTTATTTCTTTGAGAGATGTACAGCCTGCAAAGGCATTATCGCCGATAGAAGTAACAGTATCAGGAATTGTAAGAGTTTTAATATTAGCACAGTTTGAAAGTGCTTTGTCATCAATAGCAGTAATAGCGTAGCCGTTTCTAAGCTCAGGTATTTCCTCAACAAGAGCGTCAACATTACAGCCGACAATGGTATAAGAGCCGTCGCGGAGCTCATAGCTGAAAGTACCGTCAGTGAGAGTGTCACCGGTCTGAGTGCCTGAATATGCAAATCCTGTCAGGGCTGACATTGTAACTGCGGAAAATGACGCAAACATGACGGAAAGAATTTTACTGATTTTCATCGGATTCCTCCTTTGCTTCGTCCGCAGAATTATTTTCTTCGGATTTTTCAGCAGCTTTCTTTTCAGCTGCTTTAGCCTTGCGCTCAGCAGCAGCTTTTTCCATTTTCTTTTTGCTGATACTTTTTCCTGTCAGGAAGCCAACAAGACCAAGCACCAGAGCGATTGCTGCTCCGATTATAACATAGAGGAAATTCTTATCAACGTTTTTCTTGCCGACAGCAACAGTATCCAGCACAACTTCAATGTTGTTGTCTACAGCGTAGCGATGTGCAAGGGAATCCTCGTCAACGTACATCTTGAAGCCCTCAATTACAGAGTAAGGCATAATAACAGTCTGTCCTGACTGGGCATACATCTCCATATTCTGCTGTATATCAGCGGCGAGCTCCTCGTCGTAGTCGTAACCGAAAGCGTATTCGCTGATAGAGTCGATACTTGAGGGGACGCGCATAGTGAGCATATTGTGACAGCCGAGAAAAGCGTTTTTGCGTACTTCCTTGAGGCTATCCGAAAGTTTAGCGTCTGTGAGGCTTGTACAGCCCTCAAAAGCATATTCGCCTATAGTTTCAACAGCAGGAAGCTTGACGGATTTGAGATTTATATTATAGCAAAAGCCTGATTTAGCAATTTCCTTTACAGTTTCGGGTATAACAAAGCTTTCATCAAGCTTCATTGCAGGATAAGCTATAAGCAGAGACTTGTCCTTGTTGTAGAGTACGCCGTCCTGTGAGGAGTACTGACCGTCGCCTTCAAGAACGTTTATACTTCTGAGATTCTGGTATTTCAGGAAAAATTCTTCTTCTTTCTCAAAAGTACAATCACTGGGAATAGTGATTTCTTCAATACTCTGCGAAAAAGCGTATTCGCCGATTGTCTTTATTGTATCAGGAAGAATAATTACGGGAGCTTCGCAGGCGATAAGTGCATCGTAGTAAAGGGAAGTAATCTTTATGCCGTCAATTTCAGAGGGAACAGTAACAGTGTCTCCAGCCGCAACGCAGGCAGTAATCATACCCTCGCCGTCAACGAGAGCATATTCAAAATCTCCCGCGAATTTTCTGTCAAGAGCGTTGTATTCCTCGCGTCTCTGGTATGCTTTAAGCTCCATAAATGTGAATTCGTTGGTGTAATCATACTCACTGTCGGTATCTGAAGCATAAATCTCAGCGACTGAACCTGCGGCACCAATAATCGTAAATCCGGGCATGGATTTTTCGTCTTTGTCGTATCCGAAAGCACAGTATCCGATATTGGCAACAGTTTCGGGGATAATAACCTCCATTATGGAAGTACCCATAAATGCACTCTGACCGATATAGTCAAGCTTGGAGGGCAGTGTTATATCTTCAAGCTTCTCACAATTCATAAATGCGCCAACTTCGATATATGTAGTGCTTTCAGAGAATATAACCTCAGTGAGATTTATACAATCTGCAAAACACATGGGAGTAATCTGCTCAATAGCAGTATTGCTCATGTCAATTTTCTTAAGATTTTCATTGCCGTTTAAGCCATGACGCTTTATAGTGTTCACACTGTCGGGGATGATTATTTCCTCCAGTTCAGTGCCATAAATAGCGGCAATTCCGATAGTTTCAACGCCGTCGGGGATAGTAAAGGAGGTGTCTTTCTTTTTGATTGGATATGATACAAGAGTTTTCATATCCTTTGTATAGAGAACGCCGTCAACAACGACATAATTTTCGTTTGCCTCATCAACAATGATTTCCTCGATAAAAAGCATGGGACAGAAAGGATTTTCCTCAGCTATTGCTGTAATAGTCGCGGGGAGTGTAAGTTTTTTGATGTTGCTCTGTAAAAAAGCTTCACCGCCGATTTCCGTAACAGCAATACCGTCGATTTCCGATGGAATTGCAACTTCTTCTGCTTTTGAACGGCAGGCTGTGATACGCACAGTTCCCTCTTCTGTAAGCATATACACATAATCGCCTGATTCTTTGTATACTTCTTCCTCTGTTTCGGTTTCAGCTGTAGCAGCGGCAGAATCCTCGGATTCCTCGGCCATAGCTTCTGTAACAGTCTCCTCGTTATCAGCGTATACAGCCATAGCAGGAGCTGCTGCTGACACTGAAATAAGCAGACCCATAAGGGCTGCAGCAAATTTTTTATAGTTATTCATGTTTTCCCTCGTTTCAGCGTAAACTTACGCTCATTTTTATAATTATTATATCACATTCCCGTTATAATTGCAATAAATTTCACTAAGTTTTCAATTATATATCATTAGGGAACAAAAAAATCCTCTTGTCAGAGGATTCAGTATGTAGAAAAATTTAGTGGACATTCTGCAAGAGAACGTCCACTTGAGATTATATTTCTGTTTCTGTTTTTTCTTCTTCAAGAGGCTCACGGACAAACGGGAGGAATTCCTCCATGCAAGCGCCGAAATCTTTATAATTCTCTCTTGCTTCCGTCAGAGATACCTTATTTGCACCGCCTGTCATATCTGGGTCGCGGTACATAGCCTCATCGTCCTCCCAGAAGCACACAGGGCATATGTCATAGCTGCCCTCCTCGCCGAGAGTAAAATATCCACAGCATTTACACTGAAATTTTTTATTGATTTCCATTTCACACCTACTTCTTTTTTATAAATTCCTCGTATTTATCGCAGATTTCTGTTGTATCGCCAAAGTCAATCTGCTTACCCTTTTCAATCCACAGCACCTTAGTTGCCATACGTCTTATCTGTGCAAGGCTGTGGGAGACGAGAATAGTCGTAGCACCGCCGCCGATGACTTCCTGCATTTTTGCCTCGCTCTTTTTGCGGAAAGCGCCGTCACCAACGGAAAGCACCTCATCAAGTATGAGTATTTCGGGATTTACAAGGCAGGCAATAGAGAAAGCAAGTCTCGATTTCATACCCGAAGAAAGATGACTGAATTTTCTATCCTCGAACTCTTTAAGCTCAGCAAATTCAATTATACTGTCATAGGTTTTGTTCATAAAATCGCGGGTATATCCAAGCAGTGCACCGCGGAGAAAAGCATTTTCCTTAACAGTGAGGTCGCCGTCAAAGCCTGTACCAAGTTCAAGAAGTGAAGCAATACTTCCGCGGACAGCCATTGTGCCCTCAGTGGGACGCATAATACCCGAAATCACCTTGCACAGCGTAGATTTACCTGCGCCGTTAGTGCCAATAATTCCCAGAAGCTCACCCTTGTCAAGAGAAAAGGTTATATTATTCAAAGCCATAAATTCTTTTTTGATGTATGTGCCTTTTAACTTCTGAATTAATATATCTTTAAGACCTGTATTGGCAAAATCTCCTGTAATATAGGATACGGAGATGTTATTCAGTTCAATTGTTTTCATAAATCCTCCGTATCAGATATAATACATAAACTTGTAGTTATTTTTCTTGTAAATGACCATACCTGCTATCAGCACAGCCAGCGCGTATCCGAGACAAAGTCCGTGATGCCATAATGGCGGAATTACGCCGTTTATTACAACGCTTCGGAAGTAGGAGATATAATTGTATACAGGGTTAAGGAAGAACACCAGCTGTATTTTCGGCGGATAGATATCTGTTGTGTAGAATATTGCAGAGACATACATCAGAAGCTGCGTGAAAATCTCATAAAGATATTGGATATCCTTGAAAACCACGAACATTGCCGAAAGAATAAAGCCCATGCCGATATTGAATATAACAAGGCAGGCAATGGGATAAAGCAGTGTAAAGAATTTCAGCGAGAAAGGTATTCCGTCAACTGCCACAAACAGAAAATAAATTATCAGCGTAAGACCAAAGTTTATACAGGCTGAAACTTCCTTTGATATCATAAACAGATATTTAGGGACGTTAATATTCTTGATTATATTGGCATTCTGCATAAGTGCGTGCATACCGCCGTTTGTAGCGTCCTTGAAGAAGGAGAAAATGAGGTTTCCGGAAAAGAGATATATGATATAATGCTCTGTGTTGCGCCCGAAAAATTTTGTGAATACTACAGCCATAACCGCAAGCTGCATGAGTGGGGAGAGTATACTCCACACCATGCCAAGAACGGTACGCTTGTACTTTTTCTTAAAATCGCGTTTTACAAGTTCTGAAAACAGAAACTGATATTTTTTAATCTGGTGTATCTGAGCCTTTATATTTTCAACCATTTACACACTCCTCATACAGTTCCGTTTTCAGCTTCACGTGCAGCTCGGAGATTATTAAGAACATCTGCTGATGTTTCAGATTTTTCGTATATATCCATATCTTTAAGTCTTAAAGATAGACAGCGTTTATCGTTAATTGCATTTTTATTCAGCTGATTACGCGGATAAACTCCTGAAATTCTGAATCCTATTTCGATTTTTCCGTCAGAGCCGATATACTCCTTGGGAATATCAAAAGTGATATGACCGTTTTTCTGCTCAGTAATCACACTATTAAACACATTATGACCGTTTGCAAGAACTTTAACATTGATTTTATCCTGCTTGCCAAGGAAATAAGGCTCATAATAAAGCTGTATCGCAATGCCGATATCCCACTTGGGAACGAAAAAGCGGAGAAATGCTTTTTTGCGGACAATCCAGCGTCCCTCAGCTGTTGGCATTTCAATGCCGAATATTTCAACTTCGGGGTATCTTGCAAGGCTTACAGTAGTATTTACAGGCATCTGATAAAGCTTTTTCACGCTCTTTTTCATAGATATGAGATATTCGTAAAAACGCTTGCAGAAATCCCCGTTGTGATAGAAGAAAGCGTCGCGCTTAGCCTTTTCATCGGGTTTCAGCTTATAGCCTGTATTGTGGTAATCCTCCAGCTTATCCATACATTCCTCAACAGAGTTGACAATGTTGAAGATATACTCTCTTTTTGGACCGTAAGGGTCTGCAAGGTCGGTTTTATGACCGTATTTTATGCAGTCCTCACCGTCGGGAATATTGAGGAATATTGAGGGCTTGTGCTGAAACCACATCTCAAAGCACATAGAGGAATAATCGGTGATGAGTATAGCAGATTTCTTTTTAGCGTCGGCTATTTCATCATCCTCCAGAATTTTCACTCCCTCTAAAAGACCGCTTCCGCAAGCCTGCAATACGCTGTGGTGGAGAGCGATTTTAAGGGTATAGCCGTTATCCTCCACGAATTTTTTGAATCGGGGATTTTCAAGAAGTCCCAGAATAGTTTTTACATAAACGGTATTTTTAAGCTCGGATTCCTCAATATTTTTCAGATATCTTCGGTGAGTGAAGTATATAAATATAGATTTTTCAGATTCGGCATTGTCAGCGCTGAGCAAATCCCAGCGGAAAAGACCGTTCTTTATGAGGTTTTCTTCTGTGTAACAGCCGCGATTAATAAAGATTTCTTTCTCGAAATCGTTGCTTATCATAAGCTTATCAAAGAGGAAAGAGCTGTATGAAGCCTGAGAAATGAAATCGTCCTTGAAAAAAGTAATACCGTGCTGAGTAAAAATTGAGTATACATAAGGGCTTCTTTTTACAGCTTCTGTTATTCCGAGGCGGAGAGAGTGAAGCACCTGAAATCCGCCGCAGATATACTTTGTTGTTTTGAAAAGCTCTTTGAGAGTATTCGCAAATTCCACGATTTTTTCGGGGGAATACTCGATTATATTATTACCGTATTCAGCCTTTATTTCGGCATATGCGGCACATTTTTCATTGATTATATAGTAAGGCTCAAAGTTTTTTCTGCCGTTTTTGTAGAGATATTTAAAAAGCTCAAATTCGTCCTGTGGGGAGGTATCGGCTTCAACGATGAAGTCACAGCAGATTACCTTATTTCGCTCTGTATCGAGCTGCATAGCCATAGCGTAATCATGGGCGATAAAGCGTCTGAAAATATTATCTCTCAATTTATTGATTATTTCAGGCATATTAATATCCTTTCCTCGAAGTGTTACATACAGTTTATATCCTTATTATCTTCAATATTATAGCATATATGTGAGATTATGTCAATAAGATTTTTAGCTGTCAGCCATTAGCCATTAGCCTATAGCTGTTAGCTTTTAGCAATAAAAAAAGAGTTAGAAACCATAATGATTCCTAACTCTTGATGATTGCCTTTAAGTTTATTTGGAATTCTTAGCAGCTTTCTTATTCATCAGCCATGACCATGTTACAGGTGCAACGAAGAGTGATGAGTAAGTACCTGAAATAAGACCAAAGATAAGCGGAACTGAGAAGCTGAGCAGTGATGTATAGCCGCTTACAAATACAACGATTGATACAATAATCATTGTACCGATTGTTGTAATAGATGTTCTGATTGAACGTGTAAGAGACTGTGAACATCCCATGTTGATAAGCTCATTCAGTGTAGCGTTGGGATAAAGTGTCTTGTTCTCTCTGATTCTGTCATAGATAACGATTGTGTTATTGATAGAATAACCGAGAATTGTAAGGATTACCGCAACGATATTTGCATTGAACTCAAATCCGAAAAGGATTGAAGCAGCAAGTGCAGCCATAAGGTCGTGGCAGAGTGCGAATATTGAGCATACACCTGCAGACCAGCCGCCGATTTTCTGGAATCGGATAGCAATGTAGATGATGATGAGTATAGCCGCAACAACCATTGCAAGCAGACATTTCAGCAGAAATTCGCGTCCTGAAGCAGGGCTTACGTCGTTTGAATCGAAAAGCGCAAGCTTATTGTCGGGATACTTTGCGTTAAGAGAATTTGTAAGCTCATACTGCTTGTCTGCATTAAGTCCTTCATCTGATGTAAAGGAGAGTGTTATCTGATGACCGTTACCCTCAAGGCTTTCGCCTGTACGGATATTTACAGGAGTATTTACAATCTCCTCAGCAGCTGATTTTACGCCGTTTGTATCGAGGTCGCCCTCGTATGAGTAGGTGAGCATTGTACCGCCCTTGAACTCGATAGCAAGGTCAACGCCTCTGATGAGGATGCCTGCAAGGAGAGCAACAACAACGCATATAACGATTGCAAGAATCATTCTTTTCTTTCCGCAGAAATTGTAGATTTTGCAATCAGGAGCAGCTGCAGCTACTGTCTTTTTATTATTCTTACTCACTTGACATCACCTCCATAAAGCTTTCTGTTCTGGAGACCCTTGAACTTGGAAAGTGATGTAACCATGATTCTTGAAGCGAATACGCCGAAGATAAAGTTACATACAACACCTACAAGGAGTGTGAAGCCGAAGGAGTATACAACACCCTCAGTTGTTGCACCGAACATGAAGAATATTGTTTTGTTGAGAATCTTTGAGAAGAAGCTTGTAGGAACTCCGAAAGCACCCATAAGGATAATTGCGATAAGAACGTTAGTGATGTTACCGTCAAGGATAGCGGAGAATGCACGCTTGTATGCTACACGGATCGCGGATTCCAGAGACTTTCCTGAACGGATTTCCTCCTTGATACGCTCACCTGTGATGATGTTAGCGTCAACACCCATACCTACAGCAAGGATAATACCTGCAATACCGGGGATTGTAAGAGTTGAACCGGGCATGAATCCGAACCAGCCTGTTACAGCTGCAAGAGTTGCGGCAATCTGTCCGATGATACCAATTACAGCTACAACGCCGGGTACCTTATAGAGTACAATCATATACACTGCGATGAAAGCAAGTGCGATGAATGCTGCAAGGATAATAGCGTCGAGAGCGCCCTCACCCATAGTTGATGAGATTGTCTTGAAGCTTGTTGTTTCCATTTTGAAAGGAAGTGCACCTGAATTAATCTGGTTTGCAAGCTTCTTGGAAGAATTTTCGTCGAAATTACCTGTAATCTGAGCTTCACCGCCTGTAATAGCGTTGCTTACAGAGGGAGCAGAAATCATGGTGTTATCCATCCAGATAGAAATGGGAGTACCTGTGCCTGCAAGCTCAGCAGTAGCAGCTGCGAAAGCGTCCTTGCCTGTTGAGTTGAGGGTAAGAGTTACCAACCATTCGTAGTTGCCGTCGTTATCGGGGAAATAGCCATAATCAGCGTTTGCGATATCGGCACCTGTAAGAACGATTTCACCTGTTGGTGTTACATTTCCCTCTTCGTCGGTGTCGTAGTCGCTTCCGCGGCGGAAAGTAAGCTCAGCCATTTCGCCAAGCTCCTTAACAGCGGACTCTGCGTCATATTCGCTTTCGCCTGCCTGCCATGGAAAACGCACGATAATACGGTCTGATTTGGGGTCGCTGTAAATTTCATTGTCGTTGATACCAAGTGTGCTGAGACGGGTTTTGATAATCTCAGTAGCAGCGTCAAGCTGGTCGTCGGTAGCGTCATAGCCGTCAGCAGGAGCGAATGTAACGTCAACGCCGCCCTGTATATCAATACCGAGACGGATATCGTCAACGCCCTTTACGACGGTAGTCTTGTTATCGCCGTAGAAGTAATCGAATCCTGTGATTGTGGAGACTGCGAACAACGCAATAAAAGCAACGACAATGAAGAAAGTGGATTTGTGAATCTTTTTCACGTCTTTTGCCTCCTATTCGGGAAAAAATTCCCTTGATTTTTGTCTGTGACAATTACTATTATTTTACAATATTTCACAGTAAAAGTCAAGTATATACAATACAAATGCGCATATTTTGAAATATTGCACAATTTGCGCACTGTATTTTTGGTTATAACAACATTATAAATTACTTAAAATGCTTCTGGGATATTTTAAGTCTGTTCATGGCGCGGTTAAGTGCCGCCTGTGTTTCGTAATATTCGCGGATACTCTGCTGCTGTCGGAGCATTTCCTGTGCGCGCTCCCTTGCTTCCTCGGCACGCTTTATGTCGATTTCTTCGGGAAGCTCGCAGGAATCCGCAAGAATTACGGCTCTGTCGGGCAATACTTCTATAAATCCCTCGGATATGGCGGCATATTTCCATTCGCCCTCAACCATATATTTCAGCTCTCCTGTGGGAAGAGATGTTACAAGGGGCTCGTGGCCTGCAAGTATTCCCATATGTCCGTCTATGGCGGTTATTACGAGATGCTCGCAGTCGCCCTGAAAAAATATGCGGTTGGAGGTGATTATTTCAAGATAAAATGTCTTTGCCATGATTAAATACCGTTTTCGATTTCCTTAGCCTTGGCAAGAACATCATCAATCGTGCCTGCCATAAGGAATGCGGCTTCGGGATAATTGTCCATATCGCCCTCGATAATCGCCTTAAATCCCTGTATAGTATCTTTAATTGGTACGTATTTGCCCTTAAGACCTGTGAAATTCTCCGCAACGTTGAAGGGCTGTGAAAGGAATTTCTGAATCTTTCTTGCGCGGTATACCGCCAATTTATCCTCCTCGTCAAGCTCCTCCATGCCAAGAATTGCAATAATATCCTGCAATTCCTTGTACTTCTGGAGCAGCTCCTGCGTCCGTCTTGCAACGTAGTAATGCTCCTCGCCAACTACATCTGGTTCAAGTATTCGGGAGTTGGATTCAAGGGGGTCAACAGCGGGATATATTCCCTGCTCAACGATTTTTCTCGAAAGTACCGTTGTTGCGTCAAGATGCGCAAAGGTAATGGCTGGGGCAGGGTCTGTCAAGTCATCGGCTGGTACGTATACCGCCTGAACTGACGTAATAGAGCCGTTTTTCGTTGATGTGATACGTTCCTGCAATTCTCCCACTTCTGTGGCAAGGGTTGGCTGATATCCAACGGCTGAGGGCATACGTCCTAACAAAGCTGATACCTCTGAGCCTGCCTGTACATATCTGAAAATATTATCAATAAAGAGCAGAACGTCCTTGTGTTCGCGGTCGCGGAAGTATTCCGCCATGGTAAGTCCCGTCTGCGCAACACGCATACGTGAGCCCGGAGGCTCGTTCATCTGACCGAAAACGAGAGCTGTCTTGTTTATAACTCCCGATTCCTGCATTTCATTCCACAAGTCGTTGCCCTCACGGGAACGCTCGCCAACTCCTGTGAAGATAGAATATCCGCCGTGTTCGGTGGCAATATTGCGGATAAGCTCCTGTATAAGTACGGTTTTTCCTACGCCTGCACCGCCGAAAAGTCCGATTTTACCGCCCTTTGCGTAGGGTGCTATAAGGTCGATTACCTTTATGCCCGTTTCAAGTATCTCAACAACGGGGCTCTGCTCCTGAAATGTCGGGGCTTTGCGGTGTATCTCCCACATTTCAGAGGATTCAACATCGCCCTTTTTGTCGATAGGCTCGCCCAGAACGTTGAACATACGTCCCAGAGTTTTTTCGCCTACGGGTACTTTGATACATGCCCCTGTAGCTGTGACCTCTGTATTCTTGCTCAGTCCTTCGCTGGAGGCAAGCATGATACAGCGGACAGTGCGGTTGCCCATATGCTGTGCAACCTCCATAATACGCTGTTTTCCGTCAACTGTAACGGAAAGAGCGTCCTTTATCATAGGGAGCTTTCCTGAGGGAAACTCCACATCAATAACAGGTCCGATAACCTGCGTTATTCTTCCTTTTTCCATTTATAATGAAAACACCTCTTTTCGTTATTCCTCCTGTACTTTAGCCGCGCCGCCGCATACTTCCGTGATTTCCTGAGTGATTGCCGCTTGTCTTGCGCGGTTGTACATAAGTGAGAGGTCGTGTATCATATCTTTTGCGCTTGTGGTGGCGGCATCCATTGCCGTCATGCGCGAATGCTGTTCACAGCAGAAAGCCTCAACCATTGCGCCGTAAATTATGCCCTTTGCGTACTGGGGAATGAGATAGTCCATAACCTTTTCGGGAGAGGGCACAAATGACGCTTTTGGAAGCTTTTTCATAGTGCCGTCCTCTGCTTTGCCGAAATGTCTGCGCTCAAAGGGGAGAAGCTGTACTGTTCGGGTTTCCTGCACGTTTGATGTTACCATATCCGTGTAGAGTACCCACACCTCGTCAAGCTCCTTTTTCTTGAACTTTTCAAGGACTATATCCGCAATTTCTGCGGCGCGGTAAAGGGTGGGATTCTGGGTTGTATAGAGGAATTCTCCGTCAACATATGCCTGCTTTCCCGATTTTATTCTGCGCTGAAAGTGAAGTCTGCCTACCTGCCCCATAACAAAAAGGTAGCAATTGCTGAGGTCTGCGGCGGCATCCAGTTTTTCTTCGGTGTATTTCAGGATATTATGGTTGTAGCTTCCGCATAAGCCCTTATCTCCTGTAATGACAATATATCCCTTTTTTCGCTTATCCTCGGGGATATTTGAACGCCTGTCAAAGTACATCTGCCTCATATGGGGGGTATGCTCCAGAACGCTTTCAATGGTTTCCTGCAATTTGTAGAAATACGGCTCTGTGGAATCAAGGGCTTTTCGCGCCTTTTTAAGCTTCGATGAGGATATGAGATACATTGCATTGGTGATTTTTAAAATCTGCTTTATACTTTCAATCCTCTCGTGGATTTCTCTTATATTCGGCATAAAATCACCTTATTCCTCAAATGCTGTGACTATGCGCTCGATACGCTCCATAAGGTCGTCGGTGAGTACGCGGTTTTCTTCGATTTCAGTAATGATATCCTGTCCGTAGCTGTTGATATAGCTCATAAGCTCGGAGATGTACTCTTTAAGCTCCTTCGGTGTAACGTGCTTGAAAAGTCCGTGCTGGGCGGCATACAGAAGTATTACCTGTTCATAGTGGGGACGGGGATTGTACAAGGGCTGTTTCAGCATTTCCGTCAGCATATGACCGTGGGCAAGAAGCTCCGATGTTGCAGGGTCAAGCTCCGATGAAAACTGGGTGAATATCTCCATTTCCTTGAATTGTGCAAGGTCAATACGGAGATTTCCTGCCGCCTTTTTCATTGCCTTTGTCTGCGCTGCACCACCTACACGGGATACGGAAAGTCCATAGTTTACCGCAGGACGCTGTCCCGAATTGAAAAGCTCACTTTCAAGGAAAATCTGTCCGTCGGTGATTGATATTACATTTGTGGGGATATATGCCGAAATATCGCCTGCAAGAGTTTCTATAATCGGCAATGCCGTAAGTGAGCCGCCGCCGTGTTCGTCGTCAAGTCGGCTTGAACGTTCAAGCAGTCTCGAATGGAGATAGAAAACGTCTCCGGGATAAGCCTCACGTCCCGGAGGACGATGCAGCAGCAGGGACATTGCACGATATGCAACGGCATGCTTTGAAAGGTCGTCGTATACGATAAGTACGTCTTTGCCCTTTGACATGAAGTATTCCGCAATTGCTGTGGCGGAATATGGGCATATGTACTGGAAAGGCGCAGGCTCAGAAGCCGATGCTGTTACAACTACGGAATAATCCATTGCGCCGTACTTTTTAAGGGTATTTACAACCTGTGCAACTGTTGAGGATTTCTGACCGATAGCTGCATAAATGCAGACTACGTCCTGCCCTTTCTGGTTGATTATTGTATCTATAGCAATTGAAGTCTTGCCTGTCTGTCTGTCGCCGATAATCAGCTCACGCTGTCCTCTGCCGATAGGGAACATGGAATCAATGGCAAGTATACCTGTCTGCAAGGGGACGTTTACGGGCTTGCGCTCGATAACTCCGGGGGCTTCACGCTCAATGGGGAAATAGTCCTCCGCGTGTATCTGTCCCTGTCCGTCGATTGGTGAGCCCAGAGCGTCTACAACTCTGCCTAAAAGCTCGTCGCTTACGCCGATTCCTGCGCGTTTGCAGGTGCGGACTACTGTTGAGCCCTCGGTAAGTCCGTAGTCATCGCCAAGAAGTACGATTCCCACAGAATTATCCTCGATATTCTGTACAATGCCGCGCACGCCTGTTTCAAATTCCACAAGCTCGCCGTACATAACTCCGCTCATGCCTCGTACTCGTGCGATACCATCGCCGAGACGGATAATAAAGCCTGTTTCGGACGCGCCTGAACGGACTTCGAAATCCTTAATCTCTGTTTTCAGAACGGATATGATATCCTTTGATTTGAAATCCTTTCCGCTTATTGTTACGCTCTCATTTGCTTTCTGTTTCAGGGATTCACGGATTGAACGGAGACTTGTGCGGTAGCTGCGGTCGAATTCCACATCTCCTGCGCTGAGGATAAAGCCGCCGATAATATCGGGGTCGTGTTTGTATTCGATGTCTACGTCTTCTTTGGTGAATTTTTCCTTGATGAAGCGGCGAAGCTCTGCCTGCTGATTTTCCGTCAGAGGTGTGACATAGCGGACAACTGCCTTGATGCTTTTCTGCTTTTCAAGGAGTATATCCTGATATGCTTCAAATATTTCGTCCAAATCCTCGATAACTCCCGATTTTGAGGCGTTTGCCATGGGACGTTCAAGGGATTTGGGGAAAATCTGCTTTATGGCGATTCGCTTTTCGTCAAAGGTTATAAGGGGATTTGCCAATGTGTCCTTTACATCGGGACAGGCGGCAAATATGCCCTTTGCAGTTTCAATATCCTCGCGGGGAATATTGAGACGCACCAACTCGTTGAGAAATTCCTTGGCTGTATCTTTCATCTGCGGTCAGCCTCCTCTGCGGAAAGGAACTCATCAACAAGCTTACGGTTCTTTTCGTCGTCCAGATTTGCGCCTACAATTTTTGAAGCTGCTTCAACAGCAAGGTCTGCGATTTCGGAATGTGCCTGACGAATTACACGCTTACGCTCATTCTCGATAGTTTCACCTGCGGCAGCAACGATATTTTCCGCTTCCTCGTGGGATTTGCGGATAATTGCCTCACGCTCGTTTTCGGCTTCTTCGTGGGCTGTGCGGAGTATCTTTGCAGCCTCCTCCTTAGCCTCTCCCAGAGAAGTTTCGTACTGTGATTTCAGCTCCTCGGCCTCCTTGCGTGCACGTTCAGCGTCGTCGTAATCCTTTTGTATGGCTTGGGTGCGGTCATCAAGCATTTTGTTGATAGGTTTAAACAGGAATATCCTGAGCAGTACAAAAAGCAGAAGTACATTGAATACTGTCCAGAAAATATTCCAGAATTCAAATTTAAGCATTGGAAATCCTCCGTCTTACTTGCCAAGCATAATGATGATAAGGAGAGCGATAACAAAGCCGTAAATAGCTGTAGCTTCTGCAAGTACGCAGCCAAGAAGCATTGCGCTTCTGATATCCTTTTTAGCTTCGGGCTGACGTGCGATAGCTTCTGTAGCCTTTGCTGTGGCAATACCGATACCAACTCCAGCACCTGCACCTGTGAGAACTGCAATAGCAGCACCAATAGCAACTAATCCCATAATAAATACCTCCAAGATTTAATTCTTTTGATTTGCGGCGGATTTTCGCCTGAAATTGTTTGAAAATATGGCATATTGTATAACGGATACGGTACACCGTATCCCTACAAAACGGCTATTTATGTGTTGATGTATATGCAAAAATCATTCCTCAATAGCCTCAGCCATAAAGAGTGATGTGAGGAATACAAATACATATGCCTGTATTGCGCCGTCGAATATGTCAAAATACAAGCTGAACGGCACGGGGACTCCTCCCGGTATGCATATCTTTATAAGCTCCATTACTACAAATGCGCCTAAAACGTTGCCGAAAAGTCGCATACTCATCGAAAGGGGACGGGTTACAAGCTCCAGCAGATTCATTGGAAGCATTGCCGGCATTGGCTCTAAAAATCCCTTTGCCCATTTTTTTCCGCCCTTTTCCTTGAAGCCTGCAACCTGTATCAGTATGGATGCCATAACTGCAAGGGCTACTGTTACGTTGATGTCCTTTGTGGGCGGTACAAAGCCGAATAAGCCGATTATATTGGAAAATCCTATGTATATCATGAATGTTTCCAGTATTGGCAGATATTTTTTTCCGTGTGGACCGAGAGTATCAAGGAAAAAGTCGTTCATCCACGTTATGCCGATTTCAAGCAGACATTGCTTTCCCTGCGGCACTTTTTTCATGTTGTGCGTCAGGATAATTGAAAGCAGTACTACCACGGCAATGATTATCCACGATACAGCACAGGAATCGGGGACGGGTATGCCGCCGAATATGGGTATTGTAAACGCGGTATGGTTTTCAAGCTCCTCTGCCAGTTTTTCAGAGAGATTTTCCATTACATCACCTTTCTTTCATAAAAAAATAAAACGGAAACAGCCGTTTATCAGCGTTTCCGTTGGTTTCTTTAGCTGTTTGTTGATATATGGGAACCTCTAAAAACCTCCCTCACGGCGAACTTTCTATGTCAAAAATCATTTACGAAATTTCGCTCGTGTTCCGGTTTTTATAGAACCCCTTATAATAATACATCAAAATACTGTAAATGTCAAGATATTTTTTTATTTCAGATGTTAGCTTTTAGACGTTAGCATCAGTAACAGCGGCATTACGAATTATTCACCCTTGTTAATCAGATCCATAGCCTTATCAAGCCGTTCAATCGCTCCTGAATTGAGTTTTTCTGACAGTCGTAAACGGTCAAGCTCCCTTTTGAAGCCGTTCAGCTCTCCAGCAAGCTTTTTCATGATTTCCTCATGCTTTAAAGCCTTATCCTCCAATGCGCAGACACGCTTTATAAGGTCGTTTATATTTGCGGCAAGGACTTCATTGGCGGAATTCTGCTTTTCGCCGAATTCCGTAAGTTTATCGCCTGCGTTGAATACGCCTATTTTTTCGTGTCCGCTAAAGGTTCGCATTTTGTCCTTTGTAAGCTTCATATCCATATAATTCAGCTCCTTTTCCGCCAGTAGTTAAGAGTATCTTCTATTGTCTGCTCAACGGTGATTTCAGCTTTCCAGCCTGTATCACCATGTATTTTCGTGATATCGGGTTCAATTACGGGGATATCTGCGGCTCTCATGCGCTTTTCGTCCCGTTCAACCGCTATTTCTGCTGTTGACAGACTAAGCGCTGTATCGAGAATATACTGTATGCTCACGGCTTTTCCTCTGCCTATGTTGTATATTTGTCCGCTTATGCCATTTTCTCCAAGTAAGCGATAGCCGCGGACGATATCGCGGACATCGGTGAAATCACGCATAGCTGTGAGATTTCCCACAGATATTACAGGAGATTTTATGCCCTTTTCAATTTCTGCAATCTGTCGGCAGAAATCGGATATTACAAATATGCTGTCCTGTTTTGGACCTGAGTGGTTGAAAGCTCGCACCATAACCATATCAAGCTTATAGGCGCGGGCGTATATCTCCGCTGTCATTTCCTGACAAGCCTTTGTTGCCGCGTAGATATTGCCTGGGTGCAGAGGCTCAGTTTCTTTTAAGGGGCAGGAATTCGGAGCAATATAGCCGTATTCCTCTCCTGAGCCGATAACGATAAGCCGCACTTTTCCGTTGTATTCACGGACTGCCTCAAAGAGATTTATTGAGCCGATAACGTTTATCTCCGCTGTAAGCTGTGGTTTTTTCCACGACAGTGCAACTGAGCTTTGTGCGGCAAGGTGAAAGACGATATCAGGCTTTATATTGCTGAGAATTGCGGATATATCATCTTTTTTCAGTATATCGAGAGTGTGCGCGGCACATTTGCCCTCAATTGTTTCGTTTTCAAGGCAGGTTGCGTGGACTTCGTAGCCGTTAGCGTTGAGCTCATCTATGAGATATCCGCCTACAAATCCTCCGCCGCCGATTATAAGAGCTTTCATTCTGCCGCCTCCTCTGCAAGATAGTCGTAAAGTCTGCGGATTACGTTCTTTTCGTTGAAGTTTTTATATACACGGACAGCCGCATTTTTTCCCAGTTTTTCGCGGAGCGTTTTATCTTCTGCAAGTCTGGTTATTGCTCTTGCAAGAGCCTTTACATCGGAGGGTGGGACAGTAAGTCCAGTTTCGCCGTCAATGCTCACATATGGTACACCCGAGGGCAGAGATGTATTTATCACAGGCTTTCCGTAAACCATGGCTTCAAGCTGGACTATGCCGAATGCCTCGCTTTTTGCCACTGAGGGCAATACGAATATATCGCAGTCTGCGTATGCCTGTTTCAGCTCGTCGTCGGGGAGGAATCCGAGAAAATGTACCTTATCCGAAAGATTATGGGATTCCGCATAGGCTTTCAGGTCGGATTCAAGCTCACCGGTGCCTGCAATGAAAAGCTCGCAATTTTTCACCTTTGCAAAGGCTTTCAGCAGGATATCCACACCTTTATAGTACACAAGCCGTCCTGTGAAAAATATTTTAACGCTGTTTTTATCCGTAAGTTTTTCCGTGAGAACAGGTTTTCTTTCGATTCCAAGGTAATCCTCAACAGTTATACCATAGGGGAGTATGCGGCATTTTTCGCGATATTCAGGGAGAAAATCAGAGCCATTTATATGCCCCTCAGTTGCGGTGAATATCATATCTGCGCGGTTCAGCAGATATTTCAGCAGCGGCTTATAGAAAAACAGCAGCTTTTTCTGCTTTACGATATCGCTGTGCCATGAAACTGCAACTTTTCCTTTGTATCCCGACAAAAGCAGTGCCAAATCCGCAAGGGGAAAGGGCAGATGTATATGGATAACATCTGCTTTTTTCGCCATTCTGCGAAATTCTCTTATAAAATGCAGGGAAAGGGGACAGGAAAAATATGTTCCCATACTTCCTGAGCGGATAACGGGTACGCCGTTGACTTTTTCCCTTATTGTGCCGCCTTTTCCGTCGCGGCACACAAGAGTGCACACCTGAGCGCCGAATTGTCCCAGTTCTTCGGAATACTGCTTTACAAGTGTTTCAATTCCGCCAATATGCGGAAAATACGATTTGTTGACTTCCAGTACTTTCAGTTTCTTCATTTCATAAGTTCCTTGTAGACTCTGTAGAGGATTTCTGCGGAGTTATCCCATGTGAGAGTTTTTGCCCGTTCAAGACCTCGGCGGCTTAAATCGGCTCTCAGTGCGGAATCGCTGTAAAGTTTGTGAAGTCCCTCTGCTATGTCCTCCTCGGAGTATGGGTCACAGGAAACAGCGCAGTCTCCTGTAACTTCAGGAAGCGAAGCGGCATGTGAGGCAAGTACGGGAACTCCGCATGCCATTGCTTCAAGGGGAGGCATACCGAATCCCTCGTAAATCGAGGGGAAAACGAATGCCAGTGCGCCGCACATAAGGGGATTCATATCCTCTGAGGGAATATACTGTGTGAATATAACTTTGTCTGTCAGCTTCAGGTCTGTAACGCGCTGGAAAATGCTGTCGTAAAGCCAGCCTTTGCCGCCTGCAAGGACAAGCTTTGGAGCGTTCTTTTCGCGCTGACAGAAGATGTTATATGCGTTTATGAGCCTTTCCAGATTCTTTCGCGGCTCGATTGTGCCGAGATACAGGAAGTATTCGCCTTCGATGCCAAGGCTTTTTTTAACCTCCGGGATACGTTCCGGTGTATCGCAGGGCTTGAATTTTTCTAAGTCAACACCGCAGGGCACAACGCGGATTTTAGCCCCGTGCTGCGGAAAATACTTTATTATCTCCGTTTTGGAAAATTCAGAATCGGTTACAATGATATCTGCCCTTTTCATAGAGGGGGCAAGACCTGTGTCAAGCATTTTCTTTGTACGTCCGCGGACAGTTTCGGGGAATGACTTATACACCATATCATGTACGGTGATTACTGTTTTTCCGTGAACTCCGGGCGGTGCGATGTAGTTGAAAAAATGAGTGATATCCATTTCCTTGCCGAAAAACCATTTGTATGGTATAGGAAGAACAAGGCTTGCGGTGCGGTATGCAAGTCCTGAAAAATGCCCGATATGCGCTCCGATATCCTTGGAAAATGGTGCAAGCTTTTCGAGCTTTATGTGGTCGTCCTTGCGGGAAAAAAAGCTGTAGTAGAAATTATCCTCGGGGTGAAGTCTTGCCATAGCCATGGTTTGACCTACCTCGCACCAACCGATTCCTGTCATTCCGCCGTTTATAATCGGCAACGCGTCGAATGAAATTTTCATTTGTTTATCACCCTATTTTAATGCGTCAATAATTTGATTTTCCAATTTTGCAATGTATGCGTCGGTATCTTCTCTTGAAAATCCGGTTTTGCTGAAAAATCCGCCTGATTTTACCGTGTTTATAGGCATCGCCCTGAGCCTTTCAAGCTCGTTCATTGCTTCATCGTATGACATGCCGTTTTCAATTGTCATGAGAAGCAGGTTGTACGCCTGAATTTTCATAAGGGCTTGTGATTTATCATAGCCGCCCTTTTCACTTCTTAATATGTCCGGCATCTTTTTTCTCCTTTATGGCTTCATGAAATATGAAATTGTATCATATTCAAGCTTTGAAAAATAGCCGTTTGTATCGTGTTTAGCAAATCCCTCAGTGTCGCTGTCAACTTCGTTAAGAGGCATTTTGCTTATTTCAATAAGCGTTTCTTTTGCTTCGGCGGAAGATATACCATTCTGCATTTTCTTGAAAAGCTCCATAAAAGCGTCAATTTTAGCCAGAACGTCTTTTTTGTCATATCCGCCTTTTTCAGTGCCAATAATACCATTTTTCATAGTTTTTCATTCCTTATCTTTAGGTATTTCCTTTTATTTTAACTCTTTTTTCACGAGTTCAAGGTCATTTTTAACCATACGCTCAACAAGCTGTGCAAAGCTGATTTCACGCTTCCAGCCAAGTTTTTCCTCTGCCTTTGCAGGATTTCCTAATAGAATATCAACCTCGGCAGGACGGAAGAAATTCTTGTTTACCTTTACAACAACCTTTCCGTTTGCCTTGTTTATGCCGATTTCCTCAACTCCTGTGCCCTGCCATTCTACGTCGATTCCTGCGCAGCGGAAAGCAATTTCAGCAAATTCACGAACTGTTCTTGTCTCGTTTGTAGCAATAACGTAATCGTCGGGGGTATCCTGCTGGAGCATGAGCCACATAGCGCGGACATAATCCTTGGAATGTCCCCAATCGCGTTTTGCGTCAAGATTTCCAAGCTCTACGCACTCCTGCAAACCAAGGCTTATGCGGACAGCGGCATCTGTGATTTTTCTTGTAACAAATTCAAGTCCGCGTCTTTCGCTTTCGTGGTTGAAAAGTATACCTGAGCAGGCAAACATATTGTAGCTTTCGCGGTAATTCTTTGTAATCCAGTGACCGTAAAGCTTTGCAACTCCATAGGGACTTCTGGGGTAAAAGGGAGTTGTCTCTTTCTGCGGTGTTTCCTGTACAAGACCGAACATTTCAGATGTAGAAGCCTGATAGAAACGGGCTTCGGGCTTCACAATGCGTATAGCCTCCAGCATATTTGTAACGCCTATAGCGTTGATATCTGCTGTACCTATGGGAGTATCCCAGCTTGTAGAAACAAAGGACTGCGCCGCAAGGTTGTAAACCTCGTCAGCCTGTGAAATCTTCATAGCTGTGATAAGAGATATGGGGTCTGTCATATCTGCATAGATAAGAGTGATTCTATCCTTTAAGTGTGCGATATTGCCGTAATCTACTGTAGCCTTTCTGCGCCAGATTCCGTATACATTATATCCCTTTTCGAGAAGAAGTTCTGCAAGATAAGAGCCGTCCTGACCTGTGATTCCTGTAATAAGTGCATTTTTCATAGATATGCCTTTCTGTTATAACAAATTATTTTTGCCCTGTTCTTTAAGCTGGGCGATGATTTTCTTAACGTCCTGAGTGCTGTTCTTGGAGCACACAAGGACTGCGTCGTCTGTATCAACTATAATTATATCTTCAACACCTACAGCGGCAACAAGTCTTTTTCCGCCGCATACTGTTGTATTCTTTATATCTGTAAAGCATACATTGCCCTCGGTGTAGTTGTTGTCATTGTCGGTATCGTTGATACGCTCAACGGCAAGCCAGCTGCCAACGTCGTCCCAACCAAAGCTGCCGGGGATAGTATAGATATTCTCAGCTTTTTCCATGATTCCAAAATCCACGGATTCGCTTGGCATGGCTGTAAACTCTCTTTCAAGGACTTCATTGAAATCGGGAGTGCCGAAAGCCTCGCCTATTTTAACTGCGCCGCTGTATACCTCAGGCATGAACTTTTCAATATTGTTCAAAATGGAAGAAATCTTCCAGATAAACATACCGCTGTTCCAGAGATATTTTCCCGAAGCAAGATATTTTTCAGCTGTTTCAAGGTCGGGCTTTTCCACGAAACGCTCAACCTCGTAAGCATCCCCTGCCTCATTGCCGAAATTGATATAGCCGTAGCCTGTTTCCGCGTATGTGGGAGTTATACCCACAGTTACGAGATTGTTTCCGCTTTCAGCCACGGAAACTGCCTTTTTCAGCGTGTTGATATATATATCCTCAATTCCGATAAGGTGGTCAGAGGGGAGAACCATCATAACTGCGTCGTCGTATTTTCTGCCGATTACAGCCGCTGAAAAAGCTATACACGGAGCTGTATTTCTCGGAGCAGGCTCGCAGAGTATGTTTTCTTTTGGTATATCGGGAAGCTGTTCCTCTGCAAGATGACGGTACATCTCATTGGTGGATATATATATATCCTCTGCGGCAACCAGTGGGAGAAGTCTTTTCACTGTTTTCTGAATCATTGTTTCGCCGTCTGATGTGAGGGAAAGGAATTGCTTTGGGCGTGATATGCGGCTTTTCGGCCAGAATCTTTCGCCCTTGCCGCCTGCCATAATAACTGCTGTTATCTTCATAGTTAATCCTCTTTTTCCTGAGATTGCGTCATCTCATTATGTGTCGTTGTTGTGGTCGCTTTTGTCTGCCAGGATTCCAAGGCTTTCCTGTGCGTTGGATTTCGGCGGAAAAAGCATGGTTTTTATTGTCATGAGAATTATCTGCAAATCAAGTCTTAATGAGTAATTCTCAATATACATCATATCCATTTTCAGCTTGTCGTAGGGGGATGTGTCGTATGCTCCCGTAACCTGCGCGTAGCCTGTAAGACCTGCTTTCACTTTAAGTCTGAAAGTGAATTCGGGCATTTCCTTTTTGTAAAGCTCCGTAAATTCGGGGCGCTCGGGGCGCGGTCCAACTACTGACATTTCTCCTTTGAGAATGTTGAAAAGCTGTGGAAGCTCATCCATACGTATTTTGCGCAGGATTTTTCCCACAGGAGTTATACGGGGGTCATCATCGGTAGCAAGCTGAAATCCGCCTTTTTTCTCCGCGTCAGTAATCATACTGCGGAATTTGTAGATGTAAAATTCTTTTTCGTCAATGGTAAGACGTTTCTGCTTATAAAGAACAGGTCCTCCGTCGTAAAGCTTTACGGCAATTGCAGATATAAGCATTACAGGGGAAAGGAGTATTATTACAACAAGTGAAAATACGATATCGAAAATACGCTTTAAAAGCCTCTGTTCAAAATCAAGACCGTAGTTTCTGCTGAGGAGCAGAGGGGTATCGAAGAGACGTATATCGTCAGCGCCTCTTATGATAATATCGGAGATTTTAGGGGCAATATACGCACGTATTGAGTTTTCGTAGCAGAATTTCACATAATCGTTGCGAAGCTCCGCTGGTATATCGCATATAATAACTCCCTCGTATCTGAGGATAAGTTCGCGGATTTTTTCCGTATCTTCGTTTATGCTTATGGATTCGCATATCATATACTTATCAACTCTCTGGCTCATTTTGAGCACCAGAGAAGCTGCCTGATGGCTGCCATAGAGTATTATAAGTTTTCTCGGTGGATAAAGCAGGAAGTATATCTTATCCGTCAAAAGTGTCCACAGGGATATAAAGCCGAAATCCGCAAAGGTGAGTATAAGCATGGGTGAAACTGCAAGAAAATGCCGTCCAATAAGGCTTATTAGAAAATAGGATACAAAATCCACACAGGCAATTGATATAAGCTGTGAATAAAGCATATCCGTCTTTTTCAGATATCCCAGCTTGAAGCCTCCGTATGCCTTAAAAAAGACCCATACAAGCATACAGTATATGCCAATCAGCACCCAGTTACCGCGTCGGTAGTAGGGGAGTACTATGGTATCGCTGTAGTAGGCATACCACACGATACCGAAGCCTGCGGTCAGTATCATAACAAGAAAGAACGCAAGCACAAATGAAATCAATCGTTTGAATTTGTCTCTTTTCATATATATCTAATCTATTTTAAAAAATTCCTCGGAGCATGAAAACTCCTTTATTTGTTTGTATATACGTTTATTATAACAAATGCGGAAAATTATGTCAATAGAATATGCTGATAAATACAAATTTGCCTGTCAAAATACGTCGAAATGCACAAAAATCCCCTTAATCAATGATTAAGGGGATGCGTTAATTATTTTCTTCTTGTGCCGTTTTTTCTGTCAGTGCTTCGTTTGAGGTCGCCGATGCGTTCCTCACTGGACTGCTTGAAGTGTGCAAGCATATCATCAAAGGTCATTTCTGACTGTGGAATTGATTTCTTTGGTTCATAGATATTGGGCTTGTTGAATTTGCGTTCCTTCTTGAAAGGCTTTTTCTCAGGATTTGCGGAATCCTCAGAAGCCTCAGCTTTTTTAATTGAAAGGCTTACCTTGCCCTGTTCGTTGATTCCGATAACCTTCACCTTTACTTCCTGTCCTTCTGTCAGGTGGTCGCGGATAGCGTTTACAAAGGTGTTGGAAATTTCGGAAATATGAACCATACCCGAACCGCCGCCGTCGATATCGACGAAAGCTCCGTACTGCGCAATTCCCTTTACTTTGCCTGTGTAGATTTTTCCGATTTCAAGCTGCATATGTATTTTTTACTCCTTAAAAATATTATCCTTGAATATTATCTTTTGTTCCTGCTTGTGTCAATTCTTAATGTCAATCACGTGAGGTATCGTAGAATCTTCGTTCATCGGGGTACGCATAGCCTCTTTCTTCAAGGGCGATACGCTCCATATATGCTGAAAAATCGTCGCTTTCGAGGGTGCGCTGGAGTTCCGCGTTTTCGATTTTATACGCGTTAATCTGAGCCTGAATTGCGTCAAGCTCTTCTTCCTTATTGCTGCAATCGGTTTCGGTGGATATTACAAGAGCCACACAGCCGATGATTACAGCAGCCGCCGCAAGCTTAGAAAGTCCGCGGTTGAACAGACCTTTTTTCTGTTTGTTTTGTTTGTTATTCTTTTTACTTTTGCTCTGTTTTTCCGCAGCCATTTTTTCACATTCTTTCTACTTATTATACACTATTTATTATACTACATTTCATTATTATTTTGCAAGGGTGAAGATGTTTTTTTAGCTGATTTAACAGAGTTTTTGGATAGCTTGACAATTATACTCCATATTTTCTTTGCTGGTTTAATCATAATTGCCAAAACGCTTTTGAGAAGCTTTATTATTTTTTGCATGAAGCCCATAATGAATTTTCCTACAGTAAAAAAATACAGTGTAAAACCGATAATTCCGCCAAGAATATAATAGCCGCGAAGTTCTCCCCTTGCCTCCGCAGAGGCAAAGGATGAGAGGAATATGCCGTATGTAGCAAGAAAAATCGAATCCTCCGCGAACACGAAAAAGCTATGATGTTTTACCGTAAGCCTCAGAGTGCGGAAAATATCATAGTAAACGCCGAAAACTGCTCCTGCCGCACAGGAGAGGAAAAAAAGCCTCAGTTCTTCGCTTATTGTGAAAAAGGTTTCGGGTACATTCATCTGAAAAGTCTCCCCAGAGCAGATACAGGACTTTTCTTATCGCGGTCGCCGTATACTGCTGACCATATATCACCTGTTATGACCATATCGCCCGTTTCAACGCTCATGGTATCAATATGCAGCTCCCTGCCCTTTATTGTGAGTTCTCCCAGCTGAGTGTAAAGACATATGACCTTTTCGTCGAAGCTGTCAACGTCGGTGATCCCTGAAATAGTCATTGTATGACGGTTTTCCATAATTACTGAATGATTTGTTTTCGTTTGTGATAAAATATTCTTGTCCTTCATAATATCCTCCGTTTATTTGCGGTGAAAAATTCTACATTTATTTATATGCTAAGAAATTGTAACATATGCACAAAAAACAACGAAAAAATTTTTGGGGATTTTTCGGGAAAACCCTTGCAAAATTCTGCGGTATGTGTTATAATTAATAAGCTAATTGAATGTAGTGCGGTTTGGTGTGTGCCAATCGCTGAAGAATATTGATGAATTTTATGGAGGTTAATCATGGGTATTATTGAAACTATTGGAGGAGCTGTTCTCCTCGTTGCTTGTATTGCAATCATTATTCTGTGTCTCGCACAGGAATCAAAGTCTCAGGATAGTATGACATCTGCTTTTACAGGTGCAAGTTCAGATTCGTTCTACGGAAAAAATGAGGGCAGAAGCCGTGAGGCAGTTCTCGCTAAGATAACAAGAACAGCAGGTATAATTCTTTTTATTGTTACGCTTGCAGTTAATATTATCCCGATTTTTACCGATAAGTAATGAAATCGCCCCGTGACTTTGTCATGGGGTTTTTTATTTAGAGAACCTCTGTTGATATTTAAAAGGAGAAAATAAATGGCAGAAAAAAATAAAAAGAATTCAAAGGATAAGGTTACTGTTGAAAGCTATAAAAATAAAATTGTAACCTATCTCAATACAGGAAAAAAGCTCATTCCTCTGAATGAGCTTGAAACAAAGTGCCGTACCAAAAAAACGGGCAGGGAAAATTTTGTGCAGGCTTTTACTGAGCTTCGCGACGAGGGTATTGTTACTGTCCGCAAGGGCATGAAAGTTGCTCTATGTTCCCGCATGGGATTCAAAGCCGCTGAGATTACACGTCTTAGCCGTACATTCGGCTTTGCTGTAACTGAGGACGGTACGGAGTATTTTATCCCCGGCAAGTGCATGATGGGTGCAATGCCCCGTGACCGCGTGCTTATTACAGATATTCCCTCTCGTTCAGGTGAGCCTGAGGGCGAGGTAATTGATATACTCGGATTCGGCAGCAGTACCCTTACAGGTGTTATTGAGTATGCTGAGGACGCACTGTATCTTGTTCCCGATATAGCGTCAAGAAATCATATGATTATTTCAAAGGGCGAAAGTGTTCCATTTGTTGAGGGCGATAAGGTGCTTGCGGAAATCGTATACCGCGGCAGGCGGCATGCAGAGCATAAGGTGAAAATTGTGTCAGTATTCGGCAGTGCGGAGCTTGCCGCTTCCTGCGCTGAATCCATAATAACTGCAAGCGGTATCATCACGGAATTTTCTGATGAATCACTGCGCGAGGCTTACAGGATATCTGAGGGCGGTGTGCAGGAATACTGCTTCAACAACCGTGAGGATTTAAGACATCTTCCCATATTTACCATTGACAGCAGTGAATCCAAGGACCTTGATGATGCGATTTCCGTGGAAAAAACGGAAAAGGGCTGGCTTCTGGGCGTTCATATTGCTGATGTTTCCCACTACGTGCGGGGCAACAGCGCACTTGATAAAGAGGCTATGCGCCGCGGTACAAGCGTGTACTACGCGGATAAGGTTGTTCCAATGCTTCCGAAAGAGCTTTCCAACGGCATATGCTCTCTTAATCCCGACGAGGACAGGCTCACTCTTTCCGCATTTATGGAACTGGGCGAGGACGGTGAAATGATTTCATATCGTTTCTGCAAATCTGTGATTCGTTCAAAAGTTAAAGGCGTATATTCGGAGATAAACAAAATCCTTGACGGCAGTGCAGACGACGGTATAAAGGCAAAATATGTCTGTGTTGAAAAGGAAATACCCCTTATAAATCAGCTGGCGGATATCCTTATTGAGCGCAAAAAACAGCGTCATGCGCCGGAACTTGAAACAATTGAAAGCAAGCTTGTAATCAATGAAAACGGTGTTTGCTGTGATGTTGTACCCCGTGAAAGAGGCAAATCTGAGCGTATTATTGAGGAATTCATGCTCTGCGCCAACGAGGCGGCGGCAAAGCTTGCCCGTGAGAAAAAAGTTCCCTTTGTGTATCGTATACACGAAGCACCTCCCGAGGAGAAAACAGCGTCATTGTGCGAAATGCTGACAAAGCTGAATGTGGAATATCCGCATTTCAAGGAGTTCAAGCCTGCTCATGCGGCGGCAATTCTGGAAAATTCAAGGGGTACGGATAAGTACGAAGCGGTGAATATGATGGTACTGCGTTCCATGGCTAAGGCGAAGTATTCCGAAGAACCCCTCGGACATTTCGGACTTGTTCTGGAGGATTACGCACATTTCACATCGCCTATAAGACGTTATTCCGACCTTGCAATACATCGTATAATAACAGACATTCTTGCAGGATATGACGAAAAATGGCTCAGCAAGCGTTATGGCGGATTTGCGGTAAATGCCGCCGAAGCCGCTACATCTGCGGAGATACGCGCTGTATCTGCGGAGCGTGACTGCGAGGACTGCTACAAGGCAGAATATATGAAACAGCACATCGGCGAAAGCTTTACAGCTAAGATTTCAAGCGTTGCTGAGTTTGGATTTTACGCACAGCTCCCAAATTCTGTAGAGGGACTTGTACACATCAGAACGCTCCCTGAGGGCGAATATGACTACAGCGAGCCCGTGGCACTTACGGAGAAATTCAGCGGAGTTTCTTACGAACTGGGCGATACTGTACAGGTGCTTTGCGCGGCGGTAAACGTCAGCGAGGGTACTGTTGATTTTGTGCTTGACGAGGAGGAACTCTGATGAGACGTATAATAGCTTTATTTGCAGCAGTACTTATGTTGTCTGCAACGGCTTGTGGCAATAAAAAAGACAAGGAAAATGGAAATTCCACTGCTTTTCCTGCGGTGACTGATACGGCAGGAGAAGAAAACAGCAAAATTACAACAAAAGCTGAAGAATCGGCAGAAACTGTGACTTCAACTACAGCTGCCGAAGATTTTGAGGAGACAGTGACAACGGCTGAAACATCTGAGGGATTCACATTTCCTGAAGATGACCCCGAATTTGAGGAAAAGCTGGACGTTGAGGTCATAGCGGCGGCGAAGCTTTTATTTGAGACAGCCTGTGAAACAGAGTGGAAATTCACCGTAGGTTCGCCTTATTCCATTGATACATCGCAGTATGTGACAAATGAGTATGACTGGCAGTACTATCTCATAACAGATGAGGGAATAAATTCCCTTGATGATGTACGTGCTGATTTTCACCGGGTTTTCAGCAAGGAATATAATGATACCCTTGATGAACTGTATATTGAAAAGGGCGGCAGGGTATATTGTCTCAACGGTGCAAGAGGCTCGGATATTTTCTATGAGGGTTCTGAAATTACGGAAATCACGGGAAGAAGCGACGGAGAGATTCGTTTTAAGGTCGTCAGCAGCTACAACGGCGCAAGCTTCGGCGGCGAGGCATACACAGAGGAAACGGAATTTGTGATTATTAGGGAATCTGACGGTGCATGGCGAGTAAGCGAGTTTAAATTGCCGTATTAAACAAGCACAGCGCGTTAATGCTTAAAAAATCCGCACGGAAATTTTTACCGTGCGGATTTTTATTTATTTACTTGCTGCTTTTTTCTTTGCCTTTTTATATTTTGATTTCTGACCGAAGTTCAAAGAGGCTGTAAGTATCTTATCAGACTTGAACAGACGGAGTGCAAAGAACATGCATACTGCAAAGACTATTACCTGATATGCAAGTCCTATATAGAATATCGTCATATTGTCAAACATGAGATTGGGAATTGCTGAGAATGTGTGTGTGAATGGTATTGCGTATACAAATATTCTTATTGCCATTGGAAGTGTGTTTATATCTGCAAGCATTGAAATCATGTAGGGAATCATTGCGCCGAACATAAGAGGCATAATCATTGTCTGAGTCTGCTTTGCATCGTTTACCAGTGAACCAAGTACCAGTGATAAGCAGAGACAAATCATAATTGTGAGGAACAGCTGTATTCCTACAAGAATATAATCGCCCATGCCAAGTGTAAGTCCAAGCTTTTCAAGTGCTTCGTCAATTGGTGTAATCTGAGCCGCTATACTGCCTGCTAAATCAGCTGTTGCTTCCTCTGTTGCTCCTGACATCATGGAGGAGAAGCCAAACATAAAGCATACCGCCTGTAACATTGCAACTATTGTTGCCGCAAGCATCTTTGAACCGAGAATAGCTGTTCTTGAAACAGGTGCGGAAAGGAGAGTTTCAAGGGTTTTATCAATCTTCTCGTTGGAAATACCGCTCATAAGTCCCTGTGATGTCATCATAATGAGTACAAATACAATAACAGGAAGTATCATATTCTGCATCATTACCTTGCTCATTACCATATCTGCGGAAACATCAGCGGATTTATCGCTGATAACCGTATGAGATTTTATGCTTACAGGATTATTTATAAGCTGAACGTCCTCCGGTGTAAGTCCTGCATTTGCGGAGAATACGTCAGAAACGCATCGGCTGATAAGAGATTCCGCGCCGCTGTTGGAGTTGGACATATTTGACATCATAGCCGCTGATTTCATTCTTGCTATGCTTATAAGTTCAGGGGATTCGCCGTTTTCAACAGCTTCTGAGAAGCCCTGTGGAATTATTACCAGACTTTCTTTGTCAGCGTTTGCAAGAAGCTTTGCGTAATCCTCGGATTCATCTGTAATCTCAGTGATCTTTGCGCCATAGCCGCGGAGCGTTTCTATCATATCTGCTGTGAACTCTGTTTTGTCTCTGTCGCAGATAGTAACGGTGTATTCCTGCTTTACCGCGTCCTCAATGGTATCTGTCATAACATTTCCCATAACCATGAGAAGTCCCATTGCAACAACAAGGCTTATGAGGGTCTGGACGTTAAGAAGCTCTGCAAGCTCCTTTTTAAGAAGATTAAAGAACTTCATTATTGTTCACCACCCTTTCGAATACTTCTTCAAGATTTGCCGCATTATAGCGTGCTTTCAGCTCATCTGCAGTACCTGTAACATGGAGCTTTCCCTTGGAAATAATTCCCACACGGTCTGAAACAAACTCGATTTCAAGCATATTATGGGAGCTTATAAGGAAAGACATTCCCTCCTCAGCGGCAAGCTTTTTTATCATCTTTCTGATTTCGATAGCGTTGAGAACATCAAGTCCGCTGGTTGGCTCATCGAGAATAGCCAGAGCAGGCTTTGTCATAACTGCACGGGAGAGAAGAAGCTTTCTTATCATACCGCGGCTGTATGAACCGATTTTATCGTTAAGTCTTTCTCCGAGACCGCACATCTTTTCAGCTCTTTCAATATAGCTGTTAATAGTGTCGATATCGTTAGAGAAAAGACCTGCCATGAATCTCAGATATTTTTTTCCTGTCATATTCTTGTATGCGCCTGCTTCGTCGGGAAGATAGGTGATACACTGACGAACCTTTTCGGGCTCTTTTAGTACGCTGTGACCACTTACAACAGCGTCTCCGTCTGTTGGTGTGAGCAGAGTTGAAATCATACGTATTGTTGTAGTCTTTCCTGCTCCGTTTGGACCGATAAGAGCGAATATTTCGCCCTTTCCGATTTCAAAGGACACCTTGTTTGCGGCAAGTACTTTTGAGTACTGCTTGGACAGTCCTTTGACTTCAAGAACATTTTCCATAATTTTTCCCTTTCTGCTCCATAAGGAGCAATATCATTTACAGTTTTTAACTGCAAATTAATTATACCACATTATCACGATAAAGTCAATCATTTTATATTTTTGTCGAGTAACGTTATCTGAAATTTTCCCGAAAACCTTGATTTCTGCGAAAAAAGCTGATATAATAAGAAGTGTAAACAACTTAAACGGAGGATAATATGGATTTACAGGAACTCAGAAACGGAATTGATATAATAGACGAAAAAATTCTCAATCTCTTTATGGAGCGAATGGAGCTCTGCAAGGGGGTAGCAGATTACAAAAAAGAGCATAATCTCCCTGTATTTCAAGGAAATCGTGAAAAGGAAGTCATCGACCGCATAAAAGCTCTCACCAACGACAAAGAGCTTGAAGCAGGTACAGCTTCCCTGTTCATGTCGATTATGGACATAAGCAAGATTTTGCAGAATAAAAAAATCCACAGCAATGTTGATAATGTATATGATGTTCCCGATTTTGAAAATGCGAAGCGTATCGGTTGTCAGGGTACATCGGGAGCAAATTCCGAAACAGCCGCAAAGCTGATTTTCGGGGATATACAGCCAATTTTCTATAAAACCTTTGAAGATGTTTTCGCCGCTGTGCAGTCGGGGGAGCTTGACTACGGCATTCTCCCCGTCCACAACTCAACAGCAGGCTCAGTCAGCAGTACATATGACCTTATGGCGAAATACAGCGTTTACAAGGTGAAAGAGGTATGTGTGGAGATTAACCACTGCATAGCCTCAAAAAATGCTGTTTCCATTGACGATATTGCTGTTGTATATTCTCATCCGCAGGCGATTTCCCAGTGCTGTAATTATCTTACGGCTCACGGCATAAAAACTGCGGAATACGGCAACACAGCAACCGCCGCCGCTATGGTAGCAAAAAGCGAAGAAAAATTAGCCGCTATATGCTCCGTAGACTGCGCAAAACAGCTTGGTCTGCGTATACTTGCGGAAAATGTTGCGGACTGCGAGCTCAACCGCACGCGCTTTATCTGTATATCACGAAATATGCAGATTTCTCCCGATGCAGACGCTATTTCCGTTATGCTGAAAATCCCTGATACAGAGGGAAGCCTTTACAGACTGCTGACAAAATTCTGCGTAAACGGCATGAATCTGCTCCGCATTGAAAGCCGTCCCCTTAAAGACGGAAGCTTCAACGTTATGTTTTATCTGGATTTCGACGGTCATATCGACGAGCCGAGGGTAAAGGCGCTTATGAACGATTTAACGGAAAATCTGGAATATTTCAGATTTCTTGGAACATTTCACAATGAATAATTATTTAGGTGAACAATTATGAACGATAAATTTTTCGAACTCCTTGACAGCCGCAATTTTATATTCCTTGACGGCGGTTTTGGTACAATGTTACAGGCAACAGGTGTTGCAATAGGGCATAATCCCGAATTGCTCAACATCACAAATCCCGATGTAATTATGAATATCCACAGACAGTACGTGGAAAGCGGCTCTGATATTTTCTGTGCAAATACATTCGGTGCAAACAGCTATAAGCTGAAAAACAGCGGATATACTGTAGATGAAGTAGTATCAGCAGGTATTTCCAACGCCAAAAAAGCGGCTTCGGGAAAAGCTCTCGTCGCCCTTGATATCGGCCCTATAGGACAGCTTTTAGAGCCCTCAGGCACACTTACCTTTGAGCAGGCTTACGAGATACATAAGGAAACAATCCTTGCAGGTTCTGACGCTGATGTTATTATAATTGAGACTATGACTGACTTGTATGAAGTCAAGGCGGCGCTCCTTGCGGCAAAGGAGAACTCAGACAAGCCTGTTCTTGTGACTATGACATACGAGGAGAATATGCGTACATTTACAGGGGTTTCTCCCGAATGTGCGGCGGCTGTTCTGGAGGGACTTGGTGCTGACGCTATCGGCGTGAACTGCTCTCTCGGTCCCGTGGAGCTTTATCCCGTACTGGAAAAGCTTTGCAGCCTTACAACTCTCCCTGTTATCGCAAAACCAAATGCAGGCTTGCCCGACCCTGTAACAAATCAGTTTAATATAACTCCCGAAGAATTTGCAGAAAGTGCCGTAAAGCTTGCAGAGCTTGGAGTTAAGATATTCGGCGGCTGCTGCGGCACAACTCCTGAGCATATTGCCGCAGTGGTAAATGCCCTTGAAGATGCGGAGTATACTCCACACGAGGTTGAACGCAAATCCGTGGTATGTTCTGCGGTGAACTGCGTTGAAATTAATCAGCCGCGAGTAATTGGCGAGCGAATAAATCCAACAGGCAAAAAGCGCTTCAAACAGGCACTTGCCGAGCATGATATTGACTACATTCTCGGTCAGGCTATTGAGCAGATTAATGCAGGCGCAGAGATACTTGATGTAAACGTAGGCTCTCCCGAAATTGACGAGGTTGAAATGATGAAATCTGCTGTAAAGGCAATTCAGAGCGTGTGCGATGCACCCTTACAGCTTGATTCCACCCGTCCCGACGTTCTTGAAGCTGGATTGAGAGTATACAACGGAAAGCCAATCGTCAACTCTGTAAATGCAGAGGACGAATCCCTTGATACTATTCTGCCCCTTGTAAAAAAATACGGCGCGGCAGTTGTGGGACTTACTCTTGATAAGGACGGAATCCCCAAAACAGCGGAGGGAAGATTCAGACTTGCGGAAAAGATTCTTGATAAAGCCATTGAATACGGCATACCAAAAGAAGATATTTTCATAGATTGTCTTACCCTTACTGCCTCAGCGGAGCAGGAAGCGGCTATGGTTACTCTGGAAGCCCTCAGCCGCGTTAAAAAGGAACTTGGACTTAAAACCGTTCTGGGAGTTTCAAACATTTCATTCGGACTTCCCAACCGCGAGACAATCACACGTACATTTCTGACCATGGCACTTCACAGCGGACTTGACCTGCCTATTATCAATCCAAATATTGACACGATAATCGGCGCAGTAAGAGCATACCGTCTCCTTGCCTGCTATGATAAAAATTCTGCGGAGTTTATTTCAGTTTACGGCCAGGAAACAGCTGCTCCAAAGACTGTTACAGCCGATGCAGGCATTCCCGATGTAAAATATGCTGTGGAAAACGGACTTAAAGCCGACGCGGTAAAGGCTGTAAAGGAACTGCTGAAAACAACAGGGCCTATGGATATAATAAATAACTGGCTTATTCCGGCTCTTGACAGCGTAGGCGGAAAATTTGAAAAGGGTACAATTTTCCTGCCGCAGCTTATAATGTCCGCAGAAGCGGCACAGGCTTGCTTTGAGAAATTGAAAACAATGCTTTCGGATTCGGGAGCAGAAACAGTCTCCAAGGGAAAAGTGGTTCTTGCCACGGTTCACGGAGATATACACGATATAGGAAAAAATATAGTAAAAGTACTTCTGGAAAGCTACGGCTTTACAGTTATAGATTTAGGAAAAGACGTTCCTGCCGATGTTGTTGTATCGGCGGCGATTGAACACAATGCAAAGCTTGTGGGATTGTCAGCGCTTATGACTACAACTCTCGGAGCAATGGCAGAAACTATTGCCAAGCTCAATGAGAAATGCCCCGACTGCAAAACAGTTGTGGGAGGCGCTGTGCTCACTGAAAGCTATGCGGAAAAAATCAATGCGGATTTCTACGCCAAGGACGCAAAACAGGCGGTAGATATTGCTGAATCATTGTTATGTAACGAATAACGTTCCGAACCTTTGGGGGGTGATTGTATGCAGCTGAACGAAAATATGATAGGTATGATTTTCTTTGCTATGGGCATTATTATATTTCTCTGGATATTTTTCGGAGATACACCTGCGTCCGAGCCTGAGACTAAGGATGACCCTGATGCTGCCGAGCAGCGCAGACTTGGCAAGGAAATGGCTTTAGGCAATATGTCTCCGGAAGATGTTGTAGACACTTTCGGTTATGACATTGAACACGTGAAACAATGGAAACAGGATTACATTGACACAGCAGAATACGATCACCACCTCAGAAAAACATTAGGATTATAAGGTCATAAATAATTCTGCCGCCGATATTATATCGGCGGTTTTTGTTTAATATGCACAGATTTAGCATATGCTAACAGGTTGTTCCTACAAAAATGAAAAATTTTTCGTCTTTTTCGCCCTTTAAATACACTGTAATATAGAACGTTTAAGAAACGTTGCAAATTACTGCCGAAAAGGAGAAAATCACATGAAAAAATCAATATCATTTTTAACCGCCCTTATCGCCCTGTGTTCTGCGGTATCATGCAGTTCAGACGGCAAAAAAGAATCCTCACCGCCCATGAATGAAGCCGTATACAACGAGGAGGGAAAGCCTGTTATAACAGTAGGAACTTTCGGATATTCCGAACCTCTTTTCAACGACCACCTCAACAAACCGCAAGATATGGAAATCAAAGTGGTGAATTATGCCGCAGGAATTGAAGCCGATTATTCCACAAAAGAATCGCAAAATGCATACTATGCCGCAATCAATAATCAGCTTAACACTGCGCTTATTTCGGGCGAAGCCCCCGATATTATCTGTACAAACGTGGCTGATATGCAGAATCTCGGCAATAAAGGTGTACTTACCGACCTTTATCCCCTTATGGATAAGAACGACGAACTCAAACGAGCGGATTTTCTCCCATGCGTTTTAGAGGGACTTGAAATTGAGGGAAAATTACCTGCCATTATGGAAAGCTACTACATATACACCGCTATGGCGAAAACGAAATTTATCCCAAAAGAGTACGAAAACTGGACATCAGATGAAGCTATAAGCTTTTACGAAAAATACAAGGGACAAATGGATTTCTATGAGCGCACATCAGAAACCGACCTTGCGGATTATATGCTGAAAGTTATGGGATTAGGCTCTGTTGACAAGAGAAATAACACCTGTGATTTCAACGAAACATTCAGTAATACACTGCAATTCTGCATTGATAATCCCGTTGATGTTATACCTCCCCCTGATTTCGAACATATGAACGACACTGCTATAAACGACTATCACAACGACCAGCAGACAAGGGGACTTAATGACACACAGCTTGTATTCCCCCTGAGCATAAACGGCTTCGATTCAGCGCTTGGACAGCATACATATGGATTTTTCAACAAAGAGGATATAACCTTTGTGGGATATCCCTCTGAAAATGGTGTGGGTGCTTATGTACAGTCAGCAAATCCCCTTTATGCCATAACTGAACACAGCAGTAATAAAGATGTCGCATGGAAGCTTTTATCCGCTATAATCAAGCACCAGAAAAAGCTTGAAACATATATGAGCGACGGCACTCGCGGCGTGCCTGTTTTGTGGGAGCAGTTACAGCGTGACTATGACCGTTCTGATGATTACAATAACTCCATAAATAATGGTTTTATGTGGAACTGGAACAACTATGGAGAAGAAGAATTTATCACTCAGCAATACAAGGATATGCTTTATGATTATATTCTAAGCGTACCTGCCAACCCCTATTTTTACAACTGGGATTTGCAGAATATCATTGATGAAGAAGTTGAATGTGCACTAAATGGCGACAGGTCTGCTGAGAAAGCCGCAAAGGTGCTAAACAGCCGCCTTGGAACGTATCTCAGCGAGAAATCTTAACCTGATTTGAATTAATTAAGTTATTAATTATGCAGTTTAGCTAAATTTTGGACTTAAAATTCTACAGCAACAATTACAAAATCCCTTGATTTTTTTGTAGCAATATGCTAAAATTATATTAGGGCAAAAGGCTTTCTGCACTGGTTTTTTGCCTCATGAAAAAATCATTTTGGGAGGTAATTAAAATGGTTATTAAAACCAGAATCACACGCTTTGTAAGCGGTGCCGTAGCTGCGGCTTGTCTTGCGGCAGGTCTCAACTTTGCACCATTTACAATGGAAATCGAAGCTGCCGACCAGCTTACAGCATTTGAGATTACAGAGGAAATGCAGATAGGCTGGAACTTAGGCAACACACTTGACGCTTATATGTCAGACGCTAAACAGCAGCCCCTTGAAAGCTACGGTCTTGAAGCTGAAACCTGCTGGGGTAACCCTAAGACAACTAAGGCTATGATTGAGGCTGTAAAAGCTAAGGGATTCAATACAATCCGTGTTCCTGTAACATGGTTCCAGCACGTTGACAAAAGCAACGGTTATAAGATTGACGAAGCATGGATGGCTCGTGTAAAGGAAATTGTTGACTACTGCTACGATCTTGATATGTACGTTATCCTCAATCTCCACCACGAAGAACCATACGTAAACCGTTCTACTCTCGGTGCTGACTATGAGGAGCTTACAGACTTCGTTTCTTCTCTCTGGAAGCAGATTGCAAATACATTTAAGGACTATGACCAGCGCCTTGTATTTGAGATTATGAACGAGCCTCGTGCAAAGGGTACTGACCATGAGTGGTGGGGACCCACAAAAGAAGAAACAGACACAATCAATAAGATTAATGCTGATGCTCTTGAAGTAATCAGAGGCACAGGCGATGACAACAACGACACTCGTCTTGTTATGATGCCCGGTTACTGCGCTTCAAGCGATACTTCAATGATGTCCAAGATTGTTGTTCCCGATGATGATTTCGTTGCTGTATCTGTACACGCATATTCTCCATATAACTTCACAATGAACGCTGAAGTTAAGGACCACAGCACATTTACATCTGCTTATGCTGCTGAGCTTACAACTATTCTTGACGGTATCAGAAAGACTTTCGGCGATAAGGATATCCCCGTAGTCCTCGGCGAGTTCAGTGCTTCAAACTTTGGTAATACAGAGGCTCGTGTAGAGTGGGCTGAGGCTTACATCTCACAGACTAAGGAAATGGGTATTCCCTGCGTTCTCTGGGATAACAACGTTGAAAAGAACAACGGCGGTGAGGCTCACGGCTACCTTAACAGAACAGCTCTTACATGGTACGAAGGTTCTGAAACTGTTGTTGATACAATGATTAAGGTTATCAACGACGATTCAATCGTATGGGGCAGCGCAAGAAAGTCTCCTACAATTGAGCATGATGATATTGATTCAGGACTTATTGTAAGCGACGATACACACGAGCTTGACGCTTCCGTCAAGGACGGCAACTGCACTCCCGGTCTCAATGCTACATGGAAAGAGCTTGAAAACGGCGATGTAGCTGTTCAGTACACAGGTGACCAGCCGGTTATCGCTGTAGTTGATGCTGACTGGCTCAACTGGACAGAAATCAAGGCTTATGACGACAAGGACGGTATTGCATACTACTCCGCTAAGCACATTGCAGCTGCTTGGGGCGAGGACAAGGTAGACGAAATCGCTCACCTCTTTGTACGTACAAACAGCACAACAACAGTAACAAAGATTGCTATTATCGGCGAGGGTAAGGGCGAAATTGAAGCTCCCCCTGAGGATACAACAAAGAAGTATAATGTTGATCTTTCCAAGAGAGGCGGCGCTGCTACACTTACTTTCACAATTGAGGGTAAGGCTGGTTCTACAACAAACGGCTGCGTTGGCTACATGGGCGACGAATGGACAAATATTGAATGGGACGGCAAAATCGGTGCTGACGGTAAACTCACTGTTGATGTTGATATCAGCACAATTCCTGAAAGCGTTACATCTGCACAGATTCAGATCTGGTGGTGTGACGATGAAAACGGCGAAATGACAGAGTACAAATTCAAGACTGACGCTGTTGAAGATCCTGTAACAACAACTACAACAGAGCCTGTTGTAACAACTACAACAAAATCTGACGAGGTTGTTGCTACAACAACAACTACAGCTCCTCCTATTAATGTTCCTGATGATGTTCCTGTATCAATCTACGGTGACGCTAACTGCGACGGCAGAGTATCAATCGCTGATGCAACAGCAATTCTTCAGGCACTTGGTAATGCAGATAAGTACGCACTTTCTGCTCAGGGTGCTGCAAATGCTGATGTAAATGGCGTAGTTGGCGTAAGTGCTGATGATGCTATTGTAATCCAGAAGATTGACGCAAGACTTATTGCTCTTGCAGATCTTCCCCTTAAGGCAAGCAAATAAAAGAATATATCAAAACAACCGAGGATTCACCTCGGTTGTTTTTTTGAAAGAATGATATATAACGAAAAGCTCTCCGCATTAACGGAGAGCTTTTCAACGGGTATTATGAAAATGGTTGGAATTTTTTACTTTTCAGGGAGAGTTTCAAGAAGTCCTGCATCGTATTTCTTGATTGCAATTGCGTCAGCCGATGTGATACCGTCGCCGTTGCCTGAAACGTCTGCGTTCTTTTCTCCCTGCTCAGATAAAGCATATTTATCGTAGTTGCCTATGCTCTGGAGAATTGCTGTAGCATCTGCGATTGTCACCTTTCCGTCGCAGTTTGCGTCGCCTGCAAGATAATTATCGGGAGTGTCAGCAGGAGTTGTAGTGGTTGTTGTTGGTTCTGTCACAGTTGTAGTAGTTGTAGTTATGACTTCGTCCTCCTTAACGAGAACAGCATAGTTCATAACGTTGTAAGAAGTTGTATTCGTTCCAAGTGAAACAATTTCTCCAGCCTTAACTGATTTTTCGTAGATATCAAAAAATACATCATTGCTGCTTGCAGCCTGCTCTGCTGTCTTTGTCCAGCCATTGAGCCACTCGGGAATTGCTCCCATAGATTCCTCAACTCGTGTATCAAGAAGTACATATGCCTTGATATCCTTAGCAGCTGTGAATTCAGCAAGTTCATTTTCGCTGTTCTTGGAATCGCAGGCTGTCTGTATCATCTCTGCTCCTGTAAGTGAAGCAGGAAGCTGTGTATAAGTGAAATCTCTGTCACCATAGATGAGAGAACCTACTGCTGCATTTCCTGAAATTTTCCAATCGGCATTATTATCCATGTCCTTGACTGCAAGGTCTTTGATAAGCGTGCCGTCGATTGTATCATATTTTATTTCCAGAATCCATTTCTGGTCGTCACTGTCGTTACATTCCCATTCAATGACGTTTGCACCTGCTTCTGTTGATGCGGCATTTACGCCGATACCGCTTGAGTCCTTTGTAACCTTTGTACAGATAGCGTAAGTACCGTCGCCGTTGTCAACAAGCTTGAAAAGCTGTGCGTCACTGTTTGTATTGCCCCAGATACCGATATTTGTGCCGTTTTCGGTTTTTGCGGAGTCCACATCAAGCAGGAATGTCTTTCCGTCGCCTAATTCGGAATAGATGTAGTAATAACCGCTTGCAGCTGATTCTGCAAATGTCCATACAGCTGCCCCTGTTGTGCCCTGCTGAACGTTTGCGCCGTTTTCAGCCTTTGAATCCGCTACTTCAAGATACAGTCCACTCTTTTTATTTTTTATCCTGTAATTGTATCCTGTGTTGATTACAGCGCCTGTCTTGGAGGTGTTGACTGTGATTCCCTCTGTGTTGACCGTGTCAGTCGGTCTTGCAGGGAGATCGTAGCCTGTGCCGAGGAAATAGCTTGTGTGCGGCGGCTGATTATATGCGGTGTTCTGTGATGAAACCTGCATACGATAATGTGCATCGTGCATAAGTGTTGTTATGCGGTAGTCAGTTTCATAAGGTGTACAGTAAATTCTCACCGATTTATTGTCAGACGCTCTTACGATAAGTTCCTCACGCCAGTCACCGAAAAGGTCAGCAGAAAGGCAAGGATTGCCCTTTGTGGAGTTATTTGTGATAAATCCTGTAGTTGTAAGAAGTGTATCAATTTTACCGCTTGCGTTCATCTTTGAAATTGTGGCAGGCTTAGCATCGCCTCCGTCAAGGTACTCTCTTTCAAGGTCGCCGTCCCAATAGATGAAGAAATTCTGTGCGCCCTTTGTGGAGGATACCTGTCCTCCCTTTACGTTGATAGTACCGTTTGTGTATGGTCCCCAGTATTCCGAACCGGGATTTGCGGCAGTTACGTTAGCCGCCCCGCATCTTCCTGTATCTTTTGTACCGTTTTCGTGGTAGATTGTCTTACCTGATGCGGCTTCAATAATGCTTACGCCCCAGCCCGAAGATTTTTCCTCATGGCAGACAAAAAGCTCCAGACCTGCTCTGTCAGGTTCGAAATCGGAAAGGTGCATAGCGTCACCATGTCCTAAATTGGTACACCATAAAACCTTGCCGTTGTCATCAATACAGGTTGCACCTGTGATGATTTCCTGCTTTCCGTCGCCGTCAACGTCCGCAGGCATACTATTGTGGTTTCCGTCACCGTAGCCTACAGCAGACGAACTGTTGCCTGTATCGAACGCCCATTTCTTCACAAGCTTTTTATTCTCCACGCCGTAGCAGGTGGCTGTCATTCGTGTATAATATCCGCGTCCTGTGATAACGCAGGGGTGAACACCGTCAACATACGCAACGGAGCCCCAGAATCTGTCTACACGGTTTCCGTACTTATCGCCCCAGCTGCTGACTGTTCCTCTTGCAGGTTCATAGTCAACAGTATCGAGAGCCGCGCCTGTAGCGCCGTCAAAGAGTGTGTAATACTCAGGACCGTCGAGGACATATCCGTCGGAATTGCGGTAATTCTTGGAGCCGTCGCCTATAACTTTTCCTGTACCGTCTTTTGTTCCGTCGGCTGTTTTACAGGTCATTTCTGCCTTGCCGTCAAGGTCGAAGTCGGCTACGTAGAACTGTGTATAATGGGCACCTGCACGGATATTGACGCCTAAATCAATTCTCCATACTCTTGTGCCGTCCAGTCTTACGCAGTCGATGAATACATTTCCTGTATTTCCGCCCTTTGAGTTATCCTGAGAGTTGCTTGGATCCCACTTTACGAAAAGCTCATACTGACCGTCACCGTCGATATCTCCAACGGACATATCATTGGGGCTGTAAGTACATCCCGAACCAGTTGGCGGTGACATGGGAATATCGAAATATGCGTTGTTTGAGGTAAAACGGCAATCTTCCGAGCCTTTCAGAGTACCGTCTGATGAGAGGGTATCAACACGATATTTTGAAGAAGCACTTCCCTGAGCGTCGAGGTAGCAGGTCGCCTTTCCTGCCTCGCTTGTATAAATCAGCGTATTGTCACGATAGAGCTTGTATACTGCGTTATCGTCATCGTTTGCGAGATAGCGCCAGCTTACAAGCATGCCATTTCCTGTATTTACTGCTGTTATACCTCTGTCGAGATATTCAAGCATAACGTTGGAAGCGGCATCTGCTTTGAGGGTAAAATCGGCTGCGGGTACAACAACTGAGGGTGCTGCTGTAACAGCGAGAGCTGCCGCTGCCGAAATCATACGTTTGAAATTTTTCTTCATAAGAATCTCCTCCGTTCAATGTTCTGGTTAAACCGTGAAATTTGACGAAATACTGCACTGCGGTGTATAAGCCGCTATTCCGTATGAACATACGGATTTTCCCTGACATTGCCCCTATGACACTGATACGAGCGTCACTCCTGACAATAATCATTATACACAATCAGCAGGCTTAATACAATCAATTATAATATCCAAATAAAAAGATTATATTATTTTTTCTTTGAGATGTGCATTTTTGTCTTGCATTCAGCTGTCTGATATGATATAATAATACATAGTGCAGAATTATAATATTACCATACTAATATTATAACATAAAAATATGAATATTTCAATGATTTTTTGTGCTGAATTACTAGCTGAATGAGTCATTTCTAAAAAGGCGGTGAACTATGAAAAAACGTCTCCTTATAGGAGTTATTATAACAGAATGTCCCATAGATTTTCAGACGGAAATTTTAAAGGGAATCATATCTCAGGCTTACAAAACAAACAGCGATACGGCGATACTTGCTCCGCTTCATAACTTTTATCAGCAGACCCCTCACAAAGAAGCTTCAAAGGAAATCTTCAAGCTTATACTTTCTGACCGCTTTGACGGCTTTCTCTATCATCGCAACACATTTTACAATGAGAATATAAGGAATACAATAGATAATCTTTTAATCCGTTCAGGAAAGCCTGTTATGCTCCTTGACAGCGAGGAACACAAGCTGTTTGAATCTACAGCAATTGACGATTGTACGGCATTTGAGCAGATAACAGACCACCTTATAGAAGTTCACGGATTCAGAAAGATATACTGCCTTACAGGACCGAGAAAACTTCTCGTTTCCGAAGAACGTCTCCGCGGATTCAGAAACTCAATGAAAAATCATGGCATCAGTCTTGAAAAAAACAGCTGTTTATACGGCGATTTCTGGAAATCCGCCGCAGAGGAGCTTGCCGCAGGTATAGCAAAAGGGGAAATTGAACGTCCCGAGGCCATTGTGTGCGGAAATGATATCTCAGCAATTGCCCTTACAGAAACACTTATAAAGAGCGGCATAAGTGTTCCTGAGGATATAGCAGTTACGGGCTATGACGCTTCCGACGAGGGCAAGCGGAATATCCCCCAGATTTCAAGCTACCGCAGACCTAATTTTCAGCTTGGTGCAGAGGCTTTTCGCCGCATTTACCGCATGATAACAGGCAGGATATGTCATAAGGTACGGGATAAAAGCGGAAATTTTATTCCTTCCAGAAGCTGCGGCTGTAATCCTCAGCCTCACAAGCCTGATACAAGAACTCAGCGTATGCTCCGTGCATATGAGTATGATATTCTCCACAGGGACATGCTTTTTGATATTACAAATACATCTGCACCTGAGGAATTTGCAGACCGCCTTGACAACTATACCTATTACATATACAAGATGAAGCGGCTGAGAATATGTCTTACAAAAAAATATATTCAATGCTACAGTGGAAATACAGGGGATAGTCTTGCTTTTGATATAGGCGATGAAATGAAAACAGTCCTTGCAAAGAATGAATATCACCGCGAGTATTCAGAAACGGAATATTTTTCCTCTGCTGATATTCTTCCTGTATACAGTGAGGAGAGACGGTATCCCGTTTCGTATTATATTACCCCGCTGAATTTCAACGGAAATTTTTTCGGATATTCCGCGATTTCATTTGGTAAAACGCCTATGACCTTCAGTGAGCTCTATACTCACTGGATAAACTATATAAACGTTGCCCTTGAACAGGTGCGGATAAAGTCAATCCTTGACCATACCGCCGAAAAGGCTGAATATGCCCTTCTCTATGACAAAGCTACAGGTCTTTTCAATAGGGCAGGAGTGAAAAAGGTGTTTTCGGAACGTCTGGAGGATATGAAAAAAATCGGCTCAAAAGCCGACTTTATCCGTATTCAGCTTTCGGGACTTAACGACTCCTTATATCAAGGAGACGATGATAAATGCGGAAAAATAACTGCCGCCTTTGCAAAGCTTATTGGCAGCTGCATCAAATCAGATGAAATCTATGGTCTATGGTCGGTATACTCATTTGCCATTATTACTCCCTATGCCGACAGATGCGAAGAAATATTCTCTGAACTTTCGGAAAAGGTTCATAATTCTCGTTTTTCAGATGATGAAAACTGCAATATCAATTTTTCTATTGGCGTTGATACTCAGCCTCTAAATTCGGGAGTATCTCCCGGAACAAGTCTCCACAAAGCTACTCTAAACCGTGTTTTCAGTTATATCGTATCGGAAACAGCTGAGAACCCTCAGTATGAAAAACTCTGTCAGCTTAGGGGCAGGATTATGAAAAATCCTGAATTACCGTGGAATGTGAATGACATTGCTGCGGAGCTGTTTCTCAGCAAAAGTTATCTCCAGAAGATGTATAAGCAGTATTTTGGCAAGAGCATAATAATGGACATGATAGATTTCAGACTTGCCAGAGCAAAGGAGCTTCTTAGCACATCTGATATGACTGTTACGGATATATCAAAAGAATGTGGGTATTCCTCATACAATTACTTTGTGCGGCAGTTCAAAGCCGCCGAGGGTATGTCGCCTACGGAATACAGAGAAAAATAACGAAAGGACGCTTCACAGAGCGTCCTTTTTTAGTATAAATATTTTTCCGCTGTATGCTTGCATATCCGTCACAAGTGCCCCAGCTGATATATTAAATCTGCTTTCATTCTTCGAAGTATCACCTCCGAATTGCTCCCAATCTGAATCAATAAGTAGTTCCGCTTTTGAATATTCCCCGATTGTTACAAGATAATCGGTAATTTCCCAATCAGAAAAATTGAAAACTGCAAGTATATCACAATCAATGCCCTTGCGGATGAAGGAGTATATGCAATCCTCTGTGGAATCACAATCAGCCCACTGGAAATTATCTCGTTCAAAGTCCCTGTAAAGCGCGTCATATTGCAGATAAATGCAATTTATTGCTTTAATGAATCGGTTGAATCTATCATGTACGGGATATTCCAGTAAACCCCAATCCTGCTGACGTTTTTCGTCCCATTCCCTGAGCTGTCCAATTTCATTGCCCATAAAATTCAGCTTTTTCCCCGGATGTGCTATCATATACAGATACAGCGCCCTTGCCTGCGGAAATTTTTCCTCATATCCGCCGTTCATCTTCTGGACTATAGCAGCTTTGCCGTGTACGACTTCATCGTGGGAAAATGGCAGTATATATCGCTCATTTTTAAAATAATCCATGGAAAAAGTAAGCTTGTGGTAATCCTTTGTGCGATACATGGGAGATGTCTGAAAATATTCCAGAGTGTCGTGCATCCAGCCCATATCCCACTTATAATCAAAGCCTAAACCACCGTTTTCAGTGGATTCCGTAACTTTCGGATATGCTGTGGAATCCTCCGCTGCAATTATAGCTGCGGGATGTCTTTTCTTCAATCCGCTGTTCATATTACGCAGAAATTCAAGAGCACGAGAATTTATTCCACGTTTTTCGTCCCCTTGCCAGTATATAAGATTACGTACAGCATCAACACGGATTCCGTCAAAATGATACACATCAAGCCAGTAATTCGCCGCCGACTGTAAAAATGACCTTACCTCTCCTTTCGCATGATTGAAGTTGCAGCTGCCCCATTCATTATATCCTATATCATCAGAGGGATATTCAAACAGCGGTGTTCCGTCATATTTTGCAAGAGCATAATCGTTTACAGCAAAATGAACAGGAACAAAATCGATTATTACGCCGATTTCGTTCCTGTGGCATTTATCCACAAGTTCCATAAGCTGAACAGCCGTTCCGTAACGTGAGGTAGGGGCAAAAAAGCCTGTTATCTGATATCCCCATGATTCATCGCAGGGGTGCTCGCTGAGAGGCATGATTTCAATATAGTTATAGCCGTTTTCTTTAACGTGGGATATAAGCTTATCAGCGATTTCAGCGTAATTGTACCACTCACAGCTGCTATTTTCAGTTTTTTTCCATGAGCCAAGGTGAATTTCATATATATTCAGCGGCTTGTCATGGCAATCTGTACGTTTTTTAAGCCATTCGCTGTCGCTGAAATTATACTCCATATTGCGAATAACGGAACAAGTGTCGGGGCGAAGCTCACAGCCGAAACCGCAGGGGTCGCAGTGATCAATATATTTGCCGTTCTTGCCGTAAATGCGAAACTTGTATCGCATTTCCGACTTTGCCTCAGAGACAAAAATTTCGTAAAATCTGCCGTCGTTCACAGGATTCATAGGGATTTCCTGCCAATCTGAAAAATCTCCCACAAGAGAAACTTTTAAAGCATTCGGCGCATAAGTTCTGAAAATTGTACCCTCTGCGGTACTATGAGCGCCCAGATATTCATATATATCAAAGGAATTTCCATTATAAAAATTAGAAATATCCACAAAAAACATCTCCTTTTTCACACAATACACAACATTGTACACATAATTATAGCATGTAAAAATTCCAATGTCAACAAGCATTTCACAAGGTTAGATTTTGGTTGGTTAAATGTTTAGGGAAATTTACGTATTTTTCAATAAAAAACTATCAAAATATAATAAAAAACTATTGACTTTTGACTAATAATATACTATAATAATTATAAGGTATTAAGTACAACTTCAGTTATACAAATTCTATTATTCAATGAAAAGGGTAGAATTGTAAAAAAAGAAAAAAATAAGAGAAATTAATGAGGTGAAAAAAATGGATTTGAGAATTACAAAAACAAGAGCTGCCGTAAAAAAAGCATTTCTCGAAATAAGAGAACAAAAGCCACTTGAAAAAATTACTATCAAGGAGCTTTCAACAGCTGCAAATATCAACAAAGCGACTTTCTATTTACACTATCGCGATATTTACGACCTTTCGGAAAAGCTGGAACGTGAATTAATCTGCGAGTGTCTCAAAAGTGTACCGAATACCTATGATATTTTCGAAAATGTAAGCGAATTCGTGCGTGTGCTAAGCAACTCAATTATTGCCAATGAAGAAATGATAAAAATTCTTTTTGAGGGTTCGCGCAGCAACAGCTTCGCTGAAATTTTCATTGATGAGCTGTATACAATTATAGCTGAAAACTTCCCTGAGTATGAGCCTACAATCGAGGACAGAATGAAGATGACTTTTCTTGTTGAGGGTGCATATCACACATTCTTCAAATATTCCGAGCAGGGAATTGACAAGGTGCTTGAGCTTCTTGAAGACCTTTCCAAAGGAACAATTGTTGCAATCAGAAAAAAATAGCAAAACGCTGAATAGCATTAAACGCAGTCTTTCGGGACTGCGTTTTTGTTTGTATAAAAGGGAATTTAGTGTATTATCCTCAATCTTCGTCCTCATCATAGAAGACATTGTAATTCACAGCACGATGAGCGTATGTGCTGAGGACAAGTCCGATAATGACGTACATACTTACCATAGCTGTACCGCCGCCGCTGATAAAGGGGAGCGGAACGCCGATTACGGGAGCAACTTTGAGCACCATTCCAATATTCATGAGACAGTGTGTAAAAAGCAGGCCGAAAGCGCCCATACAGATAAAACGTCCGAGACGGTCACGGGTGATTCTGCTGTCGGCAAATACTTTAAGGCATATATATGCAAGAAGTATAATTACTCCGATACATCCCACAAAGCCGAATACCTGTCCGATATGGGCGAAAATAAAGTCGTTGTGGAGCTCGGGGACGTAGATATATTCGTTTTCTCCTGCAAAAATCCCCTTGCCGAAAACGCCTCCCGACTGGAGTGCATATATGCCTAAATCCTGCTGATACTCAATATTTTCGGGGTCAGTACCGGGCTTGAAAAGAATGAGTATTCGCTCCTTGTGGAAGCTGCTGAGGAAGTTGAACCACATCACAGCGATTCCGGCGGCAATAACAAATGGCGCGGCAACAAGATATTTCCACGAAATATTTGCAGAAATCATCATAAAGCCGAATATAGCGGCAAAAACGATAGCTGTACCGTAGTCGCCCTGCAATACGACAATTCCCAAAGGAACTGTACCATGCATAAGCAAAAGAAGCATATGCAGAGGTTTATTCATATTTTCCTCAACCTTTGAGAGATGCAGGCTGAATGAGAGTATAAATGCAATTTTCATAATCTCTGACGGCTGCAGGCTGACACCGAATACCATAATCCAGCCGCGGTCGTCCGCGCCGTCACGCTGATATCCAAGGGAGGTAAAAGTAAGTGCAACAATTGCAAGGGTGACGGGAATAAATATAAACCATAGCTTTACAAGCTTGCGGTAGTCGATGTGCGATACGATAATTGAAGCCGTAAGTCCCAGACTCATGGAAATAAGCTGAGTTTTCCAGTAGCTGTCACCGATTCCCTCGTCCAGACTGACTTTGCTTGAAGCGATACTGTAAATCAACAGAGTTCCCAGTACCGCGCAGAGAGTTACTGCAAACAGAAGTCCTAAATCAAGACTGTGTTTATTTGCAGGGAGTTTTTTAAATGCGGATTTCATTTGATGTCCTTTCTATTTCTGTTCTTCATCTATGCGGTACTGTGCCGCCTCTGTTATATGATTTTTACGGATAAGTTCTGAACCGTCAAGGTCGGCTATAGTACGCGATGTTTTCAGTATACGGGAGTATGCACGTCCCGAAAGGCTGAGAGCTCTGAAAAGCCTGTCCAGAGCCGCCGACGCTTCATCATCCATAGGGCAGAATTGCTGTAATTTGCTGTCAGTTATAAGGGCATTGCAGGTAATACCTGTACCTTTAAAGCGTTCAGACTGAATATTTCTTGCGGCAGATACTCTTTTGCGTATTGCCTCCGAGGATTCCTCTTTTTTGTCAGATGACAAATCCTTGAATTCCGCAGGTGCAACTTCGATGTGCAGGTCAAATCGGTCAAGGAGAGGGCCTGATATCCTCTGCTGATAGTCCACAACTTTTTTAGCGGAGCATGAGCATTTTCTCGTGGGATGCCCGTAATATCCGCAGGGACAGGGATTCATTGCGGCTATAAGCATGAATGTACAGGGATATGTTATAGTTCCCGAAGCGCGCGATATTGTAACGCTTCTGTCCTCAATGGGCTGACGGAGGATTTCGAGGGTGCGTTTATCAAATTCCGCAACCTCGTCCAGAAAGAGCAGTCCGTTGTGAGCGAGGGAAACTTCTCCCGGCTTAGGAATAGTTCCGCCGCCTGCCAATCCTGCTGAGGAAATGGTGTGATGAGGGGAGCGGAAAGGTCTCTTTGTTATTATAGGCGATTCGGGGGTAAGCAATCCCGAAATGGAGTGAATTTTTGTAGTTTCAAGAGCTTCATCAAAAGTTAGAGGGGGAAGTATGGAGGGCATACGCTTTGCAAGCATACTTTTTCCGCTTCCGGGAGAACCGACCAGTAGAGCGTTATGTCCGCCTGCTGCCGCAATTTCCAGCGCTCTTTTTGCAAACTGCTGACCTTTTACATCGGCAAAGTCCAGTATTTCGTTATATTCAGGCTCAGGGGGAATATAAGTCTCACAGGGGACAAGCTTTTCTTCACCGCGAAAATGGCGGATAAGCTCCTCGCCGTTTTTCACGGCGTAGACTTCAATTCCTTTGATAACGGAGGCTTCACGGGCATTATCGTAGGGGACAAAAACGGATTTTATGCCCATTTCCCGTGCAAGAATCATCATGGGGAGAACGCCGTTGATTCCGCGCACATCTCCGTTGAGTGACAGCTCACCGATAAAGGCACAGCCGTCGGTTTCATCGTTTATCATACGCATAGCGCGGAGAATGGCAATAAATATCGCCATATCGTGCACAGAGCCGCTCTTTTTCGTATCAGCAGGGGCAAGATTTACCATAACCGCCGCTACAGGAAAGCTTACATCACAGGCGCGGAGGGCGGCACGAATACGGTCGCGACTTTCTTTAACCACGATATCGGGCAAACCCACGATATCGAACTGCGGCTGACCGCGGCTTATATCAATTTCCACATCTACGGGAAAGGCGTTTAGCCCGAAAAGTCCGAGACTTGAAATTTTTGCAAACATATTTTCACATCCTTTACAGGAAAATCGTCTGATTTTATTATACCATTTTTTTCGCTGAATGTAAATAATATTATGGAAAAATTTTTTATAGCTATCAGCTGTTAGCCTTTAGCCATTAGCTTATGGTGATAAAAGATGTCACAGCGTAGTAGTACCTTGCGACAACTTTAACAGAATTTCAATCAAAGCGTCTGGTAGGAGAATATAATAACAAACTCCTGTAAAGACCACCTGACTCCTATAAAAAGATTTGTTTTTTTGTATATGTAACAATCCCTCCCGTCAAAAGTCGGCAAAGGGAGGGAAAAAGGGGGAAGGGAAAGGAGAGCCCAGAGAGGAAAACCGTAGGGGAAAAAGGGAGGGAAATGCCGACTTTTGTACCAGTTTTGTTTTTCCCGCCCTTTTGCCCCGTAGGTGTTCCTCTCTGGTGATAAATTATCCTTTTGTATTTATTATAATTAGAAAAAGCAAAGTTTAAGATGTTACAGCGTAATAGGAGCTACATTTGGCAGTCCGCTGACTAATATTCTAAATTTCATTATGAAATAGCTGGCGGATAATATCCGCCCCTACTAAAATAACAAAAAAAGTCGGATTTGCAAAGTGAAATCCGACGAATCAGCCAATGTTTGCGAAAAGCTTCAAATACCCTCTTGACAAAGCTGTTATTATGTGGTAAACTTATATAATGTATCAGTATGTGAAAGGTATCGCTATTCTTGCAGAATATTATATCACAATATGTATGTGTTTGTCAATAGTTTCTGTGAAATTTTATGAAAAATTAAACGGATTTGATACCTGAATACGAAAATCAAAAAGGGTTTATCTAAAAATCGAAACGCGCGCGGAGTTTTAAGCCGTGAGGGAGGTTTTTAGAGGTTCTCGAAAATCAAAAGGAGGTTTCGCCTATGGTGAATGTAACACCTAAGCAGCTGGGAAAAAATGTCAGAATGAGCTTCGGAAAAATTACCGAGCCTCTCGAAATGCCTAACCTTATCGAAGTTCAGAAGAATTCGTATAAGTGGTTCAGGGAAGAGGGACTCAGAGAGGTTTTCCGTGACATGACAGCCATTACCGACTATAACGGTAATCTCGTGCTGAATTTCAAGGATTATCGCTTTGACGATACACCTAAATACAGCCTTGCAGAATGTAAATCAAGAGGTGCAACCTATCAGGTGGCTATGCGCGCTACAGCTACTCTCTGCAATAAGGAGACAGGTGCTGTAAGCGAAAGCGAAATATATATGGGTGATTTCCCGCTTATGACCGACAGCGGTACTTTCGTTATCAACGGTGCTGAGCGTGTTATCGTTTCACAGCTTGTCCGTTCACCTGGCGTTTACTACGCTTTCGAAAAGGATAAGACAGGTAAGGACCTTTTCAGTGCTACTGTTATCCCTAACAGAGGTGCTTGGCTTGAATACGAAATGGACTCCAACGATGTTGTGTATGTCCGTATCGATAAGAACAGAAAGATTCCGCTGACTACATTTATCCGTGCTCTCGGTGTAGGTTCAGATGAGGAAATCTTTGAGCTTTTCGGCGAGGATGAGCGTCTTAAACAGACAATCCTCCAGAAAGACCAGACAAAGAATACTTCTGACGGTCTTATTGACGTATACAAGAAGCTCCGTCCCGGTGAGCCTCCCACGGTTGAGAGTGCTCTCACTCACCTCAATAACCTCTTCTTCGATGCTAAGAGATATGACCTCTGCCGCTTCGGAAGATATAAATATAACAAGAAGCTTGGTATTGCTTCACGTCTTGCAGGTCATACTCTTACAGAGCCTGTTGTTAATCCTCTTACAGGCGAGATTATGGCTGAGGCAGGGGAGAATGTTACCTACGATAAGGCTCGCGAAATTGAGCAGGCAGGTGTATATCATGCTTTTGTAAAGGTTGAGGCTAAGGAATATTACACCAACGACAGAGGCGAAACTCAGATTCGTTTCGTTGAGCGTGTTGCCAAGATTATCGGTAACGGCATGGTTGACATCAAGGGTTATGTTGACTTTGACGCTGAAAAGTACGGTATCAACGAGCTTGTATCTTTCAAGGTTCTCCGCGAAATTATCGAGAATTCCTCAGATGCAGACGAGCTTGAGGAAAATGTAAAGAAAAAGGCTGATGAGCTTGTTCCTAAGCACATTATCCTTGATGATATATTTGCTACTATCAGCTACTTTATCAATCTCTGCGAGGGCGTTGGTACTGTAGACGATATCGACCACTTAGGAAACCGTCGTATCCGTTCTGTAGGCGAGCTGCTCCAGAATCAGTTCCGTATCGGTTACGCACGTATGGAGCGCGGTATCCGCGAGAGAATGAACATTCAGACACAGGATGTCAATTCCCTTACTCCTCAGACTCTGATCAATATCAGACCTATTTCTTCGGCTATGAAGGAATTCTTCTGCTCCTCACCGCTTTCACAGTTCATGGACCAGAACAATCCCCTTGCCGAACTGACACATAAGAGACGTCTCTCCGCCCTCGGTCCCGGAGGTCTTTCAAGAGACCGTGCAGGATTCGAGGTTCGTGACGTTCACTACAGCCACTACGGCAGAATGTGTCCTATCGAGACTCCTGAAGGTCCTAATATCGGACTTATCTCATATCTTGCTACATTTGCAAGAATAAATCAGTACGGCTTCATCGAAGCTCCTTATCGTAAGGTAGACAAGGAAACAGGCGTTGTTACCAAGGAAGTAGTTTATATGACTGCTGATGTGGAGGATAATTACGTTGTTGCTCAGGCTAACGAACCTCTTACAGAGGACGGAAAGCTTGCGCGTCCAAGAGTTAATGCACGTTACCGTGAACAGATTCTTGAATGTGAACGCGAAATCGTTGACTTTATGGACGTTTCACCTAAAATGGTTGTATCTGTTGCTACTTCCATGATTCCTTTCCTTGAAAACGATGACGCGAACCGTGCTCTCATGGGTTCAAACATGCAGAGACAGGCTGTTCCGCTTCTCAGAACTGAGCGTCCTTTCGTTGGTACAGGTATGGAATACAAAGCAGCTGTTGACTCAGGCGTATGTATCGTAGCAGATTGCGACGGTACTGTAAGCTACGTTGACGCTGATAAGATTCACGTTATCGGCGATGACGGAATGGAGAGAAAGTATGAGCTTATCAAGTTCAAGCGTTCAAACCAGGGTACATGCGTAAACCAGAGACCTATCGTTTCCGTTGGCGAAAAGATTACAAAGGGTCAGGTTCTCGTTGACGGTCCCGCTACAGCAGACGGCGAAATCTCTCTCGGTAAGAATGCCCTCATCGGCTTCATGACTTGGGAGGGTTACAACTACGAGGATGCTGTTCTTCTTAACGAGCGTCTTGTACGTGAAGATGTATTTACTTCCGTACACATCGAGGAGTACGAAATCGAGTGCCGCGATACAAAGCTTGGACCTGAGGAAATCACTCGCGATATCCCCAACGTAGGCGATGACGCACTTGCAAATCTCGATGAAAACGGTATTATCAGAATCGGTTCGGAGGTTACAGCAGGCGATATCCTCGTCGGCAAGGTAACTCCTAAGGGCGAAACCGAGCTTACAGCAGAAGAAAGACTTCTCCGCGCTATCTTCGGCGAAAAGGCAAGAGAAGTACGCGATAACTCCCTTAAAGTTCCTCACGGTGAGGCAGGTGTTATCGTTGATGTTAAGGTATTTACACGTGAAAACTGCGATGAACTCAGTGCAGGCGTTAATATGCGCGTTATCTGCTACATTGCACAGAAGCGTAAGATCACAGTCGGCGATAAGATGGCCGGCCGTCACGGAAACAAGGGTGTTGTATCACGTATTCTTCCCGAAGAGGATATGCCGTTCCTCCCCGACGGTACACCTCTTGATATCGTTCTTAACCCCCTCGGCGTACCTTCACGAATGAATATCGGTCAGGTACTTGAAGTTCATCTCGGTATGGCTTGTAAGGCTCTGGGCTGGCACATCATGACACCTGTATTCGACGGTGCACACGAGGAGGATATCCGTGAGTGCTTCCGTCAGGCAGATGAAAAGAGCAAGGCTCATAAGGATGATTACTTCGAGCTTAACACAATGGATAAGGTTATTAACCCCAATTCACTCGAATTCAACGAAGATTGTAAGTTCACCCTTTACGACGGACGTACAGGTGAAAAGTTCGACAACCGCGTAACAGTTGGATATATGTACTACCTCAAGCTCCACCACCTGGTTGACGATAAGATCCACGCTCGTTCCGTTGGTCCATATGCTCTCGTTACACAGCAGCCTCTGGGCGGTAAGGCTCAGTTTGGTGGTCAGCGTTTCGGAGAAATGGAGGTTTGGGCTCTCGAGGCTTACGGTGCTGCTTATACTCTCCAGGAAATCCTGACAGTTAAGTCAGACGATACTATCGGACGTGTAAACACTTACGAAGCTATCGTTAAGGGTCAGAATGTTCCTACACCGGGTATACCTGAATCCTTCAAGGTTCTCATCAAGGAAATGCAGTCTCTCGGTCTTGATGTCAAGGTTCTTGATATCAATCAGGAGGAAATTGACCTCAAGCAGAGCTTCGATGACGATCCGATTCCCGCAAGAGGCGATTTCAACGACGAGGAAACAGAAGACCTCAGCGCTCTCTCTGATGACGATATCAGCGATGCAGGCTTCTCTCTCGGTGACGCCGATGAGGATGAAGATTTCGACAGAATGGAAAAGGAAGATACCTTCAGCTTCGATGACGAGGAAGAATCTGACATCTTCGGCGGCGACGACGAAAGCGATTTCGGTTCTTTCAGCATAGATGATGATTCATTCGACGATTAATATACAGCGTCCATAGGCGGCTGCAATTGCAGCTGCCGTCGGATGTGTTTACCAGAAAATTGCAGGAGGTAGCAGTTTGGAATTTAATACTTTTGAATCGATTAAAATCGGTCTTGCCTCACCCGAACAGATCAGAAGCTGGTCTTATGGTGTGGTTGAAAGACCTGAAACTATAAATTACAGAACACAGAAGCCCGAAAGAGACGGTCTTTTCTGTGAAAGAATTTTCGGACCTACTAAGGACTGGGAGTGTCACTGCGGTAAATTCAAGAAGATTCGCTTCAAGGGCAAGGTATGTGACCGCTGCGGCGTTGAAGTAACACGCGCAAGAGTCCGCCGTGAGAGAATGGGACACATTGAGCTTGCTGCTCCGGTTTCTCATATCTGGTACTTCAAGGGTACTCCTTCACGTATCGGTCAGGTTCTGGAAGTATCTCAAAAGCGCCTTGAAGAAGTTCTTTACTTCACAAAGTATATCGTTACCGACCCCGGTAATACAGAACTTGTTAAGAAGCAGCTCCTTTCTGAGAAAGAATATCTCTCATATCTCGAAAAGTACGGCGATGACTTTAAGGCTGAAATGGGTGCTGAGGCTATCAAGAAGCTTCTCAATGAGTATGACCCTGCACGTTATGATTTCCAGAAAAATCGTCTTGTTGAACTGGGCAAAATTTCTCTCGGTCTGAATAAGCTTTCATGCTTCAACAATCCTATGGAGTGTCAGTGCGATGAATGTCAGAAATTCGCTGAGCTTGAAGATGTTGAGTGGAAGAATAATATTGAACTCTGCGCTGATGACCTCAAGAATGAGCTTGTAGGCCTCCCCGCAGGACAGAAAAAGGTAAAGCTTATAAAGAGACTTCAGATTATTGAGTCTTTCCGTCTCTCAGGCAATAAGCCCGAGTGGATGATTCTTGATGTTATCCCCGTAATTCCTCCCGATATCCGTCCTATGATTATGCTGGACGGCGGACGTTACGCAACATCAGACCTCAATGACCTCTACAGACGAGTTATCAACAGAAATAACCGTCTTATCAAAATGCTTGAACTTGACGCTCCCGACATCATCGTAAGAAACGAAAAGCGTATGCTTCAGGAGGCTGTTGACGCTCTTATCGACAACGGCAGACACGGCAGACCTGTTACAGGACCAAATAATCGTGCACTGAAGTCACTTTCCGATATGCTTAAAGGTAAGCAGGGTCGTTTCCGTCAGAACCTCCTCGGTAAGCGTGTTGACTATTCAGGACGTTCAGTTATCGTTGTAGGACCTGAGTTGAAAATGTATCAGTGCGGTCTTCCTAAGGAAATGGCTCTGGAGCTCTTCAAGCCTTTCGTTTTAAAGAGACTTGCAGATAAAAAGGATATTGCAAATATCAAATCCGCAAGAAAGCTTATTGACCGTGCCGACAATAAGGTATGGGACGCTCTTGAGGACGTTATCAAGGACCACCCTGTAATGCTCAACCGTGCCCCTACTCTTCACCGTCTCGGTATTCAGGCATTTGAGCCTGTTCTTGTTGAAGGTCGTGCTATCAAGCTTCACCCACTCGTATGTTCAGCGTTCAACGCCGACTTCGACGGTGACCAGATGGCTGTACATCTTCCTCTTTCCGCAGAAGCTCAGGCTGAGGCACGTTTCCTTATGCTTGCTGCTAATAACCTGCTTAAACCCTCAGACGGTAAGCCTGTTGCCGTTCCTTCACAGGATATGGTACTCGGTTCTTACTATCTGACTATGGATAAGCCCGGCGAACCCGGCGAAGGCAAGGTGTTCCGCGATGTGAACGAGGCTCTCATGGCTTACCACGAGCACGATGTATCACTTCACGCTAATATCAAGGTTAAGATTACAAGAGATGTGGGCGATAAGAAGGTTTCCAAGATTATCGACGCTACTGTAGGACGTCTTATCTTCAATGAGAATATTCCTCAGAATCTCGGATACGTTGACAGAACAAATTCAGATAAGCAGTTCGACCTTGAGGTTTCATTCCTTGTAGGTAAGAAAAAGCTTTCTGATATCATTGAGAGATGTATCAAGATTCACGGTACAACAACTACTTCCGAGGTTCTTGACAGAATTAAGGCTCTCGGATATAAATATTCAACCCGTGCAGCTCTTACTGTTGCGGTATGTGACGCATCTATTCCTCCTCAGAAGAAGAGTATTCTTGCTGAGGCTGACGCAGAGGTTGAGCAGATTACTTCTGAGTACGAGTACGGATATATCTCTGCTCAGGAAAAGTCCAAGAAGATTATTGCTCTCTGGACTGAAACAAACGACAGAGTAACTGCTGCCCTCAAGAAAAACTTCGACCCATACAATCCTATCTGGATGATGGCTGACTCCGGTGCCCGTGGTAGTATCTCACAGATTCGTCAGCTTGCAGGTATGCGTGGACTTATCGCAAATACTTCCGGTGGCGTTATCGAGATTCCTATCCGTGCTAACTACCGAGAGGGACTTAACATTCTGGAATACTTTGTCGCTTCCCGTGGTGCGAGAAAGGGACTTGCCGATACAGCTCTCCGTACCGCTGACTCCGGTTACCTTACACGTCGTCTTGTTGATGTTTCTCAGGACGTTATTATCCGTGAGGATGACTGCGGTACTACTGACGGTATCGAAGTATTTGAAATCAAGAATGGAAACGAAATCGTTGAGCCATTTGAGGAGCGTCTCGTAGGACGTTTCCTTGCTGATGACCTCCGCGACGAAGCAGGTGAGCTTATTGTTTCAAGAAATAAGCTTATCAGCGATTCCGATGCAAAGAAGATTGTCGAGTCAGGCGTTGAGCGCATTAAAATCCGTTCAGTCCTCCATTGTAAGGCAAGAACAGGTGTATGCGCTAAGTGCTACGGTGCTAACCTTGCATTTAATAACATCGTTTCTGTCGGTGAGGCTGTCGGTGTTATCGCTGCTCAGTCTATCGGTGAGCCAGGTACACAGCTTACAATGAGAACATTCCATACCGGCGGTGTTGCTTCTGCCGATGCGGAAGATATCACACAGGGTCTCCCTCGTGTTGAGGAACTCTTCGAGAGCAGACGTCCTAAGGGTGCTGCTATCCTTTCAAGAATCTCCGGTAAGGTTCATATCGAGGAAGTCAAGACTACAATGAATATCATTGTAACAAATGATGAGACAGGCGAATCTGAGAATTATATGATTCCCTATAACTTCAAAATCCGTGTTCAGGAAGGTCAGGAAATTACCAAGGGTACAAGACTTACAGAGGGTAATATCTATCCTGCTGATATCCTCAATATTCTTGGTACAATGGAAGTTCAGAACTATATCATAAACGAAGTTCAGAAGGTTTATCGCTTACAGGGTGTTGATATCAACGATAAGCACATCGAGGTTATTGTTCGTCAGATGCTCCGTAAGGTTAAGATTGAGGAATCAGGTTCAAGTTATCTGCTTCCCGGTACTCTTGTTGACAGCAAGGAGATTGTACAGATTAATGCAGAGCTCCAGGCACGTATTGATGCAGGCGAGTACGATTTACAGCTTGTTCAGTATACACCTGTTCTTCAGGGTATTACAAAGGCTTCTTCAAATTCCGACAGCTTTATGTCTGCCGCTTCATTCCAGGAGACAACAAAGGCTCTTACAGATGCGGCTATCAGAGGAAAGAGCGATAAGCTCCTCGGACTTAAAGAAAACGTTATTATTGGTAAGCTTATTCCTGCCGGTACAGGTATGGACTGCTACAATCAGGTAAAGGTTGTTAAGGCTGACGCAGTTGGTGAACATATAGCTCCCGTTGCAGCACCTGTAACAGCTCCTATGGTATAATAATAGACTACTAAGGCGGACTTTGTCCGCTTTAGTTTTATCACTTGAAGGGAGATTGCTATGAATCCGAAAATGATTTTATTTGACTATGGCGGAACTCTTGTCTGTGATCCTGTTTACAATATGACAGAGGGAAATAGTGCGATTTTTCCCTATATAACAGAAAATCCCCACAATGTCACAAAAGAAGTATTTGCCGATTACATAAAAGTGCTTTTTGACGAAATTAAAGCGCTGAGGGGAGAGTTTATCGAACTTCATGAGCATATTTTTCTCCGCTATGTGCTGGAGCATTTCGGTATTAAACTTTCAATTTCCATTGAAGAAGCGGAGTGGGTAATATGCAATGCCCTTGCTAAGAATGTAATGACCCCTGACGCTGATGTTATGTTGAAAACTCTTGCTGACAGGGGAATTCGGACGGGTATTGTAAGTAATCTCTGCTGGTCCGGAAAGGCTCTTGAAAGGGTTATGGGCGAGTTATTCCCCGAACATAAATTTGAATTTATTCTGACTTCAAGTGAATACATCTTCCGCAAGCCCGACAGCCGTTTTTTTGATATGGCGATTCGTAAATCAGGTTTAAAGCCTGAGGAAATATGGTTCTGCGGAAATGTTATCGATATTGACCTTGTGGGTGCGAAAAACGTCGGAATGTTCCCTGTTTTCTACGATAATCAGGATATTCCTGACAAGTTCAGACCACTTAACGACATAAATAAAATAGATTTCCCTTATCACCATATTGGCGATTGGGGGGAACTTGTGAATCTGATTGAAAAATAAAAATCCCCTGCCAATTTCATATCGGCAGGGGTAGAATACGAGGTGTAATTATGGAATATACATACAAAACAAAAATGGTCTGCTCCAAAGAGATTAAGTTTGATATCGAGGGCGATATCATCACAAATGTGCGCTTCCTCGGAGGATGCAACGGCAACCTTAAAGCTATATCAAAGCTTGTTGACGGTTATACAGTGGAGCAGATAGAATCAAAGCTCAGAGGCAATACCTGCGGTATGCGCCCTACCTCATGCGCTGACCAGCTCAGTATTGCTGTCAGAGAGGCTTACGAAGCTACAAAGTAGCGTCCGGGTCTGAGAAAATAGACTGATTCAAATCGCCTTTCATGAATTCAATGGCTTTACAGCGGTTTTCTACTACGTTTACTATGGAATCTCCGCCGAATTCGCCGTCAAGAGTCCATGAAATCTGCTCGTCGTTAAGGGCAGTAAAAGTGATTTTATCAGTGCGGAAAAATCTGATATACTCCCTGTCAATCTCCTCGGAGATGTTCAGCAGGGAGTGTACTATTTTTTGCAGCTGAACTATATTTGCCGGTTTTTTTATAAGCGTGACTTCAAATACTCCGTCATCAAGAAGAAAATCATTCATTGAGAGAAGTCCTGCAACAGAGCCTGAATTTGTTACCATTCCAAATATAAAATCGTCTTCAAGGACGGTATCGTTGAATTCTATACGCATTTTCTTTGAGCGTAGATTTGTTATCTGAGCTAAGCCGTTAAGGATATAAGAGGCATGACCGAACAGATTCTTAACCTGTTGGGAAGTTTCGTATGTCACGTTGGTAAATGCTCCGAATGCGGCTATATATGTGAAATAGCGGTTATTGAAGCTGCCGATATCCACTTGAACAGGACTACCCTCTGTTATCCATTTTACAGCCTCCATAGGCGTTTTGGGTATGCCGAGAGTGCGGCCGAAATCATTGGTTGAGCCTGCGGGGAGGTATCCGATAGGAATTCGGATTCCGCTTTCGATTACGCCGTGGATGCACTGGCTTAGTGTGCCGTCACCGCCTGCACATACGATGATATCATATCCGTTTATACAGGCGTAATTGGATTTTTCCCGTGCGTCGGTGCCGCTTTGGGTTATATGGACGGTTACTTCGTAGCCTGCTTTCACAAATTCGTCTATTATTTCGCCAAGCATTGCGCCGATAGTCGCTTTGCCTGCGATAAGATTTACAATAAAGAAAAGCTTTTTCATATTGTACTCCTACTTGTTTAAAAAATAATTATAATACTATTATATCGCTATTTAATGGGATTTGCAATAGAATGATATAATTAAAAAATAAATTTTTTAAAAACCCTTGACAAATGGTTTTGAATGTGATATAATAATAAAGCTGAATGAGTTAAGAGTAATTCAGTAAGAAAAAATTAAGTTCTGGGGTGTCGCCAAGCGGTAAGGCAACGGACTCTGACTCCGTCAGTCGAGGGTTCAAATCCTTCCACCCCAACCAAATTTCCAGAAAGCATTAAGTGTAAGCTTAATGCTTTCTTTTTTAGCTGATATATTCAGATGTCAACTAAGTGCAGTGGAGTCTTGTATTTTATAGCAAACGACAAAATCTTTTGGCGTTTGCTATTTTCCGATCCGCACGGAGCAAACTTTAGTTTGCGGATGTGCGAGGCACTTTAAATCATTAATTATAGTGAATGTCAAATTATATTTGAC
>JAZNZK010000012.1:0-100121 GCA_045594905.1 Ruminococcus sp.
CTCTCAGTAATCACTTACTAATCCTTTAGCTTCGCTTCCTTAACTCAACTCTCGTCCTTCTCGCGATTTTCAAGATCCTTCCGCCGTCCCCTGACGACAGTATTTATTATATCATGCTTTTTGCAAATTGTCAAGAAGAAGATTGTCCAAATTTCATCGTTTGTTTTGTGCAAAATCACCGTCAATATTTTGTTAATCGACTTCGTCCCCGCTTATTCTCAGGCAATAGCATGCATAACCGTCAGGCAAGCTTTGTGCGGTGTTGCCTTATATAATTATTTTGTACTATTGATTTCAACTTCAAAATATGATATAATTATATTAGGAATTTTTCCTGATTACGAAAGGAGTCCGATATGAACATAAATTCATCTGCACGCAAGATGAACTCCCTTGCAAAAGAACTTTTAAAAGAAAACAACTCGGAGCTCTCATGTGTTCACAAGAATCTCACTCTCAGAACCCTAGTATTGCTCAAATATCTCAGACCTGAAAGCGAAGATATTTTTGCTCCTATCGCCAAAACTCTTGTTGTATTCTCAAAGAGACCTGATAAACAGGGCGATTACGAAAAAGGACCCGGAAGACATTACTATTGTGCAACTACCCCGCATCTGAAAAATCAATCCTCGGTGAACGGCTATTTCCGCAACGGAAAGGGAAAGTGCTATAAAAGCGCCCGCGCTATGTTTGAGGAAGATTACACAATGGCACTCACCATGTATATTGCCGGATTTTACAAAAAATCCGCTGAATTTCTCGGCAGAGCCATTCACATGGTTTCCGATATGTGCTGTATACCTCATGTTACCTGTATGACATATTTTACTCCCGCTAAGGTATTCCACAAAAGTTATGAACTTCTCGCAGAAACCATATATCCCGACAAAGTTCCACAGCAGACAATTTGTGAAATTCCCGATTACTTCACATCACGCAACAACTTTAAAGATGCACTGAATCAGCTTGCCCTGGATACAGCAAAAGGATTAAAAGATATCAGCACTGACCCTATCGCCTCAATATCTTCTCACCTGCTCCGAACTGAACGTGTTATCGCCGCACTTCTTATAAGATTTATTGACGATATATCCTCACATGAATCTGACGCACATTATATTACCAATAATTCGGGATGCCGTATAATGAGAGGAACAGCTCCGCTCACTATAAAAATCACAGAAAAAGGAATTACTTTCCACGGTGTAAATCCCTCTCCCGATTCAAAAATCAATGTTACTCGCCGTACATTTTATGCAGCACACCGCCACGACGGACTTTATACCCTCTCCCCTGTTAAAGACAACATAGGACGGGTATTGGAAGTCTCTGACGGCAAGCTTGTTTGGCATAAGTTTGACCCAGTCCGCGGCGAACAGCTTTTTAAACTATAAAAAAACTCCCGAAGCCGCAACGCCTCGGGAGTATTATTTATCTCATGCAAATATATACAGAGTAAGCAATATAAATCGCAAGCATTAATCCACCATTCCAGCGGCTGAGCTTTTTAGTCTTAGCACAAAGAATCATTGTAAGTATGCTCATTACAATGAGTGCTATACTGTCTATAAGATTTTCCATTGAAAAAACAACAGGACAAATTGCTGATGCAGAACCGAGAATGAACAGAATATTGAAGATATTTGAACCAACAACATTTCCAACAGCCATATCAACTTCGTTTTTACGAGCAGCTACAACAGATGTAACAAGTTCAGGCAAGCTTGTACCAATTGCAACAATAGTCATACCAATGAGATTTTCAGACATTCCAAATGTTCTTGCAATATCAGAAGCACCGCTTACTACCATTTTTCCGCCGATAATAATTGCCGCAATACCGCCGATAATGAATATCAGAAGCTTCCATACAGGCATTGTCTTGTAATCATCTTCAACTTCCTGACGGGCTTTTTTCGCTGACATAACCATAAGATAAAGGAATCCGATGAAAAGTGCAAGAAGAATAATACCGTCAATACGTCCTACTGTCATTCCGATTGCACCGATACCCATTAAAAGCGCCGCCGCACCAATTGAAATGGGAAAATCACGTTTATATGTTTCTTTGTTGATAACAAGAGGACTGATAAGAGCGCATATACCACATACGGCCATAAGGTTAAAAATATTTGAGCCTAATACGTTACTAACAGCGAGTTCATTTTTTCCTGCAAGTGCCGCACTGATACTTACCGAAGCTTCCGGCATACTTGTACCTAAGGATACAACTGTAAGACCAATTATAAGAGGCGGGATTTTAAGCATTTTTGCCGCTGCCGAACTTCCCTCAACAAAGAAATCTGCACCTTTAATAAGGAGAATAAATCCCACTATCAAGAAAACATACATCATAAACAAAACCCCTTTTTACTTCACTGATTATAACGAATCATAAATCAGCGCATTTTCAGCATACCACATAAAATCGTCATATGACCTTTTGTGATACCACCACAATGGATTATACCATAAAAACGAAATAATATCAAGATGAAAGCTGCATTTTTTCTTCCGTCCCACTTTTTAAAATGTGACAGTTTAGTGAAAACACAGTGAACATACCGTTACAATATCAAGGTAATTGTGTTTTTTCTTCCGCAATTTTACCATAATTATTACAAAAAGAGAACTAAATAGATATATTTCAGAGAAATTGCTAAAAAACATTTTTTTCCTTGCATTTCCACAAAAATTGTGCTATAATCTCATTTGGTAAACATCCTGTCATCATAATTATTTCCGATGACAAAAAATAAATTTCAAATGGAGGTTTTTTTATGTTAGCAGCACAGATATTCGCCGTAATTATCTTTGTGGCGATGTTCATTCTCATAGTGCTCGACAAAATCGAACGACACTTGGTTACTCTCGGAAGCGGATTACTTACACTTATTGTAGTATTCGGAATCTGCATGAGGGACGGCAAAGCAATATGGAATATTATTGCTATCAAGGACTTTGCAAAATCTGATTTCTGGTATCAGGTAGCCGAAAGCGAAAGCAAAGGTATCAACTGGGCAACTATTGTCTTTATCGCAGGTATGATGATAATGGTTGAGGGCATGGCAAAAGCAGGCTTCTTCCGTTGGCTCTGCATGAAGATTGCTTTCCTTGTAAAGTGCAAAACAATCCCGATATTTATTACATTCATGATAATGTCCGCTGTTCTTTCAATGTTCATCGACAGTATCACTGTTATCATGTTCCTTGCGGCTGTTACAATTGAGCTTGCACAGCTTCTGAAATTCAACCCGATTCCAATGATTCTGGCGGAGGTATTCTGCGCAAACTTAGGCGGCTCAGCTACAATGTGCGGCGATCCGCCAAATATCATCATCGGTACATCTCTTGGTTTCTCATTCTTTGATTTCCTTATGAATACAGGTGTATGCGCAGCTTTCAGCCTTGTATTTTCAGTTGTTTTCTTCTATTTTGCATTTAAAAAAGAACTTGTATCAACAACAGGTGAAGCAGTAGATATTTCAAAGCTTCCTGCACCGTCAACAGCAATTACAAACAAAAAGGATTTCATAATCAGCACACTTATTTTTGCACTTGCTGTTGTACTTCTTGTAACTCATTCGATAACTCACCTTACCGTTGCAACAATCGGACTTGGTATAGCAGTTATAACATTACTTACTGCCGGCAAGAGCGCCCTTGAACTTATTAAAAAGACTGACTACAAGACACTTGTATTTTTCATTGGTCTGTTTATTGTTGTAGGCGGACTTGAAGAAACAGGCATACTTGAATATATTGCTGAATTTATACGCACAATAAGCGGTGGAAATCCATATATCACAGTTGCTATCATCCTCTGGGTATCAGCTATTGCCAGTGCATTTGTTGATAATATCCCCTTTGCCGCTACAATGGTTCCCGTAATCCAGAGCCTTGCGGCATCTACAGGAATCCCGATAAATACACTTGCATGGACACTCGCAATCGGTACAGACATTGGCGGAAGCGCAACACCAATCGGCGCATCTGCAAACGTTGTTGGTACATCAGTTGCAGCTAAGAATGGTTATCCTATAAGCTGGGGCAGATATTGCGCAAAGCTTGCACCTGCAACAATTATAGTACTTGCAATTTCAACTGCATATATTTTCGCAAGATATCTTTAATATACAGGAGGTTTAAGGTATGTCACAGATAATTATTTCAGTGGGACGTGAATTCGGAAGCGGCGGCAGAGTTATTGCTGAAGAACTTGCAAAAAAATTCAATCTGCCAATCTACGACCGTCATCTCATCACAGAAATTGCCAACAAGACAGGTATGACTGCAGAGCAGATTGAAAAGCATGACGAAGCCCCAAAATCAAGACTTACTTCACGCCGTGTAAGAGGCTACAGCAACTCCATTGAGGACAATATAGCTGAAATGCAGTTTGATTTTATCCGCAAAAAAGCAGAAAGCGGCGAATCATTTGTAGTTGTGGGACGCTGTTCCGAATCAAAACTCCGTGATTTTGATTGTCTCTGTTCAATGTTTATTATTGGCGATATGCCATGCAAAATAAAGCGTATTATGGAGCTTTATAATATGACTGAAGCTGAGGCTGAAGATTTTATTGAGAAAAAGGATAAGAAGCGTAAGCGTTATCACAATTATCATGTAAAGCTTCACTGGGGCGATTCCAGACTTTATGATTTAACAGTAAACAGCAGCCGTCTTGGAGTTGAAAAGACAATAGATTTCCTTGAAGAATATATTAAAGCAAGAATGTCATACTAATCCCTAAAATGTTAGTAGACAAAGATAATGAGCAGAAATGATGTATGTCAAGGCGGACGACGAAAGCATACTGTCGTATGGTGAGGAGGACAACGACGACATACGACATTTATGCCATTAGATTTGTCTACTGTTGTTTCAGGGATTAGTATCAAAATAATAGAACAATCCCCTCAGAGAGAACATCTCCGAGGGGATTTGTTTTATTCTGCTGTATATCCGGCACTCTGATAAATCTGACATTTACCCTCTATTTCAGCCCAGAGAGTATAGCCGCTATTAATGAGTACTTCTTTTTCTTGTTCGTATATTTCATTGCGCACAGGGACGGCAACAAAGTCAAACAGCTCAACATTCTTGATTTTTCCATATTCGTCAACGTCGTTTAGGTCAAATATAGATATCTGTTCATGGTCAGCAACGTGTGGAATCAAGAAAGTATCCGTACCAATTGAAGCGTCATCAGGAATACTATCAAGCATTACTTCAAGGGAATCAAAATAATCTCTGCCATTCTGATAGCTTATATAACTGCCCCATTTTCCCGATACTGTACCAAAGGTCATAATAAATGCCGCTGTTCCAAGAGCAATGGGAATATTCTGTTTTCCTCGCTGTCCCATATCGTCGATATTGATAATACACATATAAAGTATAAGACAGATAGGTCCGAATATATACTGGAAATTCACATTTGCAGCATAACCGTAACCTGCACCGATAACAAGATTCATTACCACAAAAGGAACAAGAAGCAGGAATCTTCTTATCTTGTTTGTGAAGAATGGTATAAACATAAGCGGTATCATAACCTGCAGGAAGAATTTCAGTGTATCCTCCTTAATCAGCAGACTGAACAGATATGCAGGATTGAGAAGCGCATTTTTTACAACCTCTGTAAGTCCGCGTGAACTATCAATCATCAGTATTCCGAAACGGCTTCCCATCATCATCTGACCGTCGCCGTGCTCTGTAAGCCACTGCGTAATGAAAAGCATGTATGCACCTGCAAAAAGAGCCATGATAAGTCCGTTCATGCGGCGGATTCTACCCTTATCTTCAAAGAACAGGTAAAGTCCTATGCACACAACATAGAGGGGCGCGTCTTCCTTGACAATACAGGTGAGAACAGACATAATGTAGAACATTATATAATTCTTTCTATCAACCGCCCAAAGCAGCCACATAAGAACTGTGGGGAGAAATGCATTTTCGTGGAATTCATAATAACATGGGTATACAATACCAATGCAGAATACATAGGCAATTCCCATGAAGAAAAGTGAGAATCCCTTGAAATTGTGTCTCTTTGCAATGAAGAACATGGGTATTACACCACCCATTGCAAGAACTGCCTGAGAAATAAGCAATGTTTCAGGCTTGGGGAACATCTTGAATACAGGAACAAGAGCATAGAAGATGTATGAAGCATGAATCTTGAAGTGTGAAATTGCCTCGTCACGCTCACAGGTTGTCAATGCTGTTCCGTTATCGATAAGTGAGTGATACATCTGCACAAAAAGTCCGAAATCATGGCAAGCTGTACCGAAAGCCCTGTGAGTTGAAATGGTTGTTATGCTTACAAATGCCACAACTCCGCAGGCTGCGGCAAACAAAAGTACGCCCCATATCCACCATGGGATTTTGTTAAACAACTTCTGGGATTTGAGCTTGCTGAATGAATAGTATATCAGCACTACCGATACAATCATTGTGCCAAGCGTCAGATAGAAATCACCCGACCTCCACAACAGCAGGATATCAAAATATAGTATTCCCGCGACGGCTGTAAGCTGGTCCGTAAATTTATAATTTTTCGGCATCGCTCGATATACCAGCGATAAGCCTATAAACAGCGCCGCCATAAGCACAATTGTAAGGAATATATTGACAGTTGGAACGTACTCCTTCCATGCGGACACGGGATTTTTTGCCAGTGTTTCATCCTTGTTGTACATGATAGCCGAAAGATTTATACCTGAAATAAAGAAGAATACTGCAATAAACCGCACAAGCGCCATATCGGGAATACCCATGTTGTCAAGAAATTCAGTTGCTCTTTTTATCAGGCTTTTTTTGGGTGCAGGGGGCGTTTCTGCTTGCTCCCCCTCATTTTCACCGTCCGCTTCCTCGGCAGTAACTTCACCATTTTCGACGTTTTCCGGAGTTTCCTCTCCCTCCCCGTTTTCCGTCTCTACAGGGAGTTTCTCTGTAAGAGCTTCATCGGAAATAATTTCATCTGCATCGTCAGGGAAAATATTTTCGTTGCCAATATCTTCCTGCATATCATCAGCAGAAGAATTTCCCAACTCTTTTTCTTTTTCGTCCATTTATTTACCTCCTGTGTCTTACTAATAAGAGTTCATCATGACAAAATTAGACTATTTTATTATATCAAAGAAAGCTTTGTCTGTCAATAGATAATATATTAATAAGTAAAAAAACAACTATCACACCAAAAACACCGCACATTTCTGTGCGGTGTCAATCAATGTAGTATTATTACTCCTGCTTTCCGCCGATTTCTGTATCACGTGCAATAGCCTCAAATTCGCCAGAGGGAGTTGCTGAGATAAATTCAAGAGCATTGCTGTCGAAATAGAACCAGATACAGAACGCTACAAGTCCTGAGTTGTTCTTGATATTTATATTGAAATCAATTGTATCGCCCTGCTTACAAGCAATAGCGTCGCCATAGAATACCATACCTGTTTCATCTGATACATCAACAGCCTCAATTTCGCCGTTATTTACGCGGATAACACCGTTAATTGTCTTTTCGGGATAAATAGCCACACCTGCAACATCTGAAAGGTCAGGATTGATTTCAATGAAATAGTCGCCATCGGGGATATTTTCCTTAACCTTAAATGAAGCTGTAATCATGTTTCCCTCAAAGAAGAAGTTAGCGTCCTTGGAGATATCCAGCCACATTGCGTATCTTCCGTCTTTCTTTGCGGTATAAGCGGGAGTTGTAGGCTTTTCAACTGGCTTTGTAACTACACTTGTAACAACATTCGTAACCTTTACAGCCTCAGTTACCTGAGCGCCTGCGGCATCTGTTGCCTCCTGTCCGTCAGCCTCTGTAACGGGAACATACTGTGTTGCGGGCTGTCCGTCAGCCTCAGTTACCTCTTCAACCTTAGTTGCGATTTTTGTTTCGGGCTCAACGTCAGCTTCGGTAGCAGAAACAACAGGGTCAGCAGCGTCAAGGTCAAGGTTAGGGTCTGCGGGAGTAAGAGCATTTCCGTCTGCACCTGCACCTACTTCAAAGGGATACTGTGTGGGTGCGGACGTTTTCTCTTTTTTTGAACATCCGGCAAATGTTCCGGCAGATACTGCAAGAACAGCAAATAAAGCAATAATTCTCTTTGTAAAATTCTTCATGTTTTCAAGTCCTTTCATATATATGTATTCTGAAACCTTAATCGTCAGAGGTACACTTTTACCTCAATTATATTATACACAACATATTCCGATTTGTCAAGTGACATACAAAATTGTAATTATTTCTTAGCAAAAGCTTCATTTAATTGTCACAGAATTCATCATATATACACAAAAGAAACACCGACTTCTAATTATCCTATGTTAGTATACTACGTACTGTCACTGATTCAACTCTTTGAGAATAATAATCCAATACTAATGATATATCCTTATCTCCGACTATCCAGCCGCCGCCGTACAGTCCTGAAAAGGCCCAGTCAAATTCTCCCCATATACACCAGATTTCCTGGAATGTATACTTGCTGAAAAGCTCCGTTGCTTCTTCATCGCTCATTTTGCTTATTTCTTCAAGTGTTGGGATTTCAGTGGATTCTCCTTTTTCCAGAAGCTTCTCTTTCATAAGACAAAGGTCGAATACATCAAGCTTGTCATCATCGCAGAAATCCGCCAGCTGCCAATGCTCAAATTCAATATCCGAACCATAGAAGCCCTCTCCTAAAAGCCATTTCTGAAATACGGCAACATCGGCAATGCCGAAAACACCGTCTAAATTGATATCGCCTGCAATTGCGTCAGGCTGTTCGCCAGCAAAGCTTTTTTTCAGATACAAATTAACGCTTATTTCTTCATTGATTGAAAGCTTATAGCCGGATTTATTGGCAACTTCGTATTTATATACTATGCCATTTTCATCAGTCTGATATTCTTCATTGTACACAATCCTGTAAGAATAGTCCTTAGGCAGCTGATATAAAGTTGTCTTGCCATTATTAGTTGTCCACCATTCTTTATATACAAACTCCTCGCCGTCGCTCTCAAGAGGCTTTGCAATAAGCTGGAATTTTCCATTGATTTCTGTAAATGACTCACCTGTATGTGCGTTAAAAGCATTTACCTCTATTTTACCGTATTTCTGGTTATAGCACATATAGTAATAATCTTTGTTTTTGATGTCGTTGCTTTCCAGATATTCGCCTTTTTCGGGATATAACTCCTGATACCCCACAAGCGTGCCGTTGTCGTCAATCTTTGCGTAGTAAATTTGTCCTTCTTCAACTCTATAGCATATCTGTTCATTGCCTTTTTCGTCAAACCAGTAATAGCCTCTTGTGTCAGCACTGCCATAAGGGTATAAATCCGCAAACCCGTGATATTCGTCACATTTTCTGACTATTTCCTCAAAGCTTTCAGATGAATTAATAAATTCCTCTACTTTTTCCATATTAAGTCGTGGTGCGTCCTCAGCTATAACACCACGAAGCTCCATTTTTCTGCGGATATAGTAATCGCCTTCTGAACTTATTCCATTAAGTCGGTCAATTTCCGCACGATTTTCAGCTGAAATCGCATTATTCGGCTTGACGGTTACTTTCAAATTAACCCATTCATCCCCGAAATAAATTGAAACCACTTCTTCCCCTGCGTCACCGCCTATTAATCTTAAATCCTGCGTAACAGCCGCAACGTATTCCGTGGAAGAAAATCTGATGTGCTGTTTGTCGTTCAAATTGAATTTATCGGAAAATTTCAGCTGTATCTGTTCGCCCTCATAAAGTTCAATCTGCATAGGCTCATCATAAAATGAATAATCCTCAATATAAAGTACGCCGTCAACTATGGGATTTATCTGATTATACTGCATATAATCCTGGTGTTTATCTACGCCATTTTCCAAAAACTCCGATTTTTCAGGATACAAATCCTGACTGCCGATAACAGTACCGTCATCAGCAATTTTAGTATATACGATAGACTCACGCACACTACCGTGAATATAAGTTATTGATTCGTTTCCTTTTTCGTCAAACCAGTAAGTATAGCTTAAAGGGCCTCTTTGTACATCATCGGGATATCCCACATAGTTATTTATTCTATTTAATATTTCATCATAGCTCTCACTGCTGTCAATAAACTCCTGTACTTTTTCCATTGTCAGCCTTGGAGCATTTTCGTCAGCAACGCCAATAAGTTCCATTTTTTTGCGTCGATAGTCATTATATCCCAAACCGTTCAATCTTTCAATCTCTGCAAGGTTTTTATCAGAAATCGAATCATTCGGCAAAACGTTTACCAAAAGCTTATATAATAATTGTGTGTATTCAGTTTTATGATCCACGGAAATAGATACTTCATCTTCTCCTATGTCGTAGCCCACCATTACACCGTCATCAGAAATAACTACTTTATTATCGTAGGGTTTATAATTGATATTTTCTGTATCATAACCCTCGGGAATATCTCCTAAATCAAGCTGTATCTGTTCGCCCTGGTAAAGTTCAACTTTAATAGGTCTTACAAACTCATCATATTCAAGCTGAATTACCCTATCAGTCGAAGATACGCCGCTATCATTTGCATTTACGACAACGCCGCCCGAACATATGCCTTGCAGTGAAATAACTGCTCCGAGAACTAATGCCATAAGCTTTTTCTTCATAATAATTCCCTCCATTTGTTATTTTCTATTCTCAATAAGGTTAATGCATACACACCCCCTTATACTAATTATACCCCCGTATATTCGCTTGTCAATACGCATAATAGCCAAGATTCCCCATTAAATATCGGCATATTGCTGAATAATCAACGCGTGTGTAATATTTCATAGCAACGCTTCATTTAATTATCACAGAGTTCATCATATACACAAAAAAACGGGGATTTCAGTAGTTTTCTTCACAGTCATCATGATAAACTGAATTGTAAACGCTTTGAGAAAAATCCTGCAATAAATCTTTGTCAAAGCTTTCATCACAAGGAGTACAACTCCATACGTATCTGCCATTTTCCTTGATAAATGCAAAATCAAGCTTTCCGTCGCTGTATTCAATAGTTACAACAGAAACAACAGCCTTATGATTAGTGCGTTGTTCATAAACGTCATAAGTATAGTACGTTCTGCATTTTGTATCAACAGCTTTGTTTTCTCCGATTAAAGCACCATAAGCCTTTTCAAGATTCTCTGTTTTTTCAGCCAATATAGCTGTTTCAATTTGCTCATCGCCATAAATTCCATGTGGAGTAATACGGTGAATAAGGGAATCAAAATCTCCCTCGGCTATCATCTCAGCCAAAACTTTCACTTCTGAATTCTGTGCAATCGTTTCAAAGCTGGGGATTTTTTCATTTTGCCAAATCATATTTTCCCAAAGCACCGCTATAGGAATTAAAACCGCTAAGAGGACGCATACAGCGGCTATTATGACTTTTTTTGACTGTTTAATTTTTTTGTTGACTTTTTTCATTGCCTTTGCTTCATCGGGAATTTTTTCGGGAGTTTTATCCTCAATTTCAACTTCCTCCGATAACTTGCGGCAGGACTCACAATTTTCAATATGCTCCCTTACGATTTCCGCTGTTTCCTCTGAACAGAGGTTTTCAGCGTATAACGGCAAAATATCCTTTACAACACAACATTTAATTTCCTGACTCATATTTCATTCTCCTTTTCAAGCTGTCGTATAATTTTCTCCTTTGCACGAAAGAATGTAACCCTTGCCCAGTTAGCACTTTCGCCAAATAAATTTCCTATATCGCTGAATTTAAGTTCTGCAAAGACACGTAAAGTAAAAACCTCCTTGTACGGCTCATCAAGAGTATGCAAAACGCGGTGAATAGCCTGTGACTGCATTTTATTGTTCAACTGTTCCTCAACGGAATCATCAGAAACAAATTCCATACTGTCATCAATGGAAACATTCTTATTTTCTGCACGTTTGACATGATTAAGCCATATATTTCTTGCAATACGACAAAGATACGTTTTAAGCGAACATTCACCTTTAAATTTGTCAATGGACATTACCGCGTTGAGCATAGTATCCTGCAATATATCCTCTGCAAGAGTTTCATTGCGGCAAAGATTGAATATGTACCGATACAGCTCCTTTGCATAATTTTTATAAATATCATCAAGGATTTTGTCCATTCTCATCCCCCCTTTCACTTATACAGACAACTGAAATCAAAAAGTGTTACAGATATTATATCAAAAATTTCAAAAATTTTCAAATCAATAAAATTCCTATTGATTTTTCAACAAAAATGATGTATAATAAAGAAAGTATACGTGCTGTCTTATGGAGAAAGGAGTTTTTATGCTCAAAGCCATATGCTCAAAAAAAGAACTTATCCTGTGCAGATACTATAATTGCATAAGCGATATAATAGATTTGCCTGAGATACTTCGCCTTAAAGAGATAACACACCATATCTCAACAACGAGATTTCAGCATTGCCTTAATGTATCCTATTACGGATACATCATATGCCGCTGTCTCAGACTGGACGCACGGTCGGCTGCAAGAGCAGGACTTTTACACGACCTGTTCTATTACGACAGACGGGAATACAACGTCAGCCGCGAAAAAAATCAGCCGAAGCACAGCCGCCGCCATTCAGATATAGCCTTAGAAAACGCCATGAAGCTTACGTCAGTCAATCCAAAGGAATATGACATGATAGTCAAGCATATGTGGCCTGTTACCATAGGATTTCCCAAGTATGCGGAAAGCTATATCATAACAATAGTGGATAAGTACTGTGCAATACTTGAATTTTGCATACCAAAATTCAAAAAATTTACAAAAAGTAAAACAGGAGGATAATCCAATGAACATCGAAACCAAATGTCTCCATTCGGGCTACACACCAAAGAATACCGAGCCGAGAGTTGTACCAATCGTGCAGAGTACAACATATGTATACGACTCAACAGACGATGTAGCCGCAGTATTTGACGACCCCACAAAGAGCCTTATTTACTCACGCTTTGAGAATCCCACAGTTATGGCTGTAGAGGATAAAATCGCCGCATTAGAGGGCGGTATCGGCGCTATGTGTACATCAAGCGGTCAGGCTGCTTCAATGTGTTCATTGCTGAATATTCTTCAGGCAGGGGACAGCTTTATTTCAACAACAACAATTTACGGCGGAACAGTAAATCTTTTTGCTGTAACCCTTAAAAAGCTGGGAATTGAGTGTATTTTCGTATCTCCTGATGCAACAGAGGAAGAAGTACAGGCAGCATTCAAGCCTAATACAAAGGCAGTTTTCGGCGAAACACTGGCAAATCCAGCACTTTCTGTTCTTGATATTGAAAAATTTGCAAGAATCGCCCACAAGAACGACGTTCCCCTTATCATTGACAATACATTCCCCACACCTATTCTTTGCCGTCCTATTGAACACGGTGCAGATATTGTAATCCACTCCACATCAAAGTATATGGACGGTCATGCTGTACAGGTCGGTGGTGTTATCGTAGATTCAGGTAATTTCAACTGGGCAAACGGCAAATTCCCCGAATTTACAGAGCCTGACGAAAGCTACCACGGCATAGTTTATACAGAAACATACGGCAAAGCCGCATACATAATCAAGGCAAGAATGCAGCTTATGAGAGATTTAGGCTGCTATCCTGCTGCACAGTCTGCATTCTATCTCAATTTAGGACTTGAAACTCTTGCTATCAGAATGAAGCAGTACTGCGAAAATGCAAAGATTGTGGCTGAATATCTTGAAGCAAATGAAATGGTTGAATCCGTAAATTACCCCGGATTAAAGAGCAGTCCTTACTATGACCTTGCACAGAAGTATCTCCCACTTGGTTCAAGCGGTGTAATCTCCTTTGTAATCAAGGGTGGACGTGATACAGCTGTTAAGTTTATGGACTCCCTCAGCCTTGCATCAAACGAAGTTCACGTTGCTGATATCCGCACCTGTGTTCTTCACCCTGCAAGTGCAACTCACCGTCAGCTTACAGACGAACAGCTTGTAGCCTGCGGAATTAACGGCGGAATGATTCGTTTCTCCGTTGGACTTGAAAACGTAAATGATATTCTTGATGACCTTAAAAAGGCATTTGAGGCTATAAAGTAAATATAACAAAAGCGTACCCGTAAAAGGTACGCTTTTTTGATTGCTAGTCAGAATGTAAGCTGATTTGAGTCGCCCAGTTCCTTTGCAGGCTTGCCAGCCGCAGGAACGGATTTCGCACGATATTTTTCAAGCTCCGCCAAAGCCTCGGCAGAGATAATTTCAGCAGATTCCAGAACTGCCTTTTTACGCAGATTTATAACCTGCACGCCCTGAGAATTTCTCGATGTTTTGGGCAAAATCATACCAGTATTGAATACAAGAGCGTGACCGCTTGAAGTCCTCAGCAGGATATCGGAATCCTCCGCGGTGAAAATTGCCGCGATAAGAGGCGATTTATCAGAAAAAGCATTTGCAAGCTTTTTGCGGTTGGTCTTAGTTTCATAGGATTTAAGGGGAATTTTCGCTGCCTTGCCGTTTTCAAAGAAGAAAATCATATAGCCGCTGTAGTCCACAGTAGGCACAAGACATTTCAGATTTTCGCCCTCGTCAAAGCTTAATTTTGCAGGGATATAGTCGCCAAGCAGGCTTGCCTTGCTATCCTCAAAAGCGCTTGCCTTTGACTTATAAGCCTGCGATTTATCGGTAAAGAAGATAAGTTCAGTTTTATTTGTACCCTCAAAGGTCTGATTGATGTAGTCGCCCTCTTTAATCTTCTGCTCACCGCTCATACGGAGGGACTGCGGAGTGATTTTCTTGAAATAGCCGCTTTCCGTCACAAAGAGATGTACAGGATAGTCGGGAGTATCGTCAATTTCACCCTCGTCCTCCACATCGGTGATATAGTAGAACTGAGTTTTTCTCGGCTGACCGTAGTTTTTAACAACATCTTTCAATTCCTTGATAATAACAGCGCGGATTTTCTTCTTATCGCCGAGGATTTCCTCCATTTCCGCAATGTCCTTTTTCAGCTGGTCAACATCGGCAATTCTGCGGAGGATATACTCCTTATTGATGTTTCTCAGCTTGATTTCAGCCACATATTCCGCCTGAATTTCGTCAATTCCGAAACCAACCATAAGATTCGGCACAACATCGGCTTCATTTTCAGTTTCGCGGATAATTCTTATAGCCTTGTCAATATCAAGAAGTATTTTTGCAAGAGCCTCCAGCAAGTGAAGCTTCTCTTTCTTCTTCTGCAAATCGTAGTAGGTACGGCGCTTTACACATTCCTCACGGAAAGCAACCCATTCCGTAAGAATCTCCCTTACGCCCATAACCTTGGGCGTACCTGCAATAAGGATATTGAAGTTGCAGGGATAGCTGTCCTGCAAAGGAGTAAGACGATAAAGCTTCTGCATGAGGGCGTCAGGGTCAACTCCCCTTTTCAAGTCAATGGCGATTTTCAGACCGTCAATACCTGTTTCGTCACGGATATAGGACACTTCACGAAGCTTGCCCGATTTAACCAAATCCACAACCTTTGAGATAATCGCTTCAACTGTTGTAGAATAGGGAATTTCCGTAATTTCAAGACAGTTTGAGGATTTGTCATAGTTATACTTACAGCGGAGCTTAATACTTCCCCGTCCTGTTTCGTAAACCTTATTCAGCTCCGACTCGTCATAGTAGAGGAAACCTCCGCCGGGGAAATCAGGACCTTTCAGCGTACTCAGTATATCGTGATTGGGATTTTTCATCAATGCAATGGTAGTCTCGCAAATCTCCTCCAGATTAAAGGGACACACATTGCTTGCCATAGATACAGCAATACCTGTATTTGCATTTACAAGAACTGTTGGGAATGTGGCAGGGAGCAGAGTCGGCTCCTGCATAGTATTGTCATAGTTGGGAACGAAATCAACAGTATCCTTGTCAATATCGCGGAAAAGCTCCGCACAGATTCTTTCAAGCTTAACCTCGGTATATCGCGATGCGGCAGCTTTCATATTTGAAGAATACTGCTTTCCGAATGTACCCTTAGAATCAACATAAGGGTGAAGAAGCGCTTCATTTCCCCTTGTAAGACGCACCATAGTCTCATAAATGGACTGGTCGCCGTGGGGATTCAGCTTCATTGTCGCACCTACAACATTAGCGGATTTTGAACGCTCCTTATCGGGATTAAGCAAGCCGCTTTTATACATCATATATAAAAGCTTACGGTGAGAGGGCTTAAATCCGTCAATTTCGGGCAGTGCTCGTGATATAATAACGCTCATGGCGTAGGGCATATAATTCTTTTTAAGGGTATCAGTTATAGTTTCGTCAACAATACTTCCCGAACCCTCAATATAAGCCTCATGCTTGAAAGCAGTCGGCTTTTTAGGTGTTTCTTTTTTACGCGGCATTTTCCCACTCCTTTAGCTTATATCAGCCATTTCAAGATAATCGGCTCCGTATTCAGCAATATAGTCCTTACGTCCCTGTAAATCGTCACCGAGAAGCATTTCAAAAATCTCGGCAGATTCGCGGATATCGTCGGTCGTTACCTTAATAAGACGGCGTGTATCGGGATTCATTGTGGTCAGGTTCATCATATCAGGCTCGTTTTCACCAAGACCTTTTGAACGCTGGATTGTATGCTTTTTATCCCCGATTTGCGCAAGAATACGCTGTTTTTCCTGCTCAGTATAGGCGAAATATGTCTTTTCCTTTGTGTTGATTTCAAACAGGGGCGATTCCGCAATATATACATATCCCTGCTCAATAAGCGTGGGAGTAAGGCGATAGAGCATTGTGAGAATAAGAGTACGAATCTGGAAGCCGTCAACATCGGCATCGGTACATATTACAATTTTGCTCCAGCGGAAATTATTGATATCAAATGTTGAAAGCTCCTTATTTGCCTTTGATGTAACCTCAACTCCGCAACCCAGAACCTTTATCAAATCGGTTATAATATCGCTTTTGAATATCTTGGTATACTCTGCTTTAAGACAGTTGAGAATCTTACCTCGAATAGGTATAACAGCCTGAAATTCTGCATCACGGGCAAGCTTTACAGAGCCAAGAGCCGAGTCACCCTCCACTATATAGATTTCGCGGCGGCTGATATCCTTTGTACGACAGTCAACGAATTTTTCAACGCTGTTTGCCAAATCAATTGTTCCCGTCAGCTTCTTTTTCATATTGAGACGTGTTTTCTCGGCATTTTCACGGCTTCTCTTGTTGAGAAGAATCTGCTCTGAAATACGCTTAGCCTCGTCGGGATTTTCTATGAAATAAACTTCAAGCTGATGACGGAGAAATTCTGTCATAGCTTCACGGATAAACTTATTTGTAATAGCCTTTTTCGTCTGGTTTTCGTAAGAAGTCACCGTTGAAAATGACGATGAAACAAGAATGAGGCACTCGTCAACGTCCTCATATTTAATCTTGCTTTCGTTTTTCTGATAGCCGTTTACAGATTTGATATAGCTGTCAATCTGCGCGGTAAATGCACGTTTTACGGCATCCTCAGGAGAGCCGCCATGCTCCAGAAAACTTGAATTGTGGTAATATTCCGTAAGCTTAGCCTTATTTGAAAAAGTAAGGGCAACGTCAAGCTTCACTTTATATTCGGGCTTGTCCTCGCGGTCTTTTCCCTTTTTCTCGGCAGTCCAGTGCTGAACGGAAGTGAGAGCGTCCTCACCTGCTATTTCGGTAACATAATCTGTTATGCCGTTTTCATAGATAAACTCAGTCTCGTTGAATCCTCCTGCTTCGTTCTGGAATCTGAACAGAAACAGTATATTAGGGTTTACTACAGCCTGACGTTTCAAAATATCGTGGAAGTACTCCTCCGATACATTTATATCTGTAAATACATCAAGGTCAGGTCTCCAGCGCGTTTTTGTACCTGTCTGTTTCTTCTTTGTTTCTTCCTTTTTAAGACCGCCAACATTGTTTCCCTTTTCAAAATGCAGGTTGTATTTGTAACCGTCGCGGATAACCTCAACGTCCATGTATTCAGAGGCAAACTGTGTGGCACAAAGTCCAAGACCATTAAGACCGAGGGAATACTCATATGATTCAGAGGAAGCGTCATACTTACCGCCTGCATAAAGCTCGCAGTATACAAGCTCCCAGTTATAGCGCTTTTCGTTGTTGTTGTAGTCAACGGGACAGCCGCGGCCGAAATCCTCAACCTCGATATCGTGGTTGCGGTAATAGGTTATAATGATTTTATGTCCGAATCCTGCACGGGCTTCGTCTATGGAGTTTGAAATAACCTCAAATATTGAATGCTCACAGCCGTCGAGACCGTCAGAGCCGAAAATAACCGCAGGTCGTTTACGCACCTTATCGGCACCTTTCAGCATGGTAATACTATCGTTGCCGTAATCCTTTTTCTTAGCCATTATTTTTTATCCTTTCACGGGATTTCATTTATCTTGAAAATTATAACATAAATAAAGTAATTTTGCAAGTACTATATTAAAAAAATAAAAATGTGCGATAGAATTACCGCACATTTAATCTTTAGAGGTTCCCTTATATCAGCTTTCTCTCGTCGCAGTACTCACATTCAAGAAGCGTTTCATCACCGCTGAAACGGAAGCTCTTAGGCAGATATTCCTCGTGATTTGTTATACACTTTGGATTATCACAGCAAACTCCGCTGTATACCTTTCCCTTTAAAGTTTCAGAGCCGCCCTGCTCTCCGAGAATTGTAAGGATAAGCGCCATACGTGCATATACTCCGTATTTCGCCTGTGTGAAATACATTGCACGACTGTCCTCATCAACCTCAACTGTAATTTCATCAACACGGGGTAATGGGTGAAGAACTATCATATCCTTTTTTGCAAGGAGCATTTTCTTTCTGTCAAGTACATATGTATTCTTCTGTGCAAGATATTCCTCATGACTTGCAAAGCGCTCCTGCTGAATACGCGTCATGTAGAGCACATCAAGGCTGCCGATAACTTCGTCAAGAGCATCAACTTCCTCATATGTACTGCCGTTAGCTGTGATTATATCCTTGATATATGCAGGCATTCTCAGCTCAGGTGTAGAGATGAAAATGAATTTGTTGCCCTCAAACATACTTAGTGCCTTGCAGAGAGAATGTACTGTTCTGCCGTTGATAAGGTCACCGCAAAGTCCGATTGTAAGTCCGCAGAGAGTATCTTTCTCAATTTTAAGGGTAAGCAGATCTGTAAGCGTCTGTGTGGGGTGGAGATGTCCGCCGTCACCGGCATTGATTACAGGACAATCCGCACTGATTGAAGCCGCCTTTGCCGCACCTGCTATGGGGTGACGCATTACGAGAATATCAGCGTAACTGCTGACGATTTTTGTGGTATCCTTTATAGTCTCGCCCTTTGATACAGAGGAGTTGGCAGGATTGTCAAATCCGATGATACGTCCTCCAAGGCGAAGCATTGCCGTCTGGAAAGACATCTGTGTTCTTGTGGACGGCTCATAGAATAATGTTGCCATAATCTTTCCGTCACATTCGTGGGCATATTCCTTTGGATTTTCCTTAATTTTCACACCAAGGTCAATAAGCTTTGTCCACCAGCTTACAGGGTAATCGCTTAAATCAATAAGATGCTGATATTCTGACTGCATAATTTTAAACCTCCGTTTATATGTATATCTTACAGAATTTTACTTCCGTTTATTACCATTTCGAATTTTAAGCCGAGAAATTCAGAAGCTCGCTTGCACAGAATCATACGATTCATGAAAATTTCAAAATATTCCATTACAGAGGATATTTTTGTATCTATCTGCAATTCAAGTATCAATGAGCTTTTATCCTCGTTAAAGCTTACCTTTGACATTTCAACAGCATAATTAACTCTGTCGTGGATATCAAAGGTTGTAAGCTCCGTATTTCTTACACGGCTGCGGCGCACATCTGATTTGTCACCGATAATCATTGCCGCGGAAATAGCGTCCAGAGGCTGTGCCGTTCCCTCGTCATGATTGCCTATTGCCGCAATTACAGAGCATATCTCACCTGCCGGCATACTTAAATTGTCGAGCAGGCGGAATGCCATAACCGCACCGCTTTGGGCGTGGTCGATTCTGTTTATTATATTGCCGATATCGTGCAGGATTGAAGCAATTTTAGCAAGCTCAATTGTACGCTCATCATAGCCGAGAGTTTCCAGTATCATTGCCGAGGTTGCCGCAACTCTCTCAACATGAGGGAATGAATGTTCCGTATACCCCATAGCTTCAAGAGTTTTGTCTGCACGTTGGATATACTCCATAATATCGGGATTCTGCTTGATATACTTATAAGTTACAAGACTTGCCATAATTACCTCCTTAGTGTCCGAAATAAACTTTATACCATACAAGGAATATGAAAACTGTCCATATTCTTCTGCTGTTGTCGGATTTGCCGTTTCTGTGGTCGTCAAGAAGCTTTATAAGCGGCTCTTTATTGAAAAATTGTGCCGCATTTTCGCTTTCAAATGCCTCGCGGACAATGTTGTAGTATTTGTCCTCTTTAAGCCATACTCTGATAGGCACAGGGAAGCCCAGCTTTTTCTTTGCAGCTGTTTTTGCTGTGCTGTCGGGAGTATCTTTTTTAGCCGCAAGCCGCATTGCATATTTTGTTATATATTTCGTGTCATCCGTTCTGTTCTTGTGTGTCACACGATATCTTGTAGGAATTTTCTCTGCAAGAGCCATAACCTCTTTATCAAGAAATGGCACACGAAGCTCCAGAGAATTCGCCATGCTCATTTTATCGGCTTTAAGGAGAATATCCCCTGCCATCCACATATGGAGGTCGAGATACTGCATTTTTGTCACATCATCCTTACCTTTGACATGGCTGTAATAGGGCTTTGTAAGTTCCATGGGATGCGGAGCGTCCGTTTTAATTTTAAGGAGATTTTTTCTCTCCTCGGGAGTGAAGATATAGGCATTGCCGATAAAGCGCTCCTCCACGGTTTTGCCCTTGCGGACAAAAAAATTCACGCCGCGCTTTGCAGGAAGCTTTTCCGCAACTGTACCTATGCCCTTTCTCAGCGACATTGGAAGTTTATCGTAAAGCGTACCGTTTGGGTCACTGTAGACGTTATATCCGCCAAAAATTTCATCTGCACCCTCTCCCGAAAGCACTACTTTCAGCCTCTCAGAAGCGATATTGCACACGAAATACAGCGCCACAGCAGAGGGGTCTGCAAGTGGTTCATCCATGTGATACTGTATCTTTTCAAGGCTTCCCCAGTACTCCTCGGGAGTAATAACCTTGCTTGTATTTTCCTTGCCGATAGCCTTGGAAAATTCCTTTGCCCAGCCGATTTCGTTGTATTTTTCATCATTGCCGAAGCCTACGGTAAAGGTTTTGTCAACCTCTGCAACAGCTGCCGCATAGCTTGAATCCACACCACTTGACAGGAATGAGCCGACCTCAACATCGGCTATTTTGTGAGCTTCTACAGAGTTTTTGAATGTATCTGAAATCCGCTCTACCCAATTTTCAAGGGACGGCTTTTCGTCAGCGTTGAAATTTACGTCCCAGTAACGCTTTATCTGCAATTTACCGTCCTTTAAGCGAAAATAATGGGCAGGCATAAGCTTATAGACATTCTTGAAAAATGTCTCTTTTGTGGGAGAATACTGAAATGTGAGGTAATTTTCAAGAGCCGTTGTGTTCAGCTCCTTTTTGAATTCGGGGTGAGCCAGAAAGCTTTTTATCTCCGAGCCGAACATAAAGGTTTTTCCCATTATTGCGTAATACATAGGCTTGATTCCGAAAAAGTCACGCGCGCCGAAAAGCTCCTTTTTGTTCTTATCCCATATAACGAATGAGAACATTCCACGGAGCATATTCAGCAATTTTTCGCCGAATTCCTCATATCCGTGTATGAGCACTTCTGTATCGGTATTTGTTTTGAATACATGACCTGCGGCAATAAGCTTTTCGCGGATTTCACGATAATTGTAAATCTCGCCGTTGAAAACGATTACGAGAGAGCCGTCCTCGTTGAAAATCGGCTGGTCTCCTGATGAAGTAACATCGATAATGCTCAATCGGCGATGACCGAGTGCGATATCGCTGTCAACATAGCGTCCCTCAGCGTCGGGACCTCTGTGACGAATTTTATCCATCATATCGACGATTACTTTGTTTGAGTTGTTTATCTTGTTAGTGAAACCTACAATTCCGCACATAGAAAATACCTCATATCAAATTTTATCATTATATATTATACTACATTTTATATAAATTTGCAACAGTAAAAGAAAATTTTTGTATTTTGTTAGCTTTTGATAACAAAAAGGTATTGACATTTCTGTGCTGACTGTGTATACTGTATATATACAGTAAAGAGAGGTGATACAGTGAACATCTTTATAGATAACAGAAGCGGAACTCCGATTTACGACCAGATTTACAAGCAAGTCAAAAATCTGATTATAAGCGGCGAAGTAAAAGAAAATGACCCATTGCCCTCAATCAGAGCCCTTGCCAAGGATTTGCGAATCAGCGTAGTCACCACGAAAAGAGCCTATGACGAGTTGGAACGTGAGGGATTTATCTATACACTTCCTGCAAAGGGTTGCTTTGTTGCCCCGAAAAATACAGAAATACTTCGTGAGGAAAATCTGAAAAAAATTGAGGAGTTGATTGAGCAGATAAAACAGCTTGGAGCTTCTTGCAATCTGACTACAGATGATATAATTGAAATGATAAAATATAATGAATAGGAGATTTAATTATGAATGCTATTGAAATCACAAATTTAACCAAAAAATACAAGGGATTTACTCTTGACAATCTCTGTCTTAACTTGCCAAAGGGCTGTATTATGGGACTTATCGGCGAAAACGGTGCAGGCAAGAGCACAACTATAAAAATGCTCCTTGATATTGTACGTCCCGACGGCGGTGATATTAAGATTTTCGGTGAGAAACCCTCTGCTGTGCAGAAAAATGACATCGGCGTTGTTCTCGATGAAGTTGGAATCCCCGAAAGCTTTACTATAAAAGATATCAATGCTATAATGAAACACAGCTTTACCAACTGGAACGAAAAGACATTTTCCGACTATATGACAAAATTCAGACTGCCCGAAAAGAAAGCATTCAAAACCTTTTCAAAGGGTATGAAAATGAAAATGGGTATTGCTATTGCCCTTTCTCACGATGCAAAGCTGCTCATTCTCGATGAGCCTACAAGCGGACTTGATCCTGTTGTACGTGACGAAATTGTGGAAATCCTCAACGATTTCACAAGAGATGAGAGCCATTCAATCCTCATTTCCTCACATATTGTAAGCGACCTTGAAAAAATCTGCGACTATATCGCTTTTCTCCACAATGGAAAGCTTATTCTCATTGAGGAAAAAGACAGACTTTTAGAGCAGTTCTGCTTTATCAACACAACAGAGGATATGCTGAAAGAGCTTGATAAATCTGCGATAATCGGCAAAAAATCCAATAAATTCGGCGTTGAGGCTATTGTAGACAGGGAGAAAATCCCCCACTCATTCGATACACACCCAATTACAATTGAAGAATTATTCTTATTTATGGTTAAGGAGGACAAGTAAATGAAAGGGTTATTATTAAAAGAATTTTTTTTGCTGAAAAAGAATTCCATTGGATTCCTGTTGTTTATAGCTGTATTTCTAATTGGAGGATTTAAGGGAAACCCTGCTGTATTTTTCATGTTGCCTTTGTATATGGCTATACTTTTATATGGTCACATGAATTTTGATGAACAGTGTAAATGGCAGCAGTATTCTATGGCTATGCCATACGGACGAAAGATGATTGTTTCATCAAAATATGTGGCTATGGCGATAGCGGCTGTTGTATCATCCATTGTTGTAACAATATTCTATGGTGTTGGTATTGCCATAGGCGCCACCGGATTTTCCTCATCTTCCATTGTTAGCAGTATTATATTATCACTTGCTATAGGCATAATCTATCCAACTTTTATCCTTCCCCTTGCCTACAAATTCAATTCCGAAAAAGGCAGAACTATAATGCTGTTTCTTAACGGTGCTTCCGGCGCTATTGCAGTGTTCCTCTTATCCGCAATTGACGGTACTGGCATACTTGCAAAATTATCCAACTACACCAATATTCTTCCTTATATCGCAATTGCCGCTGTACTTGTTCTTTTTGCACTTTCATGGTTTGCTTCCGTGAAGATTTATGAGAAAAGGGATTTGTAATATAAGGGGAAGTCAGAATGAAAGGTTTGTTGTTGAAAGAATTTCTTTTGCTGAAAAAGAATCTTATCTGGTATGTTTTAGTTTTTCTTTTCTTTGGAATAATAGGAATTTTCGATCCGGAAGTTTCGATTTTTATTTCTATGTTCATAGCAATAGCTGTCTGCGGAAATATCAACGATGATGATAAAAGCAAATGGTCGCTGTATTCACAAATTTTGCCTTTTGAGCGTAAAATTTATGTAAGTGCAATATATAATACTACTTTTATTTTATCTTTTGCGGCATCATTATTTATTGCATTGATTTACGTGATTTCCTCAATTGCAACTTCCAACCAGTTTAATATCAGAGAAATGTTTTCATTATGTACTATATCTATGGGGATATCTCTTGTTCCAAATTCAATTTATGCTCCATTAGCATACAAATTCAATTCACAGACAGGTGGATTTATACTTGTTATTATGTACTTCGGAGTAATGCTCATTGCACCTGCATCATTCCTGATTGAATTTGTTGTTGAAAGTCTTAGTACTTCCTTTGCCGTTTCAACGTCCTTAATTGCCATGGCGGTTATTATTGCAGTTTTTATGCTTTCGTGGTTTATTTCCGTGAAGATTTATGAGAAAAGGGATTTGTAATAATGCGTAATTATTTCGGGGCGATGTAGGCATCGCCCCCTACGCCATTATACACATAAAAAATGCACCTCAACGGGTGCATTTTTTCATTATAGTGTAGCGTATAAATTTGTTTCCCATGCAGGAATATAAAGCTGATGACGAATATACAGCTTATAATTGGGGTTGAGCATCTTTATAAGCAGGGGGAGCTCAAATATATCCTCGTTTCTGTGATAGAGCGATATCATAAGCTTCGGGTAATAGCGTGCTATTGTCTGTGCCGCGCCCCATATTGCCTCACGCTCAAAGCCCTCAACGTCCATTTTTATAATAGTAGCCGCCTTGCGTCCGAGTATGCTGTCAACGGAACGGGCTGAAATCAGATTTTCAGAATCAGCTGAGATTGCGGACTGTCTGCCTGCCTTTGCCGCAAATGGCAATTCCGTATCAATGCACCATGCCGCTGAATTATAGGTATAAACATACTTCATTCCGTCTACAAACTTCATAAGCTTCTTATAATTCTTTTTATCAGGTTCTACTGCATAGATACCTGTATATCTTCCGTGTGTAAATTCCAAAACTTCGCGGATTGTATCGCCGTTGTATGCGCCTAAATCCACGTATGTCTCACCCATGTGAGGCTTTATGATATCACGGTATATCTCGGCTTTCGGAGTTGTAACAGCGTCAAGATATTTTATATCTCCGCTGATTTTGAAATTGATGATATTTGCATATACCTTGCGTGAGAAGTCGTCAGCAAGGCTGTCGTAAACCTCCTGAAGCTTTTCCGCATTCTGCACACAGTAATCATATGTGAACAGTCCGCCGCCTGTTACGGGCACATCGGGTACATAAAGAGTATGCTTTTCTGCGATTTCGTGGATTCTGTCCACTATTGACTGATAGCCTGCCGCAAATGCGAGGACTACTACAAAATCTTTTTCAAGTTCCTCCACCTCAGAAAGCTTCATTACTTTATAGCCCTCAAAGGAATGACCTCTTACAAAGTCATCACTGGCAAAAATGCCTTTAAGCTGAATACCGCACTTGCGGAATACAGCCATTATTTTCAGGGCACCGTCACCCATGCCGTATATATATATCGGTCTTTTTTCCGCTTTGAGCTTATCCCATGCGGTTTCTTTTTCTTTAATAAAGGAAATCATATACTACTCCGAAATTATTTTTTATCAGAAAAGGTCAGAATCTACCGAAACATCATCAGCAATATCACCGGGAATAACTCCGACCATATCACGTCCGCGGATTCCGTATCTGTCACGCATATTGTTCATATGCTTGTCAATAAGATTTGAAACCTGACGTACAGCCTTGATGCTTTTTACTTCCTTTGTGGGAGTATCGGCATCTTTACTGTGTATCACAATTGTTCCGCAGCCGAATAATCTCTGGAAAAACGGACGCTGAACACTTTTATCAATAATCTTGTAAAGGTCAATTTCGTCCTCCTCGACATTGAAAAGACCTGCACGGGTTATAAATTTTGTGGGTGTAAGGTAATATCTTGTAAATGAAAGGGGCAAACCAAAAAGTGTACGTTTTTTATCGGTCCATACGTAATTTATTTCTTCTTTAGCCATAACAATTCTCCTTTCGGCTTTGGAAATAACTTTCCTTATACTATTTTACCACAAAATCAGAAATAAGTCAACAGCTATTTAATTAAGAATTAAGAATTATGAATTATTATACATTTGTAAAAAATCGGGCGGATAATCCGCCCGAATTCAAATTCTTAATTCTGAATTATTCAACTGTTACGCTCTTTGCAAGATTTCTCGGCTTATCTACGTCATAGCCCTTTGCTACAGATACATAATATCCGAGAAGCTGGAGAGGTACAACAGAGAGACTTCCTGCGAAATGAGGATCTGTTTGAGGAATATATACTGTAAAATCTGCAAGGTCCTCCATGCTGTAATTTCCGTATGTTGTAAGTCCCATAAGTGACGCACCACGGCTCTTCACCTCAACCATATTGCTTACTGTCTTTTCGTAAAGGTCAGGCTGTGTAAGAATACCAATTACAGGAATCTTATCTTCAATAAGGCTGATTGGTCCGTGTTTCAGCTCACCTGCAGCGTATGCCTCAGAGTGAATATAGCTGATTTCTTTCATTTTAAGGCTTCCCTCAAGACCGATTGCATAGTCAATACCTCTGCCGATAAAGAATGCGTCCTTGCAGCCTGCAAGCTTGTTTGCATACCACTGGATTCTCTCCTTATCTTCAAGTATTTTCTCAATCTTTTCTGGAATTGTGTTCAGCTCAGCAAGAAGCTCATCATAAACAGACTGCTCCATTTCACCTCTCGCAAGGGCAAACTGCATTGCAAGGAGATATCCTGCAATAAGCTGTGTGCTGTATGCCTTTGTTGTTGCAACTGAAATTTCAGGACCTGCAAGGGTATAGAATACGCTGTCAGCCTCTCTTGCAATAGATGAGCCTACAACGTTTACAATACCGAATGTCTTAACCCCTGCATCCTTGGACATTCTCAGAGCTGCAAGGCTGTCGGCAGTTTCACCTGACTGACTAATGATGATAACAAGGCTGTTCTTTGCAAGCTTCATCTTTCTGTAACGGAATTCGGAAGCAAGCTCAACTCTTACAGAAATTGAAGAAAATTCCTCAATAACGTATTGTACAGCCATACCAACGTGATACGCAGAACCGCAGGCTACAATATAAATCTGCTGAATATTCTGCATTTCCTCATCTGTAAGACCATGCTCGCCGAAGTCGATTTTGCCGTCCTTTACAACAGAGTTGATAGTATCCTTAATAACCTTTGGCTGCTCGTGGATTTCCTTAAGCATAAAGTGCTCATAACCGCCCTTTTCAGCAGCCTCAGCATCCCATTTGATTTCAACGAGTTCCTTTTCGATTTCCTCACGGTCGATATTATAAAATACTGCATTACCCTTTGTAAGCTTTGCAATTTCCATATTTCCGATGTAGTATACATTTCTTGTATATTTCAGAACTGCGGGAACATCAGATGCTACGTATGTCTCACCGCCTGTGATACCGATAATCATGGGGCTGTCCTTACGTGCTGTGTAGATTTCACCCGGGAAATCGCTGAACATTACGCAGAGAGCATATGAACCTCTAATACGAATCATTGCCCTTGCAATAGAATCAACAGGGCCCTGACCGTACTTCTTGAAGTAGTAGTCAATAAGCTTTACTGCAACCTCTGTGTCAGTCTGAGAATTGAAAGTATAACCGCTTTTTGTGAGCTTTTCTCTCAGTTCCTGGTAATTCTCAATAATACCATTATGTACAGCCACAACGTTATTATCATCACTTGAATGGGGATGAGCGTTAAGAGTTGAGGGCTCGCCGTGTGTAGCCCAGCGTGTATGACCGATACCACAGCTTCCGCTTACAGCTTCGCCGTCGTTTGTCATTTTCTTGAGAACCTCAAGCTTACCCTTTGCCTTAATGACAGTAACGTCCTCTGAGCCGTCACGTACAGCGATACCTGCTGAATCGTAGCCTCTGTACTCCAGCTTTGAAAGACCGTCAAGAAGAATAGGGGCAGCCTGGTGGTCACCTGTAAATCCAACTATTCCGCACATAATAAACCTCCGTTTTTAGCCGACAAATCACAATGTCGGAAATTTAAGGCAATACCGCAGTTTTATGCAATATTCAGCCATTATATTATTACATATAATAATCACAATACTGATTAAAAATAATATACGTTAATATTATATCACAACAGCAAAAAAAATGCAAGTACTTTTTTGCTACTTGCATTTTTTATTTATTACCAATGATTATTTTACAACATCCTCATCGCCAAAGGGGTCTCCGCAGTCAGCGCAGAACTTAGGAGGATTCTTAGGGTCAGCAGGCTCCCAGCCGCATTTATCACACTTATACTGAAGTGCACCGGCTGGCTTAGGGCTTCCGCAATTCGCACAGAATCTGCCCTTGTTTACAGAACCGCAGGAACAAGTCCAGCCGTTTTCAGCTGGCTTGGGACTGCCGCAGTTTGCACAGAATTTACCTGTATTTTCATTTCCGCAGGAGCACTTCCATGAACCTGCAAGTGCTGGCTTCTGACTGCCGCAGTCAGCACAGAATCTGCCTGTATTTGTTCTGCCGCAGGAGCAAGTCCAGCCGTTAGCTGCAGGGGCTGCCGCCTGCTGTCCTGCCATATTATAAAGGCTCTGAGCGTTCATTCCGCCAATCTGCTGAGCCATATTCATGCCATACAGACCCATAGCTGCACCGCCTGAATTCTTTGCAGCGGCAACCATAGCATCATTCTGAGCCTCAACAGCTTTTGCTGCAGCATTGAGCGGATTTGTATTCCACGCAATATCCTCATACTTCTTGATACGGTCCTCGTCCTCCTTAGAGATTGATACAGACCTGATAGCTACGCTTGCAACCTCGATACCACGATTTTCAACCCATTCTTTTCTGAAAATTTCTTTCATTGTGTTTGTAATCGCAAGGTTATTCTGAGGAAGCTGGTCGTATGTCAGAGTATCAGAAAGCTGTGAAAAGGCAGGCTGAAGCTGAGCCATAAACTCGCTGTGGAGCGTATTATCAAGCATATCTCTTGTAAATGCAGTTGAAACGTTTCCGCATACATTTGTATAAAAAAGTATAGGGTCAGAAATTCTGTAAGAATATATACCATTGCAGCGAAGTCCCACAGTAAAACTTCTTCCGATATCCTTATAATTCACTCTGAAAGGCACGGGAGTAGGTGTACCGAATTTATTATCAGTGATTTCCTTCATGTTGAAGTAATATATTCTCTGGTCATGAGCCGCGTCACCACCGAAAGAAATACGCTTGCCCATAATCTTGAAAGTCTCCTTGATGCTTGAAAAACCGCCGTCAAAGATACTGGGCTCTGTTGACATATCATATGTGTACTCACCTGCTTCAGCACAGATTTCCACAATCTGTCCCTGGTCAACAATAATCATGCACTGTCCCTCGTGTACTACGATAACACTTCCGTTAGTGATGATATTATCATTTCCCTTTGTGTTGGAAGATTTCTTGCCTGTTTTTCTGACTCCCTTCATGCAGAGAACATCTGCCGGCATTGAATCACAGCAAAAATACTCTTTCCATGTATCTGCAAGAGTCGAACCCACACCTGAAAATACTGCTTTAATAAGTCCCATAATAAAAACTCCTTTCATTTCAACTTATGTTGAAAACCTATATCATTTACCGACAAAACGCCGATATAATTATTATAACATATTTTTTATCATTTTGCAAGACCTGCACAAATCATTTTTCTGAAAGCCATTTTTCCCAGATTTCTGGGCAATATCCCACAGCCGCTTTTTTTCCGCATCTCACAATAGGAGTTTTTAACAGCTGCTGATTTTCAAACAGCTTTTCCTCGCGGTCGCTTTCCATGAGATATTTCATCAACGTAAGAGTATTTTTATCTTTTGCATTTTCATTTATAAGATTGTCAATTCCGCCTACGGACTCCATTACAGAAGTAAATTCACCCTTGCTCATGCCCTTTTCTTTCATGTCTATGAATTGAACCTTTATATTGCGTTCCTTGAAGTATCGCTCCGCTTTTTTTGTATCGAAGCACTTTTTTGTACCGAAAATTTGAATATTCATTACATTTCGCCTCCCTCAGCAGGTCGTCCCTCACGTTCTGTTCTTTCAAAGTTGACACTTATAAGGTCAAGTCCGCTTTGTGCAAAGTAGAATCTCACAGCAGTGAAGTGGGAGAAGAATGGTATTTCTTTTGTAAACGAAACGGGCTTTCCTCCTGTACCGTTCCATGTGAACATTGCATTAGCCGTTCCCATGGTGAAAATTGTAAGTGGTATCTGTGCAAGCTCACTTTGTTCTGATGACGCTGTAACTGTAACCTTGTACCAGCCGGGTTTGTTTACTGTCAGAGCAAAGCTGAAATTCTTACCCTTTTCGGATTTCACACCGTCCAGGTCAAGAGTGAAGTTTTTGTCAATTTCATAGAATACAACAGGCTCATCTGATGGCATATCATCATCAGGTCGGTTGATTATCTCAACGGTATCACATTCACCGATAGACTGCTTGAATGCATTGGTTCCGAGAATAAATGAAAGTATATTTTGGGCATTGCGCTGTATTTCACAGCGTTTCAAATCACCGCTTTCAAGACTTTTCAGCGTATTGTCGTTATTCTTTGCGCCGTCAGGACATACCATATACAAGTCATTCTGAGCAATCGTCATTGCAGCAAAATCCTTTTTGTCCGGAGCTCCGCCGCGACGGTTAATATTTGCCCACCAATCCGTCATTGTTATACCGTCAAATCCCCATTCATCGCGGAGGATAATTGTATTGAGGTCATAATTTCCCGCAGTCCATACCCCGTTCACCATGCCGTAGGTAGTCATTATACTATCGGCATTTCCCTGTTTAACGGCAATTTCAAAGCCTTTGAGATATATTTCGCGCAGCGCCCTTTCAGAAGCAACCGTATCAACAAAATGGCGATTCGTCTCTTGGTTATTGCCGCAGAAGTGCTTTATAGTGCCTGTAACTCCCGATGTGTGAAGTCCGCGGAGTTCAGCCGCCGCAAGTATGCCCGTAAGATACGGGTCCTCAGAGAAATACTCGAAATTTCTGCCATTTAGCGGGTGACGATGTATATTCATACCTGGTCCGAGTAAACACTCGACCTTGTTGACCACCATTTCAAGTCCCATGAATTCGAAAAGGTTTTCAACAAGTTCTTTATTGAATGTTGAAGCAATCATCGTTCCATTAGGCAGGCTGAATGCCTTAGTTCCGCAGTCAAGACGCATACCCGACGGACCGTCAGCACAGCATACAGCCGGTATTCCGTGTTTTGTAAGGCAGTCTGCAACTCCACCGAAAGCCGAGGCAGTACCTGCTGTAACCTTCGGGCTTCCCATGCCCTCGCCGCGAATAATGCAGGAAAGCTCTTTATCTGAAAGCTGAGCAACAAATTCATCAAGGGTATTTTTTCCATAATATACGTCAGCAAGCTTTATGCCCTTGTCTCCTGTGTATGCGATTTCATCGGGGAGCTGTGACATACGTCTTGCAGACTCATCAATCTCACTGAGAGGAACAGGCTCAAATCCGATTTTTATGCCCTTTTCTGTGCAGATAGGCTTCATTCGCTCGTATTTCTCAACAGGAGCAAGTGCCTGACGGCATTTTTCAACTACTGTCGTTTCTTCAACTTCTACAGTATGTCCGTAAATCTTTTCAGCCTTTTCCACATAAAAGCTGTAATTGCCCTTTTCGAGAACCCAGCAATTTTTATAACCTGTAACTCCGCTGTCATCATATGAAGCTATATCGCTGAGCCACGCTTCAATTGTAATCGTCTGTGATTCATTCGGTGCAAGATTCTTTGTTTTTTCAAATCCACATAATACCTTTTTTGGCTGTCCAAGTCTGCCCTGCGGTTTCTGAACATAGAGCATTACAACTTCTTTTCCGCTGTACTCTCCTGTATTTGTAACTTTCACTTCATATCGTACACCTGTGCCAATTACGCCGTTTTCATCTGTTTTGAATATGGTCTCAGCATTTTCAGCCACGATTTCAAACGTAGTGTAAGATAATCCAAAGCCAAAGGGATAACGGACTTTTTCAGGGGCGAATGTATCAAAATATCGATATCCCACGTATATATCCTCAACATAGCGGTTGCTGTTCATATCGCCGAAATTAGAATGTGAGGGGTAATCCTCAATGGTATATGCAATTGTATCTGGCAATTTACCTGAGGGTGAAACCTTACCTGTAAGCACATCTGCTGTACCGACACCGCCGACCATGCCGCCCTGCCATACATAAAGGAGAGAATCCACACCTATTTTCTCAATAAAATCAATATCAATAAGACCTCCCACATTGAGAAGTACAACTACTTTTTCAAAATGTGCACGAACCTTTGTCAGCATATCCCTTTCAGTCTCAGTCAGCAGATATGAACCCTCTTCAACAGAAAAATCCTGCTCCTCACCTGCTGTTCTGCCGATTATAACAATGGCTGTACTGCCCTTTTCAGCGGCATTTTTTACGATTTCATCATCAAGGGGCATTTCCTTTTGTGACCAAGGTTCGCCTCCCCAGCCTGTGCCTAAATCATAGGGATTTTCGATGTCCCATTTTATATATATATCCAGCAGTTCCTCGTTGAGTTTCACACCAGATTCAATAAGTCCGTCGGTAATTCCAACAACTTTCGAGACATTTACCATACCGCCCGAACCGGTTCCGCTTTTGTAGTAGTGGAGCTGTATACGACCGAAAACGGAAATAACTTCCTCCTTTTTCAGCGGCAACGCGGAGTTATTGTTTTTCAGCATAACAATACCCTCAGTAACGGTTTCCACCGCTTTTTCAAGGTATTTGTTCCAGTCAAGTATTTTTTTCATTTTTCTATCCTCGCAAAAAACATGATAAATTTATTATAACAAATCTCACAAAAGAAATCAATAGTTTTTCCGAAATTTCAGCAATAAAAAGAAAATCGCAAAAAATGGCAGTCATTATCATAATGACCGCCGCAGAATCAGACTGTAATCTCTATTATATTATCTTCAATAGCTACAATACAGCTTTCATAATATCCGTCACCTGTTGTACGAGGACCACTTATTACATTATATCCGTCGTTTTTCAACAGTTCTGTCAGCCTGTCAACCTCAGCTGCACTTCCAACACTAAAAGCTACATGAGCATAACCTGTTCTGTTCAGCTGTTTTTCACAATCCAACATTTCGGGTTTGTTCATTAATTCAAGTCTTGCACCACTTTCAAAAGTCAGGAAATATGAACGAAAATTTGTGGTTTTATTATGATAGCCACTATTTGCGGAAGCATTAAAGTATCTGACGAAGAAATCACGTGCACCCTCTAAATCGTTTACATACATTGCGATATGGTCTATAAACATAGTATTATCCCTTCTAAATAATGGCGGTCACTCAAAAGAATGACCGCCGTAACATTATCTGAATATGCTGAAATATCCGATGACAAGTATACCGAGTATAATTCTGTACCAGCCGAATGCCTTGAAATCGTGCTTTTTTATGTAATCCATAAGGAACTTGATAACGAAAATTGACACAGCAAATGCTGAAATCATACCAACTGCAAGTATTCCAAGCTGTGTTCCTGTGAATCCGCCGTCATATTTCAGAAGCTTCAAAAGACTTGCACCGAACATTACAGGAACTGCAAGGAAAAATGTAAATTCCGCTGCAACTGTTCTTGATACGCCTATCATAAGTGAGCCAACTATTGTTGAGCCTGAACGTGATGTTCCGGGGAAAATTGCCGCTATAAGCTGAAATGCGCCGATTATAAGGGCTGTTTTATATGTAAGCTCGCTTATGCTGTTCACCTTTGCAGATGCATTCTTGTTACGATTCTCGATAATGATAAATGCCACACCAAACACTATAAGAGCAATGGCAATTACCCACGGATTATAAAACAATCTCTCAAAAACCTCATCAAAGAGAAGTCCGATAACTGCGGCTGGCAGACACGCAACAAGCACCTTGAACCACATCTGCATGATGTCCATTTTCACATAAGCTCCGAAGCCCTCTTTTTTCAGCGGCTGTGCATTATCCTTTTTGCCGAATGGAAACAGCTTTTTCCAAAAGATAATTACAACTGCCATAATTGCTCCAAGCTGTATCACAACGTTGAACATACTGAGGAAATCCTCGTTAATTGTCGGATTATCGCTGACTTTCAGCTTCAGAAACTCATCAACGAGTATCAGATGTCCCGTACTGCTGACAGGCAGCCATTCCGTAATTCCCTCGACTACGCCGAGGATAAATGATTTTATAAATTCCCAAATCATAATATTGTTTCCTTTCCAGATTAATACCTAAAATTATACCATATTTTCATTTATATGTCAAATTCATTTTCGTGATTCATTTGAAGCTTGAATTTTCGCTTTGATATAGTAAGAACTCCCGATTTTTTCAGCTTTGCAATCTCCCTTTGCAATGCGCTGCGGTTTACGCAGAGATAGTCCGAAAGTACCGTTGTTGAAAAAGGTATCTGTGGAGTTTTTCCCTCTGCGGTCTTATCCTCGGTAATCTGCAAAAAGCTGATAAGCTTGCTTTCTATCGTCCGCTGACTGAGCACCTCCACACGCTCGCTTAAAGATACCGCCTTTTCCGTCATAAGTTCCAGCATATTCTCCACCACTCTTGAATGACACGAACAGGCATTTTCACAGCGTTTCAGCAGCTCTGAACGGCGGACATAAAGTATTTCACAATCCTTTCCTGCCACGACCTCCACGTAATTCCGCTTGGATGAGGGATAAGTAAAATATTCGCCGAAAATTCCCTGTTCTCCGAGAGTTTCAATTATTGTGCGGATTCCATTAGCGTCATAGCGTACAACATCAGCACTACCTTTCAGAATTATGCCGATTTTATCTCCTTGCTTTGAATAGTCGCTTATACAGCTGCCAACTCTGAATTTCTTCACTTCCATGTTAAAGCATTTGAACATCCTGTGGCAGTCATAATCGTCAACTCCATTAAAAAGTATATTATGTTCAGGCAAAAAATTCTCCTCCTTGTTGCAATTGCAACAGATTTTTTCTAAATACTATGATACAATATATTACAGAAAAGGTCAAGGGAAAATATTCCCGAAAGTGAAAATTTGTACACCGAGATAATACCATGGAATAATCTCTTGTATTTTTTGTTACATATAACATATTCAGGAGGTATATATTTATGAAAATCAATGTAATCGGAGGCAATATTCCTCAGCAGGAAATCGACGCTTATATCGACTATGGCAAAAATAAATATGCCGGCAGAGTTATAAGGGAAATGACCGTATCGCTTGACGGCGATTATGCTGACCTTAAATTTGAATTTGCTGATGTTCCTTTTGACAGAGTTCGCCGAATTACAGGTTATCTTGTCGGCACTCTCGACCGTTTCAACAACGGCAAACGCGCTGAGGAACGCGACAGAATCAAGCACACAGTTTAAAACACGGTTAAAATGCTTAAACAAGCAAAAATATAAATTTAATTTTTGGAGGTCTTTATTATGGCTAAATATGTATGTTCAGTTTGCGGTTATGTTCACGAAGGCGACGCTGCTCCAGAGGTTTGTCCTCTCTGCGGTGTTCCTGCATCTGATTTTGTTGAGGAAAAGGCTGAGGAGGCTGCTGAGGCTGCTGTTTCCAAGTATGTTTGCCCCGTTTGCGGCTATGTACACGAGGGCACATCTGCTCCCGATAAGTGCCCACAGTGCGGAGTTCCCGGCGAGAAGTTCATCGAGAAAAAGGACGAGGGAAATCTCGTATTCGCTTGTGAACACGAAGTAGGCGTTGCTAAGGCTGTAACAGACGAGGAAATCATCGAAGGTCTGAGAGCAAATTTCGCCGGCGAGTGCACAGAGGTTGGTATGTATCTTGCTATGGCGCGTGTTGCTCACAGAGAGGGCTATCCCGAAATCGGTCTCTACTGGGAAAAGGCTGCTTTTGAGGAGGCTGAGCACGCTGCTAAATTTGCTGAGCTTCTCGGCGAGGTTGTATCTTCCTCCACAAAGGAAAACCTTGAAGCAAGAGTTGCCGCTGAACACGGTGCAACACAGGGTAAGCTTGACCTTGCTAAGAGAGCTAAGGAGCTTAATCTGGATGCTATTCACGATACAGTGCACGAAATGGCTAAGGACGAGGCAAGACACGGCAAGGCATTTGAGGGACTTCTCAATCGTTACTTCAAGTAAGCTAATACCTCGTATTTAAGCCGTTTGTGAGTATTCCTCGACAGACGATTACATTTATCGACAAATTGTTTTAAAGAAAAAAGTGGGTATTCAGGTGGGACTTTTAGCAGTTTGAGAACAAGCTTTTTAATAGCACCCACCAGTATATACCCACCCACAAATAAGACGTCTTATCTTTGATGATAAGACGTCTTTTATTGTTTTTTACCATTAAAACATATCACAAGTCGAGACTTAAGATATACTAATAGAAAATTTTTAGAAAAAGTTTATAATAACAGAATTGGTCTATTGATTTTTTATTTTTCTTATGTTATCATATAAATATATAGTTATATATTTAAAAGTTAATAATGTGTATATTAAGTGCTATTTTCCCTCAAGGAGAATGGCATTTTTTATTTATAATATTTTTTAGGAGGTATGCTATGCGTAGCGAAAAAAACAAAATCAAGGACACGATGACAGAGATTATCAATTCTATTGAGGTTTCGGAGGGCGTGCAGATTGCTGTAAACTCCAAATTCCTCAATAACTTTGCAAATTCACTTTGTAAATCAACTACACTTTTTGATTTTTACAAAAGTATATTTGCTGAAATCTGTAAATTCAGAAATAATGTCGCATTTAACACAGATGTTATCGAAAAAATTAATTTTTAAAGTAGAAAAGATATAATTTTTCATTCTGCTTAAGGTTGCTGTCTTTGATGGCAGCCTTTACTTTGCATTACTATTTTATTTTTAAATAGGGAGATATTTATGAAATTCGAATATGTTTTTAGATACTATAAGAAAGATTATTACGCTCTTGCTATAAAAACCGATGATTTTGAACTCTTTACAAAACTACAAGCTGTAATTAATAATGCTATATCTGCAAGCGAGCAAACAGATTCTCTTGACAATAATCATACAAAAGAACCCAAGAACAGCATAAAAGAATAATCCCTCTCAAAAAAGAGAAGGATTATTTACACTATACACTTTCTACAAATTTGTTAAAATCATCTGTGGCTTGGTAAACAACAGCATTCCCAAGAGCTTCAAAATGCTTTTTGCCACATTTAATTTTCTGATACTCAGTTTGACGAAGAGCCTGTTCGCTTACATTTGCTTTGGTTTCAATAACAAAGTAAAGCTTTTTGTCCCCGTCCTTTTCAATAAGCACAGCCCAATCTGGATTGTAAGAGCCAAGCGGAGTAGAAATTTTAAACCAATCAGGAAGCTTTGCATACAGCTTTATATCTTCATTTGCTTCAAATTTCTGTGCAAATTCAGCCTCGTTATCACTGTCATACACTACATACTCATAAACAGACTTTTGAGCTTCAATCATATTATGCTCTAAATATCCTGTAAGTTCTTCTGTATCAAACAGCTCCTGAGCGTAATATTCATCATCGCCCAGCTTAGTATATTTGATACCATCAACCAACATTGCCTTCATATTTGCAGTAATGATTTTGCAGACGTCCTCCATATAACGCTGAGGATTCTTTTTGAACATATCCAGCGTACCACTATCTTTTAAAATCGCAACAAGAGTACGGCGTGTAAGGCTTGTATTCGCCTGCAAATATGTAACAATATCAGGGAGCATCTGATTTTCTTCACCCGATGAAACAGCAGTATGTATTTTTTCTGTCGTTTCAAGACCTCCTGCTGTATGTTTAAGTTCCGCTTTGGAGTATATAAGCTTTGCCGAACTTGTGCTGAGATTAGCTTTCATTTCCTCGCTACATTTTCTTATAAGCTCCTCACTTTTAAAGGATACAGAATATGATGTTTTATACTTTATCCTGTCCCAAAGCTCCTTGAAATCAGGATTCAGATAAATCTGCTTGTTAAGACTTATCGACTTCTTTTCTGATGCAGGCTTAATATTAAGATTACCGCTGATTTTCTTGCATACGGCAGTAATTGCAGGCAAACTATTTTTGACTTCATCTGGAACTTCAAGATTATTATCCTTTAGAGCTTTTTTCAGTTTGTCCTGAACCTTGCCTTTATTATCGATATATCCCTTTTCTTCAAATACCTTATAGATATCCGCAGACTTTTCTGCACCGAGATAGCTTGCTTCGCCGTTTACATCTGTAACAGTAATATTTGCAAAGGTATGCTTTTCAATAAAGCCAAAACGGATACCTTCATCTGTTTCATACTCTTTCTGAAGCTTCTTCGCAAAATCTTCATAGCTTTCGTTTGCCATAACAGTAAGAGTATTTACTGATGAACCGTGCAGACGTTCGCCCGTTTGATTAACGCATAAACGCAGTCCTCGTCCAATTTCCTGACGTTTCTTTATGTCGCTGTTTGTTTCATTGAGGGTACAAATCTGGAACACATTAGGATTATCCCAACCCTCACGGAGAGCAGAATGCGAGAAAATGAAACGAAGCTTTGTATCAAAGGATAACAGTTTTTCCTTATCCTTCATGATAAGATTATATGCATCATCATCAGAAGTGGTATTGCCGTTTGTGTCCTTAAAAACGCCTTTCTTATCAACCGAGAAATAACCGTTATGCACAACAGTTTCATCATCGCTGATTATTCCTGCATCAATAAGCTTTTTGTATTTCGGACGCTGAATAAGCTCTTTATAGTGCTTTTCAAAAAGCTGTGCGTATTTACCCTGATGAGCGTTGCCCTCATCGTCGTAATAGCGATAATTCGCAACCCTGTCGATAAAGAACAGGCTGAGGACCTTAACACCCTTACTGCTGAGAATAAGCTCCTTATTCAAATGTTCCTCAATAGTTTTGCGTATCTGTTGTTCCTTTACGGCGGTATCGTCTATATCACCCACAGCTCTTCCAATACGCAGGATTTCAGGCTTCATAGTAAAGCTTACATATTCCTCGCCCTTTTCGCAGTATATTTCATCTACGATATATCCCTCATAAATAGCACGGTTTCCCGAAAGCTTTTCAGAAAGGTCGCTGCCTTGCTTTACTGTTATAACCTTACGCTTGACTTCACCCTTTACAAGTGCATCAATCTCGATTTTTGCCGTAATGGGCGATTTTTTATTATCAACGGATTTCAGCAGCATATATGCTCGATTGTGATAATCCGCCGTTGCAAAGCTTGCAACCTCAATCTGCTTTACAAGATTCATTTCAAAAGCGTCAATAGCGTCAAGCTTGTAAACACAGTTGTGCTTGTCAACGTGTGTAGCTGAATATCTGAGCGTACAGAGCGGGTTAAGAGAAGCTATAGCCTCTTTTGATTTAGGTGTTGTATCAACCGACTGTGGCTCGTCTATGATAACGAAAGGATTTGTTTCTGCAATAAGGTCAATAGGACGCATACCGTTCATCTTATCATTGGAACGGTGGATAAGATTAGCCTTGTTTTCCTTTTCGGGGTCAGTAAAGCTTTTACGGAAAGCATCGATATTGATAACCATAATCTGAATATTATCAGCAGTTGCAAAGTCACGAACCTGACTAAGCTTTCCGCTGTCATATACAAAATAATCGTAAGGAGTATTATCAAAAAGCATATCGAAATGCTCTTTTGTAATGTCAAGGGACTTCTTCACGCCCTCTTTTATAGCAATACTCGGCACAACGATAATAAACTTTGTAAAGCCATAGTTTTTATTCAACTCGAAAATTGTACGCAGATACACATAGGTTTTACCTGTACCTGTTTCCATTTCAATATCAAAATCATACTTGCCGTGTTCAAGAGCAGTTGACTGCTTCAGACCGTTTCTTAACTGTACTTCTTTCAGATTATCGAGAATATCCTCCTCGTCAAGCTCAAGACGATTTCCTATACCAGTATCAGTGAACATAGTGCTTTGTCCCTTTAATTCACTATAAATAGAAACTGTGAAGTTTGACTGCTTGGGTGTCTGACCTCTGAAAAGGTCAACAACGGAGGAAACAGCCTGCTCCTGATATTCAAGGTTGGCGTCAAATTGTAATTTCATATTAATACTCCTCAACTTTTGCAATCATTAAAGCTTTAAAGGTATTTTTATTAAAATAAATCTTGTTAATCAGTCTTCTTACAAGTATTGTTTCTGTGCTAATTAAGTTATATAAATGCTCTTCAGTAATGCTATAACTATTCATATGCGTCATATCGTTTCTAAGTTTAACAATTTCTTCAATTGTTGAATAATCATAACAAATCCCATAATATTCAAAGATGTATACTAATTTATACAGCATATCGTCTTTTATCTGTTTAATAATTATATTATGAAATCTGTCTAAATCTTTTTTTCGGACTTTCACTTTAAAATATGTGCAAATATAATCTGATAAAACATCTTTCGAATTCGTTTCTGAAAAATTATGTTTCAACTTATTTTTACCAACATCGTTATAAAATATTTTTGAAACACTTTCGAAAATTCTAAACAAAACCAAAAATTCTTCATTATACAACCTGTTTTTATTTAAAGACAAAGCATATAAATAACATTCTGAACAATTAAAAAAGTATTCTTTTTTTACTTCTGATATCGATGATATTTGATTTGATAATAGTTGTAATTTCTTTAGTTTGCCACTATTCAAAGAAGTCTCATTTAACAAATCGTTTTCGTTTTTATTATCAAGTTTAATAAAACTATTGTACAAATCTATATTCACACCGAATATGTAAGATAGAAAAAAACAAGCATGTTTTAGCTGTTTCTCTGCATCTTCTTTAGAATTGGCAAAAACATAAGCATGTAATTTAAATTCCGCGAACCCTCTACGTGCTTTATAAGTAAAATATGTATTTAATATTCTAAAATATGTGTTTTCTTTTATTGATAGTTTAACTTTTAAATCATCATCATCAAAGAACCAATCCTCAACACACCAGCATTTCATTCTCTTCCACCTCACACCGTAGTAAACGCATCTTCTTCAAGACCAGCCTGCATAAGAGTCAGCTTGATATTAGTCTTTGTGCAGTCGTCGGCAAAGCCCTCGTCCTTGAAGATAACCTTCCATGTTTCGGGAGCAAGCTCCTTATACATCTTAACCATACCCTCTGCAACGGAAACAGTAATATTATCGTCAAGGCACATCATCAATGCACCAAAGCCGACAGAATACACCTTTTTGCCGTCAATCTCGGTAACATCAACAGGATATGAAAGGTCAAGTCCCATTTTGAGCATAAACTCATAGACCACATCTTCCTCTGTTCTGTCGGGAATATAGTTGTTTATCATATCATCGAGAGTACGCTCAATATTATCAAAATCGGGATTCCACTTTTTAAGGTTGGAGCTGTCAAGCTTGAACACCTTAAAGCCGATATCTGGAACTGTTTTCGGCTCTTCGTCAAATTTAAGCTGACCGTTTCCGCTTTCGATTTCGGTCTTTATCTTTTCGCCTGCACGTCTTATTCTTTCCTTGCCTATTTCTGTTATAAAACGAGGCTTGTTTATAGAATCTAAAAACGCAATTGCGTTACTTAATGTTTTTTTGGCTCTACTATCAGCTGTTTCTATCATCTTATCGAGATTTTCAGGAAGCTGTACAAGAATAAATCTTCTGTTAGATTGCATTTGCATTATCGACTGTGCTGTTGTTCCTGAGCCTGAGAAAAAGTCCATAATTATATCATCATCATTTGTAACCATAGAAATAAGTCGTTGAATTATGGTATCCGATTTGGGATTTTGAAATATGTCTCGTGACATTAATTGTTCGAATTTCTTTGTTGATGTTCTGCCATCTTCATAAATCATAGAACGTAATACATCTTTTGCATTTTCAATACGCTTCTTAGGCTTAATTAATGTTGTTTCATCTGCTCCGAACATAATATCATCATTTTCTATCATTTCACGCATTGTTTCCTCAGAAAATCTGAATCCTTTATCAGGAATTTTGCAAAGTTTTCCTGTTACAGGATGTATCACATCATATTCGTATCCACCAAATGTGGTATTAGCAATATCACCATCATGAAAGACGCCTTTAGCGTCTACATTATCATAATGAGCAACTCCAGATAAATCCTTTTCATTCGTCTTTATCCATTTTCTTAATTCATCTTGTATTGCAGTTATATCATTGCCATATTTTGATTTAAGCTCCAAATATTTGTTTTGAATTTTTTCTGCTTTTTCACTCTTTGCATACCAAAAAGGTAAAAGTGAACGATTTTTACAGTAACAAACAATATATTCATGTTCTGTATTAATCTGTCCTGGATTGTTATCTGTTGCAGTTTGTAATATAAGCTTTCCTACAAAATTATCTTCACCAAAAATTTCATTACAAAGCTTTGAAATGTTATCCAATTCCTTATCTGTTATAGAGATAAAAATAACGCCATCCTTAGTAAGCAGATTTCTTGCAAGCCTTAAACGAGGGTACATCATATTCAGCCAATCGGTATGAAAACGTCCGCTTGCTTCTGTGTTTGTGCTTATTCTGTTGCCCTCTTCATCTGTCTGCCCCGTAATAGCCTTGTAGTTTTCAAGGCTGTCGTGATAATTATCGGGATAGACAAAATCCTTGCCTGTGTTGTAAGGCGGGTCTATGTAAATCATCTTGATTTTGCCGTGATAGCTTTTCTGCAATATTTTCAGCACTTCAAGGTTATCGCCCTCAATATAGAGGTTCTGTGTATCGTCCCAGTCCTTGCTTTCTTCCTTGCAAGGACGGAGAGTACCTGTTGAGGGTGTCTGCGAAAAGCGCAGAGCTTTGCCTTTGCCGTTCCATTTGAAGTTGTAACGTTCCTTGTCATCGTCAACATACTCGCCAAGTATCTGACGGAGCATATCAAAGTCAATCTTTCCGTCACATTCCACCTCAGGGAACAGCTGACGGAGATTTTTTATGTTTTCTTCCAGTATATCAAGGGAATTTCCGTTAAGTTCAGGCATTTGGGGTGTCCTCCATTTCTATTAAATCAAAAATAATATTTTTGAAAACCTTTGCGTCTGCAATAGTACCAGTAGCTTTTATTTTATGCTTGTTGTAATACTTATCTTGATAATATATATAGAATATCATAGTAAGATTTTTTCCTTGTAAATTGTCGTTTGTGAATTTCACATCTATCATTGTATTTGCAGATAACACTGAATCGTTTAATTTCACAGATTTTGAAGATAATGTTTTCTTTCCTGTTTCATCGAGTATTTCAAAATTAGAAATTTTTATTTGCAGAGCAAGATTCGGAGAAATGTTTCTTATTTTAAAATGAAGATTTGCATAATTACCATTACATCCCTGTCCAGAATTTTCTGAATAAGGTATATCAAATAATGGCATATTTAATTGGGCTTCTATTTTCTGCAACTTTTCATTATACTCTTCATTTTTCTTCTCAATTTGATGATTTTGCCATAATGCAAGCATACTGAAAATGACTGTACCTAAAAACGCATAAAAACCACCTATATATGCAAGCACATCTCCTGAATCCCAATCGGCTTGTATCCAGTAAACATTGGTTTTCCACTTGAACAAAAAGTGAACTGCTACGATAGGAACGATAAATAATGCTAACAAAATTGCAATAGAAGATTTTTTATGCTCTTTAATCCAGTTAAACATTCTATCCATTTTTGCTCTTCTCCAATTTCTTAATCTTCATATTGATTTCCATTTTCTTATTGAACTCGGTAGCCTTTTTAAGCTCCGCACGCAAAGCGGCAATCTGATTATCAATCTCAGCATTTTTGCGTAACAGCTCACGGGCTTCCTCACCGCTTATTTCCTCATCGGTAAGCTTTTCTGCATTGAAAACAGCAACCGCATCAACAATATCCGAATACATATCAAAGAAGTTAGTATATCGGAAATTGCTGATATTAAGCCTGTCCCATAAATTACTATCTACGTCCTGCCATTCGGTGCAGATAGGCTCTTCAAGGGTGATTTTATTGTTATCCGCAAGGTTAAAACGCTGATGAGCCGTCCACAGCTGATATTTGCCTTCAAAGCTAAATATCAGCATCATAGGATATGGAATAGCACGCATTATGATTTCAGCAATACGCTTTATTCCCTTATTCTCGCTAAGGACTACTTCCATAACCTCTATTTCAAGGTACTCACGTTCCTCAGTAGTATATGCAGGAATGTTCATATTATCCTGATTAAGACAATAAATCCACGTTATCTTGTCGATAGAATCAACGAACAAATCCTTGTCACTTTTGGAGAGAGCAGCGTTTTCATAAAACATCTTTTTGAATACGGTACGGCTGATTTTACATTCATCAGGAATATTCAGTTTATCGTAAATATCCATAACAGCTCCTTATCTTAACACAAGAAATGTTATAAGTTCAAAGTCCTCAATACCGTCAAAGAAAGAGGTCTGTATAGTTGTTCCGCCTCTGCTGAAAAGACTTGCAACACCGATTTCCTGTTTTCTGCCGATAAGCTCCTGAATTGCTGTTTCAAGCAAGTCGGAGTATTTCTTCATATCGTGACCGTCATCGGTTTCCTTGTTGAATTCTGCCACAAGCTCTGTAAGGACTTCATTCTTGCCGCAGCACAGCTTTTTATAATAATCAAGGATACGTTTTGCCTGTAAATATGACAGCTTGACCTCGCCGTCATCGGTAATATACACAAGATAGAACGGGAACAGCGGATTCTGCTCTTTTGTCTGCTCCTTGCCCTGAATCTGACGGAGAGTAAATATCACACCTGATTTCACCGTATCACGCAGACTTTCATCAATATCTGTTACGGCATAAAGTCCAGTCGGAGCAGTGCTTAACTGCTTGCGGTGATTTTTCATATACTCCATGAGGTCTGTTTTGAAGTCATTGAATGTAACATCGGTAATTGATATACCGCCTGATATTTCTTCAAGGTCAACAACCTCAGTCTGAAGCTGCTGGAGCTGTTTTTTACGATATTCAAGGTCTTTCATTTCCTTGCTTTCGTTTTCCTCGATATAGTCCTCTTCACCCGTTGCGGAAACATTTAAGAGAACCATACGTCCCTTTACACGCTGAGCAAGGTTGATATAATCGTCAAGCTCTTTCATCGCCCAGAAGTTCACAAGCTGAATTTCTGCATTTGAAGAACCAATACGGTCAATTCGTCCGAAACGCTGTATAATGCGGACAGGATTCCAGTGAATATCATAGTTGATAAGATAGTCGCAGTCCTGTAAATTCTGACCTTCGGAAATACAGTCGGTTGCAATAAGCACATCAATTTCGTTCTGCATTTCGGGATATATCTTTGCACATTCCTTTGATTTAGGCGAAAACAGCGTAAGAACAGTATTAAGGTCAGTCAATCTTATACTGTTTTTGTACTCTCTGCCCACAGGTAAAGTAGAACGATTATTGCCTGCACCTGTTACAATGGCAGAGTAAATGCCACGATTTTTCAGTTCCTCAGATAAGCAGTCGTAAAGATAATTTGCCGTATCCGCAAAGGCTGTAAATACAATAACCTTTTTGTTTCCTACATTTATAGGGTTATCAATTTTTTTGTTGATTATCCGTTTCAATTCAAGAAGCTTTGCATCACGTTCAACAGTGATTTTTCTTGCATCATCAAGGATAAGCTGTAATTTTTCAGCATCATCTGATAAATGCTGCCGCCATTTCACTAAATCCATATCCTGAAGCAGAACCTTGACTTTGTTACCGAAAAGCATATTGTCAAGGTCATTTTCGTCAAGGTCAATATCCTCAATGCTCATATTATCGCCTATATCATACTGATTGTTGTCGATAATAGTTATAGTGTCCTTAATACGTCCGAGTATCTTTTCAATAGTTAAAGCAAATGAGTATATGGAACTTTCCATTCTTTTAAGCAGTCCCACACGAATAAGTCCGATAAGGCTTGCTTCACGGTCTGCCTGTTTGAATACAGACTGTCCCGCACCTACCGACATATCGTATTTACGCTCATACTCTGCACGTTTTTCAGGAAGAACATAAGAAAGCGGTGAATACAGTCCCAAAGTCAGTTTCTTAATCTGCTTGTTTACCTTTTCAATAGGAGGGAATTCTCCAAGCGTATCAATATCAGCATAAACATTGTCAGGCTTTCTTCTTTCAGGAAATTTGCCTATTTCAGATGAATCATAATATTTTTCGATATGCTTTCTTGAACGTGCAATAGTAAGAGTATCAAGCAATTTGAAATAATCAACATTCATCATTTCAACAAAGCTTTCTGTTGTACGCTTTGCGTCGGGAAGCTCAGACCATCTGTTAAATACAGTTTGAGCCTTTTTCAATACCTGTTCAATACTTGCAATGCCGACTCCTGATAAAGCAGTATCTTTTCCCTCTGTAATAAAAGCAATCTGATTTTTTATATCGTTCATACGGTTATTTACAGGCGTAGCAGACAGCATAAGCACCTTTGTCTTAACGCCTGACTTGATAATTTCGTTCATCAGACGCTCATAGCGTGTTACTCTGCCTTTAACAGGAGGATTGTTTCTGAAATTGTGGCTCTCATCAATTACAACAAGGTCATAATTTCCCCAGTTTACAGTTTCAAGTGGAATATCACCCGTATAACCACTTGTCCTGCTTAAATCCGTATGATTAAGCACATCATAATTAAATCTGTCGGAAACAAAGATATTTCTCTTATCGTTTCTTGTATATACAGCCCAGTTGTCGTGGAGCTTTTTAGGGGTTAGCACAAGAACACGGTCATTGCGAAGCTCATAATATTTGATAATTGCAAGTGCAGTAAAGGTTTTGCCAAGACCTACACTATCGGCTATAATACAGCCATTATATCGTTCAATCTTATCAATAGCGCCGATAACGCCATCACGCTGGAATTTATATAATTTATTCCAGATAAGAGTTTCTTTGATACCTGTTTTTGTCTTAACGATATTATCTTCGGTAAGCTCACCGAGATATTCCCTGAATACATTATAAAGGGTTATAAAGTAAATAAATTCGGGAGTGTTTTCTTTATAAAGCACCTGCATATGTTCAAGAACCTTTTCCTTGACATCTTCTACAGCAGCAGAGTTATTCCATAGTTCATCGAACATCTGTAAATATACTGATGTGAATTCATTGCCGTACATACAGGTATTAGAGTCAATACGGCTTGACGGAGTAATGCCTAAACCATCGGTTGTAAAGTCAACAGAGCCGTTTATACATACACTGTCAACATCATTATCAATATGTATCAAACGAGGTTGAGCAGGATTTTCTCTTTTCAGCGATTTTATTTCAGCCTTATTTGAAAGCCACTCTGCACATTCCTTGGCAATAGCGGATTGACGCATTTCATTGCGTAGCTTCATTTCAAACTCATTACCAGATATATTTTTCTCGTTGTGCTGGATATAAAATTCTCGCTGAACTTCATTATCTGATTTTACAAAGGACGGTTCTGTAAACAAAAATCGAAGGTTATCGATTTTTGAAAGTTCCTTTTTAAGTTCGGCATAAGCATATATTGTAAAGTAAGCAGATATAACGGAAAGCTTTGAACCTTTTACAACGCTTTCTCGGAGTTCGGTAACAACTTTTCCGTTTTTCTTATTATCGATAATTTTAGGTAGTTTCATATTATACCTCCGAGCTCACAAATTCGCACAAATCGCTTATATCAGCATTAAGAGCCTCTGCTATTTTTAACATCACAGTCAAAGATACTGGTTCATCACGATTCAAGCGAGTCATCGTGCAGCTTGAAAGGTTAGTCATTCTGCGTATATCAGCTTTTGTCATTTTCCTATCAATAAGTAGTTTCCACATTTTGTTGTAAGATACTCTCATATATTTCCTCCGCATTAGGTTTCAATTATATATATTATATCACATTCACAACTAAAATTCAATAAAAATATCTAAAATTCGACATAGCAAAACGGTGTGTAGTTAATGACAAATTACTTTCTACGCCCTTGGAAACTAATTTTTTATATCACATTTAAATAGATTTGTCACGTGATTTTTTACAAAAAGCTAAGATTACTATAAAGCACTTAATGATATATGCTTCAAATGGGCTTAATTACGCCATTTTTGACTATCTTTAGTTGCGTATCTACGCCCGAGAGAGTGAACATGAGTGCGTTGTATTTGCTTTCGTAACATGGTATTGATAAAATGCAAAAGCACATTTATACAAAGAAAAGGATTTGAAATGCTTATGAAAATATTTTTCAAAAAAATCTTAAAAGTTGTTGTAAAAACGAAATGCACTGTGTACAATAACTACGAAAGCGATTTTAAAGCTTAAAAACCAAAAGCAAGGAGTGGTTATATTGATTGTAAAAAAACGCTTAACTGCAGGAACAGCTAAGCGTAAAAGATAAAATAAAATATTGTTGTTACTTGTATTATAGCATATATTTGTTGATAATGCAAGGGAAAGGATGTAAAATTGAATAAAAAAGAAAAATTAGAAAAACTTAGAGAATTAAAACCCGAGCAGCGTGATTACAGCGACAGAGGCACATCAGAACTGTTTTCAGAAATGTACAAAGATGAAATTGTATATAACACCACCGCAAAGTGTTGGTATTATTACAATAGCAAGTATTGGGAAGTTGATGCTGAAGCTATGTATATCAGTACACTTGCAAAAGAGTTTTATGATTTGCTGATGATTTACTCAAATGAAATTATCGATGGTGAAAAGAAAAGGTTATTTTTAGACTATTATAAACGTTACGGCAGCAAAACAAAACGTGATATACTGATAAAAGATGCCACATCAAACTGCTATATATCAGCAGAGAAATTTGATAGAAAAAATGAACTTTTCAACTGCGAAAATGGCACGCTTAATTTGCAAACATTTGAGTTTAGGACACATCGTGCAGAAGATTACATAACAAAGATTTCAGCAGTAACATATAATCCCACAGCAAAATCAGACGAATGGGAAAAGTTTATAAGTGAAATTATGTGTAATGATGCTGAAAAAACACTTTATTTGCAAAAAGTAATCGGTTATGCAATCTCTGCCGAATGTTGTTTAGAACAAGCATTTATCTTATTTGGGGCATCAACAAGAAATGGGAAATCAACTTTTGTTAATACAATAGCTGCTGTGCTTGGCGGAACAGCTGGTTATGCGAAAAACGCTCAACCTGAGCTCTTGCAGTTACAAAAGAATAGAAGATGTGGCTCAGCAAATGAAGAGTTAGCGAGATTGGCTGAATGTCGTTTTTTAAGCATTAGCGAACCACCACAAAATATGGCATTAGATGTAGCACTCCTAAAAACACTGACAGGAAGGGATACGATTACAGCAAGATATTTATATGCAAATTCATTTGAGTTTACCCCTCGTTTTACACTGTTTATAAACACAAATCACTTACCCAAAATTTTAGATGATACATTATTCAAGAGTAACAGAATTAGTGTTATTGAATTTACAAGGCATTTTAACGAGGCGGAACAGGACAAGCATCTTAAGGACAAGTTCATAAGTGAAAATAATTTATCTGGGATTTTTAACTGGTGTCTGGATGGGCTTAAAAGTTACAGAACAGAAGGACTTGACAAACCCAAATCTATCATTGAGAGTACAAACAATTATAATAAGGAATCTGACAAGCTTACAAGATTTTTTGAGGAATGTCTTGAAGCTGATGAAGGTAGTGTATGTGCAATTAAAGACCTCTATATCGTATTTAAAATTTGGTGCAGTAACAGCGGTTATGCTACTGATAGCAAACAGCATTTTATAGAGCAGTTGAAGAAAAGAGATATTTATGCTATGTCAGGCACAGTAAATGGCAAAACAGTACGTAATGTAATTAAAGATTACAAATTAGCTGCTTAACTCTTTTTTTGTGCATTTGTGCATTTTATAATACAACTTTTTAAAAAAATAAAAGTAAGTTTAAAATAGTTTGCAATACAAATACACATTTGCACATTTTCTTGGATTGCTTGACTTTTCCACACTTCCATGCTATAATAAATAGAAGAGATTTCTATTATTTGGTAGGAGGTGACAATGTGGACAGATTAGCCGCATATGGATGTATTTCTTGTGTCAACATTTCTTTAAAAGACGAAGAAACTGTAAAACAAACCAAAGTATATATGGAGTTAGTAGAAGAACTACATAATTATTTTATAGCATATGATGACATATTCATTGATGTTATAACAGGTTCATATAGAAAAAGAAAAAAACTTAAAAAATTACTTGATGAGTTCAGTCGTGGTGATACAATTTTCATATCACGCATCGAATGTTTAGGGTTTACAACTAAGGAAGTAATAAATAATTACATTGAAATCGCAGAAAGAGGTATTGGTCTTCTTTTGCCCGATAAGACAAAAGAAAATGGTGTGTCTGATTTTGCAACAACAGACTTTTCCTTTTGCTCAATGAATAAAAGTTACGAAGAGATTGATTTTATTTGCAAACAGTTAAAAAAAATACAGCTAAAATCAAACGCAGGCAGAAGAACAACATCAACTAAAGTGTCCCTTGATAATTTTGAAAAAGCTTACTGGGCATATGAAAACTACTTTATCTCACTTGAAACAGCGGTATCTAATAATTTATTTTATGTGTCCCGCCGCAAGTTTTATCAGCTCTGTGACGATTATGAAAAGTCAGACCGCTATTTCGAGCTGCTTGAAAAAGAAGAAAGTGAAAATCATATTTCTGAAAAGCCGAAAAGGTACAAAAAAGTACCAGAACGCTTTGACGAGCTTGTAAAAATAATAGGCACAGCCCCTTTTGAACAGGATTTGTTTGAAACATGTAAAAAACTGAATATGACTATTATTCATCCTATTGACTACAAGCGCTTTTTAATAAAAAATATGCATGACGGTCACTCGATTGCTATTAAATGTGCTTTTAATTTTGCAAAAGATATTGATGATTTGTATTTTCTCCCCAAAGATGCAGAAAGAATGCAAAAAAGGTATTGACAAAAATAAATTTTGATGATATAATTAACACATACCAAATAGTAGAATGAGTTAAAGGCTATGATATGGTGTTCTGTTATTTTTTGAGCGAAACAAATTTAACATTGTTTCGCTTATAACTAACAAACAACATATACCAAATCATAGAACACAGAAAGGAGTAGTATAAATGGAAATTGTGTACATAAGCAAAAACTTTAAAAAAACCAAGATAGAAGAGATGAAAGCTATTAAAAAGAGTGTTAGCAGACTCGCTGACAAAATTGAGCAATATAAAAAGGCAGGCACAAGTTTTGACCGCATTTTTAATGACAGTACAGTAAAATACAGCATCTTAGAAAATGATTTTTGTATTTACAAACACCAAAATCAGCAAATACCTCTCAGGCTTTTATATCGTTTTAAACACATAGGCAACAACGACAGAATGGAAGTACATCTTTCATATGTTAAAAAGTATGATGATGACAGGTATTTTAAGATTTTTCGCAGTTATGCTGCTTGTAATTAAATTAAAGGAGGACTTTATATGGAAAAAACATTATATATTGACAATATTAAATTTTCGGTTGAGGCAAGTAAATACGACTGGCATCAAAGCCAGAATGAAATCCAATGTATTCTAATTTTCCTAAGCGCCGCTGATAAAAAATGTTTTATCAAGGAGCTTGATGATTTTTACTTATTGCAACTTGATGATATGTATCTATCACAGCACCATTACAAAGATATAAAAAATACGCAGGCAATCGTTTTTAGAGCTTATTATTCAATTCCGCCTACCGAGGATTCCTTAGACGAAACATTATCATTATATGATAGTTTCGGCTGTAATCCTGACGAAGTAATTTTTTAAAAGGAGAGAAATTATATGATTATAAATTATAGGAGCAAATCTTACACTGTAAATATCATTAATAAGTGCGAGTGTACTGAAATCATAGATTGCGAAATTAAATTCAAGAGTGAGGAAAGCAAATATGATTTCTTAACTCTATATTTTAATAGACCGAATTTTGTACACGGAGATAAGGCTATGATAGATAATATCGTATATATTAAATGTTATTTCTACAATAAGGATGACAGTAAAGTTTCTGTTAAATGTCATATCGATAAGAGGGAGGGCTGGTATGGAAGATAAAGCAGAAATTGTGTTAAAAATAATTGAAGAAATGACAATTGCAAGTCGAATAAAAGCTATATGCATTAATAATATTTCGACAGGATTGTTAATCAAAAGGCTTTTGGAAGATGATGAAGCAAATGGTGAATTGCTTGCATATTTTGCCGAAAGGGTTTGGACGGAAATAAATATGCTTAAAGAGGGCAAGGAGGGTATGAGAATTTTTATTATGGATATTATTGTCTAATGTATCAACAGAGTACACTCTAATGATACATATAAAAATATGTGAAAACTGTATCATTAAGGTTGGTTTTGTAATATGACATATCCCATATTTTTCATTAAACTTTGTTGACACAGTTTTCAGAAAAGGAGGAAAAAACAATAGCAAAAATAGGATATATAAGAGTTTCTTCGCAAACTCAGGAAACTGCCAGACAGGAGAAACTAATGCAAGATTATGAGGTTGATAAGGTTTTCTGCGAAAAAGCGAGTGGAAAAAACACTGACAGAACAGAATTTAAAAATATGATAAACTATATCCGTGAAGGTGACATAGTATATGTGGAATCTATTTCAAGACTATCAAGGTCTATAAGAGATTTATTGAAAATAGTCGATGAATTCAACTCGAAAGGAGTGAAATTTGTAAGTAGCAAGGAAAACATAGATACTTCTTCACCGCAGGGAAGATTTGTTCTTAGCATTTTTGCTGCATTAAGTGAATTGGAGAGAGAACAAACCTTGCAACGTCAAAAAGAAGGTATTGCTATCGCAAAACAACTCGGTAAATACAAAGGAAGACAGCCTATTAAAATTGATGAGTATGAGTTTCAGAAGTTATATAAACAGTGGAAATCTGGCAAAATCACAGCAGTAATTTTTCAGAAGCAGATAGGGCTTTCATCAAGTACATTTTATAGACGGGTAAAAGATTATGAAAAAGGGAGGGCTACAATATAAAAAGAGGAGAAAATAAAGGAGATGGGCTTTTTCAAACTAAGAACGGTTGGGGATATCGTATAGTTCTTAAAAAAGACGGTAAGACAATTGCTGATGTTACTCGCTCCCGTGATAAAAATGGCAACCATTTTGAGACGAAAACAGCGGCTAAAAAAGCAAAGGCTGAACATCTGCTGATGCTCCAGTCCGAAATAATAGAAGAAAAAACAAAACAATATAAAATCACTTTTTCTGAGGCATGGGAACTATATAAAAAAACAGAAGCAAAATCTAAAGCTGAAAGCACAGTAAAAAAACACAGCAGTGTGTGGGAAAATCATATTAAGCCACAATTTGAAAATAGAGAAATGAACGAGATTACAATTATCGAGTTAGACGATTTTCTTACGAAATCATATGGAACTGGGCTTAAACATGCATATGTGACCAGTTTTCTTAAAGTTTTTTATCTATTGTATGGTGTTGCTAATAGAGCAGAGCGTATTGACCCTACCAAATACGCTCGGATGTTTGCAAACAAAGAAACTCGTCTTAAAATGCCTTCTCCACGCGAAGAAGATGAAGATGCAGATGATATTACAGTGTTTGATAGCGCACAGATTAGCATAATCGCAAAAGTATGTAAAAATGAAGATAATGGAGATATATACCCTTTATTTTTGCTCTGCTATTATTGTGGACTGAGACTCGGGGAGGCGTTAGGCTTGATGTGGGATGATGTGGATTATGCTAATAATACCATATCAATTACCAAACAACTGCAACCGACTGATAACCAACTTTTTATGCTCTGCAAACTTAAAACCAAAAATGCTCGTCGCGTTGTCGATATGCCACAGACGTTGCGCTATGAGTTATCTACAAGACACAGGACCTATTGCAAAACCCAAAATGACCCTGCTTTAAAAAACACGGAAAGAGTTATAGACAAGCGCAAAGCTAACGATGTTATTGTTACAGGTGGGAATTTCGTTAATCGGCGTAAAAACGGAGCGTTGATAACTCAAAACAGTATAAAAAAAGTAGCAAAGCTTATTAAAGAGGCAGGTGTCGATAATTTTCATTTCCACGCTTTACGCAGCACACACGCTTCACAGCTCGCGTCGGCTAATGTGCCACCGTCTGAAGTTATGCGGCATTTAGGGCACAGTAGATTTGATACAACTCTAAGATTCTATATCAACAGTACAATTGATGCACGCAAACAACTTCAAACAGCTGTCAACAATATAACTATCTGCGAAAAAACATATCTTGTAAGCATCAATGGAGCTGATTATAAAGAAATCTCTGAGAGTCAGCTTAAAGAATTCAAGTTATTTGCTAAGAGCAACCCTACTGAGCAAACTGATATTAAAATCATTGAAAAAAGTGAATAAACGCAAATTTAGCGGCTATTTCAGCCGCTTTTGTTATATCTATAAAGGTGGGTATTCAGGTGGGTGTACATTTTGAAACCGCTAATTTAAGCCATTTATCAATATTATCCTGTGACGAAGCAAGACACGGCAAGGCATTTGAGGGACTTCTCAAGAGATACTTTGGTTAATTAAAATTAAGAATTACAATAATATAAATTTTAAGGGGACGCTCTCACTTGAAGAGCGTCCCCTCTTTTAAAACAGTCCACAGACTGTTTTAAAATTCACCCATTGCAGAGCGCTTGGACGCTGCGCAGGGCTTTGCCCTGCACCCACCAGAGACGCTGTCTCTGGACTCTGCTAAAGGGCTTCGCCCTTTAGAATCCCATTCTCGTGTGAGTTACCACAGCAAATTTTCTTTAAGAAAATATTTTCGGGAGCGTAGAATATTGAAAAAGCAGAATTTTATAAAAGGTTCGGTAATCCTCATGATATCCGCAGCAGTGGCAAAAGTACTTGGCGCGGTGTTCAAAATACCGCTTACAAATCTTCTGGGCGGCGTGGGTATGAGTTATTTCAGTGCCGCATACAGCATATTTATGCCTGTTTACGCCTTTACTGTAACAGGACTTTCAACAGCAGTTGCCGCAATGACAGCAAAAAGCCGCGCATTCGGAATGTACGGCAACATCCGCAGAATCCGCCGTATTGCGCTTTTAATGTTTTCTATTGTGGGATTGGCTGGAAGTTTGCTGATACTGCTGCTTGCAAAGCCTTTCAGCGTATTTTCGTCGGGAGATACCGAAGCCGCCCTTGCAGTAGCAATGATAGCTCCAACGGTGTTGTTCGGCTGCATAACAGCGGTAGAGCGCGGATATTATGAGGGCATGAGCAATATGTACCCCACAGCATTTTCACAGGCGGCAGAGGGTATAGTGCGAGTTGTTACGGGCTTGTGGTTGTGCGGATATGTGAACAGTCACGGAACGGAAATATTGAAATATTTTCCCGAAATAACAGATGTTCGCGCTCTTGCGGCGGCGGCAGGAATCGCAGGTGTTACGCTGTCCTCGCTGGGAGCAATGCTGTTTTTTGCTGTTTTGAATTTATTTTCAAAAAAGCCAAAGGACAAAGGGGAAAAACATCTGACGGAACGTGGAAAAATCACCTCAGAGCTGATAAAAACAGCTTTACCTATAGGCGTAAGTTCTGTAGTGACAAATCTTACAGCGATAATTGATATGGGTACAATAATCGGCTGTATAACATATTTCGGCTATAAAGGTGATATACCCGTGGGAGTTGCGGCGGAGGATATACCACGATTTGTATACGGTTCATTTTCGGGAATTGCCCTGACGGTTTTCAATCTTGTTCCCTCCGTGACGAATATGCTTGGAAAAGGGATTCTGCCCTGTATTGCGTCGGCATGGAGCGCAGGCAATAAAGAGGAACTTCGCCGCAATACTTTGCAGGCGTTGCTTACAGCGGCAGTTATAGTTGTTCCCTCAGCTGTTGGAATTGGCATACTTGCGCCGCAGATACTTCATATACTTTACGCAGGGCAGAGCGACGAAGCAAATTTATGTATAAGCTCTCTGCGGTGGCTTATGCCGGGAATGGTATGTCTGTGTGTGTCATTTCCTGTTTTCGCTATGCTGCAAGGAATTGGAAAGTCCTCATCTCCGCTGAAAATAATGCTTCTTGGCACAGCAGTAAAAACCGTTGGAAATATTGTATTTATTCCGTTTATGGGCGCAGACGGCGCGGCAGTGTCCACAACAATCTGCTATGGAGTAATACTGGTAGTATCGCTTTATACATATCTGAAAGCAGCTGATATATCTATATCTCCTGCGCCGTTTGCAGCAGTTGGATATGCAGGAATCTTGTGTGGTGCGGCGGCATATCTTGGGGCGGATATATGCGGCAGAAATAATACAGGAGACATAACAGCGGCAATCGCGGCAGTTATAGCAGGAGGAACGGTTTATCTGATTTCGCTGTATCTGCTTTCAGTAAAGGTGAAAAGGACAAAAGCAACCGCCTGCGTATAACAGGCGGTTGCTTATCAATTAATTCATTTTTACAATATTGTCGGCAGTAACATCAACCTTGATAACGCTTTCCTTGTCGGTCATAACGTCCTGAGTGGGGAAGAAGCATACCTGGAAATCGTTTTTATCGGGAGGAACAATAAATCCGCCGATAATTCCAGCTAATTGTCCATTTGCCGTGAGCTTGAACGGATTTGTGATATAGCTGTCAATGTTATTCTGAGCGTAAAGCTGAGTTCTTATATCAAAGTGAGCTTCTTCTCCGTCGGGGTAGAGAATGTAGAAATTATTGAGGATATTAAGCTCGTATTCCTTATCTGTATTATTTGTGATAGTAACATCAAGATAAAGGAATCTGTTGCCGTCGTCGTCGGTTTTACCGTAATCGATAACATTATTAAGCTTGAAAGAGGTATCGTTACTGAGAGTAACTTCCGAGATTTCAGCCTTGATTTCAGTTTTTGCAATTCCCTCCTGCTTATTAACAACCTGGCTTGAAGAAGAGTTGTCCTTGCCATTTGAACAGCTTGAAAGGGGCGCAGCAGCCATAACAGCTGCAAGTATAAGGGGTATGATTCTATATTTTTTCATGTTCTATTCCTCCGGGATTTATGGCACAGCACAAACTGCACCTATAATAACTACACATATTATAACACAGCAACAGTAACATTGTCAAGAAAATTCAGAAAGTTCACATACTTTTAAAAAATTGGCAGTATACTGTCAGAATAGCCAATACTAACAAGAAAGACTTGCAATTTTTATTTTAATGTGTTAAAATGTATACAGTAGGATTATATCCTGAAAAAATTCTTATGGAGGTACAAAACTATGGCATATGTTATTAATGACGAGTGCGTAAGCTGCGGTGCTTGCGAGGCTGAGTGTCCTGTAAGTGCAATTTCTGAGGGCGATGGAAAGTACACAATCGACGCTGATACTTGCGTTGGATGCGGTGCTTGTGCAGGTGTTTGTCCTGTTGGCGCTCCTGTTGAGGAATAATTAATACGCATATCAAAGGGCTGTCTGCGGACGGCCTTTTTTCTTTGCCTAATAGGAACTCCTGATTAGAAAACTGTAAAAAACTTGACATTTCATATCGGGAAATAGTATAATAAGTAGTGACGCAATTATCAAGGAGAATACATATGAATTATATTAAAAAAATATCAGCAGGAATCGTGGCATTGTCCCTTTCATTATCAGCAGCAGATTCCTGCGACGATAAAAAAGAAAATAAGGAATCTGAAGTTGTATCAGAAGAACAGATAATCCCTACTGAGCCGCCTACTGAATCTCCCGAAGATAAGGCTAAAAACCGTACAATAACATGGTTTGCGGATTTCAGCCTTGATACACAGGACGGCGGCGCAAGTCCTGCGGCACTGTCTCTTTTCCGCGATTTCTACGGCGGCGATATCAACTATGTACAGGTCAATGCTGAGGAAAAATATTCAATGTTGGATTATTACATAGCCTGCGGAGAATCTGTTGATATGTTCCCTTACGATGAAACCACTTTTCCTTATGGCGTGAAAAATAATCTGTTCGACCCTCTTGACCCTTATTTTGATGTGATGGGTGTGAACGAAGGCTTGTGGTCAGATATGGAAAATGCCATAGATATGTTTGAATACAACGGCGAGCACTACGTTATGCCATATGATGTTTCATCGCCTGACCTTATAATGTACAGCCGCAAGCTTGTGAAAAAGGAAAAGCTTGACGACCCTTATGAGCTGTATCTTGAGGGCAAATGGAACTGGGACATTATGCTTGATATGATGAGCAAATTTGTTTCAAATCCCGAAGCCGAAACACGCAGGTATGGTATAAGCGGCGATTTCGGCAGGGCTATGCTGACTTCATCCGGAAGTGCTGTTGTGAAGTACGAAAATGGCAAATTTGTAAACAATATTAAGGATAAGGGCATAGCAGAGGCTGAAAAGCTTATGAAGAAAATTTCTGACGAAAATCTTTATAATCCAAATTGGTACGAATTTTATCCCAATGATAACTCAACTCTTTTTTACGCTATGGGCGACTGGGCATTAGGTATGACAAATGCTAAGAATGCCAAAAAAGATATTATGGTTGTACCTTTCCCGAAAAATCCCAACGCTGGAAATTATAGTATAAACTGCGACTACAATGCGAAAATGCTGGTTAAGAATTCCCAGAATCCCGAGGCTGTTGCGGCATATCTGAAATGCGAAAGAGTTGCGGCGGCAGAAGAAAAATACAGACAGCTTGAAAAAGAAAGTCTCAGCGTAAAGGAAAAAGACGCATACGGCAAATGGATTCCTTATGTAACAGTTGAGCAGTACGATGCAGTACAAAGCTATCTTAATGAGGCGAAAAAGAATCCGCTGTTTGATTTCGGCTATGGTATGGGCGAAAAAATGTACGGCGGCGGAGATTTCACCTATGAATCAAGGGGAGTTATGAATAATCTGACAGAATCGTTTTTAAACGGCGAGGGTGCTGTTGAAAATTGGGACAAGATGTGCAAAGATATGACAAAGAAAATTGACAAAGAAATAGAAAAATATAATGAGCAGCAATAATCTGCTTTGAAAGGATTATGATATGTGGTTTGTTTTTTTTGCAGCCTTACTTTTATTGACTGTATGTTCGGTAATATATATTAAAAATTTCCGTAAAGAGCTGACAGGAAATAAAAAGCTCTTTGTCTTTGGGATGACAGCGGTGCTTGTGCTTATGGGTATTGCCGATATGATTATGAATTTCGGCAGCTTCAAGGGCGCATTTCTCGTAATGGGAGCGGCGGCGGCTCTTGAATTTGTGCTGTATACCTATCTGAAAAAGAATAAATCCCGAACTCTTGTATTTATGGGAAAAGTTATTCTTGCGGCGGCACTTCTGGAACTGACATATTTCCAGTTCCCCTCATATCGCCTTATTTCAGGGGATTATGAGCATACCATTCTCTCTGTTGCCGATGCCGACCTTGAAAACTGCTTTTACGATGAAGCTGTCGGCGGAATTGCTGTCAAGGGACTTGATGAAATAAGTATCGGATATCACGACCTTGACATGAAAATCGGCACAGTTCATGTTGAAGCGGAATTTACGGACGAAAAGGCAAGACAAGTCAGCTTTTTCGGAGATTTGACCGAAGAAACGGGGTATTATTACCGCCTTAAAGTAATAGATTCTGTAGTAATTGCAGACAGTACGCAATCTCAGGATGCAATGGTACAGCTTGCAGGAAAAACAACAGATGCGCGTTTCAGATTTGCCGGAATCGGCGAAAAAGACGCCTGTGTTATCAAGAGCATTGAGCTTAACAGACCTATTCCCTTTGATGTAATGCCGCTGAGAATGACTATAATAATTGTTCTTGCAGTATTTGTATATGCTTGCATATTCTCTGCTACAATGAATCTTGCATATAATAAGAATAAATATTTTTGCCGTGTAGCTTCAACATGGATAACTATATGCGCTGTGTGTGTTGCGATAATTCTTGTGCTCCAGCAGATACCGCAGGGAGAATTTTTAAATCGCTTCAAGCTTACAGAGGGCGACCAGGTAACGCAGGAACTTGTACTTGCCTTTGAAAACGGACAGTTCAGCCTTCTTGAAGAACCGTCAGAGGAGCTTCTTGCCATGGAAAATCCCTATGATAACGGTTCACGTTTTTACGATGATGTTGATTATCTTTGGGACCATGTTTTTTATGAGGGGAAATATTACTCCTACTACGGCATAGCGCCGCTTCTGCTGTTTCTGCCATATCATCTTATTACAGGATATTTCTTCCCCGAAGATATAGCAGTAATGCTTTTTTCAGCAGGAGGACTTATACTTCTTTCGATGATTTATTCAACTATTATTAAAAAATGGTTCAGCAAAATTTCTACAGGGGCATATCTTTCAGGACTTCTGATGATACTTGCAGGATGTGGAATATGGTATTCCGCAGGCAGACCGCTGTTTTATGAAATGTCCATATCGGCGGGATTCCTGTGCTTTACAGCAGCGGCATATTTCTTCATAACATCAGGGATTTTTGAAAAGGAAAAGGCTAATCTGCCGAGAGTGTTTCTTTCGTCGCTGCTTATGGGCTTATCTGTAATGTGCAGACCTACCCTTGCAGTATACGCGGTATGCGGCTGTATATTCTACATAATGAACGCTAAAAAGCAGGGCAAGGGAAATGTTGCGAAATTTCTCTCATGTGCGTTTATTCCGCTGTGTGCGCTGGGACTTTTCCAGATGTATTACAATTATGCGAGATTCGGTTCGATTTTTGAGTTCGGCATAAAGTATTCGCTGACTATAAACGATTTCACAAGAACGGAATTCCACTTCCACAATATGTTCATAGGAATATATAATTTCCTACTTGCGCCGCCTGCATTTATTCCCGATTATCCATTTGTTTCAGCGCCGTTCTCATTCCTCGGGCTGAACAGCTACTACTTCAAGGATGAGGGTACAATTTCTGGAATTATTTTCCTTGTACTTCCGATTTTCGGATATTTTCTCAGCGGACGCGCCATGAAGCTTATTCCCGACAAAAAGAACCGCATATCCGCGGCTGTAGTTATCGGACTTGTGGGAATTATAATGCCCTTTGTCATTGTCTGCTCTGTATGGGAAAGTGGCTATTCTGCGCGATATATGGCGGATTTCTCATGGCAGGTAATAATCGGCGCGTTTGCAGTGCTTTTCCTGCTTTATACAAAATCGGTAAATACACAGAAAAAGCGTGTATTTACGGCGATTATGGGTATCTGCGCTGTTTATACTCTCGTAGTTGTGGGAATTGAAGCCTATGTGTTCTCGTTCCCTGTGGATACCTGCCCCAGATATGCGGACATACTCAACAGAATGATTGCGTTTTATAAGTGATTGTAACAAACTGTAAATATTCCACAAAAAACAACAATATAATTTGTCAATATGTAAAATTTTCTGAAAGTACGTGACTTTTTATTCTTAATATGATATAATATATAACAGGTATAAAATAGAGCGGATATACCGCGGAAATATAAAAGAAGGAAGGAAATCATCATGGACAACAACACAGGAAACAGACCGAGAAGAAAAAGAGTTACCAAGAAAATGCTTAGGCAGAGACAGCTTGGCGCACTTGCTGTTATATCTTTTCTTGTATTACTTTTCGTTGTATTGATATTTAAAGGCTGTTCAGGCGGCGGAAGTGAGAAAAAGGGCGGAAAACATGAAGCTACAACAACTACTACAACCCTTGTAACAACAACAGTTCCTGCTACTACAGTAACAACTACTACAACACATCCCCTTGCGGCTGAGGTAATCATTTCAAAGCGCGAGATGTTCATAGATGTTGGCGGTTCGGATATTTCATACATAACAGGCTATCCCACAGGTTCTTCTGAGGCAAACGAGGTTTGGAAGTCTCTTGACGAATCAGTTGCAAAGGTTGATAATCTCGGTCATGTAACAGGTATCGGTCAGGGTGAGACATTTATCATACTCAGCTTTGACAATAACCCCGGAATTGAAATTGAGATTAAGGTGCACGTAGCGGGTACAGGCAATGAGCCTGCAACAACAGCAGTCGAAGTTACACCCATAACACCTGCTTCTCCCAATGCAACAACAACTACACCTGTTTTTGATTTCACAACCACAACTCCCGTTGCAGCTGTTGAGGAAAACGGCTTTACAGCATAATAATTTTGCTCCCTTGCTTTTGTAAGGGAGCGTTTTGTTAATGCGTTTTTTTATTGACAGAGGAAGATGTTCGCCTCTGAAAAGGGGAGAGTTTAAAAAAAGTCTTGTAATTTAAAACGGAATATGTTATAATATTTATAAAGACAAGGCGGTATTATTGCTCTACCAATTATACCTTGCCAAAAAGACAAAGGCAGAAAGGGAAGTTATCAAAAAAGAAAAAACGCAGGAATGCTGTCGCATTTCAATTGGTCTAACGCAGAGAAATTTTCTTTATGTCAAGTAATTGATGGCAAGGTTTAGTTTGGGGAGCAATAAAACCAATCCGGCACGAACTTCTTGAATTTTCAATCAAAGTATATAGTTTTGAAATGGTTTGACCTTTTAGCAGATGTTTGAGAACGCTATTGAAACAAATCCAAGAAGTAATAACATTGTTTCTCAAAAGGTGATAAAGATTGAATTTTTATATTGGAAATAGTTTGGATGAAATCAAAAGGGACGATTATAATATTTGGTTTTCCGATGATCTTTTACAGCATATGTATAATCATCGCAAACAAATATCAGCTGATTCAAATGTATTATTCGAAGTTGATCCATATTCTGATACCCTTTTAGAATATGGAAAGGTTAAGGAAATAAATAATATTTGTTCTTTATGTATCGAAACAGGTATTATTGAAGGCTATGATGATTATGATGAAGGTATTGAAATGATTAATGATTTGTTACAAATAACGAAATCAGCATTATTAAATAAAAAAGGATTGATTATAATAGGAGATTAAATGTTATTAAGGAACCTCTAAAAAGAAAAATTTTCCTAATTGTTAAAAATCTAATTTTTAACTTTGTAAAAAATCAAATTCTTGATTTTTTATTGACAGGAATTAGATTTTATGATATAATATAATGATTTGAAAGATTCAAATGGAGGCTTGGGTATTATATTATAAAGGAGATTACATATGAAGAATTTTATCTATGTAACAAAAAAAGAGGCGGCTCCATATAAGAATGAATTGATTGAGTTTTTAAAGGTAATTCAGAATGAAGTCAGAGATGCTTTTACTTTTCGTTTTGATTTTGTCGGAAGTTCAAGCAGAAATATGATTACTTGTGAGAAAAACGGAAATAAAGGTTTTGATTTTGATGTGAACATAGAACCAAATGACCCAGATGAAAAGTATAGTGCTGAACTGATACACAGAATAATTTATGAAGCAATGTTAAAGCATAAGATGATGATATTAGGATACTCAATGTATTCCAGAATCTATCCTTCACATCACGACCCTATCTATTTTAAAATGGAAGATTCTACAAGTGTAATTACAATTAAGAATGTAGACAGGAAAAATAGCAGAATAACACATAGTTACGATTTTGCAATAGTTCATCATTACAATGATAAAGGAAGAATACGTCAAGAATACATAAAATTCGATAAGAAATATAACAAGCATATATGGGAAGTACGTGGAAAAGGGTTTTGTATCGATAAAAAAATTGAGTGGTTGAAAAGAAATAGACATTGGGAAGAATTGCGTGATTATTATCTCATCAAGAAGAATGAGAATGAGAATCCGTATAAACATTCGTGTTCTCTTTTTGCAGAGTCAGTAAATGATTTATACAATAAATATAGTAGGAAATAAAAAACATTGAACATCTGATAATGTTGTGTTAAATATTTTCGCTAACTTTCTGGAGAATTTATATTTTTTTGAGGGAATTTTTTCTATGTTTCTAAAAGAAAAATTTTCCTAAAAGGTATTGATTTTTCTGAAATAGTGTGATATAATAATATTAACATAGTAAGCTAAAGACCGGAAACTTCCGGTCTTTCGTTTTGATATGAAAGGAGAAACAGATGAAGCTGAAAAAATTCGGTGCAACAGAACAAAGGATTTATGACCTTGTCAAGCCCATAACCGACGATTTAGGCTACTACCTCTGGGACGTATGCTACGTCAAGGAGGGGGCAAGCTGGTATCTTAGAATATTCATCGATTGCGATGAGGGTATAACAATCGAGGATTGTGAAAAGGTAACAGAGCCTGTAAATAAACTTCTTGATGAGGTTGACCCTATCAAAGAAAGCTATATGCTTGAAATAGGTTCCGCAGGACTTGAAAGAGAACTTGTCAAAGAGGACCATTTTGAAGTCTGCGAGGGAGATAAGGTGCGTATACGCTTTATCAGAGCCGTTGACGGAGAAAAGGAAATATGCGCTTATCTGAAAAATGCTGATAAGACGGATATCACCGTTGAACTGGAGGACGGCACAGAGGCAAAATATTCATTTGCCGATATCGCTTTTGTAAAGCTCTGGTTTGACTTTGATTAAGGAAAACCCTAAGAACTTCTTTTCATAGGATACAGCATAAGCCATGAAAATTCTGTACTGTCCCTATGTAAATAAGTTTTGTTATAATTATAATTTAAATATATATATTGGAGGAAATTGTTATGGATAACTTTTTCGATGCGTTAAAGATGCTTGGAGAAGAAAATAGCGTTGAAACTGAACTTCTCGTTGAGAAGGTAAAGTCTGCTATGCTTAAAGCGGCTAAAAGAGCATATCCCCACAGCGAAGACAGAATAAGAGTGGAAATAGACCCCTCTACAAAAAAATTCGCAATGTATATCGTTCAGGAAATTATTGAGGATGAGCCTATTGATGAAAACGAAATCAATATCGCTACAGCAAAGACTATTGACCCTAACGCATATATTGGCGGAACAATCCTTAAAGAAATCGACATCTCAAGCCTTGGAAGAATGGCTGCTCTTTCAGCTAAGCAGTCTATAAAAGGCGACCTGAGAGAAATCAACCGCGAACAGATGCTTGATAAATTCGAGCAGAAAGAGCATGATTGTATCGTTGCAAAGGTTTCACAGATAGAGCCCGGCAGAGGCACTGTTACTGTAGTATATCAGGGCACAGAACTCTATCTTTTCAAAAATGAACAGATTCCCGGTGAGACTATCACAGAGGGCAAGGATATCAAGGTGTATATCACAGGTATCACCAACAAGACAAAGAAGCCGATTGTAAAGATTTCAAGAACACATAAGGACCTTGTAAAGAGACTGTTTGAGATTGAAGTTCCCGAAATTTATGACGGAACTGTTGAAATCAAATCAATTTCCCGCGAAGCAGGTTCAAGAACAAAAATCGCTGTATGGTCTAAGGACGAGAATGTTGACGCTATCGGCGCTTGTATCGGTCCTAAGCGTGCAAGAATCACAGCTGTTGTAAATGAGCTTAACGGCGAAAAGATTGATATTATCCCATGGAGCGAAAATCCCGCAGAGTTCATTGCAAAGGCTCTTGCTCCCGCAGAGGTTATGAAGACAGTTATAACATCAGTTGAGGAAAAGACTTGTACAGTTGTTGTTCCTAACAATCAGCTTTCACTTGCTATCGGCAACAAGGGACAGAATGCAAAGCTTGCCGCTAAGCTGACAGGCTATAAAATCGACATTAAGCCCCAGACAAACGTTGAGACAGGTGAGCCCGCTGAGGAGCTTGCAGAGGATTATCCAGACGCACTTTTGAACAAGGCTGATGAAGTTCTTGCTGAGGCTGCTGAGGTTATCACTGATTTAGTTGAAAATCTCGAACCTGCTGAGGAAACTCCCGAAATTGCTGAGGAGATTGCTGAAACTGCGGAAGAAACAGCTCCCGAGGCTGAGGAAGCCGTTGCTGAAACAGCTGAGGAGTAATATATGAAATCCCAGAAAATTCCAATGAGACTTTGCCTCGGCTGTAACGAAATGAAGCCGAAAAAAGAGCTTATGCGCGTTGTGAAATCCCCTGAAAATGAAATCAGCCTTGATTTTACAGGCAAGAAAAACGGCAGAGGCGCATATTTATGCAAAGACGCACAATGCTTTGAAAAGGCTCGCAAGGCAAGAAGATTTGAAAAATCTCTCTCATGCAGAATAGATGAAAGCGTATACGAGGTAATGGCAGATGAACTCAGAAAAGAAACAGAAAACAGCTGACCTGCTGACAATATGTATAAAGGCAGGAAGGGTGGTCAAGGGATTTGACAGCTCAAAGGAAGCTGTTGAAAGCGGCAAGGCTTTCGCTGTACTTACAGCGGCTGACGCTTCGGAAAAAACTGTCAAGGAAGTACGGTTTGTATGTGGAAAATATAATATTCCCGTGATTGTAACCGAGCTTGAAAAAGCCGAAATCGGCAGATACTGCGGCAAGGAAACGGCAGTACTGGCAATTTGCGATAAAGGCTTTGCAGGCGGATTTCTGAAAATCGCCGACATCGGAAAATAATCACCGCAAGGTGCTGACATATACTATATACTATAATTTGTTTCCAAATGCCGTGGATACGGCTCACTAAGGAGGTTATTTCGCCTATGGCAAAAAAGATAAAATTAAGCGACGCTGCAAAGGATCTTAACATATCAGCAAAGGAACTTGTCGAGTTCTTTGCTTCAAAGGGTGATACAAAAAAGAAGCCTGCTTCAACTCTTACAGAAGCAGAGATGAATCAGGTGCTGGAACATCATACAAAGGCTCATGAGGTAAAATCTCTTGATGAGTATTTTGCAACAAAGAATACTCCAAAGCCTGAAAAAACAGAAGAGGTAAAGGAAACTCCAAAGTCTGAAAAGAAAAAGGAGGCTCCAAAATCCGCTAAAAAGGCGCAGACTAAGGAGTCAGCGAAACCCGAAAAGAAAGCAGCCGAAACTCCAAAGTCCGATAAAAAGCCAAAAACAGAAAATAAGCCTAAGACCGAAAAGGCTGAGAGTGCTCCCGTAAAGGAAACTCCCGCAGAGCAAAAGCCTGCTGAAAAGCCCGTACAGGAGACAAAGCCGGAGGTAAAGGCTGAAAATAAGCCTGTTCAGGAGGTCAGAACTGAGAATAAGCAGGTTAAGGAAAATAAACCCGAAAATAAACCCGTTCAGGAGGAGAAGAAACCTGTGGATGAGTTAAAAAAGGAAAGCGGAAAGGCAGCAGAGAAGAAGCCCGAAAACAAGCCTTCCGATAAGAAAAAGAAAAAGGAGCAGGCTAAAGCCCGTGAAAGAGGCGAAGCTACAAAGCTCAATACAAATTTTTCATCAGAGACAGCTTCAACAGCTACACAGAGACGTACTGTTGATACAAGAGGAAGCTATGTAGATTTGGATAAGTATAACGAAAAGTACGACCAAATGGCTTCAGGCAACAGAAAGCACAGCAACGAAAACTATTCTTCCAAGAAGCAGAAGATTAACCAGAAATCCGCACAGAGAAACCGCCAGCAGTTCTCTAAGAAGGAATCAGAGGCTGAGAAGCTCAAAAGACTGGAGCTTGAGCGTGCAAGAAAACAGCAGCTCAAGGTTCTCATTCCCGATGCAATTACCGTAGGCGAGCTTGCTGTACGTCTCAAAGCTACTGCTACAGACGTTATCAAGAAGCTTATGGGACTTGGTGTAATGGCTTCTATCAATCAGGAAATCGATTTTGATACAGCTTCACTTATCGCTGAGGAAATGGGTGCAAAGGTTGAAAAGGAAGTTATTGTTACTATTGAGGAGCGTCTTATCGACGACAGCGATGATGACGATACAAACCTCGAGCCACGCTGTCCCGTAGTTGTAGTTATGGGACACGTTGACCACGGTAAAACATCTATCCTTGACCGTATCAGAAACGCTCACGTTGCTGACGGCGAGGCAGGCGGTATCACACAGCATATCGGTGCTTATCAGGTTAAGGTAAACGGACAGAAGATTACTTTCCTTGATACTCCCGGACACGAGGCGTTTACTTCAATGCGTGCAAGAGGTGCAAATATCACTGATATTGCTATCCTTGTTGTTGCTGCAGATGACGGTATCATGCCTCAGACGGTTGAGTCAATCAACCATGCTAAATCAGCAGGATTACAGATAATCGTTGCTATCAACAAAATGGATAAAGAGGGCGCAAATCCCGAGCGTATCAAAGAAGAGCTTACAAAATATGAGCTTGTCTGTGAGGATTGGGGCGGAGATATCATCTGTGTTCCAGTATCAGCTAAGACTGGCGAGGGCTTTGACGAGCTTCTCGAAAACGTTCTTCTCGTTGCAGAAGTTCAGGATTTAAAGGCTAATCCCGACAGACTTGCAAAGGGTACAGTTATCGAAGCGCGTCTTGATAAGGGCAGAGGTCCTATTGCAACCCTCCTTGTACAGAATGGTACACTTAAACAGGGTGATGTGCTTATTGCAGGTACATCTGTTGGTAGAGTACGTGTTATGACTAACGACAAGGGCAGAACTGTAAAATCCGCAGGTCCTTCTGTTCCTGTTGAGATTACAGGTCTTGCAGAAGTTCCCAGCGCAGGCGATATCTTCAATGCTGTTGAAGATGAGCGTCTTGCAAGAGAACTTGTTGAGCAGAGAAAGCATGAGGCTAAGCAGGAGCAGTTCAACGCATACCGCAAGGTTACTCTTGACAACCTGTTCAGCCAGATTGCAGAGGGCGAAATCAAGGAGCTTCCCATTATCGTTAAGGCTGACGTTCAGGGTTCAGTTGAGGCTGTAAAGCAGTCCCTTGAAAAGCTTTCAAATAATGAAGTAAGAGTAAGAGTTATCCACGGTGCAGTTGGTGCTGTAAAGGAAAGCGACGTTATGCTTGCAAATGCTTCAAATGCTATTATTGTAGGCTTCAATGTTCGTCCTGACCCCGTTGCAGCTGAAAGTGCCGCAAGAGACGGTGTTGATATCCGACTTTACCGTATCATCTACGATGCTATCGAAGAAATCACAACAGCTATGAAGGGTATGCTTGCACCTAAGTTCCGTGATGTTGAACTCGGACGTATTGAAGTACGTCAGGTATATAAGATATCCAACGTTGGTATGGTTGCAGGAAGCTACGTTCTCAGCGGTAAGGCTGTAAGAAACTGTCAGGTTCGTGTTGTACGTGACGGTATCATCATTGCTGATGACAAGATTGCAGGTCTTAAACGTTTCAAGGACGACGCTAAGGAAGTAGCCGAGGGTTACGAGTGCGGTATCAGCCTTGAAAAGTTCAGCGATGTTAAGGAAGGCGATATCTTCGAGGCATATATGGTAGAGGAGTACCGCGAGGATTAATCCCGAAAGGAATACTATGGCAAATTATAAAAACAGCCGTATGGCAGAAGATATAAAAAGAGAGCTTACAGCTATTTTAAGGGATATTAAAGACCCCAGAGTTGATAAGCTTCTCACCGTTGTAAGAGTCGATTTGTCGGGGGATATGTCAACCTGCAAGGTTTATGTATCAAGCCTCGGCGGAATCGACAAGACTAAAGAATCGGTGCAGGGACTGAAAAGCGCGGCAGGCTTTATCCGCCGCGAGCTTTTCCGCCGTTTACAGATGAGGAAATCCCCTGAGCTTACTTTTGTTGCCGATACTTCCATTGAGAGAGGTGCGGAGATAAGCAAGAAGCTTAACGATTTGCTTTGATTTAAAAGGATAATTAAGAGGAGTATGTTATGTATATAGGCTACAGCGAGGCTGAAACTTTTCTCAGAAACTGTGAAGATGCAGTTATAATAACTCACCAGAGTCCCGACGGAGACTGCATCGGAGCAGGCTTCGGTTTAAAGGATATTCTTGCAGAGCTTGGCATAAGAAGCCGTGTGGTATGCAGCGATGAATTTCCCTCCCGTTACGGATTTATGATAAAGGGTGTGGAAAACGAGGATTTTGAGCCCAAGACAATCATAGCTGTTGATATAGCTGATACAAAGCTTATGGGCAGATATGAGGAAATCTACGGAAAAAAAGTCCAGCTGTGCATAGACCACCACGAATCAAATAAGAATTATGCCGAAATGACGCTGCTGAGACCAAAGGCAACGGCAGCCTGCGAGGTTATATATAACCTTGCAAAGTACATGGAGGTCAATATAAGCCGTCATTGTGCTATGTGCCTGTATACAGGCATTGCTACGGATTCAGGCTGTTTCAAGTACGATTGTACAACTCCCCGCGCCCATGAAATCGCGGCGGAGATGAAGCGCAGCTACGATATAAATTTTGCCCGTATCAACCGCTATATGTTTGAGGTGAAATCCCGTGGCAGAATGATGCTGGAGGCTAAATTCTGTGAGCTTATGGAGGAATATATCGGCGGAAAGCTGGTAATTGTTGCTGTAACTCAGGAAATGATGAAAAATCTCGGCATTGCCTGCGACGAACTGGAGGGACTTGCTCCCATAACATTACAGCTTGAAGATACAGAGGTAGGAGTTCTCATGCGTGAGCGTGAGCCGGGAGAGTTTAAATGCTCATTCCGTTCCGCTGACGAGGTGAATGTTTCAGAGATATGCCAGACCTTAGGCGGCGGCGGTCATGCCAAAGCGGCAGGCTGTACATTCAAGGGCGACATTGAAGCTGCAAAGGCGGCTGTTATTGCAGCTGTAGAAAAGGCACTTTTATGAACGGTATAATATGTATAAATAAACCGCAGGGCTTTACATCATTTGATGTAATTGCAAAGCTTCGTGGAATAATGAAAATCCGCCGTCTCGGTCACGGAGGTACTCTTGACCCCATGGCTACGGGAGTTCTCCCTGTATTTGTGGGAACTGCCACAAAAGCCTGCGATATTATGCCGGACAATACAAAGAGCTATCGTGCAGGATTTAAACTCGGACAGGTGACAGATACGCAGGATATAACAGGAGAAGTGCTGACTTCCTCGGATATTGCTGTAAGCCGTGATACCCTTGAAGCTGTAATTCCCGATTTTGTGGGAGATATTATGCAGCTTCCCCCCATGTATTCAGCTGTACAGGTAAACGGTCAGCGCTTATACGACTTTGCAAGACAGGGTGTGGAAGTTGAGCGCACACCGCGGCAGATTCACGTGGACAGGCTGATTCTGACAGAATATGACGAGACAACTCGTGAGGGAGTGCTTGAAATATACTGCGGAAAAGGCACGTATATCCGCACAATAATAAACGATATCGGGGAAAAGCTTGGCTGCGGCGGAATTATGACTTCCCTTGTGCGCACATCATCGGGAGGATTTACTCTGACAGAGTGTTACACAATGGAGGAGATACAGCAGGCGGCTGATGAAAATCGTTTGGAGGAGCTTATACTGCCCATTGAGCGCGTGTTTGCATCTCTCCCGAAACTTCGTCTCAACGAGGTGCAGACGAGAATGTATAAAAACGGCGTAAAACTGGACATATCAAGAGTTCACCATATAAAAGCCAATGTGGAGCTTTATTCTGTATACGGCTCTGACGGAGGCTTTATAGGCACAGCCTTTGCCGACCATGAAAACGGTATTTTGCGTGTTGCGAAAAATCTTAACTAAGGATTGTAAAAAATGTCAGAAAAAACATCGATTGCTTTAGGGCTGTTCGACGGTGTACATATGGGACATCGCAGGGTTCTGGAGCTTGCTCTGAAAAATGCGGAAAAAGGGTATATTCCTGCGGTGTTTACCTTTGAGCCCGAAAGAGTGCTGAAAAAGCCTGCGGGAAGCAGCGGGTATATATACAACGCCGCAGAAAAGGCGCGAATACTGAAAAATCTTGGCTTTAATGCGATTTTTTCCCGTTCCTTCGCCTCAGTCTGCGGACTTTCAGGGGAGGAATTTGCAAGGGATATTCTTGCAAAAGAGCTGAATGTAGCGGCTGTATGCTGCGGAAACAATTTCAGATTCGGAAAAAACGCCTCATGCGGTACAGATGAAATGCATGAATTCGGCAAAAAATACGGATTTGAAGTGTTCATCGCCGAAGATGTTTCTATTGACGGTACAGTTGTATCGTCGGGAGAGATACGTCGTCTTCTGCTGAACGGAGATATCGCACAGGCAAATAGACTTCTGGGCGCACCCTATGCCGTTTCTGCGGAAGTGGTAAAAGGTGCGGCTCTTGGACGTACAATCGGATTTCCTACAGCCAATCAGCTTTTTGAAGAAAATCAGCTTGTGGTGAAATTCGGTGTATACAGAGCAGAAACGGAAATTGACGGCATAACATATCAGGCTATGACGAATATCGGCGTAAAGCCAACCGTAGATTATGGCGGAAAGCCTCTTGCGGAAACCTTTATCAGCGGATTTTCGGGAGATATCTACGGCAGGACGATACAAGTAAAGCTTCTGGAGTTCATACGTCCCGAGAAGAAGTTCGGTTCTGTAGACGAATTGAAAGCGCAGATTGCCGATGATTTACAAAAAAGTATTCGTTAATGTTCGTTGCATTAACACGATGCTATCACAAAATAATTGTAATATTACAATAATTGGGGTTAATCCCCACAAAAACTATACAGGAGGACTTCGCTATGATAGAGGTCAGAAACCTAAGCAAGCGTTACGGCGATAAAAGAGCCGTAAACGACATCAGCTTTTCTGTAGGAAAGGGCGAGATACTGGGATTCCTCGGCCCTAACGGTGCAGGAAAATCAACCACAATGAATATGCTGACGGGTTACATCTCGTCCACATCAGGAACAATACTCATAAACGGTGTCGATATTCTGGAAGACCCAATAGGAGCAAAGGCAAATATAGGCTATCTTCCCGAAATCCCGCCACTTTATGTAGACATGACTGTTGACGGTTATCTCAACTTCATGTATGACCTTAAAAAATGCAAGCTCGCAAGAAAATCCCACCTTAAAGAGATATGCGACCTTTGTAAGATATCTCATGTAAGAGAGCGCCTTATCCGCAATCTTTCCAAGGGTTACAAGCAGAGAGTCGGACTTGCACAGGCGCTTATCAACAACCCCCCTGTGCTTATCCTTGATGAGCCAACAGTTGGTCTTGACCCCAGCCAGATTATTGAGATTCGTTCACTTATCAAGAAGCTTGGAAAGAATCACACAGTAATTCTTTCATCTCATATTCTCCCTGAGATTCAGGCTGTATGTGATAGAATCATCATCATCAACAAGGGTGTTGTTGCCGCAGACGGTACAGCTACAGAAATTGCAGATAAGCTTACAAACGAGCATAAAATGACAGTTCGTATTGAGGGTACAACACGTACAGCAGATGATAAGGACGAAATCAAGAACGCTCTCAAGGCAATTGACGGCATTAAGTATGTACGTGCAGATATGGAGCGCGAAAAGGGCATTTACGATTATGATATCGAATCCGACGACGAGGTTGATGTTCGCCGCGCTATAAATAATCTTTGCCGTGACAAAGGCTGGAATATTCTTATGTTACAGCTTTCTGACATGACACTTGAAGATATCTTCATGAAGATTACATCAGGCGATATCAGCACCGTAGCAGAAAACAGCGGAAGCAAAGCTTCCCTTGCAGATTTTGAAATAAGCTTTGACAACGGCAATTCTGACGGTGAAAAGAAAGAAACCGAGGAAAAGCCCGAAGCTGAAGAAAAAAAGGAAGAAGCTTCCGAAAATAAGAAAACTAAAAAATCAAAAAAAGGAGGGGATAAGTAATGGGTGCAATTTACAGACGTGAAATGAACGCATTCTTCACCTCGGGAATCGCTTATGTATTCCTTGCAGGCTTTGCGCTTTTCTCAGGACTTTTCTTCTCATTCGGAGTAATCGGTTCAGGTATATCTGATATGTCTCCGATGTTCAGTTCAATGTTTATCATTGTGGTATTTCTTATTCCAATCCTCACAATGAGACTTCTCAGCGAGGAAAAGAAAAACCGTACAGACCAAGGACTCCTTACAGCTCCTATCGGTCTTTCATCAATCGTTCTTGGCAAATATTTTGCAGCGCTTACACTTTTTATCATCGCTGAGAGCATCGTATTTATCTATTCTATAATTATCGCTCTCTGCGGACAGGTTATATGGTCAACACTTCTCGGCAACTATTTTGCAATGCTTTTCTTAGGCGCGGCATTTATAGCTATCGGACTTTTCATATCATCCCTTACTGAAAACCAGATGGCAGCTGCTGTAATCGGTATGTTTGTACTTTTTGTACTCTACCTTATGGATTCCCTTGCAGCAAATATTCCTGTTGAATTTATTCAGAAAGCAATCCTTTCTGCTTCATTCTACACAAGATATCTTGAATTTACCCGCGGAGTATTTGACCTCTCCAGTGTGGTATACTTCATCAGCATAGCAGTCCTCTTCAACTTCTTCTCCGTAAGAGTTCTTGACAAGAGACGCTGGGGCTGATGCAGAAAGGAGGAAATACACCATGAGTAAAGAAAAAGAAATAAAAGAAACTGCGGTTGAGGCTGTGGAAGAAGCTAAACCGAAAAAGAATCTCAAAAAGCTTAAATTCGGTTCAATGTCGGCAGTTACTATATTACTTGTTATTGCTGTTGTAATTGCGGCAAATATCGTATGCGGACTTCTCACAGACCGCTACCCCATGAAGCTTGACCTCACTTCTGATAATCGTCATGAGATTTCGGAGGAATCAATTACAGCCCTTGAATCAATTGATAAGGATGTTGAAATTATCGTAACCACAAACAAGGAATATTTCGATTCCCTTGCTGTAAGCTATGAGAATATGTTCTATCAGTATTACGGCGCAATCGTTGAGTGTCCTTACGATATTATCCCTGAAATCCTCGACAGATACTCTGTATATGCAGAGGCAGGAAAGGGTAACATTGACATTAAATATGTCAACATCAACAAGAACCCTGACGTTGTAACTGAAATCAACAAGTACTACAACGGCGAAATCACAGAGGGCGGAATCGTTGTAAAGTGCGGCGATAGAGTAAAGTTCATCTCTCCTGACGATGTTGTATCAATGATTGCTCCCGCACAGAACAGCACACAGACAAATATCACCATGACATTCGCAGGTGAAAGCGTTCTCACATCAGCAATCAAGGCTGTAACAGACGCCAATCCCATAAGAGCTGCAATTGTTTCAAGCATGAATGGAAGCGGAATATTCGATCAAGTTCATTCATCTCTTGCAGGTTCACTCATGAATTTCATGTCCAAGAACGGCTATGATTGTGTTGAAGTTGATATCGGCACAGATGCACTTAGCCCTGAGGATTACGACGTTGTAGTCGTTGCGGCTCCCTCCGTTGACTTTACAGCGGATATCATCACAAAGCTTGGTGATTTCCTCTACAATGACGGAAAGTACGAAAAGGATATGATTTATATCCCCAACTTCTACGCTACACAGCTTCCAAATATCTCCGAATTCCTTGCTGACTGGAAAATTCAGATTGAGCCTTCCGTTATTATAGACGATGAAAATATGGTTCAGGCAAGTATCGGCGTTCTGGGTAGTGTATCATATGCCGCAAAGGTTAATGTAGCAGATACAGAAATTACAGGAACTCTTGCAAATGCAACACTTCCTCTTATTGCGCCTCAGGCTCGTCCCATTACAGTTCTCACAAAGAACAACGAGACAGTTGTGAAAGAGGTTGTTAAATCCGGTTCCGGTTCACGCCTTGTATCACTTGTTGACGGAAGTGAAGCTTCTGAGGGCAATGAATCTTACAATGTAATTGTAAAGGCAAGACGCGAAAAGGCAGAGGGACTTAAAAGCTTCGGAAGCAATATCCTTGTAATCGGCAGCCCATTTATGCTTGACAGCGTTATTCTTTCAGGTTCAAACACTTACAACAATGCAAACGTTATTCTCAACGTTCTCAATGATACAACAGGCAAGGAAGCAAGCGCTGTAATTCCTGAAAAGGTATTTGAGCAGTATACACTTACATTAACTCAGAGTTCTGCAAGAATTATCTTTGCAGTTGTAGTAATAGCAATTCCGCTTCTTATCGGTATTGCAGGTCTCTGCGTTCTGTTATGGAGAAAGAATAAATGAAGAAATCAGTTAAAGGTATTATCGGTCTCAGTGCGGCGCTTGTCGCACTGGGCGGAGGAGCTGCGGCTCTCCTGCTGACAGACCCAAAAGGAGAGGGCGGCGACACAACAGAGCCTACCGAACCTACAGTTGAACAGCAGGTAAAAATATTGATTCACGATGACAAAGTTACAGGTACAGACCCTGAAACAGGGGCAGACCTTGAGGGTGTCATCAAGACAGTTGATGTAAAGAACAAGACAGATGAGCTTCATGTAGTTCAGCAGTCAAAGAATGACGGTACCTATACAACATATACCCTTGACGGATATCAGGATATTTCCATGAACAATTCCGTTATTGGAACTCTTGCAAATAATGCCAACGGGCTTACTTCAGAAGCAATTATTGAGGAAAACTGCACCGACCTTGCAAAATTCGGACTTGCAGACCCTGAAATCACAGTTGATATCGTATACGAAACAGGAACTGAATACCGTATGTTTATCGGCAACGAGGCCCCCACAGGAGATGTATCATATGTTATGATAGACGGAATTGATACAGTATACACTGTGCGCAATTCCGCTCTTGCAAACTACAGCAAGACAGCAATGGAGCTTGTTGAAAAAACTATTCTGAAAAATCCCGATACTGCTCCAACAGTTAAAAAGCTTACTGTAAGCCGTGAGGATACAGAAAAGGACCTCGTTCTTGAATACGATATCACATCTGAAGATGATACCAACGGCGGTGGTACATCTTCTGCACACGTTATGACTTCACCTACTTTCGCATATCTCACAATTGAGCGTGCTACAGATATTATATCAGGCATGTTCGGGCTTTCGGGTGACGACATATATGCTGTACACTGCACAGAATCTGATATAGCAGAGGCGGGACTTAAAGAGCCTTTCTGTACCGTTACAATGGAATGTGACGACGGAAACACCTATGTACTTCTTTTAAGCGAGCCTTTTGCTGATGACGAAGGAAAAAGCTGTTATGCTATGTTGGAGGGCGGAAATGTAATTTTCACAATTGATTCTGAAACTGCAAAATGGGTAACAGTAGAGCCCGTTGATGTTGCTTCAAGAATTTTCATTGCAACATATGTATGGGATATTCCTGAGCTTTCCGTGACCTGCGGCGATAAGACCTACGAGTTCGAGATTACAAGAATTACCCCCGAGGACAGCGAGAGCAAGCTGAAATCAGAAGATTTCAGTACAACCCTTAACGGCGAAGCGTTCAATACAGAGCGTTTCAGACAGTTCTACAGCTTCCTTGTAAAAGCAAATGCGGAAAGCTTTGCTCTTGATGAAAAAGTTCCTGAGGGAGAGCCAATGGCTGTGCTGGAATATACAGACAGCTATCTCGGAAAGACAATGAAGTATGAATTCTATGAGAAAAGCTCTATGCAGGCTCTTGTTGTGGCGGACGGTGAAAGCAAGTTCAATATTGCAAAGTCATACGTGGAAACATTGATAGAAAATGCAAAAAACATTGAAACAGATAAAGAATTTAAAATGACATGGAAATAAGCATTGTTTCAGAATTATTTGAGAATTCTGAAACAATACAAATACAGGTTGCGGTAAAGCACTGACCGTTTCCGTAAAAAGCGGAGGTTAAGATATGAGCGGAAAATTTTCCACATATAAGGGTTATCCCCTTGTAAGATGCGGCGACCAGATATATTACGGTTATATGTCTGACCCGTATGTAATCTGGATACAGATACTCAGAAAAGATGAAGTTGAGGGTGAGCAAATGGTATCAAAGGTACGTGTTGTTCTCCTTGACACAAACGAGCCGAATCCCATGAAAGCCGTAGTAAAAAATGCAGAGCGTGAGTGCGGTCTTTATGAGGCTGTTGATATAGCTGATGTATGGCTGAAAAAGGCTTTGGGTGCATAAAGGAAAACTTGATATGAATTAATTAAAAGTCCTTGATTTATTCAAGGACTTTTAATTATTTAAGGGAACATAACACTTTGATTTGTTGCGAATAACAGTAATAAAAGGGGGCATTTGTGCAATATTACGAAATTTAAGTATTTAAGTTTTTTTAATAAAAAATCACTTGAAAATTTATGTGAAATGCTTTATAATTAAAGTGGTAAGCCGATTTGTCGGCGACAGGGATAATTTATATACTTGGAGGTATGTACAATGAACAGATTTATCAAGAAGTGTGCCGCTTGGGTTTCAGCGGTATCAATGACAGTGGCGGCAATGCCCGTTACTGCACAGGTAATAGCGGCAGATACCGTCTTTCCCTTCGTTATCGAGGGTGAGAATATGGAGGGCGCAACTCTTTGGACATCCATTTATGAAAATCAGATTCCGGGTTACAGCGGCGAGGGCTTTGCGTATCTTACAAATGATGCGCTTTCTTTCAATGTTACAGTTCCCGAGGATGCAATGTACCAGATTAATGTAAGAGGTGCTCAGATACTCAGCGAGGAGGGACGTATGCAGACTGTTGCTATCAACGGCGTTGAGTACTCAAAGACAGTTCCTTATTATAAGGAATGGACAGATATTGATTTCGGTGTTGTACGTCTCAAGGCAGGCGAAAATGAGATATCCTTTCTCAACAAATACGGCTATATGGCTATTGATGAGGTGACAGTTACAAAAGCTGTGTTCCCTGATGTTACAATAGCTGATTCCGTTACATGCGACCCCGATGCAACTCCTGAAACAAAGTCGCTTATGAAGTATCTGCACAGTGTTTACGGAAAGCATATTATTTCAGGTCAGCAGGAGATTTACGGCGGCGGTCACAGCGTTGAGACTACTATTCGTTACGATGCATCTCAGGATAAGTGTATTGATAGCGACGGTAATGAGTACGTTATCGACCGTGACAGTGAGGCTGTTGACAAGGACGGAAATAAGTTCTACTGGCACTGTTCAGACGAAAAGAGAACTTATACCTACAACGAGCAGAATCGCAATTACAAGTATGATTACTACGACCAGGAATTTGATTACTGCGCAGAGCTTTCAGGCGGAAAATATCCTGCTATCAGAGGTTTTGATTTCATGAACTACAATCCTCTCTATGGCTGGGAGGACGGCACAACACAGCGTGCTATTGAGTGGGTAAAAGACCGTGGCGGAATTGCTACAGCTTGCTGGCATATAAATATTCCTACAGATTTTGCAAGCTATGAGCTGGGCGATGCTGTAGACTGGACAAAGTGCACTTACAAAAATGGCACAGATTTTGTAGTTGCTAATGCATATAAAGAGGGCACTAAGGAGAACGCATATTTTGATATGTGTATCGAGGACCTTGCAGAGCAGTTCCTGATACTTCAGGAAAATAATGTGCCGCTTCTCTGGAGACCTTTCCACGAGGCTGAGGGTAACGGCGGTGCCGACGGTAAAGGTGCATGGTTCTGGTGGTCGCAGGAGGGCGCAGAGGTATACAAGAATCTCTGGAATTATCTTTATGACCAGCTTACAAATGAGTACGGAATCCACAATCTTATCTGGGAGCAGAATCTCTATGCATGGTCAGATGAATCTGCACAGTGGTATTCAGGTGATGATAAGGTTGATATCGTAGGCTTTGACAAGTACGATACAGTATATAATCGTCATGACGGACTTACAAGCGGTCCTAACTACGATTGCAACAGCAATGTTTACTGGTCGCTTTATGACTATACAAATGGCAAGAAAATGGCGGCTATAACAGAAAACAGCACAATTCCCAGCGTGTCAAATATCAATACAGAAAAGGCAACATGGCTTTACTTCTGTACATGGTACGATAATGGACAGGATAACTTCATTTCGGGTGATAATTACAACGATGCTTCCGCTGTAAAGGAAATGTATGAGAGTGAGCTTTGTATTACTCTTGATGAGCTTCCTGAGGATCTTTACACATCTGGCGGAGCTTCACAGCCCTCTACAAAGCCTACAGAAAAGCCTACTGACAAGCCTACAGAAAATCCCGATGTTGAGGTAACACTTATCGGTGACGCAAACTGCGACGGCAAGGTAACAATTGCGGATTCCACGGCAATTCTTCAGTCGGTTGGAAATTCTGACAAATATGCTCTTTCTGAGCAGGGAACAGTAAATGCTGATGTTGACGGTGCCAAGGGTATAACAGCAGGAGATGCTCTTACAATACAAAAATACGATGCAAAGCTTATAACAAAGCTTCCTGTTACAGCAGAATAAAACTCAAAGGGCGGTCAATATCGCCCTTTACTTTATCCATACAAAACATAACCGCCCACACTATTGCGTGGGCGGTTATTTTGAAAAGAGGTAAATTATGAAAAGATTGTGAAAAGCGTTTAAAAGGGGAGAATTGCGGCGAGAAGCAGGGGCAGCTTCTCGTCCGACTCCCTGTTTCCGTGGGTATTCGGAAACATGTATTGTTATAGGAGGAGAAATAACTTATGTTGATTGCTTACATCAGAATATGTAAGGAAGAGTGTTATATTCACCAAGAATATATCTTACAAGCACCTTTGCGTCAGATTCGGTGATGATACCATCTCTGAAACAATCGGCGGTCTTGAGCTGTTCTTCGTTGAAATATGCGGGGATATACTGGCTTCTCTTATAGATGTAGTCAGCAAGTGCAAGATAATCGTAAATATCAACATCTGCGTCACCTGTAATATCGCCCTCGCTCTGAGGAATGATTTCGTGACGTCTTGGAATGTACTCGTTCTGGAAATGAGATTTGCTGATAACGAAAACCTGTGCCAAATGGAAACCATATATACTGTTCTGTTCATATGAAACGCCGATACCCATATGTGTAAGGTCGGGGGTAAGCATAGCAGCATTATGCTCGGGAGAATTCTTCCATAATTCCATTGCAATCTCAGCTGTAGGAGCGCCTGCTGCAATATTTTCAAAAGCTGCTGAATAAGGGATAAGGTTCGTATCAATTATTGTTGACCAGTCTGAGCCGTCGGGTCTGGAGTGTGAAAAAAGCTCAATAGTTTCTCTTGAACGAACTCTTGCAACGTCGTTGAGATAGGGAACGACATATATAGGGTGAAGTCCATTTTCGAGACGATACTCATTTACAAGGAATGCAATTTCAATTGCCATATCGCTTAACTGATTATCAGGAATGTTTTCAGCGGTGGCAGTTGATGTGGGGAAAGCTGAAATAGTAAAAACCATAACCAATGATGTCATAAAACCGATAAATTTTGAAAGAGAATTTTTAATACGACTTAACATAATGGACACCTCCGATTTATTTGTGTATACATTTTGTTTAACTCTGAGTTATATCAGATTTCTTAACCTGATTATATTCTACCACATCTTTGCAGAAAAATAAAGGGTTTTTGGGTGTTTTCGTCACTTTGCACAATCCTTTTCTACTTTTTGCACAATGAAAGTATATACAAAATGTAATATATAAAATGAGAATAACACAAGTGTAATATGATTGCGGACAAGCGTTTTGGTATTGATAATTTATATACGGTCATAAATGAATATTAACAATTTAGATATTGACAAGAAGTCGTATTTGTGATAAAATTTTTCTATATAAGCGTGAATTATGCGCTTTGGCGCTTTAAATTGATAATGTGTAAACTGATGTGAAATTCGGACGAATCAAACACCTTTCAGATACTGAGGATTCCGTCTGATAGGGGAAAGGAGCAGGCTTTATGAATAATATGAATCCCGAGTTTAAGATAAGAGAGGTAGCCGAGCGAATTAGACTGACTCGTGAGTCCGTGGGCTTTACTCCTGAGGAAATGGCTGAAAAATGCGGTGTTTCCGATTATGAATACCTTGCATACGAAGGCGGAGCAAAGGATTTCAGCTTTACTTTTATATATAAATTCGCAAATGCCTGCGGTGTGGAAATCACTGAGCTTATGGAGGGTGAATCTCCCCGTATAAACAGCTTTGATATAACAAGAGCAGGACAGGGACACCCCATTGCAAGAAGAACAGGTCTGAGTTATATGCGTCTTGCTCCGAACTTCAAGAACAAGATAGGCGAGCCATTTCTTGTTACAATTCCTTATGTAGACGAAAAATACAGAGTTCCTCACCCTCACACTCATGAGGGACAGGAAATGGATATCGTTATCAGCGGACAGCTTAAAGTGCAGGTAGGCGATAACGTTGAAATTCTCAATGAGGGTGACTCTATTTATTATGACAGCTCAGAACCCCACGATGAGTGGGCAGTAGGCGGTCAGGAATGTAAGTTCTATGCTGTAGTATTCGGTGCAAATGCTCCTCAGAGAGCTATTCAGCACCTTGAACCTGTTATTCTCCCCGGAGTTACAAATTTTGACCTTGCAAAGATTGAAAATCCCGTTGCGGATAAGTTTGTGGAGGTTGAAACAGATGAAAACGGTGCAATGAAAAATATCAGTTTCAAGAACACTGATACATTTAACTTTGCTTTTGATGTTGTGGACGCTCTTGCAGAGAAGAATCCGGACAAAACAGCTCTTATATATGTTGCAGAGGATTTGAGCGACAAACGCTTTACATTTGCTGATATGAAGAAATATTCCAACATGACAGCCAATTATTTCCGCTCATTAGGAATCAAAAAGGGCGACAAGGTTATGCTTGTCCTCAAACGTCATTATCAATTCTGGTTCTCTATTCTTGCTCTTCATAAAATAGGTGCGATTGTAATTCCGGCTACACATCAGCTTGTAAAGCATGATTTTGAATATCGCTTTGAGTCGGCTGAGGTTAAGGCTATTGTATGTACAGCTGACGACGGAGTTACAGAGCAGATAGAGCTTGCAGAGGACGAAATCGGAGCAAATCTCATTAAGATGATTGTCAACGGCGAGCGTGACGGCTGGTTCAATTTCAACGAGGGTATAAAGGGATGCAGTGATGTGTTCAATCGTCCTACAGACCCAAGAGAGCTTTCCTGCGGTACAGAGCCTAACCTTATGTATTTTACATCGGGAACTACAGGTTATCCGAAAATCGCTACACACAGCCATCTGTATGGTCTTGGTCACTTTGTTACAGCGCGTTACTGGCATAACGTTGACCCAAACGGAATTCATTTTACGATTTCCGACACAGGCTGGGGAAAGGCTATGTGGGGAAAACTCTATGGACAGTGGCTCAGCGAAACATGTATCTTTGTATATGACTTTGACCGTTTTGATGCGGCAAAGATACTCCCTATGTTCAAAAAATATAATATTACAACATTTTGCGCCCCTCCAACAATGTTCCGTTTCTTCATCAAGGAGGATTTGGGCAAATACGACCTCAGCAGCATAAAGTATGCTACTGTTGCAGGCGAGGCGCTTAACCCCGAAGTGTATAACCAGTTCCTGAAGCATACAGGAGTTAAGCTTATGGAGGGCTTCGGACAGACTGAAACAACCCTTGTTATCGGAAACTTTGTAGGCATGACAGCACGTCCCGGCTCAATGGGCAAGCCTAATGTGCAGTATGATGTTGATATTGTTGACGAGGACGGAAACCCTGTAAAGCCTGGTGAAACCGGCGAAATTGTAGTTCGTGTTGACAAAAACGTACCTCCTGGACTCTTCTGCGGCTATTATCACGCTGAGGATAAGACGAAGGAAGTGTGGCACGACGGTCTTTATCATACTGGCGATACAGCTTGGAAAGATGAGGACGGTTATTTCTGGTATGTTGGACGTGTTGACGATGTTATTAAGTCGTCAGGCTATCGTATCGGACCATTTGAAATCGAAAGCGTTATTATGGAGCTTCCATATGTTCTTGAATGTGGCGTAAGTGCCGCACCCGACCCTGTAAGAGGTCAGGTTGTAAAGGCTTCTATCGTACTTACAAAGGGAACGGTAGGCACAGATGAACTGAAAAAGGAAATCCAGACATATGTCAAGGAACATACAGCGCCTTATAAGTATCCTCGAATAGTTGAATTTCTCGATGAACTTCCAAAGACTATCAGCGGAAAAATCAGACGTGTGGCTCTCAGAGGGGAAAATAAGAAATAAAAGGAGCTATTGGCTGTTAGCTTTTAGCGTATTGTGGAGCAGAGATTTTCTCTGCTCCGTTTTATATTGTGTAGTTGGAAATTCAGAAAGTATTGTGTAACGGATTTGATTTTATGCTAACAGATGAAAGCTAAAAGCTAAAGGGCTTTAAAAGTTAAATATAAAAAATATTTCGGTTTTTTGAAAAAATCCACCCTCGACATTTAATTTTTGCCGAAATACAGCCAAAAACTCTCTCGGAAAATTTTTTCAAAAAATTTTGAAAAAACCCTTGACAAACGTGAAAAAGTATGATATAATTAATATCGTCGTCAGGGAGGAAACGCAAAAGACAAAACAAACTGATGATGAAAAGAATAAATGGTCAAAGCTTATGGGGGTTTAGCTCAGCTGGGAGAGCATCTGCCTTACAAGCAGAGGGTCACAGGTTCGAGCCCTGTAGTCCCCACCATACGGCCTGGTAGTTCAGTTGGTTAGAACGCTAGCCTGTCACGCTAGAGGTCGTGGGTTCGAGTCCCATCCAGGTCGCCAAGTCGTGCTGATATAGCTCAGTTGGTAGAGCACATCCTTGGTAAGGATGAGGTCACCAGTTCGACTCTGGTTATCAGCTCCAAAAGAAACGAAGTGAAAGCTTCGTTCTTTTTTATTACATTTGTTGACATTTTATTATATTTGTGATATATTATCTCTTGCAGAGTAGAGTTAACTGCGTAAAGTGCTTATCGGACGGGGAGTTGCCGATTTGACGAAGGGTACGCCTGCGGTAGTTTAACTCGCATCCCGCTGCTACAATTAAGAGCTTATTACCTCCTTAATGGTAGCATATTAAATTTTGCTCCATAGAAGGAGGTATTTTTTATGGATAAAAAACTTACTACAAGAAGAATTACCTTTTCCGCACTCCTCGTTGCCATGAGTGTAATTATCGGTATATTTTGCAAAAACTTTATGAACTTCGGAGGAGGACTTTTCAGAGTCACCTTCGAGAATCTGCCCATAATATTATCGGGTATCCTCTTCGGACCCGTGACAGGCGGTCTTGTGGGAATTGCCACCGACCTTATCAGCTATCTGTTATCTGCCCAGATTTATCCCCCTAACCTTATAGTTACCTTCGGTGCTATGATGATTGGTGTAACGTCGGGTGTTGTTTCACACTTTTTCGTGAAGAAGATGGGCTACGCCAAGCTTATTATATCCGGCGTTGTAGCTCACCTTATCGGCTCGGTTGTTATAAAATCAATAGGACTTTATACCTTCTATGGAATAGCGGTCCTTTGGAGAATACCCCTTTATGCCGTTATCGTTGCAATCGAGGTTTCGATAATGTGCCTCCTTTATAAAAACAGCAACTTCAAAAATTTATTTGAAACGCTTTGAGATTGGAGAAAAAAGTGAACTACAAAGAAACACTTGAATTTATACACTCGGTATGCTGGAAGGGAAGCCGTCCCGGACTTGAGAGAACAATAGAGCTTCTTGCATCAATGGGCAACCCCGAAAAAAAGCTTAAATTCGTTCATATCGCAGGTACTAACGGCAAAGGCTCAACCGCCTCTATGACCGCGAATATTCTTGAAAAAGCAGGATACACAGTAGGTCTTTATACCTCCCCATATATCTTCACCTTTAACGAAAGAATGAGAGTGAACGGTGAGAATATCTCGGACGAAGAGCTGGTTTCGGTTACAGAATTTGTAAAGCCTCTTGCCGAAAAGATGGAGGATAGCCCTACCGAGTTTGAGCTTGTAACCTGTATCGCCTTTGAATATTTCTATCGCAAAAGGTGCGATATCGTAGTTTTGGAAGTCGGAATGGGTGGAGAGCTTGACTCTACCAACGTTATCGACTCACCCGAGGTGGCGGTTATAACAAATATAGGACTCGACCATACCGAGTTTCTCGGCGATACCCTTGAAAAGATTGCCGAAACAAAATCGAAAATTATAAAAGAAAACTCTATTGCAGTCCTTTACCCTTCAACAGACGGTGTTAGGGGCGTCATTGAGAAAAGATGCAAGGATATCGGTGCAAAGCTTAAAATAGCGGAATTCCACGAAATGAAGCTAGACAGTGCATCTCTTGAAGGACAAATTTTCGACTTCAAAGACCTTAAAAACGTAAAGCTCCCTCTCCTCGGAAGACATCAGCTGAACAACACCGCAACAGTTCTTGCGGTTGTTGAGTCACTTCGTGAAAAAGGCTGGAATATAACCGATGACAATATTATAAATGGAATTGAGAACGTCAGATGGCAGGGCAGATTTGAGCTTGTGTCGGAGAATCCCACCTTTATCGTTGACGGAGGACATAACCCACAGTGCGCGGCAGCACTCTTTGAAAACGTTAAAAGCTACCTTGGTGATAAAAAACTCGTTGTACTGACAGGCGTCCTTGCCGATAAGGACTACGACAGTATGTACGCCGATATGGCGACCCTTACCGCAGAATTTGTAACAGTAACCCCTCCAAATCCGAGAGCACTCTCTGCCGAAAAACTTGCCGACTACCTCGCACGCTTCTCAAAACCCGCAACGGCGGCAAACTCTATCGAAGAGGGCGTAAAGCTCGCAAAAGAGAAGGCAGGGGAGAACGGCGCCGTCCTCGCCTACGGCTCACTTTATATGGTGGCTGATATTGAGAAATCAGCACGTTCTTAAATAACGGAGAATGAAATGAAAACACTTCTTATACTATTGCTTGTTGTTTCTAACCTTCTGTTTACTCATAACCAAGAGTGCATACCACAAAAAGAAGAAACAAAGAATGACAATGTAGATTTTTACTTAAATGCCGTCGATATCAACGAAAACATGGCACAGAAGTTTTTGAACGGAGAAATTACTGTTGATAATTACGACGATAAGAAGAACGTTACCATTTTTGAAATCGGATATTTTGGAACACCCACGAAATACGCCCTCGTTGATTTAGACGAAGACGGGGCAAGAGAGCTTGTCGTTGTGGTTGACCCGTCGGGAGACAGGATAATAATTGATATAACAGAAGGGGTCAGCACAGCGTATTATCTCCCAATCCGATGGTATAACGATATAAAAAAAGACGGCACAGCAAGCTGGAGCTCCAGCGCTTTTGATAACGGTATTCATAAAATAAGCTTTTTAGACGGTCAAGTAGAGTTTGAAGATATTATCGTTCACAATACTTATGAGGGCATATTTACTGTAAACGGAAAAGACGTGAGCGAGGAAGAATGTAATAAAGCTTTAGCTCAGCACTATGAAAAAGAATCCGTCGAATGGATTGATATTGAATAAATAAACGGACAGAGAAATCTGTCCGTTTATTGACTATTTTTGTATATTGTTATGACAACGTGCATATAATATATTGACAATGTAATATTGCTGTGCTATATTATAAGTGAAAGGAGTTGATATTATGGCAATTACCAACGTAACGATGAGAATGGACGAGGAGCTTAAAGCACAGCTTCAAGAGCTTGTTTCTAATCTTGGAATGGATATGACAACGTTTTTCACTCTTTCTGCAAAGCAAGCGGTAAGAGAGCAGAGAATACCTTTTGATATTACTATGCGTGTCCCAAACGCCGAAACCCTTGAAGCAATAGCCGAGGTTAAGGCTATGAAAGCCGATAAAACTTTAGGAAAGAGTTACACCGACGTTGATGAAATGATGAAGGAGCTTTTGAAATAATGTATTCTATAAAGCCAACCTCTAAGTTTCAAAAAGATTTAAAGCGTATTTAAAAAAGAGGATATGATATATCTCTTATTACAGAGATAATCAAAAAGCTTTCAAACGGAGAAAAACTTCCCGAAAAGAATAAAGACCACGCTTTGACAGGTAACTTTGAAGGTTGTAGGGAATGTCATATAACTCCCGACTGGCTTCTTATTTATGAGGTGTACGATAAAGAATTGATATTATATCTTACAAGAACAGGAACTCATAGTGATTTATTCCGTTAAAACAAAACGACAGATGTATTTTGCATCTGTCGTTTTTGCTATATTCCAAGTAGCCAATCGGTTTCCACTTCCAGAATTTTGGAAAGTGTTTTAAGCTCGTAGTCTGCTACAAATCTTGTGCCTATCTCAAATCTTAATTTTCGTAGGAGTCCGAGGGAGTGCTTTTATAAAAAGCATTCCCTCGTTTTATATATATTTCGACTTTTGACGTTCATTGGCACGGCATAGGTAGAAAAAAGGACGTTTTGAGTGACGTCGAAGTTGTCTACCGCCTTGATAAGCCCGACGCAACCTACCTGAAAGAGGTCATCGGGGGACTCACCGCGACCTGCAAACTTCTGCATAACGCTGAGTACCAGCCTGAGATTTCCCGCAATAAGCTCATCCCTAGCCTTCTCGTCTCCGTTTTTCATCTTTATCATAAGCTCACTCTTTTCCTCGTTTGTGAGTACCTTGAGTCTCGCTGTATTTACACCGCAAATTTCAACCTTGTTGTACATAACGTAAAACCTCCTTCAATGCTAAAATCATTATTTCCGAAATAGTAGCAATTTATTTTAAAAAATAAACGATATTTTTTTGTTTTCACGCTTTACAAAATGAGGAAAATAATGTATAATAATGTGAATACTTACGAAAAATAGAAAGAAGGAAGAAAAAATGAATAAAGTACTCGTTGAAACTTCTGCTCGTCACGTACATCTCTCGGCAGAGCATCTGGAGATTCTTTTCGGTAAGGGTGCCACGCTCACCATGAAGAAAATGCTTTCTCAGCCCGGTCAGTTTGCTTGTGAGGAGAGAGTAACCGTAGTAGGACCCAAGAGAGAGCTTGCGAACGTTAGCATCCTCGGTCCCGTAAGACCCGCAACACAGGTAGAGCTTTCACTCACCGATGCAAGAAGCATCGGACTTTCAGCTCCTATCCGTGAGTCAGGCGACATTGCAGGAACACCCGGCTGTAAGCTTGTTGGTCCCTGCGGTGAGGTTGAAATCACAGAAGGCGTTATCGCCGCAAAGCGTCATATTCACTTAACTCCCGATGATGCGAAAAACTTCGGCGTTGAGGACAAACAGATTGTATCTGTTAAGCTCGACACCGAAAGAAGCCTTGTTTTCGGCGACGTTGTTGTAAGAGTAAATAAGAACTTTGCAGCAGCTATGCACATCGACACCGACGAATCAAATGCTGCAGCGGCAGTTGGCGAAGTATTTGGTGAAATTATTAAGTAAATAAATTAAAAAGGAGATATAAAAATGACAGACCACATTTTTTATTCACACGAAGTAGAAAATATGTGTCCCATTGCTAAGGGTCCCCACCACGGTCCCGCTCCCATTCCGGAAGAAGGCAGATGGGTTAAGGCTTATGAGATCAAGGATATCTCGGGTCTTTCACACGGTATAGGTTGGTGCGCACCTCAGCAGGGATGCTGCAAGCTCACTCTCAACGTTAAGGACGGTATCATCGAGGAAGCTCTCGTTGAAACCCTCGGCTGCTCCGGTATGACTCACTCGGCAGCTATGGCTTGTGAAATTCTTCAGGGAAAGACACTTCTCGAGGCTCTCAACACAGACCTTGTTTGTGACGCTATCAACGTAGCAATGAGAGAAATCTTCAAGCAGCTCGCTTACGGTAGAAGCCAGACCGCTTTCTCCGAAAACGGACTTCCCATCGGTGCTTCTCTTGAAGACCTCGGTAAGGGACTTCGTTCTCAGGTTGGTACTATGTTCGGTACTAAGGCTAAGGGCGTAAGATACCTTGAAATGGCAGAGGGCTACGTTTTGAGCATCGCTCTCGACGAAAACTCTGAAGTTATCGGATACAAGTTCGTTAACCTCGGTAAGATGATGGATGCTATCAAGGCAGGCAAGGACCCCAAGGAAGCATACGAATCTAATATCAAAACTTATGGTAGATATGATGGCGCAGCCAAGTATATCGATCCCAGACACGAATAAGAAAGGGGGATAACAATAATGTCTAACGAAGTAAAATTTGAAGGTAAAGAAAGAAGAATCGCAGGCATTACCGCTTGCATGGCAGAGTACGGAATCAAGGACCTTGAGGAAGCTCGTCAGATTTGTCTCGACAAAGGTGTTGACCCCGATGCAATAGTTAAGGGAATTCAGCCTATCGCATTTGAAAACGCCGCTTGGGCATATACCCTCGGCTCAGCTATCGCAATAAAGCGTGGTGTTAAGACTGCCGCTGACGCTGCAGAGCTCATCGGTGTAGGTCTTCAGGCTTTCTGTATCCCCGGCTCCGTTGCCGCTAACCGTAAGGTTGGTCTCGGCCACGGTAACCTCGGTGCAATGCTCCTCAGAGAAGAAACCAAGTGCTTCTGCTTCCTCGCAGGTCACGAGTCCTTCGCTGCAGCTGAAGGCGCTATCGGTATCGCAAAGAACGCTAACAAGGTAAGAAAAGAGCCCCTCCGAGTTATCCTTAACGGTCTCGGCAAGGACGCTGCTTATATCATCGCAAGAATCAACGGCTTCACCTACGTTGAAACCGACTACGATCCTTATACAGACGAGCTCAAGGTTGTTCGTGAGGTTAAGTTCTCCGACGGTGAAAAGGCTAAGGTTCGTTGCTACGGCGCTAACGACGTTTCCGAAGGCGTTGCAATTATGAGAAAAGAAGACGTTGGCGTTTCCATCACAGGTAACTCAACTAACCCCACTCGTTTCCAGCACCCTGTTGCAGGCACATATAAGAAGTGGGCTATCGAGAACGGTGTGAAGTACTTCTCCGTTGCATCAGGTGGCGGTACAGGTAGAACACTCCATCCCGATAACATGGCAGCAGGCCCCGCTTCCTACGGTCTCACAGACACAATGGGTAGAATGCACGGCGACGCTCAGTTCGCAGGCTCTTCTTCAGTTCCCGCACACGTTGAGATGATGGGACTTATCGGCGCAGGTAACAACCCCATGGTTGGTATGACCGTTGCATGTGCCGTTGCAATCGAAGAGGCAATGAACAAGTAAGGTATATAAGGGCTTTTGAGACTTTTTTGAGTTTTTCAAAAACGTTGTAAAACCTTTAAGCAAAATTTAAAAGATAAAAAGTTGGACACATCATTTTGGAGATTTCTCCTATGATGTGTCCAATATTTTTGCGTATATAAAATATTAAAAAATCAAGTGATAACGCTCTGTGCGACCTCGATCATATCGGGATATTTTGTTGCATCGAATGGGCGAGCTGTGATTGACTTATCCATAAATGTGTGGTATAATCAAACCAATACAAAAGAACTTGACGAAGGAAAAAACATCTCAATCACCAAGCAAAGGAAAGCGTAGAGGGACTTAGTATGCGAAAAGATATTGAAAAAATGATTCGTGAAGAACCGATGTTTTTAACGCGTGCTGGCTGGACATATCATCCGCCGACTTTAGATGCGCAGGGAAAATTTCGATTGGGATTTCCTGAATACGATGCTTTTGTTGAAATCTGTAAACGATTTCGCAATGCGGGTGTGCGAACCTTTTTGAGCAATCTGCCCGTTGGCTGGATCGATGAGGATTCGTATAATTTTGACTCGATGGACGAAACCCTAAGAATGCTTTTTGAGGCAATCCCCGATGCTTATTACATACCGCGCTTAAGACTGGATCCACCTTTTGCTTGGATGGAAAAGCATCCTGAGGAGTTATGCGTTTTTTCAGACGGCCCAACCGATCCCTCGGAAATCCAAAGGCTCGTTGCAGAAGGGCACGTAAACAACACCTACGATATGAACGCTATTCCTTTGGCAAACGGGTTGCTGCCGCTTCGATTGGAGGAACCCATCGGATTGCAAAGCTTCAGCTCAGAACTTTGGCTGAATGATGCCTGTAAAGCACTTGAGGCGGTACTGAATCATTTTGCAGAATGCCCCTATATGGATAGATTTATAGGATTTCACATCTGTTTCGGCGGAACATGTGAGCTGCTTCATTGGGGCAATGGCGGTTCTAAGATAGGTGATTTCAGCATCAAGCATACAAAAGCCTTTTTCGATTGGGCATTGAAAAAATACGGTTCGTTGGAAAGCTTGAGAAATGCGTGGAACGCCCTCGATCTGACCCGCGAAAGCGCCTTCGTTCCGCTTCCCTCGCAGCGATCGTTTACCAAGGAAAACGCCGAAGCCGTGTATTGCCAAAATGCTCGTAGCTTTATCAACAGAGACTATGCTTTGTTTCACAGTCAAACGGTGAAGGATGCGGCCTTAGCACTTGCACAAACCGCAAAAAGACTTGCCCCTGATCTGGCGGTTGGCATCTTTTACGGCTACGAAGGTTACGGCCACGAGCATCTCGACGAAATTTTATCAAGCCCATTTATCGATTATCTCTCTGCTCCCAAGCCGTATTCTAATCCGCAGCCTGGCGGACGGGGCGGAAGCGTGCCGCGGGTTGCTTCAATTATGCGTAAAAAGATTTTCGTCGAGGAGATTGATAACCGCCCGCACACCGCTTGGGATCCCAGAAAATTTTCCTCGCACATTCATGTTGAGCCCGCCGCGGATTTTCTGCAATCGGCGAATGTTTTATGGCGCGAGATATGCAAATTGGAGCAGGACAATGCAAGCTGGTGGTGGATGGACCAAGGCGACGCAAAGCACCGCTGGTATGACGACGATATGCTTATGGGGCTCGTTGCCGAGCAGATCAAGCTGCACGCGGCGCTTCGCAAAGACCCTGCCGAAGATATTTGCGAGGTTTTGCTGATCAGCGATACGGCGGCCAATTATTATAAGGGCATTGACACGCCCGTGCGCTCAGAGCTTCTTTATTCGGGAATTCCATACCATGAATATAGAATGATCGACCTGGACGAGATTGATTTGTCGAAATATAAATTACTGATATTCCGCCAGCCCGAGCTGATGACGATGGATAAGTTAGAAAGCATACAGAGACGAATCAGCGAGGATTGTAAAATTTTGTTTACAGATTTGCCCGGTGTGTGCTGTGATTCCTTCTCCTTGGACAAGGTTTTTGAGCTTACAGGAATGAAAGTTTGCTATAACGAAGAAAAAGAAACGCTACATAGCGTTTTCAACATCGTGTGGGGTGCGGATGAAAATATCTTTACAGACGAAACCGGCATTCGAGCCGCGAGAAAAGGCAATATCTTATTGATGCTTCACAACGCTTACGCCAAGGATCTGGCCGCTTTAATTAAGCGATGTGGCGTTCGTCCAATCATCCCTTCGATTGGTGTCGTTCACGGGAACAGCAAGCTTTTGGGCGTATTTTCAACGAATGAAAGCGGCATCGACGGTACCGTTTCTCTGCCTACAAGAGGCGATTGGTACGAATGGTTTACGAAAACGGAATACTTACATACCGACATCGCTTCTATCCGCATAGGACCAAAGGAGGCAAGACTTTTTATTTCAAAGACGTTGCTTTAGAACCTCGACTCGCGTGCAAGCGAGCTTGCAGACTAGCGCTGCTTCGATTATCGGCGCTGGTAACAACCCCATGGTTGGTATGACCGTTGCATGTGCCGTTGCTATCGAAGAGGCAATGAACAAGTAAGAGATTTCCCCCTTGTTTATAGGACTTTTTGAGATGTTTTAACATCTTTTAAATAAGTTCTATACGAGAATAAATCATCTTTCAAACATCTTTTAATAAGATAAAGAGTTAGACACATCATTTATGAGTTTTCACGAATGATGTGTCTGATATTTTTTTCTATTATTTATCGTTCAGATATGTAAGCTTTTGTTTTTCTTATAAGCACTTGGAGAGACGCCGAAAGCGTTCTTGAATATACGGCTGAAATACAGCTCGTCGGCAAAGCCGTTTTCAAGAGCTACCTCCTTTATCCGCTTATCCGTAAAGTTAAGCATTTTACAAGCGCCTTGCAAACGGCATTGATTTATCTCTTTAATAGGAGATATTCCGGTTGTCTTTTTGTACAGTATAGAGAAATAATTGTGATGAAGTCCGAGCTTTTCCGCAAGAGCATTCACGTTGAATTCGGGATCACGGTAATTCTCTTCGATAAGCTTTTTTGCAGATACAACATAGTCATTGTCTGTACCGGGTTTTTCAAGCTCCCCTGCAAGAACGGAAAATAACATATGCATAAGTGAGATGCAGTATATCTTGTCGGAAAGGTTATCTTTATCAAATTTCTCATACATTTCATCAAAAAGCATTTCAATGTTTCGTCCGTCCTTTAATTCAACAAAAGGTTTGTTTTTTGTAATATTAAGGAGGGAAAGATATTTTTCGATTATTTCACCTTCTGCCATGATCCATTTGATAGTCCAGGGAGAGCCTTCCTCACAACGATAGGTAGCAAGGCTTTGTGGGAAGTTAACAAAAAAGCCTTTACTGAGAGTCAATGTTTTTCCGTCCTCGGTAGTCAGGGTAGCTCTTCCTTCTTTGATGTAATATATAAGATATCTGTCTTGGTCATAAGGACCGTATATATGGGAAATACTTCTGAATCGCTTTCCGCAATAATAAAGCTTTAAGTCCTCTCCAAAGGTGGTAAAAACTTTTTCTTCAAAAAAATTCATACACTTCATCTCCTTTACAAAAATGATAACATATAAAAGAGAAAATGTCCATATAAATATTAGATATTTCTATGGTATAAAGATAAAAAATATATATAATTTAACTATATATTGAAATGGAGGAAGTTTTATGAATAAACAGGAATTAACCGCCGCTGTAAAAAAGCTGGCATACGACCTCGGAGCCGATATGGTGGGCATCGCCCCCGTTTCACGTTTTGACGGACAGGCTCGGATGATTCATCCGAAAGCACATCTTCCCGAAGCAAAATCGGTAATTTGCTTCGGTATACACCACCCCGATGCATCGGTTGAATGGTGTGGCGAGCCTAACCCCAACTATCCCGAAGCCTTTCAGATTGGAATGATTCCAAAGCTTGATACAATGTGTTATCGTGTTGCGAAAATGCTCGAAAAAGAAGGCTTCACAACAGTTGCACAGCCTTGCAGTACCTATTGGCGACACAGACAGTACAAGGACGTTCCCTATGAGCATGCAGCTTCGTTTAGCCATATGGCGGCTTTTGTTGCCTGTGGCCTTGGTGAATACGGATATCACGGCATGGTTCTTTCACCCGAATACGGACCGCGCGAAAGAATTATTTGTATTATTACGTCAGCAGACCTTGAACCCGACCCACTGTACAGAGGAGAGCCGCTTTGCGATAAGTGCAAGATGTGTGCAAAGCATTGCATCGGTCTTAACTATGAAAAAGAAAAGCTCAACGTTCCAAATCAGATAGAATTTGAAATAGAAGGCAAGAAATTCAGCTATCTTAACATAAATCGTTGGCGTTGCTTCTACGGTGAACAGGCTCATCTTGACACTACAAAGCTTGCAGACCTTGTACATATAGACGAAGAGGGGATATATGAAGCGATAAAGACTGTTCCCCGAGTAGACAATCAGGGTTATATGTGCAGGTCGTTCAAATATTGCATGAATAAGCAGAACCGCCTGTGGGATAAGAAATACTCTCCCGGTCCTCGCAGAAAAAAGAAAATGTCGGACGTTTCCAAAGAAAAAATGCTCAACAAAATTGTTGAAATGGCAATTGCCAACGGTGCTGATCGTATGACAATAGCTCCTCTTTCCGATTTTGTAAATCTCAAGCATCTATTCGAAGACGGCTTCCGCACAGAACAGTTTTTCGATTACTTCACAACTGTAATTACCTTCGGACGTTCGGTGCAGGAATACAGAAAGGACGTTGACCTGGAGGCAAGAAATGCCATCCACGTAGAACGTCCCACAACAGACAGAATGACTCAATGCCTTATTGACGTTACACGCTATCTTGACGATTTGGGGTACGAGGCAATTCAGGATTGGACTTATACGGGCATTTCAAATTTTGATGCCGTACCGGGTGCAAAGGTAGAGGGAATTTCCAGACAGAATGCCGAAAATGCAGGCTGGCAGGAAGACGGAAAGGCGATTTACTCTGCTTCCGTTATTTGTAACATTCCCTTCGACCGCGAGACGAGAGTTCTTCGTGACTGGTCGGAAGATTGTTTCCCTACACTCGACCTTTCTTCTCCTATTTTCGAAAATGCTGAAATGGTCAGTGTTGGCGATATAGATTCTGTCAAATATCCGGGCATCGAAAGAATTAAGAAGCTTTACCCGGGATGCAAATCCATCGTTGCTATTGCAAACGAGCTCCCCGAAAGAATGGTAGAGCTTGCTTGTAATCAGGAGGCAGAGGACGGAGCCCCATATGCGTTTATGCACTATGAAACCCTGAAGGAGTGTATCTGGACAGGTGAAGACCTTTGCAGTGTGCTTAATAAACAAGGATATTTTGCAATCACCTTGCCCGACCTTGAGCCTGATTCTTATATGACGATAGGTAAGCTTGGCCGTCATATGCCCGACCTTGCTGCAAATGCTCCCTATGCCGCAGCGGCAGGACTTGGTAGTATCGGAAAGAGCGGAATGCTCATTCATCCTGATTGCGGACCTCGTCTCAGATTTGTTTTTGTTATTACCGATGCTCCTTTAACTGCAACTAAGCCCTTTACCGAAAGCCTTTGTGACAGTAGCTGTACCGCTTGCTCGGAGGCGTGTCCTATGAAGGCTCTTTCAAACGAGGCTTGTACCGACATTGTAATCCGTGAAGGTCAGACGTATAGGACTATGAAGCGTGACGAAACCCGTTGTATGTGGGCAAGATCACTCGCGCTTTCCGAGGGTGCGGGCTCGGGTATGCTGGGATGGCAGATTCCAAAGCTTGATGTCCCCGAAAGGATAACCGACGAAAAGATAGAAGAGGCATTGGATGCAAAGGATAAGATTCAGACACTTTGCTATCAGTGTCCTAACTTCACAGACATTATCGTTGAAAGGTGTCTCCAGGTATGCCCTGTAGGTAAAAAGCTTAAAAACGATTAGTCGAATGTCGACAAGGAGAAAAATGAAGATAAAATAAAAAAACTGTATCCTTTTGTGAAGGCATCAAGGTTCACTTCATTGAAGGATACAGTTTTTACTTATCTTATTTCGGGGAATTCGGTAAATACCCATTTGCCGTCAACGAATTCATAATGAAACTCAAACGCCTCGGTTCCGATAACCGTTACCGCATCCTCTCCGAGAACTTCAACGGTTACTTTTACCGTATATTTTGCATCGGAATTTTTTTCCACCATATAGTATTCGTTGCCCATATGAATATTTGAGCCTCTTATACCGAGCGTTGCGTAGAGCTCACCATTGCGGTTTATGTAGGAAATATTGTTGCTATTTAAAAATTCTTCGCAAAGCTCCCTTGAAAACAGACCCTCAAGGTAGTCTTCAAAGTCCTCGTAGCTGTCAAACTCATTGACTTTGTAATAGCGCCTGCCGTCAATTTCAATATATAGGTCGGACGCAGAGGGATATTCTTTTTGATGTTCAAGGATACTTGCGACTCTGAACCAGCTTGCTGCATTTGATGCGGCTTTGTAAGCGGCAAGCACCGTCTGTTCCTCCTCACCCATGTCGAGATGAAAATACTCTCTGTACATTTCGGCAATGGCGGCGGAGCATTCATCTCCGTATTTATTTATCATTTCCGAGGTCTTGTACTTTGCCTTGAAGGTGTAATCCGTTATTGCGCCTAACCTTGTGACTTCCTCTGTTTTCGTGTTGCGAAGCAACGCAAAGAACATCGGATATATTATTTTAACGTCGTCCTCGGATGGTGATATAGTGTTTTCGTAATAGTAATATTCCATATAGTAAAGCTCTACCGTCTCGTTGGCTTTTACTTTTTCGATATCAGCTGAATTGATCATTGCAACGTATCCGTAAGCAGCGCCCGATTTGTAATGCTTTGAATGAATTCCGAAGCCGATATCAAACGCATAGTCCACTGCATCTTCTGGGATTTCGGGAAATTTATGCGTCGTATCCCTGTCCGGAATAGGTGCATTTAGCTCTGTGCTTTTTTCGGTTATAACGTTGACGTCTTTGTCTTTTGTCGGCGTATCTTCGCTCTTTTTGTCCGTCAAAAGGAAGAATGCAACTAGAGCACACAGAATAAGAGCGGCTCCCGTTATCCACACGGCAGGCTTCTTATAGTTCAAAACTGATTTTATTCTTTCTTTAATTCCCTTTTCTCCAAAGGCGATAGGACAGGCTGATATAAAGCTTTTTTTGGTACTGCAATCAAGCAGAGCCTGAGCGTAGTCCGCACGCTCTGAGTCACTCATTCCTTTTATCGCTCTCTCGTCGCAGGCAGCTTCCAAATCACTGCAGAAAAGACTGTACGAGAGCCAAACCAATGGATTGAACCAATGAAAAGACAGTACAATAAAACCGAGGGGCTTCCACAGATGGTCAAGCCTTGATATGTGAATAAGCTCGTGAGCAATAATGTGAGATAGATTTTCATCTTTGCAGTCGGCTGGAATAAATATACGGGGCTTGAATATTCCGAACACGAAGGGAGTTGATGCATTACTCAGAGCATATACTTTTTCTTTCTTCTTTATCGCAAGACGGGTACGGGAAAAAAGTCTTACGTATGATACTGCAACATAAATAAGCATCGCGATAACACCAACTATCCATATTACAGACAGAATCGAATACAGCGACGGCGCTTCAAAGCGTACGCCTTCATAAACGCTTGCAGGATCATTTTCGGTGACAGGAGCTGGAAGCTGAAGAGGGAGCTTTATCTCTTCAACTGTTTTATCAGACGTAATTACGTTATAGACAACTTCCGCCCTTTTAGGTTGTACACTGTAAGGATTCTCTATAGTAAACGGACATATAAGCCGTAAAGCCACAAAACACCAAAGAATGAGATTTATCCACTTGGGCGATTTTTTGAAAATTGCCCTGATTATCATAACCGATAAAATAATAACACTTGCGGAAAAGCTCATTGACAAAATGCTTGAAAATACTCTTATCATTTCATACCTCCTTTTTTGGCGGTGTCTATCATTGCCTGCAGCTCGTTTATTTCGCTTTCAGTAAGCCTTTTGCTCTTTGTGAAAGCGGCAATAAAAGCGGGGAGAGAGCCCTCGAATTTCTTTTCAACAAGCTCGTCTATCTCGGATGCCTGAGCTTCTTCCTTTGAAACAAGAGAGGTTACTACCGTCTTTTCGTTTTTTAATACTCCTCTTTCCGAAAGTCTTTTGATTACCGTATAGGTTGTTGACGGCTTCCAGCCGAGCTTATCGAGACACAGCTTTGCAAGGTCAGGACTCTTTATGGGCTCGTTTTCCCATAGCAATAAGCAAAATCTGTATTCACTCTCAAAAATTTTCGGTGTCTCCATTTTTAACCCTCCATTCTAATGCGTTAGATTACAAATCCATTCTAACACGTTAGAATGGATTTGTCAATAATATTTTTAAAGACGTAAAGAAATGTAAGAAAAATGCACAGGAAAATTAAATAAGCTTTTAAAGAAAAAACAAGGCTATATGAGACTTTTTTCGGGCTTTCAAAAATCGTTAAAAGAGACATACCATAAATTTCTTTTTCAAATAAACCTGTAAATGGTAAAATCGTTTAAGAACAATCTCTTACATACCGCGCAAGTTTTTCAAAGAGCACGAAAATACTTGAAACATTACAGGGTTTGTGGTATATTGAATGCAGAAGCTAACTTTTAAAAAATCTTGGAGGAATGATTATGAAAAGGAGGAATGACTATGAAAAAGCCAAGTCTTTCATAGCTTACCTTAAGAGAAAAAATCGGTCAGATAAGTTTGTATCTCATCGGGTGCATTGGTGGGA